>JBBQWN010000005.1:0-112687 GCA_038210595.1 Sphingomonadales bacterium | reverse complement strand
GCTCATGAAGCCGTCGCCCTCGCTCGTCGCGGCCGCGCTCGACCGGCCCGGCGTTCGCGTCTGGACGCTGGTATCCTTGCGCTGGATCGCCATCGGCGGGCAGCTCGCGACGCTGGTCTATGTCGGCCTTTACCTGCGCTTTCCGCTGCACTGGCCCAGCCTGGTGGCGGCGGTCGCGGCGGCAGCCGTGCTCAACATCGGGCTGGCGACGCTGTATCCGCGACAGGCGCGGCTGCAGGGCAATGCGGTGCTGCTCCATCTCGCCTTCGATCTCGTCCAGGCGGGCGTGCTGCTGTACCTGACCGGCGGCATCGGAAATCCGTTCGCGATCCTGCTGGTGGTGCCGGTGACGATCTCCGCGACGCTGCTGCCGGCCCGCGCGATGGCGGCGCTGGTGGCGATGGCGATCGCCATCCTGTTCCTGCTCTGGCACTGGGCGATGCCGCTGCCGTGGCTCGGCGAGCCGCCGCGGCTGCCGCGCCTCTATGGTTTCGGCGCCGGGGTCGCGGTGGTCATCGCGATGATCTTTCTCGGCGGTTATGTCTGGCTGGTTTCGGCCGAATCGCGGGGCCGGGCGCGGGCGCTGGTGGCGACCGAGGCGGCGCTGGACCGCGAGACGCGGATGGCGGCGCTCGGCGCGCTGGCCGCCGCCGCTGCCCACGAGCTTGGCGGCCCGCTCGGCACCATCACGCTGATCGCCCGCGACCTGGTCGAGGCACTCGGCGACGATCCTGTCCACGGCAAGGACGTCCGGCTGCTCGACGCAGAAGCGGCGCGCAGCCGCGCCATCCTGGTCGGCATCGCCCGGCGCGCCGAGGCGGAGGAGCCGATGCCGCGCCTGTCGCTCGCTGCGCTGCTCCACGAAGTTGTCGCCTCGCAGGGCCCGGCCCGCGTTCCGATCCACGTCCGCGCCGGCGCCGACCTGCCGGTGGTCCGCCGCACACCGGAGCTGCTCCACGGCCTCGCCAATCTTGTCGACAACGCCGTGCGTCACGCCGGCTCGGCGGTCGATCTCAGCGCCCGCAGCGACGGCAAGGCGGTGTTGGTCGAAGTCAGCGACGATGGCCCGGGCTTTGCCGAAAGCCTGTTGCCCAGGCTCGGCGAACCCGATCTCGGCCCGTCGCGCTCGACGTCGGGCGGCACCGGGCTCGGCATCTTCATCGCCACCACACTGATCGAGCGCACCGGCGGCCGGCTGCGTTTCGCCAACCGGCCGGGCGGCGGCGCGCAGGTCAACGCGCGCTGGTCCCGAGCCCAGATCGAGGACGCCGGCGTTATGCCGGCTTGAAGGAAGCAATGATGGCCACAGCTGCACCTGTCGAAACCCACACCGGCGACCTGCTGATCGTCGACGACGACGGCCCGTTCCGGGCGCGCCTGGCGCTGACACTAGAACGCCGCGGCTTCGGCGTCCGCGCCGCCGCCAGTCTGGAGGAGGCCCGCACGTTCATGCGCGAGCGGACGCCCAGCCACGCCGTCGTCGACCTGCGCCTGGGCGACGGCAACGGCCTCGACCTCGTCGACGAGCTGCGCGGGCTGGCCGCGTCGATGCGGATCGTCGTGCTGACCGGCTATGGCAACCTCGCCACCGCCGTCGCGGCGGTGAAGGCGGGCGCGGTCGACTATCTCGCCAAGCCGGCGGACCCCGAGGATATCGTCCGCGCGCTCGAAGCGGAGCCCGGTACGCGCCCCGCCGCACTGGCCGAGCCGATGTCGGCCGACCGCGTCCGATGGGAGCATATCCAGCGCGTCTACGAACTCTGCGAGCGCAATGTCAGCGAAACCGCGCGCCGCCTGAAGATGCATCGCCGCACATTGCAGCGGATCCTGGCGAAGCGTTCCCCAAGGTGATGCGACGGGTCGGCGGCAATCCCGCCGACCCATCACGCCTCGCGCCTACTTCGGTTGGGCCGCCGCCGTCGCGGCATCGAACTCGCTCGCGGTCATCGCCACGACCAGCCCGCCCGGCCCGGCGCTGAACGCCGCCTTCGGCACCGCGACGTCACCCTTCGCCGTCGACAGCACGACGTTGGGGGTGGCGACGGTCTTGACCGTGCCGATCGCGTTGCCGCCGCTGCCCTTCACCGGCGCACCCGCGACCAGGGCGGTTGCGAGCGCGGCATCGGCCTGGGCCTTGCCCTGCACGGCGGCCGCGTCGAGCTGCGCCCGGGTTACCGAGACCACCGGACCCTTGGCGCCGGGCGCGAAGGACGCAATCGGCAGCGTCACCTTGTTGGTGCCGGTCGACACCACGACCAGCCCGTTGGCGACCGATTCGATCGTCGCCGCCTCGGTGCCCGCCGGGTCGTAGATCGTTGCTCCTGCCTTGACCTGATCGGCCACGGACGCGGCCGGCGCAGCCGCCGGTGCCTGGGCCGACGCGGCCGTGCCGATCAGCAGCGCGGCAAGAATCATGGTGGTCGAACGCATGGATTCGCTCCTTCGGTTACGGTCTCGAAGGGTCATAACGCCGGCGATCCGCGATTCGCTCCACCGCCCGCCGGACCGTGCCGGGCGCGGGACGAACCGGGCTATTCCAGCTCGACCACCGCCGCGCCCGGATCGGACGCGATCAGCAGCCGCTGCGCCGCCCGCCTGGCAAAGCGCAACGTCTCCGCCTTGCGCCGCGCCGGGGCCAGCGGCACCCACGGCGCGGGGCGAAGCTCCGCCGCGTCCCAGCGATCGGCGACGATCAGCCCGCAACGCTCCGGCCGGAACCACGGCTCTTCGAAGGGACCGAGCGGAAAGCCGGCCGGCACGGCCCAGAAGAAGCGGTCGCAAAAGTCGAGATAGTCCGGCCATTTGAGATCGCCCCGCAGGTCGGCCATCGACACCTTGACCTCGACCAGCGTGATCCGCCCCTGCGGGTCGAGCCCGAGCAGATCGGCCCGGCGGCCGTTGCCAAGCGCAACCTCGGCAAGCGGCGTCACGCCCGAGCGGAACAGCAGGCGCGAGACGCCGCGGCAGACGTCCGTCGCGCAGAGCGGAAGCGGGGCAAGACTCGCCATCGCACCAAGGCTAGCCGGAACAGGGCGTGAACGCCAGCAGCGTTGGCGCAGGTCGGCAAGCGCGCTACACTCCCGCCCATGAAGATCACCTTCGACATCGATTGCAGCCCGCAGGAAGCGCGCGCCTTTCTCGGCCTGCCCGACCTCACGCCGCTGCACGATCTCTATCTCGAGCGGATGAAGACGACGATCACCGACGGCCTGTCGCCCGCCGATTTCGAGAAGGTGGCGCGAACCTGGATGCCCGGCATCACCGACAGCCTGGAGCAATGGCGCAATGCCTTCTGGTCGACGGCGCTGAAGCCCGGCGGCAGCTAAGCCGCTTGCCCGACACGATTTTCGCGTTGTCGTCGGGCGCGCTGCCGGCGGGCGTGGCGGTCGTGCGGGTCTCGGGAGCCGGCGCTTTCGCGGCCTTGGCGGCGCTCGCCGGCCCGGTGCCAGGCCCGCGAATTGCGACACTGCGAGCCTTGCGCGACGGTTCGACCTTGATCGACCGCGCACTGGTTCTTGCCTTTCCCGGCCCTGCCAGCGTGACCGGCGAAGACGTTGCCGAATTCCACGTGCACGGCGGCCCGGCGGTCGTCGCGGCGCTGCTCGACAGCCTCGGGGGGGTCCCGGGATTACGCCCGGCGCAGCCCGGCGAATTTACCCGCCGCGCCTTCGACAACCGTCGCATCGACCTGAGCCAGGCGGAAGGTCTGGCCGACCTGGTCGCTGCCGAAACCGAGTCGCAACGGCGGGCGGCGCTGGCACAGTCGAGCGGCGCGGCGCGCAAACAGGTCGAGGACTGGCGCGCGGCGATCCTCGACCTCCGCGCCGATGCCGAGGCCGGGCTCGACTTCGCCGAGGCCGAGGACGATGTCGCGCCCGACCCCAGGGCCGCAGCGACGCTGGCCCGTCTGATCGCCGAGCTGCAATCCGCCGTCGCCGACGCACCGCGCGGCACGACGCTGCGCGACGGCTTGACGATCGTCGTCAGCGGACCCCCGAACACTGGAAAGTCTAGCCTGGTCAATGCGTTATCAAGGCGCGAGGCCGCAATTGTGTCACCGCACGCGGGTACGACGCGCGATGCTGTCGAAGTGCGGCTCGATCTCGGCGGTATCCTGGTTACGCTGGTCGATACGGCGGGCTTGCGGGAGTCCGCCGACCCGGTCGAAGCCGAGGGAATCGCGCGCGCCCGTGCCCGCGCCGAGGCTGCCGATCTGGTGCTCTCTCTATGGTGCGAGGGCGAGGCCCCGGCGACCGGCATAGCCGTCCGCACGAAGATCGATTGTTTCACGTGGAACAGTGGCGGCCTTGCCGTGTCGAATCGGACGGGTGAGGGCATCGACACGCTGACCGCTTGGCTGACCGATTGGGCGCGCCGCGCCGTTCGCCCCGACGAGCCGCCGATCCTTGGGCGGCAGCGGCACCGCGCGGCGTGCATCGCGGCGCTTGACGACCTGCATCAGGCGAGTGCGACCGACCCGGTGCTGCGTGCGGAATCGCTGCGCGCCGCCGCCGCAGCCCTGGGCACCATTACCGGTGCGGTCGGCGTGGAGGATGTTCTCGACCAGGTTTTCGCCCGTTTTTGCATAGGGAAATAGTGTTTCACGTGAAACGCGCCGGAATGTTTCACGTGAAATAACCTGCGCTTTCGACTATCGGGCCATCATGCCCTACGACGTTGTTGTCATCGGTGCCGGACACGCCGGATGCGAGGCCGCTGCCGCCGCGGCGCGTACCGGCGCGCGTGTCGCTCTGGTCACGCTGTCTTTGGACGACACCGGCCAGATGTCGTGTAACCCGGCTATCGGTGGGCTGGGCAAGGGTCACCTCGTCCGCGAAATCGACGCGCTTGATGGCCTGATGGGGCGTGCGGCCGATGCTGCGGCCATCCAGTACCGCCTGCTAAATCGCCGCAAGGGGCCAGCAGTGCAGGGGCCACGCGTCCAGTGCGACCGCAAACGCTACCGCGGCGCAATGGCGGCATTGCTGGCGCAGCAACCAGAGCTGACGATCATCGAAGCGGCCGCAGAAGGCTTGATCCTCGACGGCGAGCGCGTCGCTGGGGTGGCCACTTCGGTCGGCCCGATCGAGGCGACGAGCACTGTGATCACGACGGGCACGTTCCTTGCCGGCCTTATGCACATCGGCGATGCGACGACCGCGGGCGGCCGCCACGGGGCCAGGTCCGCAAGCGGGCTGGCGCAGGCTCTGCGAAACCTTGACCTGCCGATGGCGCGGCTCAAGACCGGCACGCCGCCACGGCTCGACGGCCGCACGATCGACTGGGCGCGTCTCGAGTGGCAGCACGGCGACGACGAGCCGTTTTCGATGTCCGGTGTTCCACGTGGAACGCGTCTGCCGCAGCTGCCATGTGCTGTCACACGCACGACCAGCGCCACGCACGCGATCGTCCGTGCCAACCTTCACCTCGCGCCGATGTATGCCGGGCGGATCGAGGGGCAGGGACCACGCTATTGCCCAGCCCTTGAAGACAAGGTGATGCGCTTTGGCGACCGCGACAGCCATCAGATCTTCCTTGAGCCCGAGGGGCTGGACGACAGCACCATCTACCCTAACGGCATTTCGACCTCGCTACCGGCTGATGTACAGGCGGCGTTGGTGGCAACGATTCCCGGACTGGAACGGGCCAGGATGGTGCGGCCAGGCTATGCCGTCGAGTACGACCATGTCGATCCGCGCGCACTGACGCCAGGGCTGCGCGCACTCGACCACCCCGGCTTGTGGCTCGCGGGTCAGATCAACGGCACTACCGGCTACGAAGAAGCAGCGGCGCAGGGCCTGGTCGCCGGCCTTAATGCGGCGCGGGCAGCTTCCGGACTGTTCGAAGCGGTATTCGATCGCGCCGACTCGTATTTGGGGGTCATGCTGGACGATCTGGTCACGCAGGGCGCCAGTGAGCCCTATCGAATGTTCACATCGCGCGCCGAATATCGGCTCCGGCTGCGCGCCGATAATGCCGACCAGCGGCTGACGCCCGCCGGGATTGCGTTTGGACTGGTCACTGCTTCACGTGAAACAGATTTTAACGCCAAGGCTTCGGCGCTCGCTGCGGCGCGCGCGCTGCTGGAGCGTTTATGTGCGACTCCGCATAGGCTTGCCGAAGCTGGCGTTATCGTGCGGCAAGACGGCGTTGAACGCAGCGCGTTCGAGTGGCTGCGGTTTCCGGACGTCGACTGGGCCGCGGCCGAGCGGGTATGGCCGGAACTCGATAGCATCGACCCGCGAATCGCGGAAGTTGTTGCCGTGGACGCCCGCTATGCCTCGTACCTGACGCGCCAAGACATTGATATCGAGCGTTTCCGACGGGACGAGGCGCTGGCCCTACCCGCCTCGCTCGACTTCGCCCGCGTCGGTGGCCTGTCGACCGAGATGCGCCAGCGGCTGGCAGCGGCCCGGCCTGCGACGATCGGGGCCGCATCGCGTGTGCCGGGCATAACGCCCGCCGCGATAACGGCCCTGTTCGCCCATGTCCGCCGCGCCGCGTGACTGTTTCACGTGAAACATTCGCGGCCGATTTTGGCGTGCCGGACACTACAATGGCGAAGTTCGATCGCTACGCCGATCTGCTGGCGACGTGGCAGGCGCGGTTCAATCTGGTCGGGCCGGCGACCCTGCCGGAGGTATGGACGCGGCATTTCGCCGATTCGGCGCAACTGGTGCGATACGCTCGTCCCGGCGTTTGGATCGATCTGGGTAGCGGCGCCGGCTTTCCCGGGCTGGTGGCAGCGCTGTTGCGGGCGGGTCCGGTTCACCTCGTCGAATCGACCGGCAAAAAGGCGGGATTCCTCCGGTTGGTCGCCGACGAACTGGCGCTCACCGAGGTGACCGTGCACAATGCCCGGGTGGAGTCCCTCAACGCCTTTCCTGCCGCCATCATCAGCGCGCGGGCGTGCGCACCGCTGGTTCGGCTGTTCGACTGGGGGTTACGGTTCGCCACGCCGGATACGCACTGGCTGCTGCCCAAGGGCGCGAGCGTGGCGAACGAACTGGCCGAAGCCCGTCAGGTGTTCCGCTTTGAAGCCGAGCTCGTCCCGAGCGTTACGAATCCCGACGCGCGCATCGTCCGTGCGTTTCACGTGGAACGCCGATGAGGGTCGCGGTCGCCAACCAGAAGGGCGGGGTCGGCAAGACGACGACCGCGATCAACCTGGCGACGGCGCTCGCGGCGAGCGGCGCGCGTGTCCTGCTCATCGACATCGACCCCCAGGGCAACGCCTCGACCGGACTGGGCATCGGGCGGGCGCAGCGCAAGCGCACCACCTACGATGTGCTGTGCGAGAGCGCGAGCATCGCCGAGGCGACCGTGCCGACCAGCATACCGGGCCTGTCGCTCGTGCCCGCCACCTCGGCGCTGTCGGGGGCGGAAGTCGAGCTGATCGAGGTCGACCGGCGGCTGCACCGGCTGGCGGCGGCGCTCGACGCGGCCGACCCTTATGACTGGGTGCTGATCGACTGCCCGCCGTCGCTTGGGCAACTTACGCTGAATGCCTTAACCGCTGCCGACAAATTATTGATACCATTACAGGCGGAGTTCTTTGCACTCGAGGGGCTGAGCGAGTTGCTCGCCACGGTTGAGCGGGTGCGATCGGGCCCGAACCCGCGGCTCGGCATCCTCGGCGTCGTGCTGACCATGGCCGACCGCCGCAACCGTCTGTCGGAAGCGGTCGCCGCCGACGTTCGCGCCGTCATGGGCGCACAAGTTTTCAACACCGTGGTGCCGCGCAACGTCCGCCTGTCGGAAGCGCCAAGCCACGGCCTGCCGGCCATCGTCTACGACCTGCGGTGTTCCGGCAGCCAGGCCTATCTTGAACTGGCGCGGGAAGTTATCGCCCGCAAAACCCCAACGAAAGCAGCAGCTTGATGCGAAGGACCGGGCTTGGGCGGGGGCTCAGCGCACTGATGGACGAGGTTGCGGCGGCGACCGCAACGCCGCAGCCGCCGGGCGCGCCGACCATCGTCGCGATCGCGCGGATTGCGCCGAACCCGGGCCAGCCGCGGCGGCGCTTCGAGGCGGCGGCGCTCGACGATCTCGCCAGTTCGATGCGCGAGCACGGCGTGCTGCAGCCGATCCTGGTGCGCGCCGTCGCCAACGACCGGTACGAAATCGTCGCTGGCGAGCGGCGCTGGCGCGCGGCGCAGCTGGCGGGACTGCACGAGATGCCGGTGACGGTGCGCGAGCTCGATGATCGCACCGCCTTCGAGATTGCCATCATCGAAAACGTCCAGCGCGCCGACCTCAATGCGATCGAGGAGGCGGAGGGCTATCGCCGCCTGATCGACGAGCATGGCCACACGCTGGAGGCCGTGGCCACGGCGGTCGGGAAGTCGCGGCCCTATGTCGTCAACCTGTTGCGGACGCTCGAGCTGCCGCACGATATTCGCCAGATGGTCATCGATGGCCGGCTTAGCGCCAGCCACGCCCGCGCGATCATCGGCCATGCCGACGCCGCCACACTCGCCGAAAAGGCGGTGAAGGAGGGCTGGTCGGTGCGTCAGATGGAGGCGGCGGTCCGCAAGGGCGCGCATGTCGAGGTCAAGCCAGACGGGGGCCGGCTGCGCACGACGACGCCACGCGACCCCAACCTTGCCGCGCTGGAGGCGTCGGTCGCGGACGCGCTCGGCACCGTCATCCGCGTCGTACCGGGCGAGGAAGGGCCGTGGGCGGGCACGGTCGTCGTCGAATACCAGAGTCTCGACGTGCTCGACATGATCTGCCAGCGCCTGCTGACCAGCCCGCGCGGGTTCGAACCCTAGGTGGCCGGCCCGTCGAGCTGCCGCGGTGCCGCGCGGCTCCGCGCGCCTGCGATCACCCCCTCGAGGTAAATCAGCCGTTCGCGAGTCTCGCGTTCGCGGGCATCGAGCTGTTCGACGCGGGCGGTCAGGCGGGCGACGTCGGTTTCAAGCTGGATAACGGCCTTGAGGCCGTTCCAGATGCGGTCGACGACACTCATGCGGCCGGAGCGGCGCGCCGATCGGGGCGGAAATCAAGCACGGCGGAATCAAAATCCCACAGCGCGGCCTCGGCATCGGCACGGGCGCGAATGCCCGCCTCGTCGATCGGCCGGTCGACGGCGGCGACGGCGTGGTCGATCATCGCCGACATGCGGGCCGAGGCGGCGGCAGCTTCGTCGGCGAGGCCGGCCAGCCGCTCCAGCTCATCGTCATTGGCACCGGCATTGTAGGACGCGACGGCGCGACGGACATATTCGGACGTCGGTACGCCGAGTTTGGCGGCATTTCCGGTCCACGCCCGTCGCTCGTCGGGTGACAGGACAATGTGGAAACGGGACGCTGCGCTCGCCATGGCCGACTCCGCGGATGTGCCTCCGATGTGTATAGTGCGGCGGGAAGGCGGCGACAAGTAGCGGACGGCCACGATTTGGGGCAAACCCGCGCCATGTCCACGACCTTCACCCTCGACACCGCGACCTCCCGCGCCACGCCGACACCCGCACCGATGAAGCGGCTGACCGTGCCCGGCGTGGCGGCGCGCAAGGGCGGTGTGCCGCTGGTGATGTTGACCGCCTACACGGCGCGGATGGCGCAGCTGCTCGACGCGCACTGCGACCTGCTGCTGGTCGGCGATAGCCTGGGGCAGGTGATCTATGGCCTCGACACCACGGTGCGCGTGACGCTCGACATGATGTGCGCGCATGGCGCTGCGGTGGTGCGCGGCAGCTATCACAGCGTCGTCGTCGTCGACCTGCCGTTCGGCACCTATGAGGCATCGCCGGAGCAGGCCTTTGCCAGCGCGGCGCGGGTGCTGCACGAGACCGGCGCAGCGGCAGTCAAGCTGGAGGGCGGCGCGGCAATGGCGGCGACGGTGCGGTTCCTGGTCGAGCGCGGCGTGCCCGTAATGAGCCACGTCGGCCTGACCCCGCAGGCGATCAATGTGCTTGGCAGCTATGGCGCGCGCGGGCGCAGCGAGGCGGAAGCTGCGAAGATCCTCGCCGATGCCCGGGCTGTTGCCGACGCCGGTGCTTTCGCAATGGTCGTCGAGGGGGTCGTCGAGCCGCTGGGGCAGGCAATCACGGCGGCGGTGGCCTGCCCCACCATCGGCATCGGCGCATCCAACGCCTGCGACGGCCAGGTCCTCGTGGTCGATGACATGCTGGGGATGTTCGAACGGACCCCGCGCTTCGTCCGCCGCTTCGACGATTTCGCCGGGCGCATCGGCGTGGCGGCCGCGGCCTATGCCGGCGCGGTCCGCGACCGCAGCTTTCCGGGCGAGGCCGAGCTCTATGCGGCGAAGGTGCCCCCGGTTGCGGGAAGTTAACGCTTCCATCCATATGTTTTGCGCCGACGCCCGCCTGCCGCTAAGGGTGCGCTCCGGTTCCGTCTTCGAAAGCTTTCCCACTTGGCCCTCCTTCCCGGCGCAACCGACGACAGCTTCATCCGCGAAGTCGACGAGGAATACCGCCGCGCCCAGCTGAACACGCTGTGGGCGCGCTGGGGCCGCTGGCTGATCGCGGCCATCGTCCTGCTTCTCGTCGCGCTTGGCGGTTTCCTGTGGTGGCGGGCCGAACAGGCGCGGGCCGCGGGTATCAAGGGCGAGGAATTCGCGCTCGCGCTCGGCAAGATTGAGACTGGCAACCTGCCCGCCGCGACCCCGGTGCTGGCGAAGCTGGCGGGCGGCAACGACGGCTATGCGACGCTTGCAAAGCTGACCCAGGCGACCGCGGCAACCACCGCCGGCGATAGTGCGCGCGCCGTCGCGATCTATGACGCGATCGCAGCCGATGCGGCGCAACCGCAGCCGTTCCGCGATCTTGCCACCATCAAGTCGATACGGCTGCAGTTCGACGCCCTGCCGCCACAGACCGTGATCGACCGCCTGAAGTCGCTCAGCGTTCCCGGCAACCCCTGGTTCGGCGTGGCGGGCGAGATGACCGCGGCGGCGCGGTTGAAGGCGAACCAGCCGCAGCTGGCCGGCGCGCTGCTGGCCAGCATTGCGGCCGACAAGACACTCTCGGTGCCGCTGCGTGGGCGCGCCCAGCAACTGGCCGAATCGCTCGGCGTGGAGGTCAAGTAATGCGGGCGTATCCGGTTCTCGCGGTGCCGCTGGCGCTCGGCCTCGCCCTGTCGGGCTGCAACCTCCTGAAGGGCGGCAAGGCAAAGACACCGACGGTCGGCGAGCGCGTGCCGGTGCTGGATTTCGAAACCCGTATCGATGCCGAGGCCGAGCTCGCCGATGTGCCCGTCCGCCTGCCCCCGCCCGAGGCCAATGCCGACTGGCCGCAACCAGGCGGCTCACCGTCGAAATCGATGGGCCATCTGCAGCTGCCCGATACGCTGAGCCAGGCCTGGTCGGTGCAGATCGGCCGGGGCAGCGACGCCACCCGCCGGCTGAACGCCGCGCCGGTGGTGGCGGGCGGCAAGATCTATATCATGGACACCGAAGCGACGGTGCGCGCCTTCGACGCCGGCACTGGCCGCGAGGCGTGGCAGGCGGCGATCACCGTCAAGGGCGAGGACCGGCGCGCGGCCTTTGGCGGCGGTGTCAGCTACGGCGAGGGCCGCGTCTATGCGACCACCGGCTACGGCGTCGTCGCGGCGTTCGATGCGGCGAACGGTACCGAGGTCTGGCGGGTCGCGCTGGGCACGCCGTTCCGCGGGGCGCCGACGGTGGCCCCGGGGCGGCTGTATGCGCTGACCCAGGATAACCAGCTGTTCGCGCTGTCGACCGACAAGGGCGAGACGCGCTGGAACGTCGCGGGCACCGTGGAGACCGCCGGCCTGCTCGGTGGCGGCGCCCCGGCCTACGCCCAGGACACCATCGTCGTCGGCTATTCGAGCGGCGAGCTGAACGCGCTGCGCGCTGAAAACGGTCGCACGGTGTGGACCGACGCGCTGTCGCGCACGGGCCGCACGACGGCACTGAACGCGCTGACCGATATCGACGCCTCGCCGGTGATCGACCGCGGCCGGGTGTTCGCCATCGGCCACGGTGGCCGCATGGCGGCGATCGACCTGTCGACCGGGCAGCGGGTGTGGGAACGCAACTTCGCCGGCATCTCGACCCCGTGGGTGGCGGGCGATTACGTCTATGCCGTCACGCTCGACGGCGAAGTGGTGTGCGCGGCGCGCGCCGACGGGCGGATCAAGTGGGTTACCCGCCTGCCGCGCTTCGAGAAGCCGAAGAAGAAGACCAAGCCGATCGAATATGCAGGCCCGGTGCTGGCGTCGGACCGCCTGATCGTCGCGGCGTCGAACCGCGAGTTGATCACCCTGTCGCCGTACACCGGCAAGACGATCTCGGCTGTCAAGCTGAAGGCGGCGGCATACCTGCCGCCGGTCGTCGCGGGTGGCACGGTCTATCTGCTGACCGATGACGGGCGGTTGAACGCCTACCGCTGAGATACGACGAACACGAAAAAGCCGCCGGTCCGCAAGGACCGGCGGCTTTTTTCGGTCAGGCGCTCAGGCGGTAACCGCCGTCTTGCGCCGCGCCGCAACGCCGACCAGCGCGAAGCCGGCCAGCATCAGGCCCCAGGTTGCGGGCTCGGGCACCGCGGTGACCGAGATATTGTCGAGCAGGACGCCGGCATTGCCACCGCCGACGGTCTCGGTGATATCGAACGCGGCCAAGGCGCCGGTCCCGACGAAGGCGGTGGTGAAGGTCTGCCAGCTGCCGGTCCCGACCAGCGTGCCGAGGCTGGAACCGTCGAACGACACGTCGGCAGTGTTGCCGTTGAGGCCGCCGTTCGACGAATAGCTCAGCGTCACCGTGTAGGTCTTGCCCAGCGTCGTGTTCAGCAGCTGGGTGATGCGGCCGGTCGAGCCATAGCCGACCAGGTCGAGATTATAGCTGCCGCCGCCCGTGAGCGTCGGCGCATAAACGCCGTTGGCGATGATGTCGACATTGTTGACGCTGACATTCCAGCCGAAATCGCCCGGCACGGCGTTATCGCCGCCGGTACCGATATTGTAATAGGTCCCGGTGCCGCCAAAGCCGGTGTTCTCGAACCCGCCGTTGACGATCAGCTCGGTGGCAGCGACCGGCGCGGCGAAGCCGAGCATCGCAGTGGCGGCGAGAAGGACGGCGTTGCGCATCACTCGAGCTCCGAGATCAATCTCAGATTGCCATGCACGAATCGTGCCGACACGTTAACATGCTGTTATTCTGTGTTTCGGCCCTTTGCACAGTGCGCGAAGTGTAAAGCCCGCCGACACTTTGATGCGTTGATCGCCGTGAGATGCTAGGACGCCCGCCATGTCCTCTCCCATCAAACCCTCGGTCGTCATCGTCGGCCGCCCCAATGTCGGCAAGTCGACCCTGTTCAATCGTCTCGTCGGGCGCAAGCTGGCGCTGGTCGACGACACGCCCGGCGTGACACGCGACCGGCGCGAGGGGCCGGCGACGCTGTTCGATCTCGACTTCACCATCGTCGACACGGCCGGGTTCGAGGATGCCGACGCAGCGACTCTGGCGGGCCGCATGCGGGCCCAGACCGATGCCGCGCTGGCCGGCGCGGACGTGGCGCTACTGGTCTTCGACGCGCGCGCCGGCGTGACACCGCTCGACCGGCATTTCGCTCAGTGGCTGCGGCAGCGCGACCGGCCCACGCTGCTTGTCGCCAACAAGGCGGAGGGCAAGGCCGGCGAGGGCGGCGTCGCCGAAAGCTATGCGCTCGGCTTCGGCGAACCGATCCAGATTTCCGCCGAGCATGGCGAGGGGCTAGCCGACCTCTACGAGGCGCTGATGCCGCTGCTCGACCCGATCATCGCCGCGAACGTGCTGCCCGACGAAGAGCCCGACGAGAGCCCGGAAGCCGAGGCCGCGCGCCGCGCCGCGGAGCCGCTGAAGCTCGCCATCGTCGGCCGGCCGAACGCTGGCAAGTCGACGCTGATCAACAAGCTGATCGGCGAGGCGCGGCTGGTCGTCGGCCCGGAGGCGGGGATCACCCGCGATTCGATCGCGATTCCGTGGGAGTGGCAGGACCGCGAGGTCCGCCTGATCGACACCGCGGGCCTGCGCAAGCGCGCCAAGGTCGTCGAGAAGCTGGAGCGCATGTCCGCCGCCGACACCAAGCATGCGGTCGATTTCGCCGAGGTCGTGGTGCTGCTGCTCGACGCCACGCTGGGCCTCGAGGCGCAGGACCTGCGTATCGCCGACCTGGTGCTGAGCGAGGGCCGCGCGCTGATCGTCGTCCTCAACAAATGGGACGCGGCACACGACCAGTCGAGCCTATTCAACGGGGTGCGCCATGCGCTTGACGAAGGGCTGGCGCAGATCAAGGGCGTGCCGCTGCTGACCACGTCGGGGGCGACGGGCAAGGGCCTCGACGTCCTGATGAAGGTGGCGTTCGAGGCGCGCGACGACTGGAGCCGCCGGGTCAGCACGTCGGCGCTCAACCGCTGGTTCGAGGCGGCGCTGGACCGCAATCCGCCGCCAGCCCCGTCGGGCCGCCGGATCAAGCTGCGTTATGCGACGCAGGTCGCCAGCCGCCCGCCGACCTTCGTGGTGTTCGGCAACCGCACCGACGAGCTGCCCGAAAGCTATCGCCGCTACCTCGTCAACGGCCTGCGCGATGAACTGGGGTTCGAAGGCGTGCCGATCCGCCTAACCTTCCGCGGCGGCAAGAACCCGTTCGACACCGAGCGCCGCTGACCCCCGCGCCGCTCAGTCGTTCCGGTGCCGCGGGGCAAACCGGCGCGACTTGGCCGTTGCCGCTGCTGGCAGACGTAGTATGGACCCGGTCAACATCGCCCCAGACAGGAGTCATGTCATGAGCGAGCTGTATCCCAACCCCGCCGGCACGCGCGGTTTCGAATTCGTCGAATATGCCGCGCCCGACCCCGGGCTGCTGCGCGCGCTGTTCGAACGGATGGGCTTCCCCGCCGTCGCTCGGCACCGCCGCAAGGACGTCACGCTGCACCGCCAAGGCGGCATCAACTTCATCATCAACGCCGAGCCGGACTCGTTTGCGCAGGCGTTTGCCCGCGAGCATGGGCCATGCGCCTGCGCGATGGCGTTCCGGGTCGACGATGCCGGCGCGGCGATGCGTCATGTGCTGTCGCAGGGTGCGGTTGCGGTGGCGTCGGACGTCGGCCCGATGGAGCTCAACATCCCGGCGATCGAGGGCATCGGCGGCAGCCGCATCTACCTGGTCGACCGGCACGGCGAGGCGGGCTCGATCTATGACGTCGACTTCCGCTTCGAGCCGGATGCGGCGGCGCAGATGGCGGCGGTCGACAGCCACCTGACCTATATCGACCATCTCACCCACAATGTGCACCGCGGCCGCATGGCGCACTGGGCCGACTTCTATGAACGGCTGTTCGGCTTCCGCGAGATTCGCTACTTCGACATCGAGGGCAAGGTCACCGGGCTGACCTCCAAGGCGATGACCAGCCCATGCGGCATGATCCGCATCCCGCTCAACGAATCGAGCGACGACAAGAGCCAGATCGAGGAGTTCCTGCGCGACTATAACGGCGAGGGTATCCAGCATATCGCGCTGGGGTCGACCGACATCTACGGCACCGTCGACGCGCTGGCGGCCCGCGGCGTCAAGTTCCAGGACACGCCCGACAGCTATTACGAGCTGCTCGACGCGCGCGTGGCGGGCCACGGCGAGCCCAACGATGAGCTGTCGAAGCGCCGCATCCTCGTCGACGGCGCACCGACGGAAGGTCAGGGCCTGCTGCTCCAGATCTTCACGCAGAACGTCATCGGCCCGATCTTCTTCGAGATGATCCAGCGCAAGGGCAACGAGGGCTTTGGCGAGGGCAATTTCAAGGCGCTGTTCGAATCGATCGAGCTCGACCAGATCCGGCGTGGCGTGGTCACCGTCTAGGCATGCGCCGCTACATCAACTTCCCGCGGGTCGAGGGTAACGCCAGCCGCCAGGCGCATGCCGACCTGCCCCCCGGCACCTATGAGCGCGAGATGTCGAAGGAGGGGTTCTTCGGTCCCGCCGCCTTCTTCCACCATGCCCATCCGCCGACCGGGTGGAGCGACTTCGACGGTCCGCTGGCGCCGCGCGCCTTCGATCTGGTCAAGCTCAACGAAGCGCCCGCGAGCCCCTGGGACGCGCCGGTGCTGGCCTCGAACCGCGCGGTCGAACTGCGCTTCTGGCGATTGGGCGAGGCGATGCCGGGGCTGGCGCGCAACGGTGACGGCGACCAATTGCTGTTCGTCCATTCGGGCAGCGGCGAATTCTTCTGCGACTTTGGCCACCTGACGCTGGCCAAGGGCGATTATGTCGTCATCCCGCGCGGCACCATGTGGCGGATCGAGCCAGCCGAGCCGATGGCGATGCTGATGGTCGAGGCGACCGGCTCGTCCTACACCCTGCCCGACCGCGGCCTGCTCGGACCGCATGCGATCTTCGATCCCGCGATGCTCGATACGCCCAGGCTCGACGACGAATTCCGCGCCCGGCAGGGCGACACCCCGACGACGGTGCTGGTCAAGAAGCGCGGCGCGGTCAGCCGCATGACCTACCCCTACAACCCGCTCGACGCGGTCGGCTGGCACGGCGAGCTGTGCGTCGCGCGGCTGAACGTCCGCGATATCCGCCCCGTGGCTTCGCACCGCTATCACCTGCCGCCGTCGGCGCACACGACCTTCCTGGCCGACCGATTCGTCGTCTGCACCTTTGCACCACGGCCGTTCGAAACCGACGCGCGGGCGCTCAAGGTGCCGTTCTTCCACAACAACGACGATTATGACGAGGTGCTGTTCTACCATGACGGCGATTTCTTCAGCCGCGACAACATCCACCCCGGCATGATGACGCTGCACCCGTCGGGCTTCACCCACGGCCCGCATCCCAAGGCGCTGACTCGGATGTTCGAACAGCCGAAGCCGATGACCGACGAATATGCGGTGATGATCGACACCCGCGACCCGCTCGATGTCGGGCACGCCGCCGAAGGGGTCGAGTGGACGGACTATAAGAACAGCTGGAAGACAAAGCCGTGAAGTTGGCATCGCTCGCAGGCGGCCGCGACGGGCGGCTGGTGGTCGTGTCGCGTGACCTACACTGGTACGCGGACGCGACGCACATTGCCCAGACGCTGCAGGCGGCGCTCGACGACTGGGGACACGCGGAGCCGCGCCTGCGACTGCTTGCCGAGGATGTCGAGCACGAGGCAGTGCCGCTCGAACGCTTCCACGAGCGCGAGGCGCTGAGTCCACTGCCGCGCGCCCACCACTGGGTCGACGGCTCCGCCTACGTCAATCACGTCGAGCTGGTGCGCAAGGCGCGCGGCGCGGAGATGCCGGCGACGTTCTGGACCGACCCGCTGGTCTACCAGGGCGGCAGCGACGACTTCACCGCGCCGCGCGGCGACATCGTCGTGCCCGATGCGGCCTTCGGGATCGATTTCGAGGCGGAGGTCGCGGTCGTCACCGGCGACGTGCCGATGGGCACGAGCGAAGCGGCCGCGGGCGCGCATATCCGGCTCGTCGTGCTGGTCAACGACGTCAGCCTGCGCAACCTGATCCCCGGCGAACTGGCGAAAGGCTTCGGCTTCTACCAGTCGAAGCCGTCGACCGCCTTCTCGCCGGTGGCGGTGACGCCCGATGAACTCGGCGACGACTGGCGTGGCGGCAAGCTGCACCGGCCGCTGGTCTCGACGCTCAACGGCCAGGCGTTCGGCCATCCCGACGCCGGGATCGACATGACCTTCTCGTTCGCGCGCCTGATCGCGCACGTCACTAGGACCCGGCGGCTGGGTGCCGGAGCGATCATCGGCTCGGGGACGGTCAGCAACAAGGACGGCGACAGCCCGGGCCGGCCGGTGGCGGACGGCGGCGTCGGCTATTCCTGCCTCGCCGAACTCCGCATGATCGAAACCATTGCCAGCGGCGCGCCCAAAACCCCGTTCATGGCATTCGGCGACACGATCCGCATCGAGATGACGGACGCCGCCAGCCACAGTATCTTCGGCGCGATCGAGCAGACGGTGGTCCAGCTGTGAGCGACCGCGTCCTCTATGATTACTGGCGCTCGTCCGCCGCCTACCGGGTGCGGATCGCGCTGAACGTCAAGGGGCTGGCGTACGACAGCAAGGTCGTCGACCTGCGGACCGGGGCGCAGTCGGGCGTCGGCTACACGATGCTCAACCCGCAGGGGCTGGTGCCCTTCCTGATCGACGGCGACACCGGCATCGCGCAGAGCCTGGCAATCATCGAATGGCTGGAGGAAACGCACCCGGAACCGGCGCTGCTGCCCGGCGGCCCCGCTGAGCGTGCCCGTATCCGGGGTGCGGCGCTGGGCATGATCGCCGACTCGCATCCGCTGGTGAACCTGCGGGTCCGCAAATATCTCAGCCGCGAACTCGGCCATGATGAGGCCGCGCTCGATGCCTGGTCGCGGCACTGGATCGAGCTGGCGCTGGCCCCGCTCGAGGAACAAGCCGAGCGGGCACAGGGATCCTATCTGTTCGGCGACACCGTCACCCTCGCCGATGTCTGCCTCGTCCCCGCGCTCTATGGTGCCCGCCGCGTCCAGGCCGATATCGCGCGCTTCCCCGCACTCGGCGAGATCGACAAGCGGCTGAATGCGCTACCGGCGTTCCAGGCCGCCCGGCCGGAGCGGCAGCCGGGCGCGGACGCCTAGGGCGCGGCCTTCACCGGCACGGCGACGTTGCAGACATCGACGGCACCGGCGGGCGTCGCGAAGAAGCTCTCGGTGCGGTTGGCCCACGCCGTGATCAGTGCCTTGAAGCTCGGGCTGGCCGTATCCATCGCGATGAAGCGCGGGCGCTCGGCGGCGGGCAGGTCGGCGGCGATGCGGACCCGCGTCACCGGCGTGCGCTGCGCCTCTTCCTTGTAGAAGCCCAGCGCCTCGGTGCCGCGCGGCAGCGCGCTCCACTGCGGCAGGCCGTCGATGACGCGCCCGACAAGCGCGATATTGCGGTCGAGGTGACGCGGAGCGTGGCCGATGACCGCGTACAGCTCGCTGCCGTCGCCGGTATCGGGCGGGTTGTCGCGGCCCGCACCGACCATGGCGTAGCAATGCACCAGCCACTCGCGGCCAGCCGCGCGGGCGACCGGCCAGCCGCCGTGGAAACCCGCCTGCGCCGCATAGGCGTCGCGGTAGCGCAGCGCGGTCCAGGCCTTCGACGCAGGCCAGTCGTATTCGGCCGCCAGCTTTGGCCCCGGCTTCGGCGCGCCCGGTCCCTGCCCGCCGCCGGTCGTGTCACGCGCTTCCTTCGCCGCGAATTGGACGACATAATTGTCCTGCACCCGCACCACCGCGCCGCCATCGAAGCGCCCGGCGCGGGCCAGCGCGCGGATGGCTGCGGTGTGCACGGGCGCGAACGGCGCGAGCTGGATCACCACCCGCCCCGTGGCGCTGTCGACGACGAGCAGGTCTTCGGGCGGCACCGCCAGCCACGCTGACGGCGGCGCGTCCTTCAGGATGTCGGCGGTGGTCGGAGCGGCGGCGAGCGCCAGGCTGAGCAGGATCATGCCCGGAGTTTAGGCGGCTAGCCCAGCCGCGCAACTAGCGCCGCGGTGGCGGTCCCCGGCGCGGACTCGGCGGACGCCGCGCCGGTTCGGGCGCGTTGCCGGCAGCCTCGATGATGACGCTGGGATCGCCGTCGTCGGTGCGCTTCAGCGCGTCGGCGAAGCGGTGCGCCAGCGGCCGCGGGATTTCGAAGCGGGTCTCGCGGTCGAAGATGCGGATCGCGCCGATGTCCTTGCGGGTCAGGTGGCCGCGGCGGCACAGGTACGGCAGCAGCCAGCGCGGATCGGCGTTGTTGACCCGGCCGGTGTTGACCCGGAACCAGACCACATCCTCAAAACCGGCACGGGCCTGCTCCGGCTCGCCGCGCTGCAGCGGCCCGGTGTCGGTTAGCTCCTCGGGCGCGGGCAGCGACGCGCGGTAGCGGCGCAGCAGCGCGGCCGCCACGGCAACCGCATCCTTCGATGCCAGAAGGGCCTCCGCGGCGGCGAGGTCGTCGCCGGCGTCCCCGATCTCGTCCATCAGGCGCGCATCGTCACGCTCGGCGATGGCGTCGGCCGACGGCACGTCCTCCCATGTCGCGCGGATATTGGCCTCGCGCAGCATCCCCTCGGCGCGGCGGCGCTTGGGATAGGGCACGAGCACCACGCAGACGCCCTTCTTGCCGGCGCGCCCGGTGCGGCCCGAACGATGCTGCAGCACCTCGGCGTCGTGGGGCAGCTCGGCATGAATGACGAGGCCCAGGTCAGGCAGGTCGAGGCCGCGCGCCGCAACATCGGTGGCGACGCAGACACGGGCGCGGCGGTCGCGCAACGCTTGCAGTGCATGGGTGCGCTCGGACTGGCTCAGTTCGCCCGACAGCGCGACGGCGGCAAAGCCGCGCTCGACCAGATTAGCGTGCAAGCGGCGGACCCCTTCGCGGGTCGCGGCGAACACCATCGCGGCCCCCGTCTCGTGGAAGCGCAGCACGTTGACCACGGCGGCCTCGAGATCGTTGGGCGCGACGCGGACGGCGCGGTAGTCGATGTCGCCGTGCGCCTCGGCGGCGCTGCCGACGGTCAGCCGCTCGGCATTCTTCTGATAGCGCTTGGCCAGTGCCTGGATCGGCTTGGGCAGCGTCGCCGAGAACAGCAGGGTGCGGCGCTCGGTCGGCACCTGGTCGAGGATCTCCTCGAGGTCGTCGCGAAACCCCAGGTCGAGCATCTCGTCCGCCTCGTCGAGGACGACGGCGCGCAGGTCGGTGGTGGCGAGGTTGCCGCGCTCGAGATGGTCGCGCAGCCGGCCCGGCGTCCCGACGACGATGTGGCTGCCACGGCTCAGCGTGCGGGCTTCCTCGCGGACGTTCATGCCGCCGACGCAGGTCGCGACGACACCGCCCGCCCCTGCGAACAACCATTCGAGTTCGCGCGCCACCTGCAAGGCCAGCTCGCGGGTCGGTGCGATGATCAGCGCCAGCGGGGCGGCAGCGCGGGCAAAGCGCTCGGCGTCACCGAGCAGCGGGCCGGCCATGGCAAGGCCGTAAGCGACGGTCTTTCCGCTGCCGGTCTGGGCCGAGACGATCAGGTCGCGGGTGGCGTCGGCGGTAAGGACGGCGGCCTGGACGGGGGTCGGGGCGGCATAACCGCGCGCGACCAGCGCGCCGGCCAGCGCGGGGTGCGTGGTACTGAAGGGCATCCGCCGCCCCCTAGGCGCACAATGGGGCGGCGGTGAGGCGGACGGCTAGGCGTCCTTCGGTTCGAAATCCAGCGCGACGCCGTTGATGCAGTGGCGCAGGCCGGTCTCGGCCGGGCCGTCCGGGAAGACGTGACCCAAGTGGCCGCCGCACTTGGCGCAGTGCACCTCGGTGCGGGTCATCCCGAACTTCTTGTCGACGCTGGTCTCGACTGCGCCGGGAATCTCGCGAAAGAAGCTCGGCCAGCCGCTGCCGCTGTCGTACTTCGCGCCGGAATCGTAGACCGGGGTGCCGCAGCCGGCACAGCTGTAGACGCCGGTGCGCTTTTCGAAGTTCAGCTCGCTGGTGCCGGCGCGCTCGGTGCCATGCTCGCGGAGCACATGGCGCGCCTCGGGGCTCAGCTGGTCGTCGCGGGTCTGGACGGGGTCGGTCATCGAACGGGCTCCTTTGCCCGCCGATATAGGGACCGGCTCCTAGCGGTAAAAGATGTGGTTACCGATGCGGCTGACGCGCTGCATGTTGCCCCAGCTGACGTTGACCCGGGCGGCGTGGAACGCCATCGCCTTCGGCGCAACCTGTAGCCAGCGCTCGGCCTGGGCAATGACGGCGATCGCGGCAGCAGTCTGCCAGTCGGCGGAGCGGGTGTTGACGGCGCGCCGCGCAAAGGTGAACTGGCCGGGTTGATAGACGACGCCGCAGACGCTGCCGGCATAGCGGCCCGAGGCGACGCGGTTGAGGATGACCTGGGCAACCGCGAGCTGACCCTCCAGCGGTTCGCCGCGGGCTTCGAAGAACACCGCGGTCGCGAGGCACTTGGCTTCGGCGTTGAGCGGCGTCGACGGAAGGGTGGCCATCTGGCCGACCAGCGCGCGCAGGCTGGCGGGCTTGGCAAGTTCTATGTCGGCGGCGGTGGTCTCGTCGGTGTCGGCGACACTGGCGTCGCCCTTGATCGGCGACTGCGCGGCGAGCGCGGCGGCAGGGCTGTCGACGGTCAAGACGGCGGGGGTTAGCTGGGGCGCTTCGCCAGCGGCGAGAAGCGCGAAACCGGCGAGCGCAACGCTCATCAGCCGGGTAATATTATGGAACCTGGAGGTCATTCACTCGTCTGCTACCCACGGCCTGGCTTCCGGTCCGCGTGCGCTCGGCGTGTTCAAAGGTTGCCGAACGTCGCTGGGCTGAACCGGATCAGGTCCGCTTGGGTGAAACATCGCCGGCCCCGCCCACGGGTTCGGCAAACACGATGTTGCAGTTGCGAGACGGCACCCTGCCGGTCAATCGAAGACGATCGTTTCGTCGATGAACCGTGCCGGATTCGGGGTATCGAGTTCGATTACCCACAGGTCGGGATCGTATTTTAGCTGCCGCTCGACCCACTCGTCGACCGCTGCGGCGGTCGCGGTCGCCCGCCATTCATAGTCTCCCGCCGCCCCCAGCAGCCGCTGAAAAGCGCGAGTTTCGGTGCCCCGGCGATGGACCAGCACGACACTGCCGGCAACGCCGTCACCCTTGTGCAGCACGGTCGCGACGTCGCCCGCGGCGTTGACCCGGCGGATCAACGCATTGACCCAGACCACGGCGGCGAGGCGCGGTTCGCTCAGGAATAGGCCTCCAGCGACGCAAGCGGAATGCGCGAGCGCATGAAGGTGCCGGTGCCACGCCCGACCTCCTCGCCGCTGGCATCGGTCAGCCACGCCTCGGCGATCAGCACCCGGCGCGCGCCCGACACCCAGCGCCCCTCGGCGACCAGCGGACCGGGCTGCAGCGGCCGCGTCATCAGGATGTTGAACGCGGTGGTCAGCATGAACACCTCGGGCACTAGGCTGTTGGCGGCATAGAAAGCGGCATCGTCGAGCAGTTTGAAATACAGCGTGCCGTGGACGGCCCCGGCCGCATGGAAATGCTCTGGACCGGCCGTCATCTCGAGCCGCGTCGCGCCCGCCCCCGTGACTTTGAGCGACGAGGCGAAGGCGGCGTTGATCGGGGCGCTGGCGTACAGCCGCTCCAGCGCCCGGTAGTGCGTCTCCGGGCTCAAGCCCGCGGCTCGACCCAGCCGATGCTGCCGTCCTCGCGCCGATAGACCATGTTGTGCGCGCCGGTGCCGCTGTTCTTGAACAGCAGGGCGGTGGTGTTGCGCAGGTCGAGCATCATCACCGCGTCGCCGACGGTGGCGTCCGGGATATCGACGCGCGTCTCGGCGATGACCAGGGGCGCGTCGCCGGGCTCCTCCTCCTCCTTCGGCGCGGCGAAGATGGTGTAGCCGGCATTGTCGATCTCGGGCAGCGTTGCGCCATTCTGCACCGCGTTGCCGGGGCCGTGGCGATCCTTCAGCCGGCGCATGTAACGGCGCAGCTGCTTGTCGATGCGCTCGGCCGCCTGGTCGAAGGCGGGATGGGCCTCGGTGGCGCGTCCCGAGCCCTTGAGGATCAGGTCGCTCATCACATGCATGACGATGTCGCACGAGAATCCGCCATAGGGCCCGCTGCCCAGCGTCACGTGCGCGCCGATGGTGCGCGGGAAATATTTGTCGGCGATCGCCTTCAACCGCGTCGTGACATGCTCGCGGAAGGCCGCGCCGGCGTCGACCTGATGGCCCGAAACGCGAATGTCCATGTACGGCTCCTCATGCTCTGGACGAACCAGTGTGCGTCCGAATGAACGTCAGGACAACCAGACGGGGTCCTTCAACGTCGCAATGAACGCGGCGTGGCGCAGCAGTTCGGCGTCGGATGCCGCATGGGCGCGCGCGACATGGGCAACCCGTTCGACCGGCGCGGCCTCGGCGGCGGTATCGGCGGCAAGGTCGAAACCGATCTGCCGGCCCCCGCACAGCTCGACATAGACGCGCGCCAGCAGCTCCGCATCGAGCAGCGCGCCATGCTTGGTGCGGGCCGACAGGTCGACGCCGTAGCGGTTGCACAGCGCATCGAGCGTGTGCTTGGCACCCGGATGCTTCTTGCGGCTCATCTCCAGCGTACAGACCATGCGGCTGTCGGGCAGCATCTTCATGCCGGCGCGGCGCAGCTCGAAATTGACGAAGCCGAAGTCGAACACCGCGTTATGGGCAACCAGCGGCGAATCCTCGATGAACGCCAGGAACTCGTCGACCACCGCCTCGAACACCGGCTGGCCGGTCAGGAAATCGCTGCTCAGCCCATGCACGCCCTGCGCGTCCTTGGGCATCGCCCGGCACGGGTCGAGATAGGTGTGGAAACTGCGCCCGGTCAGGACCTTGCCGACCATCTCCAGCGCGCCGATCTCGACGATCCTGTGGCCGTCGCCGGGCATGATGCCGGTGGTTTCGGTGTCGAAGACAATCTCACGCATGGCGGCGATATCGCGGTTCCGCGGCCGACAGACAAGCCACGATGCGCTCGACAACGCGCCGCGTCACCTGGCGGCCGACGCCGGTGGGGATGACGATGTCGGCCCGCGCACGCTTCTCGGCGTCGGGCAGCTGCTGGGCGAGGATCGCCGCGAATTTCGCCGGCGTCATACCGGGCCGGGCGAGCACGCGGGCGCGCTGGATCTCGGGGGGCGCAGAGACGACGACGGTGACATCGACCTTGGCCGCGCCGCCCTTTTCGAACAGCAGTGGAATGTCGAGCACCACCAGCCGCCGGCGCCGGTGACGCGCCAGGAACTGGGCCTGCGCCGCGCCGACCAGCGGGTGGATGATCGCCTCCAGCCGCTGCAGCGCCGCCGCATCGCCGAACACCGCCGCGCCGAGCTTGGCGCGGTCCAGCCCGGCGGGCGAGGTCGTGCCCGGAAACGCCGCCTCGATGGCGGGAAGCGCCGCGCCGCCCGGCCCCTGCAGCGCATGGACGGCGGCGTCGGCGTCGAACACCGGCACCTTCAGCCGCGCGAACATCGCCGCGACGGTCGACTTGCCCATGCCGATCGAACCGGTCAGGCCGATGATCAGGCTCATGCGGTCAGCATCGCGCGCAGTTCGTCGTCCGCTTCGCGCGGCGGCGCGACGCCGAAGAACAGCTCGAACGCTACCGCCGCCTGGCCGATCAGCATGTCGAGGCCGTCAACGGTGTCGAGGCCGTGCGCGCGTGCTTGGACCAGCAGCGGCGTCTCCAGCGGCGCATAGACGATGTCATAGACCACGCACGCCTCTGGCAGCGGCGACAGGTCGAGCTCGAGCGGCGGCTGGCCGGTCATGCCGAGCGGGCTGGCGTTGACCAGCAGCGCGGCCGGCGGCAGGCGCGCCGTCATCGGCCTGACCTCGCCGCTCAGCCCGAATTGCGCGAGCAGGCCCATCGCCTTCAACGGCGACCGCGCCAGAACCGTCACGGGCCCTGCCCCGGCACGTGCCAGCGCGAACAGCACCGCCCGCGCCGCGCCGCCCGCCCCGACAACGATCACCGGCTGGCCCGCCAGATCGAGTCCTGCGATGGGCGCATAGAAGCCCGCCGCGTCGGTATTGGTGCCGATCACCTGCCCGTCCTGGCGGAACACCGTGTTCATTGCGCCGATGCTGGCGCGCACCCCGCCGGGATCGCCGACATGATCGATCACCGCCAGCTTGTGGGGGATGGTGACATTGCTGCCGCGCCACAGCGGATCGGCGGCCCGCGCCGCCATGTGCGCCGCCAGCCGGTCGGGGGTAACGTGGGTGGCGCGGTAGTCCGCGTCGATGCCCCGCCGCGCCAGCCAGAAGCCGTGGATGGCGGGCGACTTCGACTGCGCGATCGGGTCGCCGATGACTTCGGCAAACGGCCTCACGACGCGATCACCCCGCGCACCCTCAGATAGTCGAGCACCGGCAGCAGCGGCAGGCCCATGACCGTGAAATGATCGCCGTCGATGCGCGTGAACAGCTGCGCACCCGGCCCCTCGATCCGGTAAGCCCCGACCGAGCTAAGCACCGCCTCGCCCTCCAGGTCGAGATAGGCGGCGATGAACGCGTCGCTGAGCGTCCGCATCGACAGGCGCGCGGTATCGACCACCCGCCACACCGGCTGCCCGTCCAGCGCGATCACCGCGCCGCAGACCAGCCGGTGGTCGCGGCCCATCAAGCGGCGCAGATGCGCCGCCGCCCCGTCCCGCCCCTCGGGCTTGTCGAGCAGGGTGCCGTTATCGCATTCGAGGATCTGGTCGGACCCGAGCACCAGCGCGCCGGGCAGCCGCCGCGACACCTTGCACGCCTTCAGCTCGGCGAGCGCGTCGGCAACCTCGCGCGCACCCGCGCCGGCGGCGACCATCGATGCCTTGATCTCTCTCTCGTCGACGTTCGGCGCGACCGCCTCGAACGGCACCTGCGCGGCGCGCAGCATCGCCTGGCGGCTGGCGCTAGTCGAGGCGAGCACCAGCGTCACAGCAGCGTGTCGACGCCGCGGGCGACATCGCGCGCCTGCACCAGGTTGATGATCGCGGCCGCCGATTCCTCGATCGAGCGGCGAGTCACGTCGATCACCGGAATGTCGTGGTCGGCGAAAAGCCGGCGCGCGAAAGCCACTTCGGCCGCGACCCGGTCGAGCTCGACATAGTCGGTGTCGGCAGTCTGCCCCATCGTCAGCAGGCGGTTGCGGCGGATCGCCACCAGCCGCTCCGGGCTGGTGGTCAGCCCGACGACCAGCGGCCGGCGCAAAGTGAACAGCGCGGCCGGCGGCGGCGACTGCGGCACCACTGGCATGTTGGCAGTCTTGTAGCCGCGGTTGGCGAGATAGATCGCGGTCGGCGTCTTGCTGCTGCGCGACACGCCCGCCAGCACGATGTCGGCCTCCTCCCAGTTCTCGGACTGCTGCCCGTCGTCGTGGACCATCGTGTAGTTGATCGCATCGACCCGGCGGAAATAGGCGGCGTCCATGACATGCTGGCGGCCGGGCCGGGTCGTCGCCGACTGGCCGAGCAGTTCGGACAGGGCCTCGATCGTCGGGTCGAGCGCCGACACCATCGGCAGGCCCATTGCAGCACAGCGGGTTTCCAGCCGGTTGCGCACCGGCCCGGCGACCAAAGTGTAGAGCACCAGCCCGGGCCGCCGGGCGATATCCTCGAACACGCGGTCGAGATGGCCTTCGCTACGCACCATCGGCCAGAAATGCTTGACCGCCTCGACGCCCTCGAACCGCGCGAGGCCCGCCTTGGCAACCGATTCAAGCGTTTCGCCAGTCGAATCGGAAACCAGGTGGAGGTGGAGGCGGGTCACGGCAAAGCCTGTGGAGAAGCAGTCGCCAGAGGGTTAGTGGCGGGCGCGGAATCGGGCAAGGCAGCAAAACCGGGCGGCTTCGGCTTCACGCTCAACATCACCCGCGAATCCACAGGCAGCCCTGTGGACAGCGGGGACAACCCCGGCGACTCGCGCCGTTTCCAAAGGCCGGACGGGTTCGCAGCTGTGGATGCGTGCGGGACACCCGACTTATCCCCGCGACCCACCGCACCATTACCATCTCATCTCTTTCTAAAGATTCTTTGCAAGGCAGTGGTGCAGGCGGCATTGACGGCTGACATGATCACCACGCCCAGCCCCGCCCCGATCCTCACCGTGCTCGGGGGCGAACGTCTCGACACGCCGCCGCTGTGGCTGATGCGTCAGGCCGGGCGTTACCTGCCCGAGTATCGCGCGCTCAGGGAGGCCAAGGGCGGCTTTCTGGCCCTGGTCTATGACAGCGAGGCGGCGGCCGAGATCACGCTCCAGCCCATCCGCCGCTTCGGCCTCGACGGCGCAATCCTGTTTTCCGATATCCTGATCGTGCCGCACGCGCTGGGCCAGGACCTGACCTTCGGGCCGGGCGAGGGGCCGCGGCTGACCCCGGCGCTGCTCGACGGGGCGTTCGATGCGCTGGATGCCGCGCCGGAACGCTTCCTGCCGATCTACGAGACGGTCCGCCGCGTGCGCGCCGAGCTCAGCCCCGAAGTCGCGATGCTGGGGTTCGCCGGGTCCCCCTGGACCGTCGCCACCTATATGGTCGCGGGTCAGGGCTCCAAAGACCATGAGGCGGCACGGCGGCTGGCCTACCGCGATCCGGGCGCATTTCAGGCGCTGATCGACCGCATCGTCCACACCACAGTCGATTATCTGTCGGGCCAGATCGCGGCGGGGGCGCAGGCGGTGCAGTTGTTCGACAGCTGGTCGGGCAGCCTGTCGCCGGCGCAGTTCGAACGCTGGGTGATCGCGCCGACCGCCGATATCGTCGGCCGCCTGATGGTCCGGCACGGCGATATTCCGGTGATCGGCTTCCCCAAGGGCGCCGGGGCCAAGCTCGCGGCCTATGCGGCCGAAACCGGCATCGATGCGGTCGGGCTGGACGAGACGATCGATCCGGCCTGGGCGGACGCGATGCTGCCGCCCGGCATGCCGGTCCAGGGCAATCTCGATCCCCTAGCGCTGATCGCCGGCGGCGAGGCGCTGAAGTCGAGTGTGACCCGTATCCGGGCAGCGTTCGAGGAGCGGCCGCACATCATGAACCTCGGCCACGGCATCCTGCAGGACACGCCGATCGCGCATGTCGAGGAATTGATCGGGATCGTGCGGGGATGACCGGCTGGCTCGGCGGCGCCTACGACTGGGTCAAGGCGTTCCACGTAATCGCGGTGATCTTCTGGATGGCGGGTCTGTTCATGCTGCCCCGCTTCCTGGTCTATCAGATGGCTGCACCCGTCGGCTCGGCGGAGGATGCGCTGTGGAACGAGCGCAACCGGCGGATCCTGCGGATCATCGTCAATCCGGGGCTGGTGCTGGTATGGGTGCTCGGGCTGATGGTGGCGACGAGCTACGGTTTCGCGGGCGCGGGCTGGCTGCACCTGAAGATCACGCTGGTGGTCTTTTTGTCGGGCTATCACGGCTGGTTGGCGGGCACGGCGAAGAAATTTGCGCGCGGCGAGCGGCCCTATGCCGAAAAGACCCTGCGCCTGCTGAACGAGGTGCCGGCGCTGGCGACGATCCTGATCGTCATTCTGGCAATCGTGAAGCCGTTCGCCGCTTGACGGCACCCCGCGGCGCACCTACGTCGGCATCAGCACCGTCATCCTGACGGGCCGCTCACCGTCCGCCATCGCAATTCGCTCAGCGACAGCGCCGGACCACTATCTCAGAGACTTACATGCATCTTCACGACCTGAAGCGTAAAACCCCGGCAGAACTCGTCGCCATGGCCGAGCTCCTGGGGGTTGAGAACGCTTCGACCCTGCGCAAGCAGGACATTCAGTTCGCCATCCTCAAGACCGAGGCCGATAACGGCACCACGATCATGGGGTCGGGCACCGTCGAGGTCATGCCCGACGGCTTCGGCTTCCTGCGCTCGGCCGAGAGCAACTATCTCGCCGGGCCCGACGACATCTACATCAGCCCTCAGCAGGTGCGGAAGTTCGGGGTGCGCACCGGCGACACGCTCGACGGCGAGATCCGCGCGCCCAAGGACGGCGAGCGCTATTTCGCGCTGACCCGCTTGACCGCGATCAACTTCGACGAACCCGACGTCGTCCGCCACCGCGTCAACTTCGACAATCTGACGCCGCTGTATCCGGACGAGAAGTTCACGTTCGATACGCTCGACCCGACCGTCAAGGACAAGTCGGCCCGCGTCATCGACATCATCGCGCCGCTCGGCAAGGGCCAGCGCTGCCTGATCGTCGCGCCGCCGCGGGTGGGTAAGACCATCATGATGCAGAACATCGCCCGGGCGCTGTCGACCAATCATCCGGAGGTCTATCTGATCGTGCTGCTCATCGACGAGCGGCCCGAGGAAGTCACCGACATGCAGCGCACGGTCAACGGCGAGGTCATCAGCTCGACCTTCGACGAGCCGGCGACGCGCCACGTCCAGGTCGCCGAGATGGTCATCGAGAAGGCCAAGCGCCTCGTCGAGCACAAGCGCGACGTCGTCATCCTGCTCGACAACATCACGCGCTTGGGGCGCGCCTACAACACCGTCGTGCCGTCATCGGGCAAGGTGCTGACCGGCGGTGTCGACGCCAACGCGCTGCAGCGCCCGAAGCGCTTCTTCGGCGCGGCGCGCAACATCGAGGAAGGCGGCAGCCTGACCATCATCTCGACCGCGCTGATCGACACCGGCAGCCGCATGGACGAGGTCATCTTCGAGGAGTTCAAGGGCACCGGTAACTCGGAAATCGTCCTCGACCGCAAGATCGCCGATAAGCGCGTCTTCCCGGCCATCGACATCGGCAAGTCCGGCACCCGCAAGGAGGAGCTGCTCGTCGACAAGACCAAGCTGTCGAAGATGTGGGTGCTGCGCCGCATCCTGATGCAGATGGGCACCATCGACGCGATGGAGTTCCTGCTCGACAAGATGAAGGACTCGAAGACCAACGAGGACTTTTTTGATGCGATGAATCACTAGCGAGCGCGGCTATCCCTAGCGAAGCAGCCGCGCAGCAGATGTTAGCTAGGGCGAGGCTCGCGCCGCGACCGGCCGGCGAGGCGCGAAGCGAACTCGTCCGACGCCAGCGGCGGCTTTGCCGACCGTCCTACACTAATCAGGCCGCCACCCGCTTTTCGCCCCACAGCTCCGCACGATAGCGCGCAAAGCAGCGCGCGCCGCACTCCAGCCGCATCAGCGCGCCCTCTGCCATGTAGCGCCCGGCATCGGGAAACTCGGCCATGATCGGCAGAATCGCCTCCTTGTTCCACTCGGCCGAGTGCTTGACGTCGAGCACGGCGTGGAGATCGAAATAGCGGCGGTCCTTGTCGCTATAGCCCAGCCGCCGCAGTCCCGCCGCGACAGCCGCCGAACGCGCCGGGGCGGTCAGCTCGATGACCCCGAGCGCGCCGACCGAGTGCCAGACGTAGCGGCGCGACGTGGCGAACGCGACCATCGTGTTGGCCAGAGCCAGGCTCTCGGCGACCGTCGTCTCGATCGTCGGTTTCAGGCCCAGCTTGTCGGCGAGCGCGCCCAGCATCGGGCCGTGCATCCCGGCCATATTGCCGCGCCCCATCTCGTCCCAGTAGTTGCGCGCCAGCTCCATCTTCGCACGGTCCGGCAGCTTGACCTGGGTCAGCGCGACGAGATCGTCGAAGCCCGCCTCGCCGGCGACCTCCTGCTCCAGATACCAGCTGAGTTCGGCCAGCGTGGCGTGATCGGCGAGCCACGGGAACAGCGGGTCGCCCTGGCCCGGTCCGCCTTCGAGCAGCGCCTCGAACCACGCCACGAAGCCTTGCGGATCCGCCGGCGCGGCGGCGGCGCGCTCGGCGACGGCGCGGCGCTCGGTCTCGATCCAGCGGCCTTCGGCCAGGCGCATCGCAGTCTCTGCGGCAAGCGTCGCCTCCCAGTCGCCGCACGGCATCGCCGTGGCCAGCCGCTCGCGGTTGAACCGGGTCAGTGCCTCCTGAAAGGCGTTGTCGCGACGTTCGTCGGTCGGCGCACGCAGCGGCGTGCGCGCCGTAAAGGGGGTCAGCATCTCGGTCTCTCTCGCCCGCGGCCTGGCGGCCCGTTCATGCTGGAGAAACCGGGGACTCCCCGATTCGGTTCCGCACTGCGGCGTCAGAGCTCGATCAGGCGGTCCGGCAGTTCGTTGGGATTGTCGTCGATAACCGGCGGAAAATGCTCGGCCAGCACCGTGCCCGCCAGCCCGACCGCATCGACGAAGCCGCGCGCCGTGTCGCCGGCCTTGATGCCGGCGATCAGCGCGGCGACCGTTGTCGCCCAGTGCTCCGGTGCGACCTTCTCGTAGATGCCGGCGTCGGCGACGACCTCGGCGATGCGGTCGGCGGTGGCGACATAGATCAGCACGCCGGTGGCGGCCCGCGTCCGCCCCATGCCGCGTGCCCGGAACTGGCTCAGCGCCTCGGCGTGCACACGGTCGCGCTTCAGGCCCCTGGGCGTCAGCGCCGCGCCCAGCCCGGTCCACACGCCCAGCGCCGCGACCACGGCGAAGACCACAACCTGGACCAGTGCATAGGCCTCGATGCCGCCGCGCAGGTCGGCAGCGAAGCCGCTGCCGGTCCAGCTCCGCCACGGCGTCAGCGCGGCGAAGTCGAGGCCCGCGTAGACCGCCGCGAACGGCACCACGAACGCCGCCAGCGCAGCGACGGTCAGCCCGGTCGCGGCATAACGGTGCGGGTGCTCGTTGACGATGCAGACGATCTCGCCGGTGGTGTTCAGCTCCGCCGCGGCGATGGCGTCGGCGATACGGGCGCGGTCGGTGTCGGTGAACGCCATTACCAGCCGCCGCTCGCGCCGCCGCCGCCGAACGACCCGCCGCCGCCCGAAAAGCCGCCGCCGCCGCCGCCGCCACCGCCCCAGCCGCCGCCACCACCGCCGCGGTTGTTGAACATGCCGCTGGCGACACCCCACAAGATCGCCTCGCCGACGCCGGAGGAGCGCCGGCCGCGCGAGCCCCGGAACACCGAGAAGAACAGCCATAATCCGATGATCGCCAGCCACACGAAGGCGCCGAAGCCGGGACCGCCGGAGCGTTGCTTGGCGCGCGGCTGCGCGGCGGCGGCGGCAAGGTTGGCGCGCGCCTCATCGGCCGGGGCCTGCAGCTGCGCGATCAGCGCGTCGGTGCCCGCGACGACCCCGCCGGGCAGGTCCCCGGCCTTGAAGCTCGGGATGATGTTGTTGCGGATGATGGTCTCGCTCATCGCGTCGGTCAGCCGGTCCTCGAGCCCGTAGCCGACCTCGATCCGCACCTTGCGCTCGGTCGGCGCGACCAGCAGGATGACGCCGTTGTTGGTGCCCTTCTGGCCGATGTTCCAGGCGCGGCCGAGCTGATAGCCGTAGTCCTCGATCGGGTTGTCCTGCAGCGACGGCACCGTGGCGACCACCAGCTGCGTGCCGGTCGCGGTCTCCAGTGCCTCTAGCTTTGCGCTAAGCGATGCCGCGACATCGGCGGGCAGCACGCCGGCCGCATCGGTGACGCGGCCGGTCAGCGGCGGGAACGTCGGCGCGGCGTGTGCGACGCTGGTGAGGAGCGCTAGCAACAGGGCGAGCAGCAGCGCCAACCCCCGGCCGAAGCCGGGGGCCGCCACCCCGCCCGCGTACGGGCGAGCTTGGCTCATCCTAGAACGTCACCGTCGGCGCGTTGGCGGCACCGGCGCTGGTCGCCTTGAACGGCTGCAGCGGCTTGGCACCGTAGATGACCTTGGCGCCGATGACACTCGGGAAGGTGCGGATCTCGGTGTTATAGTCGCGCACCGCCTCGTTATAGTCCTTGCGGGTGACGTTGATGCGGTTCTCGGTGCCCTCGATCTGCGACTGCAGGTTGAGGAACTGCTCGTTCGACTTGAGATCCGGATACTTCTCGACACTGACCAGCAGACGGCCGAGCGAGCCCGACAGCGCGGTCTGCGCCTGGTCGAACTGCGCGACGGCGGCGGGATCGGACAGCTTCGACGGGTCGACGGTGATCGAGGTGGCGCGGGCGCGGGCGTTGGTCACTTCGACCAGCACGTCCTTCTCCTGCTTGGCATAGCCCTTCACGGTCGCGACCAAATTGGGGATCAGGTCGGCGCGGCGCTGATAGGCGCTCTCGACATCGGCCCAGCGCGCCTTGGCGGTTTCTTCCTTCGCGGGGATCGTGTTGACGCCGCACCCGGACAGGGTGGCGACGGCCGCGAGCGGCAGCGCGATACGGGTGAGGAAACGGGTCGTCATGCGTCGGGTCTCCAAACGGGGCCGGTCTTCGGCCAGCGGTAGATAGGTGTGTTACGCGAACGCAACAGGGGATGCGCGACAATTTTTTGGTTTGGACCGCCGCCCGGTGCCGTGCATTGTCGGCCACGGGGTTGGTGGGAGGGACGTAATGTTCGCGGAATTCAAGGCGTTCATCGCGCGCGGCAACGTGCTCGATCTGGCTGTCGCGGTGATTATCGGTGCGGCGTTCGGCAAGATCGTCACGTCGCTGACCGATGACATCATCATGCCGGTGATCGGCGCGGTGACCGGTGGCGTCGATTTCTCCAGCCACTTCGTACTGCTCGGGCCGGTGCCCGCGGGCTATGTCGGCGCGACCACCGACTATGCGGCGCTGAAGAAGGCGGGCGCGCCGCTGCTCGGCTGGGGCGAGTTCCTGACCGCCACGATCAACTTCGTCATCATCGCGTTCGTGATCTTCCTGATCGTCCGCGCTGTGAATCGGATGATGGCCGCGCCGGCCCCGGCCCCGGCCGCGTCCGGGCCGACGCCGAGCGAGGCGCTGCTCGCCGAAATCCGCGACGAACTGAAGCGGCGGCCGCTCTAAAACGCCGGGCGGCGCTTGGCGCAGAACGCCGCCACCCCTTCGGCGAAGTCGGGGCCGTCGAGGGCATCCCTGAACATCGCCAGCGTGGCGTCGTCGTCGTCCGGCTGCCCGTCGAGGATGCGGCGGATGATCGCCTTGGTTCCGGTCGTGCTGTGCATCGAGTTCGCGGCGATGGTCGCGGCCAGCTCCGCCGCCGCGGCGCGGGCATCGTCCGCCACGATCTCGACCAGCCCGATGCGCTGCGCCTCCGCCGCGTCGAGAAGCCCGGCCGAGAACAGCATGCGCTTGGCCTGCCCCGGCCCGACCAGGTCGACCAGCAACTTGGTGTCGTGCAGCGAATAGACGAGGCCCAGTTTCGCCGGCGTGATGCCGAAGCGCGCGGTGGGCGCGGCGACGCGGATATCGCAGGCGATGGCGAGGCCGCAGCCGCCGCCGACACAGTCGCCCTCGACCAAAGCGATCACCGGCATCGGCGCGCGCGCCACGGCCAGCTGCGCGGTGCGGACGATGCCTTCGTCGCTGCCACCCTGCCCGAACTCGGCGATGTCGGCGCCGGCGCAGAACACGCCCGGTTCCGCCGCCTGCACGATGAGCACGCGCACGTGCCGGTCGGCCATCGCGTCCGCCACCAGCCCCGGCACCGCTGCCCACATCGCGTTGGTGAAGGCGTTGCGCTTCGCCGCCCGGTCGATGATCAGGCGCGCCACCGCCCCGTCGACGGCCAGCGACAGGCTCAATGCATTTCCTCGCCGCCCGAGACGTTCAGCGCCTCGCCGGTGATGTAGGCGGCGTCGTCGCTGGCCAGCCAGGCGCAGGCGCGGGCGGTGTCGGTGGCCAGCCCCGGCCGCCCCATCGGGTTGTGGCGCGCGAGATTGTCGAGATAGGCCGCGACGCTCTCGAACCCCAGCAGCTTGGAGAAATACTCGTTCTGGCGGCTGCCCAGCCCGGTGGTGACGTGGTTGGGGCACACCGCGTTGACCGTTATGCCATAGCCGCCCAGCTCCAGCGCGGCGGCGCGGGTCAGGCCGATCATGCCGTGCTTCGAGGCGACATAGCTCGCCATGTGCAGCACCGGCGTCTTGCCGGCCTGGCTGGCGATGTTGATGATGCGGCCGCCCTTGCCGCCCTTGATCATCGCCCGCGCCGCGGCCTGGGTGCAATAGAACGCCCCTGACAGGTTGACCGCCAGCACCCGGTCCCAGTCTTCGGGATCGGCCTCCAGCAGCGGCTGCATCATGAAGCCGATGCCGGCGTTGTTGACCATCACGTCGACGCCGCCGAACACATCGATGGTGCGGTCGATCAGTGTCGCGCACTGGGCGGGCGCGCCGACGTCGCAGGGGATGCAGGCGACCGTACCGCCGCGCTTGCGCAGGTCCTCGGCGACGCCCTCCGTCTCCGCAGTGATCGCCAGGTCGGAGACGACGCAGTTGGCGCCCTCGCCGGCAAAATGCTGCAGGATCGCCTGTCCCAGCCCCTGCTCGCGGCCGGAGCCGGTGACGACGATGGTCTTGCCCGAATAGCGCATTCGCGACTCCTTAAGTCATCGCCGCAACGGTCTAGCGCCTCCGCCGGGCGGGGCAAGCGCCACGCCGTTCATCGCCCCGTCGCTTGAATCCACCGGCTGGCGGGTGCATGACGCGGCGATGCTGACCCAGCGTTCGCGCTACGCCCTCCGCGCGCTCATCTTTCTCGCCCGTGCCCCCGGTATCGCGCCGGTGCCGATGAGCGCGATCGCGGCGGATCAGAAGCTGCCGCGCAAGTTCCTCGAGATCATCCTGCTCGAACTCAAGAACGGCGGGCTGGTGACCAGTTCGCGCGGCAAGCTCGGCGGCTACCGGCTGGCGCGGCCAGCGTCCGCGATTTCGTTCGGCGAGATCATCCGGCTGATCGAGGGGCCGCTGGCGCTGGTGCCATGCGTCAGCCAGACCGCCTATCAGCGCTGCCCCGACTGTTTCGAGGAATCGGTCTGCGCCATCCGCAAGCTGATGCTGCTGGTCCGCGACAAGACCGCGACGATCCTCGACGGCACCAGCCTCGCCGACATCGATCCGGTGCGCGTCGCGGCATAGCCGCGCTCAGCTGCGGCCGCATAGCCCGGCTAAGCATCGCAAAAGTTTTTCGTCATAATACCTACTCGGAAACTAGGGATAAGGTTCGCTCGTTGCGCTACCGCCACGGGAGATCACGTCGATGCGCCTTGCCCTCGCCGCCGCCGCCGCCCTGCTCGCCACCGCTGCCCAGGCCGCCGAGGTCAAGCTGCTCAACGTCAGCTATGATCCGACGCGCGAGCTGTACCGCGCCGTCAACACCGCGTTCGCCGCCGACTGGAAGGCGAAGACCGGCGACACGCTGACCATCAATCAGTCGCACGGCGGCTCGGGCAAGCAGGCGCGCTCGGTCATCGACGGGCTGCAGGCCGATGTCGTGACGCTGGCGCTGGCCTATGACATCGACGAGATCGCCGACAAGGCGAAGCTGCTGCCCGCGACGTGGCAGGCGCGCCTGCCGCACAATTCGACGCCTTATTACTCGACGATCGTGTTTCTCGTCCGCAAGGGCAACCCGAAGGCGATCCGCGACTGGGACGATCTGGTCAAGCCGGGCGTCCAGGTGATCACGCCGAGCCCCAAGACCAGCGGCGGCGCGCGCTGGAACTACCTCGCCGCCTGGGGCTATGCCCAGAAGAAATACGGCACGTCGGCCGCCGCGCGCGACTTCGTCACCAAGCTGTACAAGAACGTCACGGTGCTCGATTCGGGCGCGCGCGGCGCCACCACCACGTTTGTCCAGCGCGGCCAGGGCGATGTCCTGCTGGCGTGGGAGAACGAAGCCTATCTCAGCCAGAAGGACGCGCCCGGCCAGTATGAGATCGTCGCGCCGTCGGTCAGTATCCGGGCCGAGCCGCCGGTCGCCGTCGTCGACAAGAACGTCGACAGGCACGGCACCCGCAAGGTGGCGGAGGCCTATCTCAACTATCTCTACACGCCCGCCGCACAGACCGTGATCGCGCAGAATTTCTACCGCCCGGTCGATCCGGCCATCGCCGCGAAATACACCGCCAGCTTCCCGAAGCTGGCGCTGTTCAGCATCGACCGGAATTTCGGCGGCTGGAAGAAGGCGCAGGCGGCGCACTTCAACGACGGCGGCATCTTCGACCAGATTTTCGAGGCGGCCCGCCGCTAGGCTTTCGACCACATCGCCAAGCCAGGGGGGATCCCACGATGCAGCGACTTCACGGCGCGTCGATCTGGACGCTTGCGCTCGCCACCTCGACCCTTGCCCAGGCCCAGCCGGCCGCAACGCCGGTGCCCGGAGCCATCGATAGCGAGGCCCCGGCGTTCGATGCCGCAGAGGTGACGCCGCCGCCGCCGACCGGCGACGCCGTGCTCGACCGCCTCAACGCGCTCGAGGCCAAGGTCCAGACGCTGGAGAGCCGCAACCGCAGCCTGCAGGACGCGCTCGAGGCCAGCCAGGCGCGCATCCAGAACGTCGAGGTGCGCGCCGCCAAGGGCGTCCAGCCGAACGTCTCGCCGCTGCTCGGCGACCCGAACGGCGTCTTCACCTTCAAGGCGCGCGGCGTCTTCGATGCCGATTACGTCGGCTTCGACGAACGCCGCGGCGGCTATGACTATAACAGCGGCACCGGCTTCCGCCGCGCCCGGCTGGGTGTCGAGGGCACCGCGTTCAAGGATTTCTTCTGGCGGCTGGAGGTCGATTTCGCCGGCAACACCGTCGCCATCCAGGACGCCTTCCTGCAGTACAACGGCTTCAAGCATTTCCAGGTCACCGCCGGCCAGTTCAAGGCGCCGTTCGGGCTCGAATCGAACAACAGCGACAATTACAACAGCTTCGTCGAACGCGGCATGTTCACCAACGCCTTCGGCAACGTCGGCGCGGAACGGCGGCTCGGCCTGGCGGTCGCCTATCTGCGCGACAATTTCACCGCCACGATCGGCTTCTCGGGCGACAATGAGAGCGTCACCCGCTCGACCGGCGCGGCGGTCACCCGCGCCCCCGACGAGAGCACCGGCGGCAACGCCCGCGTCACCTGGGAACCGATCAACGACACCGGCAAGGTTCTCCACCTCGGCGTCGCCGGATTCTGGCGAACGGATCTGAAGAGCGGTGACGTCGCCGATGCGGTGCGCGTCACGGAGCGGCCCAACGTCCGCGTCGACGGCGGCAACATCATCGATACCGGCGTCATCCCCAACGTCGACAGCGTCTATTATGTCGGGGCGGAAGCGACCGGCGTGCTCGGGCCGTTCTCGGTGACCGGCGAATACGGGCGGCTGCGCTTCGATCGTCAGCCCGGCTTCCGCGACTTCACCGCCGACGGTTTCTACGTCTACGGCAGCTGGTTCGTCACCGGCGAATCGCGGCCGTTCAAGAACGGCAATTTCGACCGCATCCGGCCGCTCAGCCCGTTCTCCAACCAAGGCGGTACCGGTGCCATCGAACTGGTCGCGCGCTATGACCAGCTCGACGTCGGCGACACGCCGGTGCTCGCCCGTCTCGGCAACAAGGCGCACAGCTACACCGCCGCCGCCAATTGGTACCTGACCCCCAATTTCAAGTTCCAGTTCAACTACATCCGCTTCTTCGGCACCAACACGCCGCTCGATCCGGTCGGCACCCGGACCAGCGGCGACGCCTATGCCGCGCGCCTCCACCTCGACTGGTGATTGCGGGAAATGTCGCAACCCGCCAGACAGGGCGCTTGAGCCGGTCCAGTATCCTTGGCGTGCGCCACACGATCATGCCCGGTTTCGGGCTGAGCTTTGGCATCACCGTGTTCGCGCTGACGCTGATCGTGCTGGTGCCGCTGTCGACGGTGTTCATCCGCTCCGCCGGCATGGGGTGGGAGGCGTTTGCCGAGGTGGCGTTCTCCAGGCGGGCGCTCGCCGCCTACCGGCTCAGCTTCGGGGCGGCGGCGGCGGCCGCGGTGATCAACGCGGTGTTCGGGCTGCTGGTCGCGTGGGTCCTGGTGCGGACCGAATTTCCCGGCAAGCGCATCGTCGGCGCGCTCGTCGACCTGCCGTTCGCGCTGCCCACCAGCGTTGCGGGCATCGCGCTGACCACCGTCTATGCCTCGAACGGGGTGATCGGCTCGTGGCTGGAGCCATTGGGGGTGAAGGTCGCGTTCACGCCGCTCGGCGTCGTCGTCGCGCTGACCTTCATCGGCCTGCCGTTCGTGGTGCGGACGGTCGAGCCGGTGCTCGCCGACCTCGGGCATGATGTCGAGGAGGCCGCCGCCTCGCTGGGCGCGTCGCGGCTGCAGACCTTCGTGCGTGTCGTGCTGCCCGCGGTGCTGCCGGCGCTGACCACCGGCGCGGCGCTGGCGTTCGCGCGCGGCGTCGGGGAGTACGGCAGCGTCATCTTCATCGCCGGCAACCTGCCGTTCCGGTCCGAGATCGCGCCGCTGCTGATCGTCGCGCAGCTGGAGCAGTATAATTATGCCGGGGCGACGGCGATTGCGGCGACCATGCTGACCGCCTCGTTCGCGATCCTGCTGGCGATCAACGCGCTGCAGGCGTGGGACCGGGCGCGGCGCACCGCATGACCCCGCGCCGCGACCCGACCGCACCGTCGCCGGTGACCAAGTGGGTGCTGGTCACGGTGGCGCTGGCGTTCCTGCTGCTCAACCTCGCGCTGCCGCTGGTGGTGGTGTTCGTCGAGGCCTTCGCCAAGGGCTGGGAGGCTTACCGGGCCGCGATCACCGACCCCGACGCGCTCGCCGCGGTGCGTCTGACGCTGCTCGTCGCGCTCATCGCGGTGCCGCTCAACATCGTCATCGGGGTGGCCGCGTCCTGGGCCGTGGCCAAGTTCGATTTCCGCGGCCGCGCCCTGCTTATCTCGTTGATAGACCTGCCCTTTTCGGTGTCCCCGGTGGTCGCCGGCCTGATCTACGTGCTGCTCTTCGGCCTGCAGGGCTGGTTCGGCCCCTGGCTCCGCGACCACGATGTCCAGATCATCTTCGCCGTTCCGGGTATCGTTTTAGCGACTATATTCATAACCTTCCCGTTCGTTGCCCGCGAACTCATCCCGCTGATGCAGGAACAGGGTAAGGACGATGAGGAGGCAGCGCTGTCGCTCGGTGCCAGTGGCTGGCAGACCTTCGCCCGCGTCACCCTGCCCAACATCCGCTGGGGCCTGCTCTACGGCGTGCTGCTCTGCAACGCCCGGGCGATGGGCGAGTTCGGCGCGGTGTCGGTGGTATCGGGCCATATCCGCGGCCTGACCAACACCATGCCGCTGCATGTCGAGATCCTCTACAATGAGTATAACTTCGTCGCCTCGTTCGCGGTTGCCTCGCTGCTCGCGGGCCTGGCGCTGGTGACGCTGGTCGCGAAGACGCTGCTGGAATGGCGTTATGCCGACCAGCTGACGGGGGCGAAGCATTGACGGTCACGGTCGAACATCTGGTCCGCCGCTTCGGCGGCTTCACCGCACTCGAGGGCGTCGACCTGGTCGTCGAGCCGGGCGAGTTCCTGGCGCTGCTCGGCCCCAGCGGGTCGGGCAAGACGACGCTGTTGCGGATCATCGCCGGCCTCGACTTTCCCGATGCCGGCACGGTGCGCTTTGACGGCACCGACATGAGCGAGCGGCCGGCGCGCGAACGCGGCATCGGCTTTGTCTTCCAGCATTATGCGCTGTTCCGGCACATGACCGTCGCCGACAACATCGCCTTCGGTCTGAGCGTCAAGCGCCGCCGCGACCGCCCGGACAAGGCGACGATCGCGGCGCGGGTTGCGGAGCTGCTGGCGCTCGTACAGCTGCCCGATCTCGGCAGGCGCTATCCGGCGCAACTGTCGGGCGGGCAGCGGCAGCGGGTGGCGCTCGCCCGCGCGCTGGCGGTCGACCCGCGTGTGCTGCTCCTCGACGAGCCGTTCGGCGCCTTGGACGCCAAGGTGCGGCAGGACTTGCGCCGCTGGCTGCGCGGCGTCCACGACGCCAGCCATGTCACCTCGATCTTCGTCACGCATGATCAGGAGGAGGCGCTCGATCTCGCCGACCGGGTGGTGGTGATGAACGCCGGCCGTATCGAACAGGTCGATACGCCCGACGCGGTCTACAACCGCCCCGCCACCGCCTTCGTCTGCAGCTTCATCGGCAACGCCAACCGTTTCGACGCGCGGCTGGCGGGCGGCGCGGTCGAACTCGGCGGCCTGCGCCTGCCCAACACTGCGCCCGCCGCCGGCGACGGCCCGGCCCAGGCGTTCGTCCGCCCGCACGAATTCCGGCTCGGCACGCCCGGCGAGGGCCTGCCGGTCACGCTCCGCCGCCTCGCCCACACCGGCGCCCGCGCCAGCCTTGAATGCGTCGGTGACGGCGGGCAGCTGATCGAAGCGACGCTCGCCGATGCGCCCGACAGCCTCGCGCCCGGCGATGCCCTCACGCTGGTCCCGACGACAGTGCGCGCCTACCCGCGCTGAACCGTCAGGATCGTCGACCCCGTCGTCCGGCGGGCTTCGAGGTCGGCGTGCGCCTGGGCCGCGTCCTCCAGCTGGTAACGCTGGCCGATGGTGACCTTGACCTTGCCGGTGCGGAGCATCGTCCACAGGCGTTCGGTGCCGGCGGCGCGCTCCTCGGGCGTCGCATAATAGTCGAACAGCGTCGGCCGCGTCGCGAACAGCGAGCCCTTGCTGGCGAGGATGCCGAGGTTGACGCCCGCGACGGGCGCATCGGCGTTGCCGTAGCCGATAATCAGCCCGCGCCGCGCGGTCGCATCGAGCGATGCCGCCCATGTCACCATCCCGATGCCGTCGAACACCACCGATGCGCCCTTGCCGCCGGTCAGCGCGCGGACCCGTTCGGCCACGTCCTCGTGCCGGTACTCGATGACGTGCGCGGCGCCCGTGCTTGTCGCCAGCGCTGCCTTCGCCGCGTCACCGACGGTACCGATCACGGTCGCGCCGATGGCGGCCAGCCACTGCGTCAGGATCAGGCCGACTCCGCCGGCCGCGGCATGGACCAGCACCGTCATGCCCGGCTGCACCCGGCCGGCGCGCTCGGCCAGGAACTCTGCGGTGCAGCCCTTCAACAGCACGGCGGCGGCGGTGTCGTCGTCGATATCGTCCGGCAGCTTCAGCAAGGACGCGGCCGACAGATTGCGCGCCGTCGCATAGGCACCGCGCGCCGGGCCGAACGTCCCCACACGGTCGCCGGCGGTAAGCCCGGTGACGTCCGCCCCGAGCGCCTCGACGATGCCCGCCGCCTCCAGCCCGAGGCCCGACGGCAGCGGTCCGGGATAAAGCCCGGTGCGGTGGTAGGTGTCGATGAAGTTGAGGCCGACCGCGGTATTCCGCATGCGCACCTCGCCCGCGGCGGGCGGCGGCAGCGTCACGTCCGTCCACTCGATCACCTCGGGGCCGCCGGTGCGGTGGAGGATGGCGGTACGCTCGGTCATCGCGAAGCTCCTTCGGCACGGGGCGCCAGGATGGCGTCGAGCAGCGCCGGCTGCGCGCCGGCCGGGGCCAGCATCGGATAGCGCAGTCCGCCATGCCAATCGATGGTGACGCTGCCCAGCCGGTCGAGGCTCTTGACGATCAGTTCGACCGGCGGGCCGTTGCCCTTGGCCGCGACGATCGCGGCAATCAGCAGTTCGGGCGTGTAGGGCGCGCCCCCGACCGCGATCAGCTGGCTGCCGGCGGTCAGCCCAGCCTTGTATGCCGGGCCATCCCACTGGACCGCGCTCAAGGTCGAATCCTTGCTGTCGATGACAAGCCCGATCGAGCCGCTGAGATCCGTTCGCCGCGCAACCGCGTCGGCGCTCTTCTGATATTCGGTCGGGGTATCGGCGAAGTCGAGCCGGTAGCCGCCGCGCTGCAGGCCGTCGAACGGCGGCCGGTCGCTGCTTTCCAGCCGGGTCCGCAGAAATGCCGCCCAGTCATAAGGCAGCACCCGGTTCAGCGCCGCGACGACATCTTCGAACGAGTAGGTCTCGGTCACCGTCCGCCCGTCGCCGCCGAAGAAGTCGCGCGCGAAATCGTCGAGTGACCGGCTGCCGTTGGTGCGCTCGCGGATCAGCGTGTCGGCGTCGAGCCAGACCAGCGCCGCCTCGCCGTAATAGTCCTGGTTGCGGATCCGGCTTGCCCACGGTTGCGGCCGTCGCATCTGGACCTGCGGGTCGTTGGTGGTGTCGGCAAGGGTGCGCCAGGCACGGCCCGACGGGTCGGCGGCGGTCGCGGCGGTCTGCGCCAGCATGGCGCGCGCCTGCGCCGGCGTCAGCAGCCCGGCGCGCGCCGCCAGCACGATGCCCCAATATTGCGTCTGCCCTTCGTAGACCCACAACAGGCTGTTGCCGATGGGCGAGTTGAAGTCGGGCCGCCAGCTGTCGGCCCCGCGCCGGAACTTGCCGTTCCAGCTATGCACGTATTCGTGCGGCAGCAGCGTGCGCCGCGCCGAGACCTTGTCCCAGGCGGTGAAGGTGTCGGCGGCGGCGGCATTCTCGCTCGACTGGAGATGTTCGCGGCCGATGCCGCCGATGCTATCGCTCAGCGCTAGCAGCCAGTCGTAGTGCGCAAAATGGCGCGCCCCGCCGAACAGCCGGTCGGTCTCGGCGACCAGCCGCCGCAGCGTCGCGACCTGCGCGTCGGTGACGGCGAGCGCGGCGGGGTTGTCCGCGGCCAGCACCAGCCGGACCGGCCGCGGCCCGTCGTCGAGGACGATGCGGCGGAGGTTCGCACCCGCCAGCACCGGCGAATCGAGCAGCGTCTCGAGATCGGTGCGCCGGAAGCGCGTCGTCATGCCGGTGCCCCCGGCGGTGTCGAGCGCCGTGCCGAACTGCCAGGCCGCCGGCAGGGTCAGGCTCGGCTCGACCGCGATCTGCCGCGCGAAATGGCCCGCCGGGTACAGCACCAGGCTCTGCCACTGGAGGTGCGCGATATCGTCGGTGATCGTCACCCGCCCCTGCTTGGGATCGGTCGGGGTCAGCAGTTCGAAGCGGATGTCGAGGCTGGCGACGCCCGGCGGGACGTCGAGGCGAAAGGCGTGGATGACGGCCGGGTCGCGCCGCCACGCTAGCCGCTGGCCGTTGGCAGTGACCAGGAGACCGGTCAGACGATCGACTGTGTTGAGCGCAAAGTGCGCGCCAGCGACGAACTCGGGATAGAGCAGCACCAGCGGCCCGGGCCGCACCGGCAGCGTCTCGCGCACCCGCACGATGCGCCGCGCCGTGTCGCGCGCGTCGACTTCCAGCGCGATGACGCCAGGATAAGCGGCGTCGGCCGCAACCGGCAGCGGCGGCGCGGTCGGCAGCGGTTGCGGCCCGGGGCTCGCGGCGGCGGCGATGGGCAGTAGGGCAAGCGCAAGCAGGAGTCGCATGGCCCCGCACACTAGCGCCTTGCCGTAACTTGCCAATCGTGCGCGCGCCCCGGTAAGCGCGGCCATGCTCCGCACCCTGCTCGCCGCTGTCCTGATCGCGCTGCCGGCGGCGGCGGCGACGCGGGACCGGCAGGACGGCGTCGAAGTCGTCACCCGGCTCGATGCGGCAGCGTTGCCGGCTGGCCTGCACCGCTTGTGGTTCCGCGCCGGCGACAGCCGCACCGGCGGCGCGTGGCTGGTGCCGGTGATCGTCGTGCGCGGCGCACGGCCAGGGCCGAAATTGCTGATCACCGCAGCGATCCACGGTGACGAGCTCAACGGCATCGCGGTCATCCATGCGCTGGCGGCGCGGCTCGATCCCGCCACGTTCGCGGGCACGCTGACCATGGTGCCGGGGCTGAACGCGCCCGGCGTGCTGCACTCAACCCGGGCGTTTACGCCGGCAGGCGGCGACGGCGGCTCCAACCTCAACCGCCTGATGCCGGGAAAGCCGGGCGGCGATGCGGCGGAACGCTATGCGGCCGCGCTGTGGTCGGGGCTGCTGCGCCCGAATGCGGAGACCGCGATCGATCTCCATACCCAGTCGCGCGGCACGGCCTATGTGCTCTACGCCTTCGCCAGCACGCCGCGGGCACGGGCCATCGCCGAGCTGGCCGGGCCCGACATCATCAAGCTCGATACCGGCGTCGATGGCACGGTCGAGAACGAGATGGTCCGCGACGGCGTCCCCGCGATCACGCTGGAGCTGTCGCGGCCGGAGGTGTTCCAGCCCGACATGACCCGGCGCGGCGTCGACGGGATGCTGCGCGTGATGGCCGACCTGACGATGATCGCCGCCGCACCGCCGCGCACCGTGACGCCATTTGTCGGCAACAAGCTCGCCGAGGTGACGGCAGGCCGCGGCGGCTTCGCGACGCTGGCGGTCGAACTGGGCGCGGCGGTGACCAAGGGGGCGATCGTCGCCACCATCGCCGATCCCTTCGGACGCACGGTGGAGACCATCCGCGCCCCCGAAAGCGGCCGCGTCAACGCCATCGCTACCGATCCGCGCACCGCACCCGGCGCGATGCTGCTGCGCATCGTTTTCGCGTCGCCCGATCCGGCCTGCGCAAACGGTTGCTAACCGCGAGCCCGGTACGGTGCGATGACCTGGTCGGCGAAGCGGTCCATTTCGTCCGCCTGCGGGCTCATCTGGAGCAGCAGCAGGTTCAGCCCCGCCGCTTCGAACGCCGCGATGCGCTCGATCACCTGCGCCGGGGTGCCGACGAAGTCGGGCCGCAAGCCGCGGTTCGACACCGAATATTCACGGATCTTCAGCTCGCGCTCCAGCTGCGTGCCCGACAACCACTGCTCGAAATTGTCGTAGCCCGCCGGCGGCTCGCCGCTCAGCGTGGTGATGCGCGCCAGTTCGGCCTCCGCCTCCGCCTCGGTATCGCGAACGATGGCATAGGCGGCCATGCCATAGGTCATCGGCGGCTTGCCTGCCGCCAGCCGCCGCGCCGCCATGCCCGCGATCTTGGGGGCAACCGCATCGACCGGATCGCCATGCATGACGAAGGCATCGCAATGTTCGGCGATCATCGCCTTCGCCGCCTCGCTCTCACCGCCGGCGTAGACGGTGGGGCGCGGCGTCGCCATCGGCTTGGGCGCACAGATCGCCGCGTCGGTGCTGTAGAACTGCCCCTCGAACGTGAAGCGGTCCTCGGTCCACAGTCCGTCGACCACCGCTAGCCATTCCGCGGTGCGGGCATAGCGATTGTCGTGCTGGTCGAACTGCAGGCCGTATTGCTTGGCCTCGTCCGCCCACCACGACGACACGACGTTCAGCGTCAGCCGGCCGCCGGCGATGCGGTCGATGTTGGCGGCCGCCTTGGCAAACAGCGCCGGGTGGTGGAAATTGGGCCGCACCGCGACCATCAGTTCCAGCCGCTCCGTGACCGCGGCGAGCGCGGCGGCGGTCGACCAGGCGTCGAGGCAAGGCGCGTCGATGCCCTTGATGTCGTTCAGGTTCAGCTCCGCGATCAGGGTCAGGTCCCAGCCCGTCGCCTCGGCGCGCTGAGTGAGCGCCTTCACATAGGGCCAGTCCGCGGTCATGCCCTCGTCGGGGACATTGCGCAGCCAACCGCCGAACACCGGCATCCAGAAACCAAAGCGCATCATCGTGCCTCTTCGATGACGGCCCGCAAAAAAGTTACCAGCCGGTCGTGCGGATCCCAGCCGAGCACGTCGAGCGGCTGGGCGACGAAGTTGGACAGCGCGTTGATGTCGTAGAAGCGCGGGGCGCCGTCGCGGTCGTCGATCAGGAACTCGATGCCGCCGACATCGAGCTGCGCCGCGGCGGCGATACGTTCGGCGGCGTCGATCAGTTCAGGCGGGGGCTGCACGGCAGTGAAGGTGACCGGCGCGCGGTCGATGCTGCAGGCGTCGGCCGGGCAAAGATCGAAGGTGTCGCCGTCGCTGGCGATGTCGATGGCGTACAAGAACTTGCCGCCCAGGGTCTCGATGCGGGTCACCATGCCGCCGCGGCGGGGCACATATTCCTGCACCAGCAGCACGCCGTTGACGCTGACCGGCGTCGTGCCGTCCGCGACCGCTGCGGATAGCGCGTCGGGCGTGTCATAGCGGATGATGCCCGCGCCCGACCCGCCGATGTCGGCCTTGACCACCACCGGGAAGCGCAGGCTCGCGGCAGCCGCCGGCAGCGCCGCACGGCGATGGACGACCCGCGTCGCCGGTATGCCGAGGTTGAGGCGCGCGAGCAGACTGAGCTGCCGCGCCTTCGACGCATCGATGGCCAGCGCCGCACTGCCGTTGACGACCCGGGTGCCGAGCCCTTGCAAGTGATCGAACAGCGCTTGCGCATAGAAGATCGGATGCTCGGCGTCGCGCAGGAAGCTCGACATCGCAACGCGGTTGAACACCACCCGCGCCCGCGGCTGCGACCCGCCAGGATCGAAGCTGTGGTCACCGATCGTGACCGCCTGATACTCGATGTTGGTACGGTCTAGTGCAGCGAATAGCGGCATGAACCATGCCGGATGCTCATAGAGAATTGCGAGGTCAATTGTCATCGGCTCCACTGACCAGATTGTCGTGATCTGGCAAGTCTGAATGATCGGTCTGGCGGCATGTTAGGCGGCGACAATCAAGCCCGCTTCATTTGAATCTTGACCGGTTCCGTAAAGCAGAGTGTAAGTCGCCTCGTTCTCGACGCGCGCGGCGGGGCATTCTTATGGTTAAGGGTCAATCCATGGATACTACACAGCAACAGGATCTCACTGAACTGACAGTCGAGCTGCTCTCGGCGTTCGTCGCGAACAACAATGTCCGCGTCGATGATCTGCCGGCGTTGATCGCCTCGACTCATGCCGCGCTGAGCGGCCTGTCGGGCCCCGGCACCGAAACCGTCGGTGGCAGCGCCGAGACGCATCAGCCGGCGGTTACCGCGCGTAAGTCGCTCGCCAACCGCGATTTCATTCTCTCGCTGATCGACGGCAAGCCGTACAAGAGCTTGAAGCGCCACCTGACCGGCCACGGCATGACTCCGGAAGAGTATCGCTCGCGCTACAATCTTCCGGCGACCTATCCGATGGTTGCGCCGGGTTATTCGGACGCCCGGCGCGAAGTCGCCAAGCGGCTCGGCCTCGGCCGCAAGCCGCGGGTGCCGGCCGCGAACGGCGACGCGCCGAAGCCGCGCAAGCCGCGCGTCAGCAAGACCGCCTGAGCGACCTGCCCCGCCGGACCTGGAGGGGGTCGGCGGGGCAAGCCTCTACAGGTTGCGGCCCATTGCGATGAACTTGTCGCGGCGTTGCTTTCTCAGCGCCGCGGCGTCCAGCCCGGCGAGACTGCCAAGCTCTTCGCCGATCGCACTACCCAGCCGCGCCATCGCGGTTGCCGGATCGCGGTGCGCTCCGCCGGGGGGCTCGTAGACGATCCGGTCGATGATGCCGAGGCGGAGCAGGTCGGCCGCGGTGATCTTCATCGCGGCGGCGGCGTCCGCCGCCCTGCCGGCCTCGCCGCGCCACAGGATAGAGGCGCAGCCCTCGGGCGAGATGACCGCATAGACGGCATGCTCGAACATCAGCAGCTTGTTGGCGGCGGCCAGCCCGATCGCGCCGCCCGACATGCCCTCGCCGACGATCGCCGCAACCATTGGTACTGGCAGCTCAAGGCAGGCTTGGGTGGCGCGGGCGATCGCCTCCGCCTGTCCGCGCGCTTCGCCTTCCAAGCCCGGATAGGCGCCGGGCGTATCGACGAAAGTAACGACGGGAAGCGCGAACTGGCCAGCCAGCTGCATTAGGCGTGTCGCCTTCCGATAGCCCTCCGGCCGGCCCATGCCGAAGTTGTGCTTTACCCGGCTGGCGGTGTCGTTGCCTTTCTCGTGGCCGATCACGACAACGCTGCGCCCCTGCAATCGACCGATGCCACCGACGATCGCCGCATCCTCGCCGAACCCACGGTCGCCCGCCAGCGGCACGAAATCTTCGATCAGTGCGGCGACATAATCCTTGAAGTGCGGCCGCGCCGGGTGGCGCGCCACCTGCATTCGCTGGGCCGGGGTGAGGCGACCGTAGAGGTCGGCCAGCAACCGCTTCGCCCGTTCCTCGAGCCGCGGGGCCTCCGCCAGCGCTTCGGGCGTCCCCGCCGTACGCAGCGCTGCCGCGCTGTCGGCGAGTGCCGCCACGGGTTTCTCGAAATCCAGCCAATCGTTCATGGCCGCCTCTTTAGACGGTCATCGACATGCCGCGATAGATGCGGGCGCGGTAACGCGAGTCCTCCGCGTCGGGCAGCGGCGCGCCGGCCAGCAACACGGCGCGGGCGAACCGGCGAACCTCCTCCTCATGTTCGTCACGGTTGCGGGGTTCCTCGCTGCGAACGCGCCGGGTCAGGTTGATCTGATTGACAGGCACATCGTGGATCAGCCGCTCGTTCTCGACCGCCAGCGTCGCGGTGAAGGCGTGAAGCGAGGTCTTGATGAAGTTGGCCAGTGCGAACGCCGGGCCGGTGCGCCCGATCTCGACATCGGGGGTGACCAGTACCAGCTGGCAATGGTCGTAGAGCGAGGCCTTGCGGCTGACCCGGAAGTGATGAGTCAGATTGTCCTCGCACAGAGTCGCAAACGCGGCCGGACTCAGGCTTTCGTCGCCGAACAGGCGGTCGGGCAGCGGCGTGAACGGCGACGAAACGATGGTCGTCGGTGGTCCCCATTGCGCAAGGGCACGATCCAGCGCCCCCTCCAGGTCATCGCCGGCCGTCACGCATTCGAGCGGAGCGCCGGCAACGGTGGCGGTCAGCGTCTCCGCCCCTTCATCTGTTCGCGTGATGAACACGACGCGCGCCACCGCTAGGTCGGCAAAGGCCTGGGCGCAGCCCGCCAGATAATCGACGAGGTGCTCCCCGATAATCCACACGGTCTTGCCCGCCATCTGCTCCAGCCGCTCGGCCTTGGGGCTGCCGAACAGTTCGCGCTCGACGGTCGAGCGTTCGAGGCTCAGGCCGCCCGACGGCATGAAGCATTCGCCGCTGACGGCGCGGTCGGCGAGGAAGAACACCGTCGCCTGCGCAACCTCGCCCTCGGTCGGCATGCGGCCGAGGTTGAGCAGCGAGGTGACGCCGCCACCGACCTTGGCCGCCTCGGCCGCGATCCGCGCCGGCGGCAGCCAGGGCTTGTCGTCGAGCGGTACGCGCAGCAGCCAGCTGCCATCGGCTTCGTCCGTAGAGGGACGTGTGGCCCAGGCCGGCGACGCGGTCAGGTAGCCGCCCAGCCGCAGGCGGCGGACAAGCCGCGCGGCGATCTCGCGGGTCAGGATGAAACGGTCCCAACTGCAGGTTTCGTCGCCTTCCTGCGCACAGGATAGCGCCAGATCGCGAAGCTCACGCGGATTGTCACGGTCATGGGCGATGCGGACCGAGTCGTTGCGCGCCAGGCGACCGAGTACGGTGTCTATCGCCGCGCCGCCCCGGACGGCGCGGATGACCGCCGAGTGGACGGCATTTAGCCGCTTGTTTTCCAGAATCAGCCGGCCGCGGCGGTCGAACAGTCCGGCCTTGCCGTCTTTGCCCGACAGGCGGTCGCCGTCGACCGGGCCCGGCGCAATGGCGTTGATCTGAATTTCCGGACCCAGCGACCGCGCGAACGCCTCCGCCATCGCCCGCTGTCCAGCCTTGCTGACCGCATAGTCGGCGCGGTTGGGGTAGGCGACGGCAAGGTGCTTCTCGCCTCCGAAATAGCTGCTGACGTTGAGGATGTAGCCGGAACCCTGCGCCTTCATCCTTGGCACCACGGCATGCGCGAGGACGTAGTTGGAGATCAAATTCGCATCCAGCGTCCGCCGCCAGGCGGCGACGTCCATGTCGACGACCATCTCCTCGGCGCCGGAGATGCCGGCATTGTTGATCAGATAGTCGATGCGCCCGAACGCGGCGATGGTCTCGTCGACCGCCTTGTTGAGCGCCGCGTGGTCGCTGACGTCGATGCCCGACAGCGTGCGGACGCGCCGCTCGACGCCGGAGAAGCCGACGTCCTCGAGCTCGCCGACGATACGCGCGCGCATTGTCGCCAGTTCGCTCTCGCGGCGTGCAACGAGCATGACCTTGGCACCCGCCAGCGCCAGCAGCCGCGCGACCTGACCGCCGATGCCGGCCGAGCCGCCGGTGATAAGCGCGACCTTTCCGAGATGCAGCCCGGTGATGTTCTCGGCGAACCCGACCATGGCGACGCGCGCGCCGGTCGCCTCGCCGATCGATTCGGGCAGGTACAGGCTGATCGGCTGGACCTTGCGCTCCTTCAGCAGGATGCGCGCGCACTGGCCGGCGGTGAAGCGGACATTCTCCGGCTCGTGGTTGTCGGTGCGGACGATCTGGTTGCCCCACTCCGCCTGCCGCCGCTTGCCGGCTGCGACATCGACCTGGCTCTCGTCGCGCCAGACCCGCACCAGCTGCTCGCAGGCAGCCGCGAGCAGGCCGTTCCAACCGTTGTCGCCGCCGTCCGACGGCCCGCCGACGAACACGAAGCGCGGCTCGTGGACCAGCGCGTCGTGGCGCTTCCAGTAGCGCGTCAGCGACCGCGCGACGGCGACGGCGCCGGTCAGCTCGGCGTCGATGAAGCTGTCGACCTGTTCGTCCGACGCCGCGTGCAGCGGCCCGTTGAAGAAGTCGTTGCCAAACTCGGGCAAGATGATCGCGCCGGTGATCTCAGCTCCAAAGGCTTCGAGCGCCGCCTCCATCTGGGCCGGATCGCTACGGTCGAAGCGCGCCAGCGTCAGTGCGCCGGTCGCGGGCTCGGCATCGAGGCGGCGCTGCACCATCGCGACCGCGGCGTCGCTGCCGAAGCCGAGCAAGACCGCCGCCCCGCAGTTTGCCTGCACTCGCGCAATCTCCAGCGCGTCCGCAAGGCTGTCGCCGCCGGCCACGACAATGCCGAGGCCCGCGCCATCGATGGAGCGCATCGTCGGCCGCGACAGATAGGTCGAACGCGATTCCTTCGGCACATCCATGCCGTGCGTGACCTCGAAATCGTGGCCGGTGAAGGCGGCGCTCTCGTCGGAACCGAGAAACACGCAGGTGGCGGCGATATCGGTCGGCGTCGGCAGCGGCTTGGCATCCGCTGCCGCCGCACCACGGGCCAACGCCATGATGCCGGTGAAATGGTCGGCGGTGGCGTTCGCCGGCTTGCCCTGCAACTTGTCCATCGCCGCGAAGACGGTGCGGATGCGGTCGCTCTCGATCGGGCCGGGGAACAGCGTGTTGACCCGGATGCCGCGGGAGCCCAGCTCGCGCGCCAGTGTCTTCGACAGCGCATTCATTGCCGCCTTGGGCACGACATAGGCCGTGCGCGCATAATATTGGGTGCGGCTGAAGATGGTCGAGACGTTGACGATCGACCCGCCCGGCGGCATCGCGTCCGCCGCCGCGCGGACCAGATTCCAGGCGACGCCAAGCAGGCTGCGCGCCGCCGCGCTGACCGTCTCGGTATCGCCGTTCGCCAGTTCGTCGGCGGTCAGCGGCACGCGCTCCAGCGGCGCCTTCGGCCCCGCCGATCCCGCATTGTTGACGAGGATGTCGATGCGACCGTGGCGCTCCACAACCGCGGCGATGCCGGCGCGGACCGATGCGGCGTCCGCGCCGTCGAGCACGACGGTCGAGACCCGCGCCGGATCGGCACCTGTCTCTGCCAGAACAGCCTCGCGCGCCGCATCGGTGCGCGCCGGGGTGCGCCCGGTCATCACCACCGTCGCGCCCTCGCGCAGGTAGTGGCGGACGATCTCGCCGCCGAGGTTGCCGGCCGCGCCGGTGACCAGCGCAATCTTGCCGGCGAGCCGCCCGGAGGTGCCGACCAGCGGCTCGACGATCGGTGCGTTCACTTGGCTGACTCCGCCTCTTGCGCCGCCCAGGCTTCAAGCAGCGCGTCCTTGCTGCGCAGCCCCAACGCCGGCAGCGCGTGGTTGACGACATAGGTCGCGCCCGAATGGCGGTTTTCCCACATCGACTGGTGCGCCTCGGGCAGGCCCTCCCACGGCACCACCGTCGGCGGCGTCACGTCGAGCAGGCCGGCCGCGATCATGTCGTTCATGCGCGTCACCTCGTAGGCGTTGCACAGGTGGGTGCCGCGGATCTCGGCGGTCGGCATCAGGATGCGCCGCTGCCGCGTCCACACCTGCGGCGCGTAGAAGGAGTAGCGCCGCCCGGCGCAGTCCTCGGAGTACACGACCCGCCCGGTGAACGGCTTGACCAGCGCCGTCGACGCCCCGAGCGTATCCTGGCCGGCACGCTCGATGATCAGGTCGGGCGACCCGCGCGGATTGTCGGGGGAGCGCAACAGCCGCCCGACCGCCGCGCCGAAGGGCTTCAGCGTCTTTTCCTGATAGTCCCGCACTTCGCTGCGGAAGGTCTCGATGTCGTCGCGCGCCGGCGTCAGGCGCGGCATCGCGTCGGGCCATTCGAACTGGTCGCCCTGGCGGCGCTTTAAATCCTCCAGGCTGACGATGCCGGCGATGGCATCCTCGAAGCCCAGCGACTGCAGGAACTCGCGCTGGCCGTCGGTGGTGGTGACGACGACGGTGCGGGCCTTGGCGGCACGCGCCGCCTCGATCATCTCGAGGCCGGTCGGATCGGCCAGTTCGCGGCTGCACGGGCCATAGAACAGCAGCACCGCCTCGCCGCCGCGCAGCTTGGCCCGGCGCAGCATCGTCGTCGGGTCGCTGGCACCCGGCTTGCCGACATAGGTGAAGTGATAGCCCGACGACGCGCCGTAGAAGGCCAGGATGCCGCCCTCGCCGAGCAGCTGGAAGGTGCGCGGGAAGGCCGTCTCGCCGGCATGGCTGACGGCATAGTCCGCCAACTGCCCGTCGTTGATGGCGCGATACTCGTCGAGCAAAGGCTGGCCCGCCGCCTCCCATGCCGCCCACTTTGCCGGGTCCTCGGGCACGGCGGTGAACGCCGCCTTGAAGCGCGGATCGGTCCGGTCGAGTGCGCCGACCGCGCCGACCTCCTTCACGAACGCCGCGCGGCTCGGCGACGAGACGAGGCCGGTCACGTGCAGCCCGGTGCGGATGCTGGTCTTCAGCGCGTCGTGGCCGGTGCCGGTAGCGGAGCCCTCGACGAACAGCCGCTTGCCGGGCTCGATCTCCAGCGTCGTGAACAGCGCGCGGACGACGGTGCCGAGGTTGAGGATATAGCTCCCCGCCGCCTCCAGCGTCAGGTCGGCCGGGACGTGGTGGAGCTGCGGCGCCTGGGTGACGAGGAACTGCGCATGGCTGCCGGTCTCGGTCTCGTAACCCTGGATGGCGAAGTCCGCGAACATCGGGTCGCGCCCGACCTGCGGACTGAGCAGGTCGTTGGTCCCCGAATAGACCGCGACCAGGTCGCCGACCTTCAACCGCCCCTCGGCCCGCGCCTCGGAGCCCAGCGCCGCGACCAGCCCGACACCGCCGGACCCGGTGGTCTGATAGTCGTTCTCGTGCCCGTCGAACGGCGACACCGGAATGCCGGTCAGCGCCCAGATGTCGTTGAAATTGACCTCCGAGGTCAGCATGTAGACGAGCGCGTCGTTGGCGGCAGGCTCGTCGACCGGGACGATCAGCTCCTTCTCGTGCGTACCCGGCGGGCCGAAACCCGGCTGCCCGGTGGCCGGATCGCGGGCAATGCCGAAGCCATGCTGGCGTGTCGGCAGCGGCGTGATGCCCGGGAAGAACGGTGCGCCGACCGGCAGCGGCGCGGTGGTGTCCGCGTCCGCGCTCCGCACCGGCAGCGCCGGGCTCGTCTTGTCGATGAACTGGCGGATGCCGGTCTTGCCGCCCTGCGGGTGGACGACCGCGGCCGCGAAATGGTCGGCCTCGCGCGCCAGGCCTGCCGCGATGCCCTGCGTCCAGCCGGTGCGGATCGCATCGATGGCGCGGCGGCCGGCATCTGCGCGGCCCGCCCATTGGAGCTGGCTGACGATGCTCTCGATGAACGGGTCGGCGAGCGCCGCGTCGAGGTCGGCGCTCGGCTCGCTGGCGGCGCGGCGAATTTCGCGGCCACCGACGATTTCACGGACCAAGGCATGCGCGCGGCTCAGCGCGTCCTCGCTGCCGTCGACGACCTCGTCGATCAACCCGGCATTTAGAGCGAATTCGGCATCGACGCTGCGCCCGCCCAGGATCATCTCGAGCGCCGTGGACAGTCCCTGCTGCCCGCCATGCGCCGCCAGCAATCGCGGCAACCGTTGCGTTCCCCCATACCCCGGGATCAGCCGCAACCTGATCTCCGGCTGCCCGAAGCGGGCGTGTGGCTCCGCGATGCGGTAATGGCAGGCGAGCGCGAACTCCATGCCGCCGCCCAGCGCGACGCCCTGGATGGCGGCGATGCAGGGCTTGTCCATCGCCTCGATCTTGTTGAACGCCAGCTGGGCGTTGTTGGGCAGGACGCGCGCCTCGTCCTCGTCGTGAATCTCGTCGAGGAACTGGCGGATATCGGCACCCGCGACGAAGCTCGCGGTGCCTTCGCCGGTGAACACGACCGCGACCACGTCGTCGCGGTGCGACAGGTGATCGACGACGATGTTGAGCTCGTCGAGCGCGCGCTCGTTCAGCGCATTGACCGGCGGGTTGGTGATGGTGACCGTCGCCACCTTCTTGCCGGGCGCGACAGTGTTGTACTGGATGCGGAAGTAGCGGTAGCGCTCGAACAGTTGCTGCGTCTCGCTCAGGTGCTGGCGGCGCTGCCAGGTGGTGATCACCTCGCGCAGGTCGTCGAGGCTCTCGGGATTGCGCAGGGTCGAGGTGTCGCCCAGGTCGCCGCCCTCGACCAGGGCGCGGACCATGCGGCGAACGTATTTGCCCGAACGCGTCTCGGGGAACGCCTTGACCTCCAGATAATCGGCGGGGACGGCGGTCGGCCCCTTCTCGCTGCGCACCAGTTCGGTCAGGCGGTTGCGGTCGGCTTGCGTGATCTTGCGGCCCGGCGAGGCAACGACGAAGGCGAGCGGGGTCAGGCCCTTGGTCGCGTCGGGCGCGCCGACGACGAGCACGTTGCCGACCGGCGAGTTGGGGTCGAGTGCCCGGTCGCGCAGGATCGCGCCCTCGATCTCCTCGGTGCCCATGCGGTGGCCGCTGACATTGATGACGTCGTCGCTGCGGCCGTGGAGGCTGAACGAATCGTCCTCGTGCTGCACGGCGAAGTCGCCCTGGGTATAGGCAGGCGCGCCGTCCCAGCGGGTCCAGTAGCTGCCCTCCCAGCGCGCCGCGTCACCCTTCCAGCCCGGCTGGCCGACATTGGCGGCATCGCCCCAGACGGTGCGCGCGAGATAGGGATAGGGGCGCGCGATGACGATCTCGCCCTTCTCGCCGCGCGCCGCCTCGCGCCACTTGGCGTGGGTCAGGGCGTCGTCGGTCGGAATACGGACCTCGCCGACGATCCACGGCAGCGCCCAGGTGTGGGCGTCGGGGCGCAGCGGGAAGTCGGCGGCGCCGTAGAACTGCGTCCAGGCGATACCGCCGTGCTCGGTCGCCCAGTAGGAATTGATGTACCAGGGCGTGATCTCGGCCATGCCGAACGCCTGCACCGGCGGCGACGTCGGCTCGGCGCAGAAGGTCGCGACGCGCAGCGAGCTCATGTCCCACGAACGCAGGTCGCGCAGGTTCTGCGGGTCGCTCATCACCGACTTCAGGAAGGTGACGCCGGCCTTGAAGATGGTGACGCCGTGGCGCTCGATGCTGGCGGCGAAGCGCCCGGCGTGCGGGAACACCGGCGAGCCTTCGGTGATCAGCGTCGTCGTGCGTGTCGTCAGCGCCGCCGAGATCAGGTAGCTCTGCCCGGTGATCCAGCCGGGATCGGCGACGACGTACAGCACGTCGCCGGGGCGCGCGTCGAACGCGACCTTCATCGTGTGGGCGATGCCGGCGATATAGCCGCCGTGGACGTGGACGACGCCCTTGGGCTTGCCGGTCGAGCCGCTGGTATAGATGACGAACAGCGGGAATTCGGCATCGACCGGCAGCGGCGGGCAGGCTTTCCAGATCGCCGCGACGAACGCCTCGTCGGGCAGCGCCAGCAGGTCGGCTTCCGATGCCAGCCCGGCGGCGGCGAGGATCTCCTTGCCCGCGGCGTCGGTCAGCTCGTGGCTCCAGCGGTCGCGCGAGCGCCACACCAGGTCGGGCGTCGCGGTGTGCTTCACGACGATGACGGCATCGACGCGCGGTGGCGAATCGACCAGTGCGCTGGCGACCGCGATGCGGACCTGGCTCGATTCTGCCGCGTCGAGGCCCAGCGTCGCCAGGGCGCGGCCGACGCCGCGCATGACGTCGGAGCGCTCGACTGTGACTTCGCCCTTCAGCGCTGCCTTCGCGGCCTCGAGGATTGCCGCCTTCTGCTCGGCGGGCAAATCGAGGCCGTCGATCAAGCGCAGCGCGACCTCGACCGGGATGTAGTTGTCGAGCGCCGGGTCGGTGTAGGCGGTCTTGAACGCTGCGACCTGCGCTGTGCGGTAGCCGCCGTCGGCGGTGATGACGACCTTGGCGCCGGCGTCATGAATACGGTCGCTCAGCGTCTTGTCGCTGAACCCGCCGAACACCGGCGTGTAGATGACGCCGGCGCGCTTGGCGCCTTCCGTCCAGAAGATCTGGGGCACGATCGACGGCATGTTGATCGCGATGCTGTCGCCTTGCTTCAGGCCTAAAGCTTTGAGCGCCAGCGCGCACTTGGCGCTCTCCAGCAGCAGGGTGCGGCGGGAGACGGGAAACTCGTCCACCGGGCCGCCGCGGCCCTTGTTCGCCGCCATGTCCCAGCGGTCGCCCTCGAAGATCAGCGCGGCTTCCGCACCGTGGCCGGCGAGCACATGCCGGTCGACCTCGTTGAACGCGGCATTGGTCTGCGCGCCCGCGAACCAGCGGTAGTGCGGCGCGTCGCTGTTGTCGAAGGCCTTGGTCCAGGGCGCGAAATCGGCGCCCAGGTCGCGGCTGACCGGGGCGGCGGTGGCGGCGTCCCAGCCCTTCCAGGTCGCGCCGTCGCGGCTCAGCCAGGCGCCGTCGATCAGCCAGTGGATGGTCTCGCCGGCAATGTCGCCGTGGAAGCGGCCGGGATCGGCAAGCACTGCGGCGCGCATTGCTTCCCAAGCCGAGCGGTCGCGGACCGGGTTGACAGCCGGCGCGGATGCCGGGCCACGAAGCGTGAGGTCGTCGTCAAGAAGCGCCACGGATACATCCTGCGAGTCGATTGGAACAGTTTCCTTGCTACAAGGGCGACCTTATAGCAACATAATTACTCAAACATTGCCGCGAAGCGCGGCCGCTGTCGCCGACTGCGCTGCTGCGTCGATCGGCCAGGAACGCACGGTCCACGCGGCTGCAAGCGCCAGAACCACGGGCAGCGCGGTGAACAACAGGGTCAGACCGTTCAGCGCGTCCGCACTGTTGCCTGCACCCTTGACCGCAACAAAGCCGAGCGCACTCAGCACCGGGTACAGCACCCCGACCGGGATTGCATAGCCCAGCTTCTGCACGCCGACCCCAGCGGCGTAGAACAGCGCGGTCTTGTCGCCGCCCGACGCCAACGTCTCGGCATCGGACAGGTCGGCGAGCATGGCGCGCAGCAACAGCGCGGTGGCACCATAAGGCACACCGGCCAGCGCCATGCCGATCGCTGCCACGGGCCAGTTTCCGGGCGGCAGCAGCGCGGTCAGGCTCTGCGTCACGCAATAGAACAGCAGGGCGACGACGATCGCGCGATGCTTGGACGTGGCACGCGCGAGCCGGGTCCACAGCGGCACGCCCGCGAGACCGGCGACGAAGTAGACGAGCAGCAGCGCCGACGCGGAAGCGGCCGAATATCCTTTCACCGCCTGGAAAAAGAACAGGAACAGCGCGCCGGTGACCCCGGGTGCCAGGTTGGCGAGCAGGTCAACGAGCAGCAGGCGGCGCATCAGCGGGTTGGCGACGACGCGCGCGAAGTCAGCCAGCTTGGCGTGGTTGCCGGTCCGCGCCCGCTCCGGCAGCACCGACAGGCACAATAGTGCGGTAAGCGGCGCGCCAGCGATGACCAGCCAACCCATGCCGTGAATGCCCGACGCGATCCCCGCGCCCGGGATTAGTCGCGGTAGCAGCGGCGGCAGCGCCAGCACCAGCAGCATGCCGACCTGGGTCAGGGCCATCCACCAGCCGAACACCCGGCTGCGCTCATGATAGTCGTCGGACAGCGTCGCGCCCCACGCGGTCTGCGCCACCATCATCGCCGAATAGCCGAAATACAGAACCAGCAGCCCGGCCAGCGCGGCACCCGCCGAAATCCCGGGTACCGCGAAATACACCGCCAGCGCGCCTGCCGCCATCAGCGCCGCGCCGCCCGCCAGCCACGGTCGAAAGCGCCCGAGCCGTCCTTTGGTCCGATCAATTAAGTGGCCGAGCACCGGATCGAGCGGGATGTCGATCAGCCTGACAACGAGAAAGATCAGCCCGACCGCCTCCAGGCCCAGGCCGAGTTCTGCGGCGTAGTAAGGCGGCAGATAGACGACAGCGGGCAGGCCGACCGCAGACAGCGGCAGGTAGGGTGCGGCAAAGGCGAACAAGCGCGAGCGCTTCAGCGGCAACGCATGTCCCTTCCCCGGCGCGCGTGACGATCGATTGTGGCGGGTCGATCAGAAGCACGCAAGGCGACGCTTGCACCGACGGGTCCGCAAGCTAGTGTCCGGCCAACCAAAAAGGGGATATCATGCGCCATGTCTTGACCGCCGCCGTGCTGGCGCTTGCCGCCGCCGCGCCCGCCGCCGCCGAAACGCTGGTTATCCGCGCCGGACGCTTGGTCACCGATGCGGCGCAGCCGGCGCGGGGAGCGTCCAGCCTCGTCGTCACTGACGGGCGCATCGTCGCCATCGGGCCGGCCGGCATGGCGGCACCGGCGGGCGCGAAAGTGATCGATCTGTCGACCAAGACCGTGATGCCCGGCCTGATCGACGCCCATGTGCACCTGACCCAGGATTCGGGCCTGCCGTGGTATGCATCGCTGCGGCCCAAGTTCTCGGAACCCTATGCAGCCGCGACCGGCCTGAAGAACGCGCTCATCACGGCGCGCGCCGGCTTCACCACGGTCCGCGACGCTGGCGGCCCGACGCTCGCCAGCCTGGCGATGCGCGACGCAGTCGCCGAAGGTTCGTTCCCGGGGCCGCGCATCCTGGTCGCCGGCACGCCCCTGTCGATTTCGGGCGGGCACGGCGACAACGCCGTCGGGCTGAGCCCGGAGATCGCCGATGCGATGAATGCGCAAGGGCTCAACCCCGGCGTCTGCGACTCGCCCGAGGCGTGCGCCGTCGCGGTTCGTCACCTCGCCGCGAAGGGCGTCGATGTCATCAAATTCATGGCTACCGGCGGCGTCCTCGACGACGGCGCGATCGGGCTGGAGCAGCACTTCACCGACGCCGAGATGAAGGCCATCGTCGATGCCGCGCACGGCGTCGGACTGAAAGCGATGGCGCATGCGCACGGCGCGCGCGGCATCGAGGCGGCGGCCAATGCCGGCGTCGATTCGATCGAGCACGGCACGTACCTCGATGCCAAGGCGGCGGCAGCGATGAAGGCGCACGGCACGTGGCTCGTGCCGACGCTGATGGCCTATGAAGGTCTGAAGCTGCACATCGGCAAGAATTTCTACACGCCCAACGTCGAGGCCAAGGCGCTGCAGACGATGCAGATCGTCGGGCGCAACATCGGCGTCGCGCAGAAGGCCGGGGTGCGCATCGCTCTCGGCACCGATGCCGCCGTCTATCCGCACGGCCGCAATGCCGAGGAGCTAGCGCTGATCGTCGAGCACGGCATGACGCCGAAGGACGCACTGGTCGCCGCGACCAAGGGTGCCGCGGAGCTGCTCGGCGTGGCCGACAGGACCGGCACACTAGAAGTCGGCAAGTTCGCCGATCTCATCGCGGTCGATGGCGATCCGCAGCGCGATCCGAAGGCTGTACTCAGCGTCAGCTACGTGATGACAGCAGGCAAGCCGATCCCGATGAAATAGCCGTTGCACCGCCACGCCAAGCGTCTTATCCGCCCAATACACCGATTCGGAGATAGAACGATGCGATCGATTCTCGCCGCCCTGCTGCTGACCACCGCGCTGCCGCTCGCCGCGCCTGCCGCTGCCGTGACCACCGCTGCGCCCAATGTGCCGGCGTCGGCCGAGCTCAAGGCGCTGTTCGCCGCCAGCGACGAGGCACAACTCAAGCGCAACCCGATCCAGGCGCTGTTCCGCGGCGACATGCGCTACGCGGCGCAGTTCGGCGATTTCATCACCGACCAATGGTTGGCGGGCGAGAAGGCGGCGGGCGAGGCCGATCTCGCGGCGCTCAAGAAGATCGACCGCTCGAAGCTCAACCTCGACGACCGGATCTCCTACGACGTCTTCAAATACCAGACCGAGATCGGCCTAAAGGGCTTCAAGCCGGGCCTGCTCAAGGCCTCGATCGAACGGCCGATCGACCATTTCGGCGGTTTCCAGGTGTTTATCCCGGACGTTTCGTCGGGCGAGGGTGCGGCCCCGTTCAAGTCGGTCAAGGACTATGACGATAACCTGAAGCGGCTGGATGGCTATGTTGTCTACCTTGATCGCGCCATCGGACGCATGAAGCAGGGCCTGGCCGACGGCGTCACCAACCCGCGGCTGGTCATGCAGAACGTCGTCGGCCAGTTCGACAACCTGCTGCCCGCGAAGGTCGAGGACAGCGTTTTCTACAAGCCGGTCCTGAAGTTCCCTGACGGCATTGCCGCCGCCGACCGCGCCCGGATCACCGCCGACTATGCGGCGTTCATCCGCGACCGGCTGAACCCGGCGCAGGCGCGGGTGCGCGACTTCATCAAGACCGAGTATTTGCCCAAGGCCCGCGAAACCGTCGGGCTGGGCCAGATGCCGGGCGGCGCGGCACTGTACCGTTACCTTGTCGAGCAGACCACGACGACAACGATGACGCCGGAGGAAATCCATGCGCTCGGCCTGCGCGAGGTCGACCGTATCCATACCGCGATGACGAAGATCAAGGACGAGACCGGCTTCAAGGGTAACCTCGCCGAGTTCTTCGTGTTCATGCGCACCGATCCGCGCTTCCACCCGACATCCGCCGAGGCGATGAAGGACGACTTCCTGGCCATCGACAAGCGCATGGAGGCAGTTGTCCGCAAGGACTTCTCGACCATTCCGAAGTCGCCGCTCGAGGTGCGCCCGGTGCCGGCCTACAAGGAAAAGACCGACGCGGCAGGCAGCTACCAGCAGGGCACCCCCGACGGCTCGCGACCGGGCGTGTTCTACTACAACGCCTATGACCTGCCCTCGCGCTCGAAGTTCGGCTTCGAGACGCTGTTCCTCCACGAAGGCGTGCCGGGCCACCATTTCCAGATCAGCCTGGCGCAGGAGAAGGAGAGCCTCCCGGCGTTCCAGCGTTTTGGCGGTAATACAGCCTTCGTCGAGGGCTGGGCACTCTATGCCGAGAGCCTAGGCTATGAGCTCGGTTTCTACACCGATCCCTACCAGAATTACGGCCATCTCGACGACGAGATCCTGCGTGCCATGCGGCTGGTTGTCGACACCGGCATCCACAGCAAGGGCTGGACCCGCGACCAGGCGATCAAATACATGCTCGACAATTCGGCGATGGGAAAGACCGACGCCACCGCCGAGGTCGAGCGCTACATCGCCATTCCCAGCCAGGCGCTGGCCTACAAGGTCGGACAGCTGACCATCCGCCGCCTGCGCACCAAAGCCGAGAAGGCGCTGGGGCCGAAGTTCGACGTGCGCGATTTCCACGCCCAGGTGCTAATGTCGGGGGCGCTGCCGATGGAAGTGCTGGAGCGGAAGGTGGATGACTGGATCGCGTCGAAGGGCGGCCGCGCCTAGTGCGGTCGGCCACCCGCTCTGGCCAGCCTGGCTGGCCGCCAGGGCTGACGCGGCGTCGCTGAGGCAAGTGATCGGGAGTTTCGTCGGGCGGCGACACCGACCAGCCCGAACCCGGCGATCATCATCGTCCAGCTTGCAGGTTCCGGCACGAGTGTCTGAATGGAGAACTCCGAGTTCGGTCCCGGGCCGAGAATGCCGAAGGCGAATTGCAAGGGATTTGCGCTGCCGATCAGGAATTCGCTCTTCCACGTGACATCGGACCGCAGCGCCAGGTCATTGTCGAGCGAGGGTGTAAAGCCAGGTATGACGGCCACGGTGGCCAGATACGGCGAGCCGGATCGCGCTGCGACGCCATAGACACCGAGGCTACCGAGACCGAGCTGAAGGTATTTTGCCGTACCCATTCCGTCCTGCGAGCCGAAGTGATGTGTTATCCCATTGATGGTAAGTGATGCATCGATGATCGGCGAGACGGTGCCCAGCAGATCGCCACCTGTCACGGCATCCGCGATCCCAGTGCTGGTGGTTCGCGTACCCAGCGACAGGTCATAGGCGTAGCTGGCTGTGTAAGGGCGGCCGGTGAGAGAGGCTATCGGCGTGCCGAAGGCGCCGGCCAGATCGAGTCCTACGCTGACAGTACCCGAAAAGGTGATGACGTGGACGGTCGCGGCGGCCGGCGCGGCAAGGACGGCGACGACGATAGACGCCAAGATACTAGATGTAGCCATCGACGTGCTCCGGCCGCGCAGTTGCCGATATAGCCAAGCAAGATTCGCGCCAATACGGGACCGTGGCCGGAGCCGATTGTACTGAGTTGCTTACGGAGGCGGTATGACTCTGCCCGCTGCGCAACTGTAAGATATTCCGACAGTCGGCACCGCACCGTCGGACGGATTGCCGCGGGCGGGCCACCGCATCCGCCGGCCGTACTGCCGCGATTTCAGGCGCCGTTCAACCGACATTGTTAAACGGCTCAAGCTTCTTCACCAGCGCCCGAGCGCCCTTGATGTCCTTCGCCTCGAGCAGCGCCAACACCTGGACCGCGGCCTTGTGGTTGACGCCGTCATAGGCATCCTTGACCGGCAGCTTGACCGCGGTGCGCAGCAGTGTCGTGGCCTTCGGTGCGCCATCGGCACCGATGTCGAGGAGCGTGAACGCATAGGTCACCGGATGGATGATCTCGTGTGGCTCCCGCGCCATCGCCAGCGTCAGATACTTGTCCATGTCCTTGCGATTGGCACCGAGCAAGGTCGAGGCGAGAAAGTTGCCGATGGTCGCCACCGCACCCCCGTGCCACGCGCCGAGGGCGGCGTTGGCGAGCGCGAAATTGGGATCCTTGGCCAGCACCGCCATCATCTGGTCGCGCGCCTCCTTGCCGTCGCCCGGCGACTTGTCGATCTTGGCACGGTAGCCGATGGCGATCGCCTTCTCGGTCCGTGCCTCGAGGCTGTTCGGGGCCTTGGCGATGGCCTTGTCGAAGTCGGCGATAGCGGACGCGATCGCCGCCTTCGCGGCTGTCTTGTCGCGTTCCTGGGCCCCGGCCACCGCCAGGGTCGCGCGGCCCGCCAGCATCAGCGAGGCGGCCGTGCCTTCGGAACGACCGAGCGCTGCCGCCTGCTGCCACTGGCCGGCCTTGAAACTTGCTCCCGCGTCGGCAAACGCCGGGGCGGCGGTCGCGAGCAGCACCGCCATCACGATCGAACGCATCATTACACCGTCTCCGTCGTTGCGGCCGCGCGTGCCCCCGCGATCAATCGCCGGGTTTCCGCAAGGCCGTACAGCTTGATGAACGAACCCATGCGCGGACCCTGACTGGTGCCCAGCAAGGTTTCGTACAGGGCCTTGAACCACTCGCGCAGCGGCTCGAAACCGGCGGCTTTGCCGGCCTCATAAACCTCGAATTGGAACGCCTCGGCATCCGCCTCGGGTCCGAGTGCGGCGAGACGCCCGTCGAGATCGGCGAGCGCCGCCGCCTCGCGCTGATCTGGCGCCCGCCGCCTTAACCCCGGCAGAACGAAGTCGCGGGCATAGCGTATCGCGTAGCGCACCAGCGCGTCGACCTCGGGGTGCGTCGCGGCGTTGGTGCCCGGCACATAGCGCGATACGAAGCCCCACAGCACCGCCGGGTCGTCGGTACCGGCCACCGTCACCAGGTTGAGCAGCAAGCCGAAGCTGAGCGGCAGATCGGTCGCCGGCGGCGCGCCGTCGTGGATGTGGAACACTGGGTTGCCGAGCCGCTGCTCGACCGGCTGGCCGGGGTAGCTGCCGAGGAATTGATGATACTCCTCGACCGCCTTGGGGATGACGTCGAAATGCAGCCGCTTCGCCTTGCGCGGGCTCTGGTACATGTACAGCGCCAGGCTTTCCGGTGCGGCATAGGTCAGCCATTCGTCGATTGTCAGGCCATTGCCCTTCGACTTCGAGATCTTGGTACCCTCGGCATCGAGGAACAGCTCATAGTTAAAGCCCTCGGGTGGCCGCGCGCCCAGCACCCGCGTCACCGCGCTCGACAGGGTGACCGAATCGATCAGGTCCTTGCCTGCCATCTCGTAGTCGACGCCGAGCGCCACCCAGCGCATCGCCCAGTCGACCTTCCACTGCAGCTTGGCGTGGCCGCCGGTGACCGGCACCGTGTGCGCCACGCCGTCGGCATCGTCGAAGCTGATCGTGCCGGCAGCGGCGTCGTGGCCGGTCAGCGGTACCTGCAGCACCTCACCCGTCACCGGATGCACCGGCAGGAACGGCGAGTAGGTGGCGCGCCGCTCCGGCCCCAGCGTCGGCAGGATGACGTCGATGACGGCGTCGTAGTGCGTCAGCACCCGCCGCAGTGTCGCGTCAAACCGCCCCGAGGCGTAGCATTCGGTTGACGACAGAAACTCGTAGTCGAAGCCGAAGCGGTCGAGGAAGGCGCGCAGCCGGGCATTGTTATGCGCGGCATAACTGGCGTGCGTCCCGAACGGGTCGGGCACGCGGCTGAGCGGCTGGTTCAGATGGGCTCGCAACATGTCCTGCTGCGGCAGGCCCGGCGGCACTTTGCGAAAGCCGTCCATGTCGTCGGAAAACGCGATCAGGCGCGTCGGCACACCAGGCGCGATCAGCTCGAACGCCCGCCGCACCATGGTCGTCCGCGCGACCTCGCCGAAGGTGCCGATGTGCGGGAGGCCGGACGGACCATAGCCCGTTTCGAACACCACGCCGGCGGCCGGAAACCCACCCGGATAGCGCGCGACTAGCTTGCGCGCCTCCTCGAAAGGCCAAGCCTTGGAGACACGCGCGGCGTCGATCACTTCGGGGGATGGGGTCATGGCGGCTGGCGTTTCGGCAAAAATCATGGCGGTGGCAAGGCTGGCGCCCGTCGTAGCCAGCGGCGCATGGCTGCAGCCTTTACCGGTCCAGATCCGTTGTTCGGCCTCTGTTCTGCTGCTAGCCTGCGCGCGTGATCCCCGATCTCCCCTACCCCGCGCTCGTCGCCAGTTACGGCGGGGTGTGGATCGCCGCCCCCGAAGGGACGGTCGAGCCGGAGTCGGTTCGCGAGGCCATCCGCCGCGCGGCCGACACGCCGATGCTGTTGCTGAACGCGCCCGTCGTCGCCAGCCGGCTCGGACTGCCGGAGATCAGCGGCCTCGATCTGCTGGAGTTGTTCGCCTTCGTTCATCCGGCGTGTTTCGCGGTGCCGACTGCCGGCGGCCTGGCGGCGGCGCTTGGGCTGGCGCCGCCGGGCGGGCAGGGCGACGAGGCGCGTTTTCTGCGAACGGCGGCGGCGCAGCTGCTCGGCACACTGGGCGATGCGGCGTGGCCCGAGCGGCACGGGGCCTGGGGCGTGCTGCAGTCGCTGGCGCGGCTGCGCTGGAGCTGGGCGTCCGAGGTCGCGCGGCGGCTGAAGCAGCCCGCCAAGGCCGAGCGGATGGTGTTCCAGACGCTGCCCAAGTGGGAGGAGACCGCGCCGCGCCCGAAGCCCCGCGACATCGCGCTGCCCGACGGCCTGATCGACGCCCAGCTCGAACGGCTGCTCGGCATCGGGGCGGAGCGGCGCACCGGCCAGCGCGACTATGCCCGCGCCGTCGCCCACGCCTTCCGCCCGCGCAGCATGGCGACCGCGCCCAACGTCGCGCTGGCCGAAGCCGGCACCGGCATCGGCAAGACGCTCGGCTATCTCGCGCCCGCCGCGCTGTGGGCACAGGAGGCGGGCGGCACGGTGTGGCTGTCGACCTATACCAAGGCGCTGCAGCGGCAGCTCGACCAGGAAACTGCGCGCGCTTATCCGGACGCGGCAACAAAGCGCGCCAAGGTCGTGGTTCGCAAGGGCCGCGAGAACTACCTCTGCCTGCTCAACCTTGAGGACGCCGTGCAGGGCGGCTTCGCGGGCCGCGCCGGGATCTTCGCGCAGCTCGCAGCGCGCTGGGCCGAATATTCGCGCGACGGGGACATGGTCGGGGGCGACCTGCCGGGCTGGCTCGCTAACCTGTTTGGCCGCGCCGCGTTCCGGGGCCTGACCGACCAGCGTGGCGAGTGCATCTACGCCGGCTGCCCGCACTACCGCTCGTGCTTCATCGAGCGCTCGACCCGCGCCTCCGCGCACGCCGACCTGGTCATCGCCAATCATGCGCTGGTAATGGTCAATGCGGTGCGCGAACGCGCCGAAGCGGGTCGCATGGGCCGCATCGTCTTCGACGAGGGCCACCACCTTTTCGACGCGGCTGATTCGACCTTCGCGCTGCACCTCAGTGCGCGGGAGGCGGTCGAGTTGCGCAGCTGGATCCTCGGCCCCGACAAGGCGGCGCGGGGGCGGCGGCGCGGGCTGGCGGCGCGCTTGTCCGACGTCATTAGCTATGACGACGAGGGCGCGCTGGCGCTCGAGGCCGCCGCCAAGGCGAGCCGCGCGCTGCCCGCCGATGGCTGGGGGCAGCGGCTGGTCGGTGGCGAGCCTTACGGACCGGTCGAGACGCTGCTCGCCGCGGTTCGCGCTCAGGTCCATGCGCGCGCGCTGGGCGGCGAAGCGGGCTACGGCATCGAGACGCCGGTAGTCGAGGTGCTGCCAGCGGTGATCGAGGCGGCTGCGGCGTGCGCGTCGGCGTTCGAGGCCATTGCCCAGCCGCTGCTGGCGCTGGAGGCCCGGCTGACCGCCGTGCTGGAGGAGGCCCCCGACTGGCTCGATGGGCCGTCCCGCGCCCGGCTCGACGGGGCGGCGGCGGGGCTGCGGTTGCGAGCGCAACTACTGCAGGCCTGGGTCGGGCTGCTGGCGCGCCTGGGCGGCCCGGCCGATCCGGAGTTCATCGACTGGTTCGCGGTCGACCGCGTAGAGGGTCGCGAATTCGACGTCGGCGTACACCGCCACTGGCTTGACCCGACGCGGCCATTCGCCAGGGCCGTGCTGGAACCGGCGCACGGCGTGCTGGTGACGTCAGCGACGCTGCGCGCGCGGGGTACTCCGGCGGACGAGTGGCGCGACTCCGAGATGCGGACCGGGGCCACCCACCTCACCCTGCCGCCGCAGCGTTTCGCGGTCGACAGCCCGTTCGACTATGCCGCCAACTCCCGCGTGCTGGTCGTCACCGACGTGCGACGCGGCGATCTGCCCGGGCTGGCGGCGGCCTACAAGCGGCTGATCGAGGCGGCGGGCGGCGGGACGCTCGGGTTGTTCACGGCGATCGCGCGGCTGAAGGCGGTGCATGCCCGCATCGCCGATCCGCTGCACCGCGCCGGGCTGCCGCTGTTCGCCCAGCATGTCGATCCGATCGACACCGGCACGCTGGTCGACATCTTCCGCGCCGACCCGGCCGCCAGCCTACTCGGCACCGATGCGCTGCGCGACGGTGTCGACGTGCCCGGCCGCTCGCTCAGGTTGGTCGTGATGGAGGGCGTGCCCTGGCCACGCCCGACCGTGCTGCACGCTGCCCGGCGCGCGGCGTTCGGCGGCGCGGCCTATGACGATCTGGTCACGATGGGCCGGCTGGCGCAGGCGTTCGGTCGGCTGATCCGCCGCGCCGACGATGCGGGAAGTTTCGTGCTGCTGGGGCCGGCGGTGCCGTCGCGACTGCTCGCCGCCTTCCCGGCGGGCACGCCGGTGGCGCGGGTGACGCTCGACGAGGCGGTCGCGGCGGTGCGCGCGACGCTGGTGGCCGCGCCGGTGGAAACCGCCTTCCATCCGTAACCTGTCCGACGCATGGTGCGGTCCGTGAAGACGCTCACCTTGCTCCGCCACGCCAAATCCTCATGGGACGATACCGTCGAGCGCGACTTCGACCGCCCGGTCAACGGCCGCGGGCGGCGGGCGGCGGCGCGCATCGGTAGTTGGTTCGCGGACGAGGGTCTGACCTTCGACCACGTCGCTGCCAGTCCCGCGGTGCGGGTCCGCCAAACCATCGAGGGCATCGAGGACGGCTACGGCCAGCCGCTGAAGCCGCTGTGGGATACGCGCATCTATCTGTCGTCGGCGGCGACGCTGCTACTCCTGATCCAGCAGTTCAGCGACGCGCACGACGATGCGCTGCTGGTCGGCCACAATCCCGGCTGCGAGGACCTGTTGCTCATGCTGGTCCCCCCCGGCGACGGCCTGCGCGCCGAGGCGGAGATCAAATATCCGACAGCGACGCTGGCCCGGATCGAGCTCGCCATCGACCGCTGGGCTGACGCCGACGACAATGTCGGCCGGTTGGTGCGCTTCATCCGGCCGCGCGATCTCGACCCGACATTGGGGCCGGATGACTAGACGAGGCGGGCGGCTGGTCGCGGCAGCCCTAGTCGTGTCGGTTGCGCCGGCGCTGGCGGAGCCGCCGCCACGGGAGGTCAACCTAACAACCGATTCCGCACCCGGCTGGGTGCCGACGGTCGCAGATGAGCCGATCGCCCGGCGGCGGCTCGACGCCTATTTTCAGGCTGTCGATGGTGGCCAGTTCAGTGACGCGCACGCGATCATGACGGCGCAGCTGCAGGCTATGTTGCCCCTCGCCAAGTTTCTTACTGAAATGGACGAGCGCGTCCACAGACTCGGGCTCCGGCGCGATCGCCGTATCTTGAAAGTCACCTGGACAAAGGGCCCCGCGGAGTCGCCGCAACCCGGCATCTACGCTGCTGTCGATTTCGCTGTCCGTTATACGACCTCTGACCGCAATTGCGGCTACGCTATCCTGTTTTAAGCCAGCCGGCACCAACGCGCTTTCCAGGTGATGCGGACGGAAGAATACTCGCTGGACAATGCCGCAGCTGCGGATATCGCGGCACAACAATTGCCCGCAGAGGTCGAACAGATCTGGGCTCAGATTTCCGCGACCTGCCCGAACTATTCACGTTAACGGGATCAGCGCTCCCGCCGCGCCTCGCGATCGGTCTTGCGGCGTTCCTTCGCCATCTTGCGATCGTGCTTGGCCTGCTCCTCCTCGGCCTTGCGTTCGCGGCGGCCGCGGTTGCGATCGGCTTCGGATTGGCTCGTAGTCAACACGTCGACGGTCTTGCCGACGATCTGGAAGGGCGCCTTTACGATCGCGACGGCGGTGTCGACGCAGGCAGCGAGCGCTAGCAACGGCAGTAGCGCGGCTAGACGGTAAAGCTTTCTCCGCACCCGCAGGCCCCCTTGGCGTTGGGGTTGTTGAACACGAAACCGGCGGTGAAGTCATCCTCGCGCCAGTCCATCGTGCTGCCGATCAGGTACATCAGGCTGCCGCCATCGACGTACAGCGTGCCGGCGGGCGTCGGCACGGCCTCGTCGCCCGCCTTGGCCTCGGCGACGTAGGATAGGTCATAGGCCAGCCCCGAGCAGCCGCGCTTGGGCGTCGTCAGGCGGACCCCGGCGGTGCCTTCGGGGGCCTTGGCCATCAGGTCCGCAATCCGCCCGGCTGCACCATCGGTGACGATGATCGGCGCGGGCCGTTCGCGGCGGACGCGGGGGGCGGTGAGGGTCTCCACTACAGCATCCCCATTTCAAGCTTGGCTTCGTCCGACATCTTGCCCGGATCCCATGCCGGGTCCCACACCAGATTGACTTCCGCCGTGGCGATGCCGGGGACGCTCATGACGCGCATCTCGACCTCGCCCGGCATGGTCTCGGCGACCGGGCAGTGCGGGGTGGTCAAGGTCATGGTGACGACGGCATGGCCCTCGTCGATGTCGACGCCGTAGATCAGGCCGAGATCGTAGATGTTGACCGGGATTTCGGGGTCGAAGATCGAGCGGATCGCCTCGATGACGGACTCGTAGAGCTCGCCGCCGGGGGCGTCGCCCGCGGGGGCGGGCTTGGCGCTCAGGAAGCCCTCAAGGTAGTCGGGCTGGCGATCAGAGCCGACCGGCGGGGCCTTCGCCACCTCGGGCGCCGCTGCGACCTCTTCCACCGTGAACGTTCGCTCGTTCATCCAAAAATCCTCTGCACCCGCTTCATGCCGTCGAGCAGCCGCTCGACATCGTCCGCGCCGTTGTACACCGCGAAGCTCGCCCGCGCCGTCGCCGGAACGCCGAGCAACCCCATCAGCGGCTGCGCGCAATGGTGGCCGGCGCGGATGGCGACGCCGCCCTCGTCCAAGATAGTGCCGATGTCGTGCGGATGCACCCCGTCCAACGCGAAGCTGACGATGCCGGCGGACTCCTCGGGGCCGAACAGGCGAACCGAATTGATCCGGCGCAGGCCGTCGCGGGCGAGCGTCGCCAGCCCGCGCTCGTGCGCGTCGATGACGTCGAGGCCGATCTCGTTCACATAGTCGATGGCTGCCGCAAGCCCGATCGCGCCGACGATGTGCGGGGTGCCCGCCTCGAAGCGCTGCGGTGCAGGCGCGTAGGTGGTGCGTTCGAAGGTCACCGTCTCGATCATCGCGCCGCCGCCCTGCCACGGCGGCATCGCGTCGAGAATGTCGGCGCGCGCCCACAGCACGCCGATACCGGTCGGGCCGTAGAGCTTGTGGGCGGAGAAGACGTAGAAGTCGGCACCTCTGGCCTGCACGTCAACCTTAAGGCGGGGGGCCGCCTGGCAGCCGTCGATCAGCAGCAGCGCGCCGACACGGTGCGCCGCCTCGGCAATGCGGCCGATGTCGGCGATGCTGCCGAGTACATTCGAGACGTGCGCGATGGCGACCAGCTTCGTGCGCGGGGTCAGCATCGCGATCAGAGCGTCTTCGTCGATGCGTTGGTCGGCGGTCAGAGGCGCGACGTCGATCTCGAGCCCTAAGCGGTCGCGCAGCAGCTGCCACGGCACGATGTTGCTGTGGTGCTCCAGCGCGGAGATCAGGATGCGGTCGCCGGGCCTCAGGGCGTTCCCCCACGACTGGGCGACCAGGTTGATCGCCTCGGTCGCGCCGCGGACGAACACGACTTCGGACGGCGACGCGGCGTTGATAAAGGTCGCGACGGTCTGCCGCGCCGCCTCGAACCGCTCGGTCATCGTCGCGGAGCGTGCATAGACGCCGCGGTGGACGGTTGCGTAGTCGGGGCCATAGCCCCTGGCGATGGCGTCGATCACCGCCTGCGGCTTCTGCGCGGTGGCGGCGGAATCGAGGTACGCCCAGCCGTCGGCGAGGCCGGGGAAGTCGGCGCGGTGGTCGCGGACGAAGGGGTGGGCGGGGGCGTTCACTTGGCCTCCAGCCACGCAATCGCGTCTGCCGTCACCGCTTCGCGCACCGTCTCGTCGCCGATGCGGTCGAGCGCGTCGGCGATAAAGGCGCGGGTGAGGAGTGCCTTCGCCGCCGCCGGATCGACGCCGCGGCTCTGCAGGTAGAACAGCGCGTCGCGGTTCAGCTCGCCGACCGTCGCGCCGTGCGCGCACTTCACGTCGTCGGCGAAGATTTCCAGCTCCGGCTTGGCGTTGGCGGTCGCGGTGCGGGCGAGCAGCAGCGCCTTCACCGACTGCTCGGCGTCGGTCTTCTGCGCGTCGCGCGCGACCTCGACGCGGCCGGCAACGGACGCGGTCGACCGGTCGTCGGCGACCGAGCGCCAGACCTGCCGGCTGCTGCCGCCGGGCGCGGCGTGCTGGACCCGCGTGAAGCTGTCGAGGTTCTGCTCGCCGCGCGACAGCATGACACCGTCGGCCTCCGCGAACGCGCCGGTGCCGTCCAGCTTGATGCGGGCCTCGAGACGGGCGCTATCGGCGCCCGTCACCAGCGCGGCGGATGTGTAGCTGGCAGCCTGCGCGACCGTCGCCAGCGTGAAGTCGGTGTGCGCGCCGCCGGTCTTGAGCACGCGGATGGTCCGCATCAGACGCGCGCCCTCGGCCAGCGCGACGGTGGCCGTGACGTTGCTCCATCCCGCGCCGACGTGGGTCTCGACGATTTCGGCATGGGCATCGCGCGCCAGCTCGATCCGGCTCGACAGGTGCGAAGCACCGCCGCTGGCGACATGGACGATCTGGATCGGGCCGATGGCGGGTGTGTTCGCGGTCCGGGTCAGCCACAGGCCGGTGGTCGCTTTCGCCGCCGCGACATCGCCGAGCGGGTGACCGGGCGCGCTGCGCACCGCTGTGACGGTAAGGCCGCGCCGGTCGCTCAGCGCCTCGACGAAGCGCCCGTCGGCGAACACCAGCCGCGGGCCGTCGAGGTCGATCCAGTAGCGCGACAGGTCGGGCAGCGCGTCGTTCGCGTGTCCCGCCGCCAGCGCGTCGAGCCCGCTGAGGTCGCTCCAGCGCCAGTCCTCGATCTTGCGGGTCGGGTAGGCGCTCACGCTGCCTGCCTCACATAGCCCTCGCGCTCGAGTTCGTGCGCGAGCTCGGGCCCGCCGCTGCGCTCGATGCGCCCCGCCACAAGGACATGGACGCGGTCGGGCACGACATAGTCGAGCAGGCGCTGGTAGTGGGTGATCAGCAGCGTCGCGCGCTCCGGCGAGCGCAGGCGGTTGATGCCGTCGCTGACGACGCGCAGCGCGTCGATGTCGAGGCCGGAGTCGGTTTCGTCGAGCACCGCCAGTTTCGGCGCGAGGACCGCCATCTGGACCATCTCGTTGCGCTTTTTCTCGCCGCCCGAGAAGCCGACGTTCACCGGGCGCTTGAGCATGTCCATCGACAGCCCGAAGCCCTCGGCCTCGACCTTGACCAGCTTCATGAACTCGGCGCCCGAGGCTTCGGCTTCGCCACGCTGCTTGCGCTGGGCATTGAGGGCGGTGCGCAGGAAGGCGAGGTTCGACACGCCGGGGATCTCGACCGGATATTGCAGCCCGAGGAACAGGCCGGCGGCGGCGCGCTGGTGCGGGGCAAGCGCCAGCAGGTCGTGCCCGTCGAAGGTGACGCTGCCGCCGGTCACTTCGTAGCCGGCGCGGCCCGCGAGCACGTACGAAAGCGTCGACTTGCCCGCGCCGTTCGGCCCCATGATCGCGTGCACCTCGCCGGCGTTCACGGTCAACGTCAGGCCGTTGAGAATGGTCTTGCCGCCGACGGTGGCGTGGAGGTCGTTAATCTGGAGCAACTTACGAGGCCTTCTTGTCGGAATATTTGCGGGTGACGATGGTCGCGTTGGCGCGGTCGCGGAGTTCGCCATCGGCGACGCGTACCGAGCGCTCGGCGATCTCCATCGCGATCATCTCGTCGCCGCCGCGCGCCATCTCGGCCGCATGCACCTTGGTGACGGCGACACCGCGCTCGGCGATGCACGACTTCATAGCCTTGTCGGCAAGTGCCGGCGGCTGGTCGAGGCTGACGTCGATCGCCTTCGCGGCTTTGTCGACGCACGAGGCATAGGCGGTCGACGCCGCGTCCGCGGCCGCCTGGGCGCGGTCGATGGCGGGGTTGCCGCTTTCGCGCGATGCCGGCTTGTCGCACGCCGCCAATCCGAACGCGGCCAGCAGTAGAGCGGCACGAAACATCACCCGACGCTGCCCTCGAGCGAGATTCCGAGCAGCTTCTGCGCCTCGACCGCAAACTCCATCGGCAGCTGCTTCAGCACCTCGCGGCAGAAGCCGTTGACGATGAGCGCGACCGACTCCTCGGCGTCGAGGCCGCGGGACTGGGCGTAGAACATCTGGTCGTCGCTGATCTTGGAGGTGGTCGCCTCGTGCTCGATCTGGGCGCTCGGGTTGCGGACCTCGATGTACGGCACGGTGTGCGCGCCGCACTCGGAGCCGAGCAGCAGCGAGTCGCACTGGGTGAAGTTGCGGACGCCCTCGGCCGTCGCGGCGACTTTCACCAGCCCGCGATAGGTGTTGTTCGATCGGCCGGCGCTGATGCCCTTCGACACGATGGTCGAGCGGCTGCCGCGCCCCAAGTGGATCATCTTGGTGCCCGTGTCGGCCTGCTGGCGGTTGTTGGTGACCGCGACCGAGTAGAATTCGCCGACCGAATCCTCCCCCGACAGCACGCAGGACGGGTATTTCCAGGTGATCGCGCTGCCCGTCTCGACCTGCGTCCAGCTGACCTTGCTGCGCTTGCCGAGGCAGTTCGCCCGCTTGGTGACGAAGTTGTAGATGCCGCCGACGCCGTTGGCATCGCCCGGATACCAGTTCTGCACGGTCGAGTACTTGATCTCGGCATCGTCGAGCGCGACCAGTTCGACGACGGCCGCGTGCAGCTGGTTCTCGTCGCGCATCGGGGCGGTGCAGCCTTCGAGATACGAAACGTGGCTGCCCTTGTCGGCGACGATCAGCGTGCGCTCGAACTGCCCGGTGTTCTGGGCATTGATGCGGAAATAGGTCGACAGCTCCATCGGGCAGCGGACGCCTTCGGGAATGTAGACGAAGGTGCCGTCGGAAAAGACCGCCGAGTTGAGGCAGGCGAAGTAGTTGTCGCGCTGCGGCACGACGCTGCCCAGCCACTTCTTCACGAGGTCCGGGTATTCCTTCACCGCCTCGCTGATCGAACGGAAGATGACGCCGGCGCGCTCCAGCTCGGCGCGGAAAGTGGTGGCGACCGAGACGCTGTCGAACACCGCGTCGACCGCGACGCGGCGGCTGCCCTCGACGCCCGCCAGCATCTTCTGCTCCTCGATCGGGATGCCGAGCTTTTCATAGGTGCGGCGGATCTCGGGGTCGAGCTCGTCCAGCGAAGCGAGCGTCGGCTTGGCCTTGGGCGCGGCGTAGAAATACATGTCCTGATAGTCGATCGGCGCGATGTCGACCTTGGCCCAGTCGGGCGCGTCCATCGTCAGCCACAGGCGGTACGCCTTCAGCCGCCAGTCGAGCAGCCACTGCGGCTCGTCCTTCTTGGCGCTGATGTAGCGCACCGTGTCCTCGTTCAGGCCCTTGGGGGCCATCTCGGATTCGATGTCGGAGACGAAACCCCATTTATAGGTGGCAAGATCATCGACCGCGGCGATTGCCGCGGCGTCACGAACCAAAACGTCGTCAGTCATGCCGGCACCTTATTGCGGACGGGCTGGAGCAGGTCGGCGAGGCTGACCGCCAGCAGCGCGCTGCGTACCGCGCCGTTGATCGGGGCCCAGTGCGGCTTGACCGCGCAGCTGCCGGTCAGTGCGCAGGACGAGACCTCGCCCTCCTGACACGCGGTCAACGCGATCGGCCCGTCGACCGCCTCGACGATCGCGGCAATGCTGATCGCGCTGGCGGCGCGTGCCAGATGAAAACCGCCCGCCACGCCGCGGGTCGAGACCAGCAGGCCCTGTTTGGCGAGCGTGCCCATCAGCTTGGCGACCGTCGGCGCGGGGATGCCGGTGTGCGCGGCGACGGCGGCGGCGGACAGGCGCGGGTCGTCGCACTTTGCCGCCGCGGTCATCACCACGACCGCATAGTCGGCAAGGTTGCTGAGACGGATCAAGCGGGTTCCTAAAGCGGAGCGATTTCGTCCGGCTTATGTGGGCGAGGTGGCTCCCAAGTCAACGCCCAAGGGCTTGTTATCGGCGACGCACTGCCGCTTACTGACGGCAACGGCGCGAATGCGTCACTGGTTACGGGGGACGGCGCGTGAAGATGATGACCTTGACGCTGGCGGCGACGCTGTTGGCGAGCACCGCCTCGGCCCAGACGATACGGCCCGACCAGGCGAAGTTCCGCGCGCTGTACGAGGAGCTGGTCAACACCAACACGACGCTGTCGGCGGGATCGTGCACCCAGGCCGCGGCACAGCTGGCGACGCGGCTGAAGGCGGCGGGCTATACCGATGCCGAGCTGACGCCGTTCGCGATTCCCGAAAAGCCCAAGGAGGGCGGGCTGGTCGTCGTGCTGCCGGGCAGCGATGCCAAGGCGAAGGCGATCCTGCTGCTGGCGCACATCGATGTCGTCGAGGCGAAGCGCGAGGACTGGACCCGCGACCCGTTCACGCTGGTCGAGGAGAACGGCTATTTCTATGCCCGCGGTGCGTCCGACGACAAGGCGATGGCGGCGATCTACACCGACACGATGATCCGGCTGAAGGCCGAGAAGCGCCCGCGCCGGACGGTCAAGCTGGCGCTGACCTGCGGCGAGGAAACCAACGGCGCGTTCAACGGCGCGGAGTGGCTGGCGGCCAACAAGCGCGACCTGATCGACGCGCAGTTCGCGTTGAACGAAGGCGGTGGCGGCAGCGTCGCGCCCGACGGCCGGCCGATCGCGCTGCAGCTCCAGGTCAGCGAGAAGATTTCGCAGAACTACACGATCGAGGCGACCAACCCGGGCGGCCACTCGTCGCGGCCGCCGAAGGAGAATGCCATCCTGCGCATCGCGCAAGCCGTGGAAAAGGTGCAGGCGCACGACTTTCCGGTGACGCTGGACGACACGACGCGAGCCTATTTCACGCGCGCCGCCGCGACGATGCCGCCCGCGAATGCCGCCGCCGCCCGCGCCATTGCCGCCAACCCGAACGACACCGCGGCGGCGGCGATCCTGGCGCGCGACCCGCTGCTCAATTCGACGCTGCGCACCACCTGCGTGACGACGCTGATCAACGGCGGCCACGCCGAGAACGCGCTGCCGCAGCGGGTCACCGCCAACATCAACTGCCGCATCTTTCCGACCGAGACCGTCGACGGCACCGCGGCGACCTTGAACGCGGTGATCGGCGATCCGCAGGTCCGGCTGACCGCCAAGGCCCGGCGCGGCCCGCCGTCGCGGCCGACGCCGCTCGACCCCGCCGTGCTCGGACCGGCGGAGGCGCTGGCGAAACAGATGTACCCCGGCCTGCCGTTGATCCCGACGATGTCGACGGGCGCGAGCGACTCGATCTTCCTCGCCGCCGCCGGCATCCCGTCCTACGGCGTTCCCGGCGTACTCTACGAGGCCGACTACGGCGGCATCCACGGTCTCAATGAGCACATCCGCGTTGCGTCGGTGTACAAGGGCCGCGACTATCTCCACGCGCTGATCCGGACATACGCCGAGGCGAAATAGGTCAGCCCGCGGCGCGCACCGGCCCCGCGCTGTTGACACCCATCGACTGGAGGTAGCGCTTCACGCCGCGCGCCGCCTGGCGGATACGGTGCTCGTTCTCGACCAGCGCGATGCGGACGAAGCCCTCGCCTTCCTCGCCGAAGCCGGTGCCGGGCGCGACCGCCAGGCTGGCGTGCTGGATCAGCTGCTTTGAGAACTCGACCGCGCCGAGGTGCGCCAGCGCGGGCGGGATCGGGGTCCAGGCGAACATGCTGGCGCGGGGCACGGGGATGTCCCAGCCGGCGCGGCCGAAGCTTTCGATCAGCACGTCGCGGCGGCGTTTGTACAGCGCCCGGTGCTCCGCGATGCAGTCCTGCGGGCCGTTGAGCGCCGCCACCGCCGCCGCCTGGATCGGCGTGAAGGCGCCGTAGTCGAGGTAGGATTTGACCCGCGTCAGCGCCGCGATCAGCTGCTTGTTGCCGACCGCGAAACCCATCCGCCAGCCCGCCATCGAATAGGTCTTGGACATCGAGGTGAATTCGATCGCGACGTCGCGCGCGCCCGGCACCTGCAGGATCGACGGCGTCGGCTTGTCCTCCTCGAAATAGATTTCGGCGTAGGCCAGGTCGCTGATCACCCATATGCCGTGCGCCTTCGCGAACGCCACGACCTGCTCGTAGAAGGCAAGGTCGACGGTCTCTGCGGTCGGGTTGGACGGATAGCCCATGACCAGCACGGTCGGCTTGGGCACGGTATAGCGCACCGCGCGCTCCAGCTTTTCGAAGAAGTCCGGGCCGGGCGACGCCGGGATCGAGCGGATCGTGCAGCCGGCGATGATGAAGCCGAAGGCGTGGATCGGGTAGCTCGGGTTCGGCGCGAGGATGACGTCGCCGGGCGCGGTGATCGCCTGCGCCAGGTTGGCGAGGCCTTCCTTGGAGCCGAGCGTCACCACGACCTCGCTCTCGGGGCAGACCTCGACGCCGAAGCGGCGGGCGTAATAGGCGGCCTGCGCCCGGCGCAGGCCCGGAATGCCCTTCGACGCCGAATAGCCGTGGGCGTCGGGCTTGGCCGCGACTTCCGCCAGCTTGGCGATGACATGGGCGGGCGGCGGGCTGTCGGGGTTGCCCATGCCCAGGTCGACGATGTCCTCGCCGCGCGCGCGCGCGGCTGCCTTCATCGCGTTCACCTCGGCGAACACATATGGCGGCAGGCGGCGGATGCGGTAGAAGTCGTCGTTCATGGCACAGTTCCGGGTGCGGCCCTCCACGGGACCGCACCCTCACTGCCATAGCCCTCGCGTTTAGGCGAGGCTGGTTACATCGGCTTCATCGCCTTCTTGCCGGCGATCTTGTTGTTGCCGGCATCGCGGCTGTCGGCCGGATAATAGTTGAGCGCGTTCTTCTCGGTCGTCTTGCTCTGGTCGCAGCTGTCCTGGATCTTGGCGGTGCACTTGGGCAGCGGCTTGGCGGCCATCGCATCGGCGGGCGGCGCGGCGGGCGCGTCCTGGGCCAGCGCAGCCGTCGGCAGCAGCGCCGCGGCGGCGATCAGAATCAGGTGCTTCATCGAATAACTCCCCGGGTTCGCCCGGGCCGTCATTGCCCGGATGGAATGATGCTAGCCGCTAAACGCCGTCGTCGCCAAGCACCATCGACTGGCCTATGGTCGGACGGCGGGGAACGGAGACGCCATGACCGACGTACAGGAGCCGGCCGCCTTGCCGGCACTCGACCGCTTTCAGCGCTGGAGCGACCTTGTCGGCCGTGGCCAGCAGACGATGCTGGAGTTCATGACGCGGGAAGGCGCGGCCCCGGCGGCCCCCGATCCGTTCGGCCTGCTCGGAGTCTGGCAAAAGGCTATCACCGCCACCGATCCCCAGAAGTTCATGGCGATGCAGACCCGGTTCGTCGCCGACAGCATGGCGTTGTGGCAGTCGTTTATCGATCCCGCCGCCGCCCGTCCCGACGTCGGCGACAAGCGCTTCAAGGACGCCGCCTGGGCCGAGCTGCCGATGTTCGACCTGATGCGGCAGTCCTATCTGCTGGCGTCGAAATACATCCTCGACACCACCGCCGAGCTCGACGGGCTGGCACCGCGCGAGAAGGCGAAGGCGTTGTTCCACGCCCGCCAGTTCGTCGACGCGCTCAGCCCGTCCAACTACCCCCTGACCAACCCTGCGGTGCTGAAGGCGACGCTGGAGACCGGCGGCGAGAACCTGCTGAAGGGCCTCGACCATCTGCTCGATGACCTCAAGGACGGTCGGATGCGGATGACCGACGAAACCGCCTTCGAGGTCGGCCGCAACGTCGCCGTGACGCCCGGCAAGGTGGTGTTCGAGAACCGGCTGTTCCAGCTGATCCAGTATGCGCCGACGACTCGGCAAGTGTACGCGACGCCGCTGCTGATCTTCCCGCCGTGGATCAACAAATTCTACATCCTCGACCTGACCGCCGAGAAAAGCTTCGTGCGCTGGTGCGTCGAGCAGGGGCTGACGGTGTTCGTCGTCAGCTGGAAAAACGCCGATGCCAGCCTCGCCGACGCGACGCTCGACACCTATGTCGGCGAGGGCCAGATCATGGCCCTCGCCAAGGTGCTCGAGGCGACCGGTGCCGAGCAGGCGCACGCCATCGGCTATTGCGTGGCGGGCACGACCCTGGCGGCGACGCTCGCCTATCTGACAGCGCGCGGCCAGGCGCACATGGTCGCCACCGCGACGTTCTTCACGGCGCAGGTCGATTTCAGCGACTGCGGCGATCTTGGCGTCTTCGTCGACGACGAGCAGATCGAGGGCATCGCCAAGATGACCGGGGGCAAGGGCTATCTCGACGGCCGTGCCATGGCGACGACCTTCAACATGCTGCGTTCGAACGACCTGATCTGGAACTACGTCGTCAACAACTACATGCTGGGCAAGGATTATCTGCCCTTCGACCTGCTCTATTGGAACGGCGACGCGACCAACGTCCCAGCGAAGTGGCACAAGGCGTATCTGGAGGACATGTACCGCGACAACAAGCTGATCCAGCCCGGCGGGATCAACGTCGCCGGGGTGCCGATCGACCTGTCGACGGTGACCGTGCCAAGCTATGTCCAGGGCGGCCGCGAAGACCATATCGCTCCGGCGAAGTCGGCCTACCGCATCACCCAGGCGTTCGCCGGCCCGATGCGCTTCGTGCTCGCCGGATCGGGGCACATTGCCGGCGTGGTCAATCCGCCCGCGGCCGGCAAGTACCAGCACTGGGTCAGCGACACGCTGCCGCCGACCTTCGACGAGTTTCTGGGCGTCGCCACCGAGCACAAGGGCAGCTGGTGGCCCGACTGGCTCGCCTGGCTGATCCCGCAGTCGGGCGGCAAGGTGCCGGCGCGCGTGCCGGGCGAAGGCCCGCTCAAGGCGATCGAGGACGCGCCCGGCCGCTACGTCAAGGAACGCGCATGAGCTTTGCTGAGGCGATGCGCCGGGTCATCACCGGCGACGACGCAGACGGCAATTCGGTGATCATCCTCGACGGCGGGCCGTCGTCGTCGAGCGGCCAGCCCGATCTGGGCGGCCTGTTCGAGATCTGGGAGGATGCCGCCACCGGCCCGCTCGACCCGCGCGACCACGTCGATCGCGGGACGGTGCGGCCGGTGCTCGGCCCGCGGCCCGGCAATGTCCAGGTCCGCTGGTTCGTCGTCGCGCCGCTGCCGGAAGACGTGCCGAAGCCGCAGCTCGACGCGGTGGTCCGGGAGGTCTTCGCCGGCTTCGACGGCGAACGGCACATCATCGACCAGAGCCGCCATCCGGCGATGCACGAGACGCCGTCGATCGATGTCATCTGCCTGCTGCAGGGCGACGTCTCGCTCGTTCTCGAAGGCGGCGAGACCCGCATCAAGCAGGGTCAGGTGGTGATCCAGCGCGGCACCAACCACGCCTGGGTCGCGCGCGGCGGCCCGGCGCTGCTGCTCGCGGTGCTGATCGATCGTCAATAGCGTCGCGGAAAAGCCGCGCCGTCGGACCGCACCGGACGTGAGTCGCCCGGCTGCTCAGCGACGCGGCCCGAAGCCGGGCATCACCGGCGGCGGGTTGCGGTTGCGGTCGCGGCGCGGCTGCTGCGCCTGATAGGCTACGGCGCAATGTTCCATGCAGTACGGAAAGCCGGTCGCACTTGGCTTGCCGCAGAAGTGGAAGTCGCTGTCGCCGGGGTGGCCGATGGGCCATTTGCAGACCTTCTCCGACAGGTCGAGCAAAGTGGTCTGCACCGGCCGGGCAATCGCTGCGGGGCGGGCCTTGCGGACCGGGGCGGCGGGAGTGCGGACCGGCGCGGCGGCGGCCGCAGTGGCCACCGGCATGGCGACAGACTCGGTGATGAATTCGCTGATATTTCCGTCGCCGCCCTTGACCGGGCTGGGACGGGCCTGGAGGCCGAGGCGGTGGGCCTTGCCGATCACGGCGTTACGGCTGACGCCCTCGCCGAGCAGTTCGGCGATCTGGCTCGCGGTCATGCCCTGCTCCCAGCTGGTGCGGAGCAGGTCGATGCGGGCGTCGGTCCACGACATGGGCAGGGTCGTCCAATCTTGTCTGGCGGACGGGCCGGCTTGGCGGAACGGGTTCCCAGGGTTAGGACGGACCGATGCTCGACAAAACCGCCCAACCACCGCTGAACAGCGGCCATGCCGAGCCGGGGGTGATGACGATCCCCTCGGTCAACTGGCAGGGCCTGAAGACCCTCTATTTGAAGGAGGTGCGGCGCTTTTTCAAGGTCCAGTTGCAGACCGTGTGGGCGCCGGCGATGACGACATTGCTGTTCCTCGTCATCTTCGCGGTCGCCATGACGTCGTCGCGGCCGAGCGTGATGGGGGTGCCATTCGCCAATTTCCTCGGGCCCGGCCTGATCGTCATGGGGATGATCCAGAACGCCTTTGCCAACACCTCCTCGTCGCTGCTGATCGCCAAGATCCAGGGCACCATCGTCGACGTGCTGATGCCGCCGCTGTCGAACGGCGAGCTGCTGGTGTCGTGGGTCGGCAGCGCGGTGACGCGCGGCTGGCTGGTCGGGGGCGCGGTGTGGCTGGCGATGCTGCTCGCGCCCGGTGTCGACGTGCCGATCCGGCAGCCGCTGGTGGTGCTGTATTTCGGCACGATGGGCTGCATCCTGCTGGCGCTGCTCGGCATCCTGACCGGCATCTGGGCCGACAAGTTCGACCATGCCGCTGCCATCACAAACTTCATCATCCAGCCCCTGACCCTGCTGTCGGGGACCTTCTATGCCATCGACAAGGTGTCGCCGGCGATGCGCGTCATCAGCCACGCCAACCCGTTCTTCTATGTCATCGACGGCTTCCGCTACGGCTTCCTGGGCGTTGCCGACGGGCTGGCGCTGCAGGGCGCGGTGGTGCTGCTGGTGTTGAACGTGGCGTTGTGGGCGCTGTGCTACGGGCTGCTTAAGTCGGGCTGGCGGCTGCGGCCATGATCCTGCTCGCCGCCGCCGCGCTCGCCGCCGCGCCGTGGGAGGTGCCGCAGCAGCGCGTCGCCTTGCCCGACGGGCGGCACATCAATCTCTACTGCACCGGCACGGGCGGGCCGACGGTGGTGCTGGAGGCGGGTTTTGGCGGCACCAGCTGGGCGTGGTCGACGGCGCAGCCGCTGATCGCCCGCAGCCACCGCGTCTGCTCCTACGACCGTGCCGGCATGGGCTTCAGCGATCCCGGCCCGCTGCCGCGCGATGCCCGCGCCATCATTGCCGATCTCGCCGCCACGCTGAAAGCCGCGCGCGTCGCCCCGCCCTACCTGCTGGTCGGCCATTCCGCCGGGGCGATGACGATGCGCCTCTATGCCGACGCCCATCCGGGCGATGTTGCGGGTCTGGTACTGGTCGATCCGTCGATCGAGGGCCAGTTCGACGAACAGGGCGCGGCCGTCGATGCGCGCGTCGCGCAATACGAGCGTTGTGCCGCCGCCGCGACCGCGCAGGCGCTGCCGTCCGCCGATGCCGGGCTGGCGCGTTGCACCCCGGCGCTGCCGCCGACGCTGTCGCCCGCGATGACGCGGCTGCTGCAGGCGGCCCGGCTGACCCCTGCGTATTGGCAGACCCAGGCCAGCGAATATGCCGCCATCGCCGGGGTCAATGCCGACCTGCTGAACGAGGGGCGGCAATCCTATGGCGATCTGCCGCTGGTCGTGTTGACCGCCGGGGTCAGCGCCACCGCCGATCCGCGCTGGGAGGCGCGCCACGCCGCACTGGCGGCGCGCTCCAGCCGCGGCGTCCAGCACACCATCGCCGGCGCCTCGCACAATTTGATGCGCGATGCCCCGGCGGCGGTAGCCGCGGCGGTCGAGGAGACCGAGCGCTAGGCGCTCACAGCTTCGAGCCGCCCGAGGCGTCGATCACCTGGCCCGTCACCCAGGCACCGGCCGGCGAGGCCAGGAAGGCGACGACCTCCGCAATGTCGTTCGGCTTGCCGACGCGCTGCAGGGCCTGCATGCCGAGCGCCTGCGCCGCGCCCTCGGGCGACCGCAGCCATGCCGACATGTCGGTGTCGATCGCGCCCGGCGCGACGGCGTTGGCGGTAATGCCACGCGCGCCGAGCTGCGCCGCAAGATAGAGGACGTAGGTGTTTACCGCGCCCTTGGTCATGGCATAGGCGGCGATGTCGCCGAACACGACGCGCGCCACCGCCGACGAGATGATGATGACGCGGCCCTGGTCGGCGAGATGGGGCTTCAGCGCCTCGGTCAGCAGGAACGGCGCGCGGACGTTGATCGCGAACTGCCGGTCGAAGGCAGCGGCATCGACACCCTCGTATTCGACGATCCCGGCATTGTGCACGACGATGTCGAGCGGCTTGCCGCCGAGCGCGGCGAGCGTCGCGGCGACCAGCGCGTCGAGACCGGCGGTTTCGCTGACATCGCCGGCGACGGCGCTGGCCTTGCCGCCCGCCGCGACGATTTCGGCGACGAGCGGGCTGTCGCCTGGCGTGCGCTGGTGCGCGAGAACATGCGCGCCGCGCGCCGCCAGCATTGTCGCGATGGCGTGGCCGATGCCGCGGGCGCTGCCGGTTACCAGCGCGATTTTCCCTTCGAGATCCTTGGTCATGGTCGTCTCCTCAAATTGGAGACGCTGACGTAACCATCCGCGACGACCGGAGAAGGGTCGGGGCGGCGAAGATTTGCTATGCCATGCCGTACTGCAAGCTGTGACCAACAGCGGGGTTGAGCGGCCCCGTCCCAGCCGCTAAAGGGTCGCCCTTCGGGCGGCCGTCGGTGCCGCCCGTTTGCGTTGGCGAGAAGGGCCACCGAGACATGACGATCACCGCGATGATGCCCGTCTATGGCCGCTGCGAAGTCGCGCCCGTCCGCGGCGAGGGCTGCTACCTGTACGACGCCGACGGCAAGGAGTGGCTGGATTTCGCCAGCGGCATCGCGGTTAACGCGCTCGGGCACAGCCACCCGCATCTGATCGGCGCGATCCAGAAGCAGGCCGCGACGCTGATGCACATCAGCAACCTTTACGGCGCCCCGGACCAGCAGCGCACGGCCGAACGCCTGGTGGCGCGGACCTTCGCCGACACGGTGTTCTTCACCAATTCGGGCGCGGAAGCGCTGGAGTGCGCGATCAAGACCTGCCGCCGCCACCATTTCGCGGCCGGGCACCCGGAGAAATACCGCATCCTGACCTTCTCCAATGCGTTCCACGGGCGGACGATGGCGACGATCTCGGTGACCGATCAGCACAAGCTGCGCGACGGGTTCGAGCCGCTGCCGGATTGGGCGACCGTACTGCCGTTCGGCGACCTCGACGCCGCAACCGCCGCGATCGACGACAGCATCGGCGGCATCCTGGTCGAGCCGATTCAGGGCGAAGGCGGCATCCGCCCCGGTACCCACGAATTCCTCGCCGGCTTGCGCGCCCTTGCCGACAAGCATGGCCTGCTGTTGATCTTCGACGAGGTGCAGTGCGGCGTCGGGCGCACCGGACACCTGTTCGCCTATGAGCATTACGGCATCACGCCGGACATCATGAGCCTTGCCAAGGGCATCGGCGGCGGCTTCCCGGTCGGCGCCTGCCTGGCCACCGAGCACGCCGCCAGCGGCATGGTCGTCGGCACTCATGGCTCGACCTACGGCGGCAACCCGCTGGCGATGGCGGCCATCAACGCCAGCCTCGACGTCATCGACGACCCCGCGTTCCTCGCCCACGTCACCGAAATGGGGGCGCGCCTGCGCTCGGGCCTCGAGCAGATGATCCCCAACCACGACCACCTGTTCGACCACGTCCGCGGCGTCGGGCTCATGTTGGGCCTCAAGATGAAGTCCGACAGCCGCGCCTTCGTCGGCCACGCGCGCAGCCACGGCATCCTGACCGTTGCCGCCGGCGACAACGTCGTCCGCCTGCTGCCACCGCTGATCATCGAGGAGCATCACATCCGCGAGGCGATCGACAAGCTGAGCGATGCGGCGCGGGCCTATACGCCTGCCCAGGCGGCATGATGCCGCTGTTTCTGCGAAAGCGACTGGCGTGAGGCACTTCCTCGATCTGGCGACGCCCGGCCGCGCCGCGCTCAGGGCGATCCTCGACGAGGCGCACCGGCGCAAGGCGGCGCGCGCCGGCTACCCCAAGGGAAGGCCCGACGACGACGCGCCGCTCGCCGGCCACAACCTCGCGATGATCTTCGAGAAGCCGTCGACGCGCACCCGCTTCAGCTTCGACATCGGCATGCGCCAGCTTGGCGGCTCGGCGATCGTCAGCAGCTCCGGCGACATGCAGCTCGGGCGCGGCGAGACCATCGCCGATACCGCGCGGGTGATGAGCCGCTTCGTCGATTGCATCATGCTGCGGTCGGACAAGCACGAGACGGTCGAGGCGCTGGCCGAGGCGGCGCAGGTGCCGGTGATCAACGGCCTGACCGACCTCGGCCATCCGTGCCAGGCAATGGCCGATCTGATGACCGTCGAGGAACGGCTCGGGCAGCCGGTCGAGGGGACGTGCTGGGCCTGGCTCGGCGACGGCAACAACATGGCGCATTCGCTGATCGAGGCGGCGTCGGTGATGGATTTCGACCTCAGGCTCGGCGTCCCGCACGGCTACGACCCCGACCAGGCGGTGATGGCGACGGCGTGCGCGCGCGGCGGCTCGCTCGACGTGGTGCGCAAGGCGACGGAGGCGGTGGAGGGCGCGCAGGTCGTCGCCACCGACACCTGGGTGTCGATGGGCCAGGACGAGACCCGCGACAAGATCGAGGCGATGATGCCGTTCCGCGTCACCCCCGAACTGATGGCGGCGGCCGAGCCGAACGCGGTGTTCCTCCACTGCCTCCCCGCCCACCGCGGCGACGAGGTCACCGACGCGGTCATCGACGGCCCGCAATCGGCGGTGTGGGACGAGGCCGAGAACCGCCTGCACGTCCAGAAGGCGATCCTGCTGTGGTGCCTTGGGAAAATCGGCTGAGCGCCCATATGGGGCCGCTATGCTGACCGATACCCCGACCGAAGGCCTCGCCCCCGCCGCCGACCGCAGCCTCGGCTTCTCCGTCGCCGCCCGCAACGTCCGCGGCCGTGTCGTGCGGCTGGATGCGGCGCTGAACGCGGTGCTCGCGGCGCACGCCTACCCGGACCCGGTCGCCCGTTTGCTGGCGGAGGCGCTGACACTGACCGCGCTGCTCGGCGGCACGCTGCAGGACGGCGCGGCGCAGCTGACGCTGCAGGCCCAGTCGTCGGGCGGCGCGGTCGACCTGCTGGTGTGCGATTATCGCGGCGGCCAGGTCCGCGGCTATGTCCGCTTTGACCGCGACGCGGTCATCCCCGGCGGCATGAGCCTGCCCGGCCTGTTCGGCACCGGCCACCTGGCGATCACGCTGGAGCCGACCGACGGCACCGAACGCTACCAGGGCATCGTGCCGCTGGAGGGCCAGTCGCTCAGCGACGCGATCACCGGCTATTTCGAAGGCTCGGAGCAGCTGCCGACGCTGGTCCGGGTCGGCGTCGGCGGCAGCGCGGCGGCCGGCTGGATCGCCGGCGGCATCCTCGTCCAGCACCTCGCCCGCTCCGAGATCGGCGGCGAGCGCCTGTCGGTCGCCATCGAGGAAGGCCGCGCCCACCCGGACTGGGAGCATGTCGTGGCGCTCACCGCGACGGTGAGCGACGCCGAACTCACCGACCCCGGCCTCAGCGCCGAAACCCTGCTGTGGCGCCTGTTCCACGAGGAGCAGGTCCGCGTCGTGGAAGGCATTGCCCCGGCCCGCGGCTGCCGTTGCTCCCCGGCCCACATCGCCAGCGTGCTGGGCAAGTTCCCCGAGGCCGAGCGGGCGGAGATGCGCGGCGACGACGGCAAGGTGCGGGTGGACTGTGAGTTCTGTGCGCGGACGTGGGTGATTGAGGTTTAGGGTCCGCCAAGAACCCCCACCCCGCGCTCAAACTCCGAACCAGCTCGCCAAGGTCCCCGCGAGATCATGGTTCGGATCCACGATCGCCGCGTTCGACAAACGGAATACCCGGTAGCCCTCGCCTTCGAACCACCGGGTCCGCGCGGCATCGGCAACCTCGGTCAGATCGTGCGACCGCCCGTCCGCTTCGATGACGATCCGCGCGCGGTGCGAGGCAAAGTCCGCGATGTACCGCGACCCGAACGGCACCTGCCGCCGGAAGTGCAGCCCGTCGAACGGCGGCGCCCGCAGCACCCGCCACAGCGCGCGCTCCGGCGGCGTTGCCTCGCGCCGCATCGTCTGCGCTCTCGCAATCAGCCTGGCGTCGCGCACGAACACCCCCACCCCGTCCCTCCCCACTCTACCGGGCTGCGCCCGGTGGGGGGAGGGGGAAGCGGGCGCAAACGTCCCCCTCCCCCCACGTGAGCATCTTCAGCGAACGTAGAGTGGGGAGGGTCGGTGTGGTGGCGTGGGCGATGCCGCTTCAAGCCGCCACCCGCTCCCGCACCACCGGGTTCGTGAACGCCATCCGCCCGTCATCCACCTTGCCGTAGCGGATGGTCATCAGGTCCTTCATATAGCTCTGGTCGACGCGCCACGGCTTCTCGACGCCCTGTTTCGGGAAGCGCCCGACGCCGCGCGCGACATAGCCGCTGCTGAAATCCAGGAACGGGGCGGGGTCCATCGCCGCGCCGCCGCGGACAGGCGTGCACTGGCGCATGCCGCGGGCGTCCATGGTGTTCAGCAGGCGGCAGACATATTCGGATGTCAGGTCGGCCTTCAATGTCCAGCTGGCGTTGGTGTAGCCAAAGGTGGAGGCGAGGTTGGGCACGTCGCTGAACATCATGCCCTTGTAGCTGAGCGCCTGGGTCAGGTCGGCGGGCACGCCGTCGACGCTGAAGCTCATGCCGCCGGCCAGCTGCATGTCGAGACCGGTGGCGGTGACGATGATGTCGGCGGGCAATTCCTTGCCCGAGGCAAGGCGCAGGCCGGTCGCGGTGAAGGTCTCGATCGTATCGGTCACGACGTCGGCGCGGCCCGCCTTGATCGCCTCGAACAGGTCGGCGTCGGGCACCAGGCACAGGCGCTGGTCCCAAGGGTTGTAGCGCGGCGTGAAGTGGGTATCGACATCGTAATCGGGGCCGAGCTGCTCGCGGACCATGCCGATCAGGCGTTCCTTCACCTTGGCGGGCTTGTTGCGCGCCATGTTGAAGAACAGCGCCCCCAACGAGACGTTCTTGAACCGCACCAGGCGGTAGGCGAGGCCGGCCGGCAGGTGGCGGCGCAGCCAGTCGGCAATGCCGTCGGCGGCGGGGCGCGACACGACATAGGTCGGGCTGCGCTGCAGCATCGTCACCTGCGCGGCGGTCCGCGCCATCTCCGGCACCAAAGTCACCGCGGTCGCGCCGCTGCCGATGACGACGACGCGCTTGCCGGCATAATCGAGGTCCGCCGGCCAGAACTGCGGGTGCACGATTCGGCCCGCGAACGCCGCCATGCCCGGCCATTCGGGCGTGTAGCCCGCGGCGTAATTGTAATAGCCGCTGCACAGCATGACGAAGTTGGCGGTAACGGTGCGCGTCTCGCCGTTCGCCTCCGACACCACTGTCCAGCGCGCTTCCGCGGTCGACCAGTCGGCCGACTTCACCCGATGGTTGAAGCGGATGTGCCGCTCGATGTCCGCCTCGCGCGCGGTGTCGCGGACATAGTTCAGGATCGACGGGCCGTCGGCAATCGCCTTCGCCTCGCGCCACGGGCGGAAGTTGTAGCCGAGCGTATACATGTCGCTGTCGGAGCGGATGCCGGGGTAGCGGAACAGGTCCCACGTCCCGCCGATCGCGGCGCGCCCCTCCAGGATGACGTAGGACTTCCCTGGGCACTTGTCCTGCAGATGCCAGGCGGCACCGATGCCCGACAGGCCGGCACCGACGATCAGGACGTCGAAATGGTCGGTCATGCGGGCGACCCTGCTGCGGCGGGCGCACGTTCGCCCTCCCAGTGCGAGACTACCGCCGTGGCGATGGCATTGCCAATCACGTTCGTGGCGCTGCGCCCCATGTCGAGGAAATGATCGATGGCGAGGATCAGCAGCACGCCGGCTTCCGGGATGTTGAAGAACGGCAGCGTCGCGGTGATCACCACCAGGCTGGCGCGCGGCACCCCGGCAATGCCCTTCGACGTGACCATCAGCAGCAGCAGCATGCCGATCTCCTGCCCCAGGCTGAGGTCAATGCCGTAGGCCTGAGCGATGAAGATCGAGGCGAAGCTGCAGTACATCATCGAGCCGTCGAGGTTGAACGAATAGCCGAGAGGCAGCACGAACGACGCAATGCGCGGCGGCACGCCGTATTTCGCCAGCGCCTCCAGCAGCTTGGGGTAGCTCGCCTCCGACGAGGCGGTGGCAAAGGTGATCAGGAACGGCTCGCGGATGGCGCGCAGCAGACGGACCACCGGCGCGAACCCGATGACGCTCGCCCCGGCGGCGATCAGCAGCAGCCACAGGATCGCCAGCGCGGCATAGAAGCCGCCCATGAAGCGCGCGAACGTGACGATGATCTCCAGCCCGTTGACGCTGATCGAGGCGGCAACCGCGGCGAACACCGCGAACGGCGCGACGTTCATCACATAGCCGGTGATCTTCAGCATCAGGTGCACCAGCGCGTCGAGACCGCGGACGATCGGCCGGCCCTGCTCGCCGATGGCGGTCAGGCCGATGCCGGCGAACATCGAAAAGACGACGATCTGCAGCACTTCGTTGGTGCTCATCGCCTCGAAGATCGATTTCGGCACGACGTGGCTGACGAAGGTCTTGAGGTCGAAGCCGGTGCTGGCGACGCCGCTCGCGGCATCGGCCGGCGGCAGCGGCAGCCCGACGCCGACGCCGGGCTGCAGCAGGTTGACCATGACCAGCCCGAGCGTCAGCGACACCAGGCTGGCGACGATGAACCACGCCAGCGTCCGCCCGAACATCCGGCCGATCGCCGCTTCCTGCCCCATGTGCGCGATGCCGGTGACCAAAGTCGCCAGCACCAGCGGCGCGATGATCATCTTGATCAGGCGCAGGAACACGTCGGTGACGATGCCGAGATAGCCGGCGATCGCCTTCGACTGCTCGGGGCTGGCCGCGAAGGCGTTGATCGCCCAGCCCGTTGCGATGCCGAGAACCAGCGCGATCAGGATGTAGCGGGTGAGGTTCCGGGTCATGGCCGCCCACTGGCGGGCGACTGGTTTCATGGTCAAGCGGAAACCGGGCGCGGCCACGGGCGCCGATATGAAAAGGGCTGCCGCCCCTTGAGGAGCGGCAGCCCGGATCGTTCGAGACGCGACGGTCTAGATGTCGTCGCCGAGGGCACCTTCGACGTCGCCCTTGATGTACTGGGCTTCGCCCTTGGCCTCCTGGGCCTCGCCTTCGCGCTTGAGACGCTCGCTGTCGGTAAGGTTGCCGAGGCCCTGCTTGACGTTGCCGACCGCCTCGTTGGTCATGCCCTTAACGTTCTCGGTGAACTCACCCATGAAAGCCTCCTCGGACCGCGTCGGCGACATGCCGCGCGTTGTCAGAAGAACAGTTTTTGGACCGACTGGTTCCGGTCTCAACCGGTTAGCAGGGCGTCGATCGTGTCGTGGAAACGTTTCACCCCCTGCTCCAGCCCGCCGAGCAGGACGTGGTCGACGGCACCCGACGACAGGCCCTGCTGGCCGAGCGCAGCGGCGCGGAAATCCTCGCCCGCGAACACGCCGCCGTCGAGCAGCGCCCAGCTGCGCGCCCAGTGCGCCTCCGCCTTATCGGTGGCCGGCGCCGCGGGGATCAGCATGAAGTCCTCGACCAGGGTGCGGTCGACCGCCTGGGGCATCAGCGTCATGATGTTGATGTAATCGGGCGACGCGACGATCACCGTGCCGGGCAACAGCTGATAGGCGAAGGTGACGGTCTTCCTCAGTGCGCCCCAGTCGGCCCAGTCGATGCCCTCGAGCTTTTCCGCGCGCCCGACCGCCGAGCGCGCGTGCGGGCCGATGGTATCGCCGGTCGTTACCCCGTCCTGGAAGAACTTGCCGATCGTGTCGGCGTGCAGCCGGGTGACGTGGTAGCTTTCCAGGAAGGCGTCCATGATCAGCTTCCAGTTCGATGCGACCGCGTGCGTCTTGCGGGCGTAGAGGTGCTGGTCGGCGAACCCGAGCGCGTCGAAGTCCGCTGCCAGCGGGCCTTCAGCAAGGCTGAAGTCATAGTCGCGGCTGGCCTGCAGCCCGACCCAGATCAGCCCGCCCGCCTCGCGGCTCGGCAGCTCGACCAGCCCGCGCGCGCCCTTGTCGAGGCCGGGGAAGGTCTCCGGGCGGGGCAGGCCCGTGAGGCTGCCGTCGAGCTTGTAGGTCCAGGCGTGGTAGGGGCAGACGAGGCGCGGGGTGTCGGTCGGCTCGCTCGCCTCGACCAGCCTTGTCCCGCGGTGGCGGCAGACGTTGAGAAAGGCGCGGACCTGCCGGTCCTTGTCGCGGGTCAGCAGGACCGGCACGCCGAAGCCGTCGTGCGTGACGCTCATGCCGGCGCGGGGCAGCAGCGCCGACGGGGCGACGGGCACCGGCATTGCCTCGAACAGCCGCGCACGCTCGGCGGCGAAGCGCGCTGTGTCGGTGTAGACGCTCGCCGGGATCGTCGAGGTGATCTCGACGCCGCGACCGGCCAGCGCCGCGGCCGGCATCGCCTCGGCCAGCGCGAGTTGGCCCGGCGTCGGGCGGCGGAAGGGCGTCTGCGCGTTCATCGGCGGCACGATACGCCCGATTGACGCGGGCGTGAACCGGTCGCGTGCACGGCGGACTCTGGCCAGCCGCGACGGGGCTGCTAGGGTCTCATGATGACTGCCGCTCCCGCCGCCGCCACTTGGCGCGATGCCCTGCCCGCCGGCATCCGGCCCTATGCCGAGCCGGCGCCGCTAGCCGCGCTCGCGCTGGGCGTATCGTCCGGGTTTCCCTTCACGATGATCGCGGCGACGCTGACGACGCGGCTGGCCCAGTCGGGCATCGACAAGAAGGCGGTGACCGCGTTCGCGCTCGCCTTCCTGCTCTATAATCTGAAGTTCTTATGGGCTCCAATCGTCGACCGTGCGCCGGTGCCATGGCTCAGCCGCGCGCTGGGGCAGCGCCGGGCGTGGCTGTTGGTCGTTGGCGCGCTGGTCATCATCGCCGTGGTCTGCCTCGGGCTCGTCGATCCGAAGACCTCGCTGGGGCTGACCGTCGCGGCGACGTTGTTCGTCGCCTTTGCCGGGGCGACCTATGATATCGTCATCGATGGCTACCGCATCGAACTGCTCAGCGCCGAGCAGCTCGGGGTCGGCTCGGGCATGTCGCAGTATGGCTGGCGGATCGGCTCGACGCTGGCGGCGGGACTGGCGCTCTTCCTCGCGGCGCGCGCCGGGTGGAGCGTCGCCTATATCGCCTGCGCGGTGTTCGCGCTGCCCGCGATGATCGCCGGCCTGGTGATGGGCGAGCCGCGGCGTGCGCCCGAACCCGCCGGGCCGAACGCCCCTACCGGCCTTGCCGCGCTGAAGGTCGCTGTGCTCGGCCCGCTTGCCGACTTCTTCACCCGCAGCGGGGCGAGGATCGTGCTGGCCTTCATCCTGATCCACAAGATCGGGGATACGCTCGCCAACCTCACCGTTCGGCTGCTGCTGGACAGCCTGAAGTTCTCGAACGACGAGATCGCGGTGTTCGATGTCGGCATGGGCGCGGTTGCGTTCCTGGTCGGCATCTTCGTGGGCGGGATACTTTACACGCGGCTGGGCATGAAGCGTGCCGTGCTGATCAGTCTGATCCTGATGGGCGTTTCGAACCTGAGTTTTGCCGCGCTCGCCGCGGCGGGCCACTCGACGCCGCTGCTCGCGTTCACCATCGGTTTCGAGAATTTCTGCAGCGGTATCGGCGGCGTTGCGGTCGTCGCGTATCTGTCGGCGCTGTGCAATCTGCGCTTTACCGCGACGCAGTTCGCGCTGTTGTCGGCGGCGGCGTCGATCCTCGGGCGCTTCATTCAGGGCACCACGACCGGCGCGATGATCGAGGGGCTGGGCTTCGTTAATTTCTACCTGGTGACCACCGTGGCGGCGCTGCCGGGCATCCTTCTCTACCTCTATATGCTGCGCGCCGGGCTTGCCGACGTGCCCCGAGGGGCTGACGATGCCCAAGCCGCACTGTAACATTTCTCGTCTAGGCGCTGTAACATTCCGGGGCTGCAGGAGCGGATGAATGGCGCACGGCATGCGGGCGACGGCGGTGGCGGCGGACTGGCTGGCGGCGACGCCGTCCATTCACCGCTCCGGCCAACTTGATGTCCGGCTGGCGACCTCGAGCGAGGAAATCGCCGCCGCGCAGGCGCTGCGCTACCAGATTTTCTACGACGAGATGGGAGCGGCGCCAACGGCTGCGATGACGGCAGCGCGCCGCGATATCGACGACTATGACGCGGTTTGCGATCACCTGCTGGTGATCGACCACGGCGTCGCCGGGAAACCGCATGTCGTCGGCACCTATCGGTTGCTCCGCCAAGTCGTCGCCGAACTGAACCGCGGCTTCTACTCCGCCGGCGAGTATGACCTGTCGCCGCTGATCGAGACGTCGAAGTCCAGCGGCCAGCTGCTCGAGCTGGGACGCAGTTGCGTCGCCGCCAACTACCGCAACAACACAACCATCACCCTGCTGTGGCGCGGGATCGCCAGCTATCTGCAGACCCACTCGATCGGCCATATGTTCGGTTGCGCCTCGCTGCACGGGGCCGATGCCGGTATGCATGCGGTCGAGCTGAGCTACCTCTACCACAATCACCTCGCGCCGCCGGGCTTGCGGGCGCGTGCGCTGCCCGAACATTTCGTGCCGATGGACCGGCTCGACCCGACCCGTTTCGACGCGCGGCTGGCGTCCAAGTCGCTGCCGCCGCTGGTGAAGGGCTACCTGCGCGTCGGCGCGTTGATCGGCGACGGCGCGTTCGTTGACCGCCAGTTCAATACCACCGATATCTTCGTGGTAATGCCGGTCGAGCGGATCACAAAGCGTTATGCGGGCCGCTTCGAACTTGGTGCCAACGACGCCAACTAGTCGTGCGCGACGGCAGCGGGTAGGGTTGCGGCTATGGCAACGCCCCGCCCGATGCGCATCGACTTCGTCTCTGATGTCGTTTGCCCTTGGTGCGTGATCGGGCTGAAGGCGCTGGAGGCGGCGCTGGAGCGGACCCGCGATGTCGTCACCCCGAACATCCATTTCCAGCCATTCGAGCTCAACCCCGGCATGCCGCCTGAGGGCCAGAACGTCGCCGAGCACGTCCAGCAGAAATATGGCGCCGATCCGGAGCGATCCAAGGCGACGCGCGACCTGATCCGCGCCAGCGCCGCCGCGCACGGTTTCGAGATACGGACGTCGCCGGACAGCCGCATCTGGAACACCTTCGACGCGCATCGAATGCTGCACTGGGCCGGGCTTCAGGGACGCCAGGCCGAGCTCAAGCTGGCGCTTTTCACCGCCTATTTCACTGACGGGCGGAACCCCGGCGATGTCGAGGTGCTGGCCGACGCTGCGGCGCAATCCGGGCTCGACCCGGTCGAGGCGAGGCGGGTGTACGAGGCGGGCGACTATGCCGACAACGTTCGCCGGGACGCGGCGCGCTGGCGGGGCGAAGGCATCAGCGCGGTGCCGACAGTAATTTTCGACGGCAAGTTCGCAGTGACCGGGGGTCAGCCGGTCGAAACCTTCGAAAAGGTGATCCGCCACATCGCAGCGGCGGCTGCCTAGCCCGCGTCCTGCCCGTTGGCCTTTAGCACGCTGCCGGCGAGGTAGAGCGAACCGGCCGACAACACGACCGGCGGCCTGGCGCGGTCGGCGGCCCTGCCAATTTCGATGACCGCGGCGGGGATATTCTCGGCGATCAGCCCGGGAACACCGATCTCCTTTGCAGCGGCAGCGATGGCGGCTGGACTATGGTGTTCGTGACCCGGCACCGGCACGGCGTAGACCGCCGTGAGCCGCCCCGCGAACGGCTTCAGGAAGCCGCCCAGGTCTTTGCCCGCCAGCATGCCCAGCACCAGGTAGAATGGCCGCTCGGCCAGACTGTGGCTGCGGAAAGTATCCGCGACGGCACGTGCGGCGGCGGGGTTATGCGCGCCGTCGAGCCAGATTTCGCTGTGCGGCGGCAGCTTCGCCACTAGCGGTCCGGGCTCCAGCTTTTGCAGCCGCGCCGGCCATTCGGCCCATCCCATCGCGGCGCGCAGCGCCGGGTCGCCGACTGGAACGGCGTGCTGGGCGCGCAGCATGGCCACCGCCAGCGCGGCATTGTCGAGCTGGTGCGCGCCCGCCAGCCGCGGCAGCGGCAGCGACACCCGCCCCGACAGGTCGCGGTAGTGCAGCGCATTCTCGTATGCCGCCGCGTCCCAGTCATCGCCGCGGACCAGCAGCTTCGCACCGGCCAAGCCAGCGACCTCGGCGATGCGTGCGGTGATCGTGCGCGGATATTTCGACAGCACCAGCGGCCGGCCACGCTTGGCGATCGCCGCCTTCTCGCCGGCAATTTCGAGGATGGTCCGGCCCAGCCACTGCTGATGATCGAGGCCAAGCTGCGCGATGCCGGCGACCTCCGGTATCACGACATTGGTCGCGTCGAGCCGGCCGCCCATGCCGACCTCCAGGATCGCGGCATCGGCCGGGACCCGCGCGAACGCCAGCAAGGCAACCGCCGTCGTCAATTCGAAGAAGGTGATACGGCCGCCGCCATTGACCGCCAACACCTCCGACAACAGTCCTTTCAACGTTTCGTCGTCGACGATATTGCCAGCGAGCCGAATGCGCTCATTGAAGCGGATCAGGTGTGGCGAAGTATAGCTGTGGACCCGTCGCCCGCTCGCCTCCAGCCCGGCGCGCAGGAATGCCGCAGTCGATCCCTTGCCGTTGGTGCCCGCGACGTGGAACACTGGCGGCAGCTTCGCTTGCGGATTGCCGAGCCGGCGCAGCAAGTGGAGCAACCGCTCGAGTCCCAGGTCCATGGTCTGTTCGTGCAACGCGAACGCGGCCCGGAACAGTGCATCGAGCACCGCGTCGTCGCTCCGCGCCGCCTCCATCAGGCGGCGAGCGTCCGGCGCATAAGCAACCCGAGGATGCGGCCCAGCGTGGCGCGCAGGTCCTTCCGCTCGACGACCATGTCGAGCATGCCGTGGTCGAGCAGATATTCGGCGCGCTGGAACCCCTCGGGCAGCTTCTCGCGGATGGTCTGCTCGATGACGCGTTGTCCGGCGAAGCCGATCAGTGCCCTTGGCTCGGCCATCTGGATGTCGCCCAGCATCGCATAGCTGGCGGTGACGCCGCCGGTGGTCGGGTCGGTCATCACCACGACATAGGGCAGCGCGGCTTCCCGCAACTCGGCGATGGCGACCGTCGTGCGCGGCATCTGCATCAGGCTGAGGATGCCTTCCTGCATGCGTGCGCCACCGGCCGCGGTGAACACGATGAACGGCGCGCCGGCGGCAATAGCGGCGCGCGCCCCGGTCAGGAACGCCTCACCGACGCCGAGCCCCATCGAGCCGCCCATGAAGGCAAAGTCCTGGACCGCGACGACCGCCTCGACCCCCTCGATGCTGCCGCGCGCGACGCTCATCGCCTCGGTCTCGCCGGTGGCGGTGCGGGCCGCCTTGAGCCGGTCGGTGTAGCGCTTCTGGTCGCGGAAATGCAGCGGGTCCTCGGGCACCGGCGGCACCGGGATGCGAACGTGCGCGCCGTTGTCGAACAACTGCGCGAAGCGGATGTCGGGGCCGATGCGCTCGTGATGATCACAGCTTGGGCAGACGCGCAGATTCTCGTCGAATTCCTTGGCGTACAGCATCGCGCCGCAGTTGCGGCACTTGTGCCAGAGGTTCTCGGGCGTCTCGCGGCGGCTGATGAAGCCGCCAAGGCGCTGCCGGGTGCGGGTGAGCCAGCTCATGCGGCGTTTTGGACGCGCGCGCCGCGCACCGCAAGGCTGAGGTCGCGCACGAACGCCTCGACCTGCTCGGGCAGGTCGTTGGCGCGGGCCACGGCGGCGTTGCCGATCAGCTCGACGATCGCCGAACCGACGACCACTGCGTCGGCGACGCGCGCGACGGCGGCAGCGGCTTCGGGCGTGCGGATGCCGAAGCCGACCGCGACCGGCATGTCGGTCGCCGCCTTGATGCGCGCGACCGCCGCGCCGATGTCGTCCGCGGTCGCGGCGTTGGCCCCGGTGATGCCGGCGACCGCGACATAATAGACGAAGCCCGACGCGCCCGTGACGATGGCGGGCAGGCGGCGGACGTCGGTGGTGGGGGTCGCCAGCCGGACGAGGTGGAGGCCGTGGCCGCGCAGCGCCGGAGCAAGCTCGGCGTCCTCCTCGGGCGGCAGGTCGACGACGATGCAGCCGTCGAGCCCGGCGGCGGCGGCGTCGCGCGCGAAGGCGTCGGGGCCGTAGGCGAGGATCGGGTTGAAATAGCCCATCAGTACCAGCGGCATGTCGGCGTTGCGGGTGCGGAACGCGCGCACCATCGCCAGCACGCCGCGCAGCGTCGTGCCGGCGCCGAGCGAGCGGATGTTGCCCGCCTGGATCGCCGGCCCGTCGGCCATCGGATCGGTGAACGGCATGCCGATCTCGATGATGTCGGCACCGCCCGCGACGAGGCTGTTCATCACCCGTGCGCAGGTTTCGAGGTCGGGGTCACCTGCGGTGACGAACGTCACCAGCGCGGCGCGGTGTTCGGCAGCACAGGCGGCGAAGCGGTTTGACAAGCGGTCGCCCCAGAACGGCACCCATCGTCCCGACGTCAGCGCGGCGGTCCAGATGTCAGAGAACTCGGCGCTCGAGCATTCGATACACTCGATGTCATCATCGGAACGAACCCACGCCCAAGCGCCTTCGATCAGGCTCGACGGCGCATGAACTAGGTGAGGATTTTGAGGGACCCGAGCGAGATCGTCGTATTGGATGGCACCGTTCGCAAACGTGAAGACCGCGCGGGTCACGCGCAGGTCCGGCGTGATCTCGTAGTGGAGCATGACTGGATCAGTTGGATTAGAATGCGTCCAATCCACTCTGGCGAAGCGGGTATCTCCATCGGCGGAAGTCATCAAATCTCGAACCCGAGCGCGGCTGCGACCGTGAAAATATCCTTGTCACCGCGACCGCACAGGTTGGCGACGACGATCCGGTCCTTCGCCATCCCCGGTGCGAAGCGCGCGATCGCGGCGATGGCGTGCGCCGGCTCTAGCGCCGGGATGATGCCCTCGGTGCGGCACAGCAGCTGGAACGCGTCGAGCGCCTCGGCGTCGGTCGCCGACTGGTATTCGACCCGGCCGATCGAGTGCAGCCAGGCGTGCTCCGGCCCGATGCCGGGATAGTCGAGACCGGCCGAGATCGAGTGGGCCTCGGCGATCTGGCCGTCTGCATCCTGAAGCAGCCGGGTCTTGTTGCCGTGCAGTACGCCGTCGACGCCGCCGAGCAGCGAGGCCGCGTGCTGGCCGGTGTCGACACCGTGGCCCGCCGCCTCGACGCCGATCATCCGCACTTCGTCGTCGAGGAACGGGTGGAACAGCCCGATGGCGTTGGAGCCGCCGCCGATCGCGGCGCACAGCACATCGGGCAGACGCCCCTCCGCCTCGAGGATTTGCGCCTTGGCCTCGTGGCCGATCACCGACTGGAAGTCGCGGACCAGCTCCGGATATGGGTGTGGCCCGGCGGCGGTGCCGATGATGTAGAAGGTGTCGTGGACGTTGGTGACCCAGTCCCGCAGCGCCTCGTTCATCGCGTCCTTCAGCGTCTTCGACCCGCTCTCGACCGGGCGGACTTCGGCGCCGAGCAGCTTCATCCGAAAGACGTTGGGCGACTGCCGCTCGACGTCGCGCGCGCCCATGTAGATCGTGCACGGCAGGCCGAAGCGCGCCGCCACGGTGGCCGTGGCGACGCCGTGCTGGCCCGCCCCGGTCTCGGCGATGATCCGCGTCTTGCCCATGCGCTTCGCCAGCAGGATCTGACCGATACAGTTATTGATCTTGTGCGCGCCGGTGTGGTTCAGCTCATCACGCTTGAAGTAGATTTTTGCGCCACCGATGTGCTTGGTCAGCGCCTCGGCGAAATACATCGGGCTGGGACGGCCGACATAATGGGTCATCAGCCAGTCGAATTCGGCCTTGAAGGCGGGGTCGGCCTGCGCCGCGCGATACGCGACCTCCAGGTCGAGAATCAGCGGCATAAGCGTTTCGGCGACATAGCGCCCGCCGTAGGCCCCGAAATGCCCGCGCGCGTCGGGGCCGCTCCTCAGACTCGTCGCCGTTGCCACTATGCTGCCCTTGCTGCCGCGACGAAGGCGCGGATCTTGTCGATGGATTTGACGCCCGGCGCGGTCTCGACGCCTGAGGAGACGTCGACCAGCCCCGGCGCGCAGCCACGAATCGCGTCTGCGACATTGCCGGCGTCGAGCCCGCCCGACAGGCCCCACGCCGTCGCCGGGCGCTCTTCGCCGAGCAGCCGCCAGTCGAAGCGCATCCCGTTGCCGCCCGGCAGCAAGGCCGCGGCGGGCGCTTTGGCGTCGAGCAGCAACAGATCGCAATTGCCTCGCGCGGCGGCGCTCGCGGTGCGGATGTCGGCGGCGTTGGCGACGCCCGCGGCGCGCCACAGCGGCTTGCCGGTGCGAGCGCGGATCGCGGCGGCGCGGGCGGGGCTCTCGCTGCCGTGGAGCTGGATGATATCGAGCGATTGGGATGTGGCGTCGAGCAGCGCATCGTCGGGATCGACGAAGACGCCGACGCGCATGACCCGCCCCTCGACCCGCGCCGCCAAGCTTGCCGCGCACGCCGGTTCGAGGTTGCGCGGGCTCTTTTCGAAGAACACCAGGCCAATGTGTGTCGCCCCCGCCCCGACCGCCGCGTCGAGCGTACCGGGCGTCGACAGGCCGCAGATCTTGATTGCCGTCACAGGCTCGCCACGATGGCGCGCGCCGCCTCGGCCGGGTCGGCGGCCGCGGTGATGGGCCGGCCGATGACCAGCATCGACGCACCCGCCGCCAGCGCCGCCTGGGGTGTGCCGCTGCGCTTCTGGTCACCGGCATCGCTGCCTGCCGGGCGGATGCCGGGGACGACGAAATAACCGTCCGGCCATGCCGCCTTGACCGCCGCGACCTCGAGCGGGGAGCAAACGATGCCGTCCAGACCGCACGAGCGCGCCAGCCGCGCCAGCGCCTCGACCTGCAGCGCCGCGTTGCGCTTCACGCCGGTATCGGCAAGGTCGCGGTCGGACAGGCTGGTCAACACCGTCACCGCGACGACGCGGGTGCCCGGCGGCGCCACCTTCTTGGCGCGCGTCAGCATCGCGCGGCCGCCGCTGGCGTGGACGGTGATGACCGCCGGGGCCAACGTGCCGACCGACTGCACGGCACGCGACACGGTGTTCGGGATGTCGTGGAACTTGAGATCGAGGAACAGCGGTAGGCCGTGCTCGGCGAGCGTGCGCACCCCCGCCGGACCGTTGGCGGCGAAGAACTGCAGGCCCAGCTTGATGCCGCCGACATGGGCTCCGACGGTGCGCACCAGCTTCTGCGCGACGCGCAGCTGCGCGGTATCGACCGCGACGAACACCGGGTTGCTCATCCGCATCCCGGCGGCACGATGGTCGGCTGTGCTTCGCTGGGCAGCACGGCCGATACCGGTATTGCCGCGAGCCGGCGGCGGTGGCGTAACCGGGTCCGCAGCGCGCCCGCGACATAGCCCAGCGCCGCGGTCGCCAGCAGCAGCACCGGCAGCTTGACGATCAGTTCGGTAGCGCCGAACGCCAGCGTGACGCCCGTCCAGTTGGTCGCCGCGAACACCGCGAACAGCGTCGCCAGCACGACCCAGATCGCCAGGCGCGCGGCGTTCACAGTTCACCGTCGACCGGCGCGATGCCGGCTTCGGTCAGTGCCGCGAGCAGTGCGGTGGCGCAGGCATCGAGCGCGGCGCGGTCGGTGGCGCGGATGACGAAGTTGGCGCCGGTCCGGCCTTCGCGCCAGAACGGGTAGCTGCCGATCTGGGTGCCGGGATTGGCCTTCTCGACGGTGAGGAGCACGCTGGCGACCGTGCTCTCGGCGGTCCAGGCGGCGACGGTGCGGCTGAGCACCGGGGCACCGCCGGGCAACTGGCCATCGAGGGCGGCGAGCATGCCCTGGGTGATGGCGGGGACTCCTGCCATTATGAATATGTTGGCAAAACGAATGCCTGGCGCACCGGTTCGTGAGTTTTCAATGAGTTGCGAGCCTTCAGGGACGCGCGCCATGCGCAGGCGGGCATCGGTCAGCTTGTCGCCGTAGTAGCTGGTCAGGATCGCTTTCGCCTGGGGGTGGACGACGACCGGCACGCCGAGCGCGGCGGCGATCGCATCGACGGTGATGTCGTCGTGGGTCGGCCCGATGCCGCCGGTGGTGAACAGATAGTCGTGGGCGACCCGGAGCGCGTTGACCGCGTCGCCGATCGCTTGCGTGTCATCGGCGACGACGCGGACCTCGCGCAGCCGGATGCCCTGCACCCCCAGCCATTTGGCGAGATAGGCGAGGTTCGCGTCCTGCGTCCGCCCCGACAGGATCTCGTCGCCGATGATCAGCAGGGCGGCGGTATAGATGCGTTCGGTGGCCATTTCCGGGCGGGGTCTAGCGCAGGGCGCGCAAGCCGGGAAGGGGAAGGCGGGGTGGAGTGAAGCCGCAGCCTGTGCCACGGGGAGCGGCGCATGACCCCGCCGCCGTCCCCCGCTGCCCCCGCCGCCGCTGCCACCCGGCCCGTCTACCGGCGCATGGGGCTGAACGTCGCCTGGCTGCTCGGCGGCAAGGGTTTCGGCGGCGTCGCCAGCCTGATCTATCTCGCGGTCGCCGCCCGCGCGCTCGGGCCGGCGCAGTTCGGCCTGTTCTCGCTGGTCCTCGCCTATGGCCAGACGATCGCCAATCTGATGCAGTTCCAGTCGTGGCAGGCGGTGATCCGCTACGGCGCCCAGCACCGCGCCGACGGCGAGCCCGGGCGCCTGGCACGGCTGCTCGGCTTCACCACGACACTCGACCTCGCCACCGCGGTGCTGGGCGCGGGCATCGCCTGGCTCGGGGTCGGCCTCGCCGGGCCGTGGCTCGGCTGGTCGGCGGTGGAGCAGCGCGACGCGGCGCTGTTCGGCGCGGCGTTGCTGCTGTCGATCGGCGCGACGCCCAACGGCGTGCTGCGGCTGTTCGACCGCTTCGACCTGCTGACCTATTGCCAGGCGATCGGTCCGTCGGTGCGGGTGATCGGGTCGCTGACCGCCTGGTGGCTGGGCGGCGGCGTCCCCGGCTTCCTCGCCGTCTGGGCGTCGGCGGCGCTGATCCAGAGCGGCGTGACGTGGTTCGTGGCGCTGGGGCCGCGGCAACGCCGCCCGGCGCTGGGCCGCGCCGCGTTCGCGCAGGCGGCCCGCGAAAACCGCCGCATCTGGCGCTTCTCGTGGATGACCAACCTGTCGTCCTCGCTTACCGTCACCGGCGAACAGGCCGCAACGCTGGCGATCGGCGGCGTTGTCGGCACCAGCATGGCGGGCGGCTACCGCCTCGCCAGCCGGGTCGCCAAGGGGCTGGTCAAGCCGGTGCAGGCGATGGCGCGGGTGCTGTATCCGGAAATGGCGCGGCTGGTCGCGACCGACGACCGCGCGACGCTGGCGCGCATCGCCGGGCGGGTGGAGCTGGTCACCGCCGGCCTCGCCGTCGTCGTCGTCGCGGTGTTTGCCGTCGCCGGTGGCACGGTGCTGACCCTGCTCGCCGGCCCGGGCTTCGGCTCGGCACGGGAATTGTTGCTGCTGCTCGCGGTCGCCGCCGCCATCGATCTGTCGGGCCTCGGGCTTGAGCCGGTGCTCAACGCCCATGGCAAGGCCGGCAAGGTGCTGGCCGGGCGCGCCGCGGGCGCGGCGGTCAATCTCGGCGGGCTCGCGGTACTGCTGCCGTTGTTGGGCGCCGAAGGCGCGGCGGTGGCGGCGATCGCGAGTTCGCTGACCGTCCGCCTCTGGCTCGGCCTGTCGGCCCGGCAGCTGCTGCGCCGCCGCGCCGTGGCTTGAGGCCGCGCCGCCCGCGCGGGTTGCCCTGACGCCGCCCGCGCCATACATCGTGACGCGATGACCTACGCCGCCACCTATGAAGCGCTGGCCGACGCGGAAGAGCGCACCGCGACGATCAAGCTGCACGGCCCGGAGGGTTTCGCCGGCATGCGCGCCGCCGGGCGGCTGGCGGCCGAAGTGCTCGACATGCTCGTGCCGCACGTCGTGCCGGACGTGGTCACGTCGGAGCTCGACCGGCTGGCCTATGACTTCGTGCTGGCGCGGGGTGCGGTCCCGGCGACGATCTTCTACCGCGGCTACAGCCATTCGCTGTGCATCAGCGTCAACCACGTCGTCTGCCACGGCATGCCGTCGGCGAAGCGGTTGCGCGACGGCGACATCGTCAACATCGACGTCACCGTCATCGTCGACGGCTGGCACGGCGACACCTCCCGCATGTTCCTGGTCGGCGACGTGCCGCTGAAGGCGCGGCGGTTGGTCGATATCACGTGGGAATGCCTGCAGCGCGGCATCGCGGCGGCGAGGCCCGGCAACACGCTCGGCGATATCGGCCATGCGATCCAGAGCTATGCGGAAGGCCAGCGCTGCTCGGTGGTGCGCGACTTCTGCGGTCACGGCGTGGGCCGCGTGTTCCACGACGCGCCCAACGTCGTCCATTTCGGGCGGCCTAAAACCGGCGAGCTGCTCAAGCCCGGCATGATCTTCACCATCGAGCCGATGATCAACCTCGGCGGGTCGAAGGTGAAACTGCTGGAGGACGGCTGGACCGCGGTGACCCGCGACCGCTCGCTGTCGGCGCAGTTCGAGCACTCGGTCGGGATTACCGAGGACGGGTGCGAGGTGTTCACGGGCTCGCCGGCGGGGTTACATCATCCGCCTTATTAGGGCGAAGTATAAGCCGGTGCCGGAGAAACCCCAGTGAACCCGCCGATCGTTGTTGCGGTCGTCGTGCTGGCAATCATCATGGGCGTCATCGTGTGGAGGTCTCTCAAGCTCGGCACGTTCCGAGCGGTCGTCTCCGACCTCCTATGGCTGCTTACTCACTAGGGTTTGCAGCTACGCAATCGCCCTTTTCAAGGGCGGACGCGCGGATCGCGAATCTTACGGCCGCGTAAGGCGTGCAGCCGAATCCGTTGATATTGCGAGCACGAACGCGATGTCTTCGATCGAGATGTCAGGGCGTTCGCGCCGGAGATCGGCGGCGGTTTCAACAAGCGCGGAGTCGCGAGGGTTCATAAAGCGTGCGACCTTCCCGAATTCCCGTTCAAGCCGAAGTACGCGTTCGAAACGCAAGAAGTCTTCGGGCCATTCGGAGGCGTGAACAATTCCCTTCATGATGGCTGGTGTGACACGCTTCAGGACGAAGTTGTCATGGATGCGCTCGTCCTGCGCGACCATCCAATCCTGTCCGCACGCGCTGCACGTCGATGCGTATAGCCACCATTGCTCGCCGCCATGCTTCCGAACCTCATCGAGAGTCGCGAAGACGCGGTCGTCCAAGCCGTCCAGATCGGCCATGCAGATGATCTCAAGGTCGCCTAACTCGGGGCAACAACATGAGCTTTGCGCGTCCATGGGTCCGGTCTGCATGAAACGACGAGCGTCCGCTACTGCCGGTGAGTGCAGCAAGTCTGGGGTGAGGGGTACTACCCCGCGCTCGGACCAGCGTTGCGTGGCTCTGCCCCCACCCCGACCCTCCCCACTCTACGTTCGCGAAGGCTCACGGGGGAGGGAGCTCCTCCGCTTTGCAAAGCGCGCCATCGGCCTTATTCATGACGGCGATGCCGGGGGGCGAGGATCAGAGCAGCGGGCACCGGGAGCGGTTGCGGGAGCGGCTGCTGGAGGGCGGCGGTGACGCGTTCCTCGATTACGAGCTGGTCGAATATATCCTCGGGCTGGCGATCCCGCGGCGGGATACCAAGCCGCTGGCCAAGCGGCTGCTGGCCGAGTTCGGCTCGTTTCCGGCGCTGCTCGCGGCCTCACCGGCCGAGCTGGCGCGGGTCGAGGGGCTGGGCACCGGCGCGGCGGCGGCGCTGAAGTTCGTGGAAGCAGCCGCGCTGCGCTCGCTCCGGACCGCGGCGCTCGACCGACCGGTGCTGTCCGGGTGGCAGGCGCTGACCGATTACCTGCACGCCGCGATGGCGCACCGGATGACCGAGGAGTTCCGGGTGATCTTCCTCAACAACCGCAACATCCTGATGCGCGACGAGAAGATGGGCGACGGCACGATCAACGCCGCCGCCGTCTATCCGCGGGAGGTGGTCAAGCGCGCGCTGGAGCTGGCGGCCAGCGCGGTGATCCTGGTCCACAACCACCCGAGCGGCGACCCCGCCCCCAGCCGCGACGACATCCAGATGACCAAGGCGATCGTCGAGGCGGGCAGGCCGCTGGGCCTGTCGGTCCACGACCATGTCGTAATCGGCCGCACCGGCCATGCCAGCTTTCGCGCGCTGGGGCTGCTTTAGGCGGACGCACCCTCGTCGCCGCCCTGCGCCGCGCCGCTGGCTTCCGCGGGCGGATCGACGGCGGCGGGCGGGTTCGGGATACGCAGCATCTGGCCGCAATAGACGCGCCCGGGATCGGACAGCTTGTTGCGATTGGCGTCATAGATCTCGCGGTAGCGCGACGCCTGTCCGTAATAATGCAGCGCCAGCGACGCCAGCGTCTCGCCGCGCTGGACCTCGTGCAGCGTGAAGCCGGTGGTCGCGACGCCGTCGTTGGCAAGCGTGATGCCCAGCTCCTTCGGGTCGAGCCGGTCGAGCGCGCCGGCGACGTCGCCCAGCGTCGGCGGGCGGTAGCGGCGGCGTTCGGGCAGGTCGCGCTGCGCCTCGTGCCAGCGGCGCTTGGCGCTGACCGACAGCTCGTGCAGCGTCTGCGGCCCCGGCGAGCGGTCGGCCTGGGGCAGCAGCCGCATCAGCGCGGCAAGCGGGCCCTTCGGCTTTTCCCGCATGTTGTCGAGCGCCTCGCGCGCCGACGGTGCAAGCTGCCAGACCCGGCTGTCGAGCGCGGTGTCGAGCTCCAGTCCCGCCGCGCGCGCGCCGTCCCAGATCCAGTCGAGCGCCTGGTCGCTGAGGCCCCGCCGGTCGCCGCCGCCGCCGACCGAGCCGTGGGTGCCGGGAAACCATTTCTGCTGGTAGGGCGCATCGGCGGCGGCGCTGGTGGTGCCGCGCAGCTCGTTCATGGTGTCGAGATTGTCCCACAGTGACGGCGCGAACGACTTGCGCCGCTCGTCGATGGCGACGGCGTGGCGGGCGGAGCGGACGCGCGGGGTGAGCACCGTGTCGTGGAACTCGTACTTGCGGTTCCACCACCGCGACCACGGGAAATTCGACGGCACGCCGAGCGCGCCGACCGTGTCCCAGACGCCGAGATAGCAGATATTGAGGATCGGCCGCAGTCCGAGCTCGTAGCGGTCGAGGGTCTCGGCGCGCCACTGGTCCTCGGTCTGGCTGACGCAGATGTCGGGCGACACCTCGGCGCGGAAGCGGTTCATGCGGAGCGCGTCGGGCGACATGTCGTGGCTGCGGCTGCGGTACAGCGCCACCGCCTCCGCCGCGCGCCGGGCATCGACCCGCCGGACGATGCCGCAATTCCTCAGCAGCCCGACGAACGAGCGCGCCGTGTACGCGCCGCGCGAGAAGCCGAAGACATAGATGTCGTCGCCCGGCATGTAGTTGAAGATCAGCGCGCGGTAGGCGTCCGCCATGATCGGCTCGACCCCGGCGCCGAGCAGCCCGCCGGTCCAGCGGTCGGCCTTGCCGGTGCCGACGCCCTGATCGTACCAGATCAGCTGGGCGGTGCCGTCCTTCGCGGTCGGCACGATGCTTTCGGCGGTCAGCACGACATTGGTCGGCGTCGTCGCGTCGAGCCGGTTCCAGGTGCCGTCGAAACAGAAAACCAGGCGCTTGGCAGCCATCGGCAACGACTCCCGTCGAGGCGCGCAACCTGCTGCCGGAGCGCGGTGACGTCAACACGCCGGTGTCGGCGCGAATTCGTGACGCCCCCGGACGCCGACATGCTAGTGTACGGTTTCGTTTCGCGCCCGTCGGCCCCAGGCCGCCGGAAGATTTGGCGTGTGCTGCCGGGATACGACTTTCGCCATGCGAGTCTCCGGTTCCTGAAAGGCCCGCTTGTGGCCGATGATACACCGCTCGTGCCGGCAGCACTGACCCTCGTCCAGGCGATGGTGGGGTCGGCGAGCGCGCCGCTGCTGCTGCTCGACCGACGGCTGCGGGTGGTCGCGCTCAGTCTGACCTTCTGCCGCGCCTTCGATGTCGACTGCGACGCGGCCGTCGGCCTGTCGATCTTCGTGCTCGGCGATGGGGAGTGGGATTCGCCGCGGCTGCGCTCGCTGCTCGCCGCAACGGTCGACAGCGGGGTCGAGGTCGCATCCTACGAATTCGACCTGCAGACCGCCCGGCACGGCATGCGCCGCCTCGTCCTCCACGCCAACAAGCTGGCCTATGACGACCGCGACGGGGTCCGCCTGCTGCTCGCCGTCGCCGACGTCACCGACGAGCGGGTGCGCGACCGCCAGCGCGAGGCGCTGGTCACCGACAACGAGGTGCTGATGCGCGAGCTGCAACACCGCGTCGCCAACAGCCTGCAGATCGTCGCCAGCGTGCTGATGCAGGGTGCCCGCAAGGCCTCGACGGACGAAACCCGCATCCACCTGACCGACGCCCATCACCGCGTCATGTCGGTGGCAGCGGTGCAGAAACAGTTGTCGGTCTCGGGCACCGGCACCGTCGCGCTCAAGGCCTATCTGACCCGGCTGTGCGCCAGCATCGGCGCGTCGATGATCCACGATCACGTCCAGCTGCGCCTGACCGTCACCGTCGACGACAGCGAGGTCCAGGCCGAGGTTTCGGTCAGCCTTGGGCTGATCGTCACCGAGCTGGTCATCAACGCGCTGAAACACGCCTTCCCCGGCGACCGCAAGGGCGCGATCGCGGTCCGGTACGAGGCGACCGGCGACGACTGGGCGCTGACCATCACCGATGACGGCGTCGGCATGAACGGCGGCGAGACCACCGAGCCGGGCCTCGGCACCGCCATCGTCCAGGCGCTCGCCAAGCAATTGCGCGCCGAGATCGTGGTCAGCGATACCGGGCCCGGCACGCAGGTGGTGATCCGCCATAACGAAGCCGCCACCTTGAAGCGCGGCCGGCCGGTGCTGGTGGCGGTTTAGGCAGACTGGCCGCACCGGCGCCGAGCCGCTACATCGGCGGCGATGGCCAAGAACCACCTCTACCTCGTCGACGGCTCGGGCTATATCTTCCGCGCCTATCACCGGCTGCCGCCGCTGACCGATCCGCATGGCACGCCGGTCGGCGCGGTCTACGGCTTCACGGCGATGCTGTGGAAGCTGATCGAGGAGCTGAACAAGGCGGAGGCGCCGACGCACCTGCTGGTGGTGTTCGACGCCGGCGCGACGACGTTCAGGAACGCAATGTACGACGGCTACAAGGCGCAGCGGCCGCCGCCGCCCGAGGACCTTGTTCCCCAGTTCCCGCTGATCCGCGACGCGGTGCGGGCGTTTTCGATCAAGTGCCTGGAGCAGGACGGCTATGAGGCCGACGACATCATCGCGTCCTACAGCCTTGCGGCACTGAAGGAGGGTTTCGACGTCACCATCGTCAGCTCCGACAAGGACCTGATGCAGCTCGTCCAGCCGGGCCTGGACATGTACGACACGATGAAGAACTGCCGCATCAACCGCGAGGAAGTGGTCGAGAAGTTCGGCGTCGGGCCGGAGCAGGTCGGCGAGGTGCTGGCGCTGATGGGCGACTCGGTCGACAACGTGCCGGGCGTGCGCGGCATCGGGCCGAAGGGCGCGGCCGACCTGATCCGCGAGTTCGGCACGGTGGATGCGCTGCTGTCGCGGCTCGACGAGATCAAGCGGCCGAAGCTGCGCGAGATGCTGGAAACCCACGCCGGCAACGCGCGGCTGTCACGCGAGCTGGTGCGGCTGAAGGACGACCTGCCGCTCGAGTTGCCGCTGGAGACCCTGACGCTGCAGGAGCCGCCGAAGGAACCGCTGGCGGCGTTCCTGGCGCACCACGGTTTCCGCGCCTTGCTGTCGAAGCTCGGCCGCGAGACCGAGGCCGCGCACGCGATGCCGGTCAGCGAGGCGCCGGCGATCCCCTTCAACCATGCCGACTATGAGTGCGTGACGACGCTCGACCGGCTCGACTGGTGGATCGAGACAGCGACGACGCAGGGGCTGGTGGCTGTCGACAGCGAGACCGACAACCTCGACGCGACGCGCGCCTGCCTGGTGGGCCTCAGCCTCGCCATCGCGCCCGGCGTCGCCTGCTATGTGCCGCTCGACCACAAGTCGGGCGAGGGGCTGCTGGCGGAGCCGGTCGACCAGCTGAGCGCGAAGGACGTCATTGCACGGCTGAACCCGCTGTTCGCTGACCCGGCGGTGCTGAAGGTCGGGCAGAACCTGAAGTACGACATGATCGTCTTCGAACGGCACGGCGCGCACGCCATCGCGCCGTTCGAGGACACGATGGTGATGAGCTACAATCTCGACGGCGGGCGCTGGAACGGCCACGGCATGGACGATCTGTCGACCCGCCACCTCGGCCACACGCCGATCAGCTACAAGGAGGTGACGGGCACCCACAAGGCGCGGGTGACATTCGATTTCGTCGAGCTGCGCAAGGCGACCGACTATGCCGCCGAGGACGCCGACGTGACGCTGCGGCTCTATCTGAAATTCAAAGAACGGCTGTGGCGCGAGCAGGCGACGCGCATCTACCGCACCGTCGACCGGCCGCTGATCCCGGTGGTCGCGGGCATGGAACGCGCCGGCATCCTGGTCGACCGCCAGCAGTTGTCGACCATGTCGGCCGCCTTCGAGACCGAGATCGCCAGCCTGGAGGCGACCGTCCACGAGATGGCGGGCCACAAGTTCACCATCGGCAGCCCGAAGCAGCTGGGCGAGGTGCTGTTCGACAAGCTTGGGCACGCATCGGGCAAGAAGAGCGGCAAGACCGGGGCCTATGCTACCGACGTCACCGAGCTGGAGCGGCTGGCGGCCAGCGGCGTCGACATCGCCGCGCGGGTGCTCGACTGGCGCCAGCTGACCAAGCTGAAGTCGACCTATACCGACGCGCTGCAGCAGCAGATTCATCCGGACACGCAGCGGGTCCACACCTGCTTCGGCCTCGCCACCGCCTCGACCGGCCGGCTGTCGTCGACCGACCCCAACCTGCAGAACATCCCGATCCGCACCGAGCAGGGCCGGCGTATCCGCCACGCCTTCGTCGCGGCGCCCGGCAATGTCCTGCTGGCCGCAGACTACAACCAGATCGAGCTGCGCCTCGTCGCGCACATCGCCGACGTGCCGGAGCTGAAGCAGGTCTATGCCGACGGCGGCGACGTCCACGCGCTCACCGCGCAGGAGGTGTTCGGCGAGGTCACCCGCGACACCCGGGCACGCGCCAAGACGATCAACTTCTCGATCATCTACGGCATCAGCGCGTTCGGCCTGGCGCAGCGGCTGGGCATCGAGCGCGGCGAGGCGGCGCGCTATATCGAGCTGTATTTCAGCCGCTTCCCCGGTATCCGCAACTACATGGCCGAGACGATCGCGGCGGCGAAGGACGTCGGCTTCGTCAGCACGCTGCACGGCCGCAAGATCCATGTGCCGATGATCTTCTCGAAGCAGATGGGCGAGCGCCAGAACGCCGAGCGCCAGGCGGTCAACGCCCGCGTCCAGGGCACGGCCGCCGACATCATCAAGCGCGCCATGGTGCGGATGAACCCGGCGCTGGCGGCAGCGGGGCTGACCGGCACGCGGATGCTGCTCCAGGTTCACGACGAACTGGTATTCGAAGTGGCGGAGGCAGAGGTCGAGGCGGCGAGCGCGGTCATCCGCTCGGTCATGGCCGGCGCGGTCGGCCCATCGGTCGAGCTGTCAGTGCCGCTGGGTGTCGAGATCGGCTCGGGCCGCAGCTGGGGCGACGCGCACTAACGCAAGTCGCTGCAATTGTTACGCGTCTGGCACCGGAACCGGCCGGCGGCTGGTGCGCTGTTCTTTCGATCCCAAATCGAAGGATAGTAATATGGCCGATGCCCCCGAAGACCTGATGGA
>JBBQWN010000004.1:0-133333 GCA_038210595.1 Sphingomonadales bacterium | reverse complement strand
TGGAGAGAACGGCTTGCAGATCGTAGTTCGCGACAACAATGTCGACCAGGCGCTGCGCGCGCTCAAGAAGAAGCTGCAGCGCGAAGGCGTCTACCGCGAGATGAAGCTGCGCCGTCACTACGAGAAGCCGAGCGAGAAGCGCGCCCGCGAGAAGGCGGCCGCCGTCCGCCGCGCCCGCAAGCTCGAGCGCAAGCGCGCCGAGCGCGACGGCGCCAAGTAAGGCCGGTGGCAGCGACCGCCGCGCCGGTTAGCCACACCGGCCGCTGGATCGCCATTGGTGTCGTGCTGGCGGCGCTGGTCGGCCTGCTGGTCTGGCTCGGCACCAAGTCGGCGACCGACGCCGTCCGCCCCGCTGATCTTGCCTATCTGAAAACCAACCGGGAGAAGCCGGGCGTGAAGACTCTGCCGAGCGGCCTTCAGTACGAGGTGCTGACCGAGGGCACCGGTGCGCATCCGTCGCGTACCGACACCGTCGCGGTCCACTACGAAGGCAAGCTGATCGACGGGACCGTGTTTGATTCGAGCTACAGCCGCGGCGAGCCGGCGGTGTTCCCGCTCGACAAGGTCATCCCCGGCTGGACCGAGGGTGTCCAGCTGATGACCCCGGGGTCGAAGTATCGCTTCACGATTCCCTCGGCGCTGGGCTACGGCGCGGCGGGTGCCGGCGGGGTTATCCCGCCCAATTCAGTGCTGCTGTTCGACATCGAGCTGCTGGCGATCCGCGGCAAGTAAACTTGCGGTCGCCGCCGCCTGCGTGCCACACGCGGGTGCAGTGACCAACTTCGCTCCTCCTGCCGCCGCGCCTGCCCGGCGCGGCCTGATGTTCGTCCTGTCGTCGCCCAGCGGGGCCGGCAAGACGACGATGTCGCGCCGCCTGATCGAGACCGACCATGAGATCGTCATGTCGGTGTCGGTGACGACGCGCACGCCGCGTCCCGGCGAGGTCGACGGCCGCGACTATCATTTCATCGACGACGCGCGGTTCGATGCGCTGCTGGCCGCGGGCGAGCTGCTCGAATGGGCAACGGTGTTCGGCCATCGCTACGGCACGCCGCGCAGCCTGGTCGAGGACACGCTCCACGCCGGTCGCGACGTGCTGTTCGACATCGACTGGCAGGGCACCCAGCAGCTGCAGCAGACCGAGAGCGGCAGCGATCTGGTCCGCGTCTTCATCCTGCCGCCCGACATGGCCGAGCTGGAACGCCGGCTGCAATCGCGCGGCACCGACAGCGCCGCGGTCATCGCGCACCGCATGCGGCGCGCTGCGACCGAGATCAGCCACTGGGGCGAGTATGATTACATCCTGATCAACGACGATCCGGAACTGTGCCTCGCCGAAATCCGCGCCATCCTGAAGGCCGAGCGGCTGGCGCGGCGGCGTCAGCTGGGCCTGGCGGGTTTCGTCCGCGACATGCTGGCGGCGACATGAGGGCCGCGCTCACCCTGCTGATGTTGCTGCTCGCGGCCCCGGCCGCCGCCGACCCGCCGCCGTGGCGCCAGGCGATTACCGAGCCGGACCGCCGGCGCCTGTCGCTGCTGTGGAAGGCGTGGGTGCAGGCGAAGGCGCAGGTCACCGAGACCGGGCGCGCCGCCGAATGGACCGCGCTCGGCGATCTCGCCGACCCCGCCGCCTATGCCGAGGGCGGGCCGCCGGCGCCCGGCAACTACCGCTGCCGCACCGTCAAGCTCGGCAGCCGCAACCCCGGCATGCCGGTGTGGGCGATGAGCGCGACGACGCCATGCCGCTTCGAGATGGCGGGCGACGACTTGCGCTTTGTCGCGCCGCTCGGGGCGCAGCGGACGGCCGGGCGGCTATACGACGACGGCGACCGCATGGTCTATCTGGGCGCGGTCAGCCTCGGCAGCGAGAGCGGCCTGTTCGCCTATGCCCGCGACGCGGAGCGCGACCAGGTCGGCGTGCTGCGCCGCATCGGGGCCAAGTGCTGGCGGCTGGAGCTGCCGTGGCCGAAATGGGAATCGACGCTCGACGTGATCGAGATCACTTCTCCCTGAAGGCGTTGTCGCTAAGCTTCGACACCGGGGTCAGGAGGTAGCTGAGCACCGAGCGCTTGTGGCCGAGCAGGTCGACCTCGGCGATCATGCCGGCACCGATCGGCAGCGGCTTGCCGTCCTGACCCTTCAACGTGGCGCGGTCGGTGCGGACGCGGACGGTGAAATGGGGCTCGCCGCTGCGGTCGTCGGGAACGGCATCGGCGGCGACCGCTTCGACGATGCCCGCCAGTGACCCATAGACCGAGTAGTCATAGGCGGTCAGCTTGACCGTGGCGCGCTGGCCGACGTGGACGAAGCCGATGTCGGCGGGCCGCAGCTTCGCCTCGACGACCAGCGCGTCACCAGCCGGCACGATCTCGACCAGCGGCTCGCCGGGCCGGACGCTGCCGCCGACAGTGGTGACAAGGACCCGGTTGACGGTGCCCGCGACTGGCGCGCGGACGATGGTGCGGCTCAGCCGGTCGGCGGCGGCCGGCAGCGCGGTCTGCTGGGCGGCGAGCTCGGCGCGGGCCTGGGCAAGCTGGGTGCTCGCCTCGGCGCGGCTGCGGTCGGCGACGCCGCGCAGACCGGCGCTGGCCTCGTCGACTCCGGCGCGGGCGCGGGCGACGGCCATGCCCGCCGCACCGGCTACGCCGCGCGCTTGAGCCAGCGCCGAATCGGCGCGGACCAGCGCGATGCGCGGCTCGATGCCCTTGTCGACCAGCGGGCCGACCATCGCCGCCTCCTGCGCCGCGAGCGTCACCGCCTGGCCGCGCACCGCGGCTTCGGCCTGGGTCTCGCCAAGCGCGCGCTCCGCCTGAGCCAGCTTGGCGGCTTCGAGGGCGGCTGCGGCCGCGAGCTCGTTGCGCCGCGCACTGAGCAAGGCGGACTCGGTAGCGACGACCGTGGGGGCTAGGCCCGCCGGGAACAGCGGCGCGCGGCCCGCGACCTCGGCCTCCAGCCGGGCGGCGCGCGCGGCCAGCGCCTGCCAGCCCTGCGACGCCCGGCCATAATCGGCACCGAACTGGCTGCGATCGAGCCGGACCAGCGGCTGCCCCGCGGCGACGCGCGCGCCGGGCCGCACCAGGATCGCCGCGACGACGCCGCCCTCCAGATTGGAGACGACCTGCAGCTGGCGTGCGGGCACGACCTTGCCCGGCGCGACCGCGACCTCGTCGACGTGGGCAAGGCCGGCCCAGACCAGCAGCGCGAGCGTCAGCGCGGCGACGCTCCACAGCAAGGCGCGGGCGAGGTGCGCGGGTTCGAGCGCGGCGGGCAGGTCGTCGAACGTGGCGGCGTGGCTCATGGCGTGCATTTCCCTAGTTGACCGCGACCGACTTCAGCACGTCGTCGCGCGGACCGGCGGCGACGACCTTGCCGCGGTCGAGGATGATGACCCGGTCGACGAGGCGCAGCATCGACTGGCGGTGGGTGACGAGGACCACAGTGCGCCCGGCCAGCTCGGTTTCGAGCCGGGCGATCAGGGCGTTCTCCGACTGGATGTCCATTGCGCTGGTCGGCTCGTCGAGCAGCAGCATGGGGCGCGGCACGGCGAGCGCCCGGGCGATGGCGATCGACTGGCGCTGCCCGCCCGATAGTCCCTCGCCGCGGTCGAACAGGTGGAGGTCGTAGCCATTCGCCAGCTGGCCGATGAAATCGTGCGTGCCGCTGAGCTTAGAGGCGCGCAGCACCGCCGCGTCGTCGGCCTCGCCCAACCCGATGTTCTCGGCGACCGAGCCGGTCAGCAGCAGCACGTCCTGCAGGACCGCGCCGACGTTGGCGCGCAGGTCGTCGGGATGCAGCTGGCGGACATCGGCATGGTCGATCAGCACGCTGCCCGACTGGGCTTGGTACAGGCCGAGGATCAGCCGCGCGACCGTCGACTTGCCGCTGCCGACCCGGCCGATGACCGCGACGCGCTCGCCGGGTTCGATGCGGAACGACACGTCGTCGAGCGCACGGGCGTTGCCGCCGGGATAGGAGAAGGTGACGTTGCGGAACTCGATGGCGCCGTCGAGCCGGGGGCGGCGCAGGTAGTTGCCGCCTACCTCGCCATCGGCCTGCATCAGCCGGTCGATCTGCCTGTACGCCGAGCGGGTATGGCTGAGCCGCGTCAGCAGCGCCGCGATCTGGCCGAGCGGCGCGACGCAGCGCCCGACCAGGATCGAGCAGGCGATCAAGGCACCCATGCTGAGCGCCTGGTGCGCGATCATCGCGACGCCCATGACGACGGTGGCGATATAGGCGACCTGCTGGGCGCTCGCCGCGACGTTGATGCCGGTGGCGGCGACGAGGCGCTGCTTCAGGGACGACGCGGCATGGCCGTCGACGGCACGCGCCCAGCGGCGGGCGAGCAGCGGCGCGGCGCCTGACGACTTGATCGTCTCCAGCGCGCCAATCGCCTCGACCAGCACGCCCTGCTTGCCCATGCCCTGGATGAGGCCTTTGGCGGCAAGCCGGTCGAGCGCCGGCTGGGTGACGAGCCCGGCGAGGATGACCAGCGGCACGATGACCAGCGGCACCGCCACCAGCCAGCCGCCGAGCGCCCAGATCACCACGGCCGACAGCAGGATGAAGGGCACGTCGACCAGTGCGGTGATGGTGGCGGACGCGAAGAAGTCGCGCAGCGATTCGAACTCGCGCAGCAGGCCAGCGAAGGCACCGCCGGAACCCGTGCGGTCGCCGAGCTTCATGCCCAGCATCCGGTCGAAGATCGAAGCTCCGACGACCCGGTCGATGCGGCTGCCGGCGATATCGATGAAATAGCCGCGCAGCGTCCGCAGCACGAAATCGAACACCACGACGATGCCAATGCCGAGCGTCAGCGCGACCAGGCTGTCCGTCGCGTTGTTGGGGACGATGCGGTTGTAGACGGTCATCGAGAACAGGCTGGTCGCCAGACCGAACAGGTTGACCAGCGCTGCGGCCAGCGCGACCTGGAGGTAGAGGCCGCGATTGGCGCGGATCGGGCCGGTCAGCCAGGCACCGGGGGCGGGGGTCATCGGAGCTCTCCTCAAAGGGTCACGTCGAGGCGGATGCCGGCAGCGGGCAGCATCTCGCCGGTGCGCGCCAGCAGCGCGAAACGGGCGACGTCGCGGTCACACACAGCCTGCAGCAGGGCGGCGGCGGCGGATTGGTAATCCTGCTCGGCGCGCAGCAATTCGATCAGCGTGCCGCGCGCGACGCGGAACTGCTCAACATAGGCGTCGCGGACTTGGCGGGTGGCGGTGTAGCTGGCCTCGAGCGCCGCGACCGAACGGCCGAGCGCCTCTACATCGGCGAAGGCGGCTTCGGCATCGCGCTCGCTCTCGCCGGCGGCGCGATCGACATCGGCGGCGGCGGCGCGGGACTTGCCGGCGGCCTCGGCGACGATGCCGCGCTGCCGGCCGCCCGCGCTCAGGCTCTGGCGCAGCGTGAACAGGCCGCGCACTTCGTAGTCGGAGCGCTCGAACACCGCGTAGCGGGTCGCGGCAACGCCCGCGGACAGGTGGGGCAGGCCGTCCGCCCGGGCCGCGCGCCAGTCGCGCCGGGCCGCCTCGGCGCGTTTCAGCGCGGCGATCACGGCCGGCGCGCGCCGCGCCAGTGCGGCGGCGGCATCAAGGCTCTGCGCCTGGGACAGCGGCGCCAGCGGCCGCGCCAGCCCGGCGGGCGCGTCGCCGCCGAAGCTTTCGCGGTAGCGGGCGCGGGCCTGGCCGAGCAGCCGGCCGTAGCGGGCGCTGACCGCGCGCGCGTCGGCCAGCATCGCCTCGCCCCGCGCCACGTCGCCGCCGGCGCCAAGGTTCTGCGCAACGCGCTCGCGAACCTGGCCGAGAATGTCGCGCTGCCGCGCCTCCGCGTCGGCGCTGAGCGCGACCAGCGTTTCCGCCGCCAGCACGTCGTACCAGGCCGCGACCGCGGCCAGCGCGGTGTTCGTCGCGACCCGGTCGACCTCGGCGCGGGCGGCGAGGATGCGCTCGTTAGCGGCGCCGATGCGGTTGCCGGTCGCGCCCCAGTCGAACAGCAATTGCTCGCCGGTCAGCGCCGCGTCGACCCGGCCGCGCGGCTGCAGGCTTTCGACGATGGTGTCGCGGCTGCCAAAATCGCGCGCCAGTTGCCGGCTGCCGGTCAGGCTGGCGTCCAGTTGCGGGAACAGGCCGCTGCGGACCTGGGTGCGGACGCCCTCCATCGCCTGCGCCTCGGCGATGGCGGCGATAACGGCCGGATGACGTGCGGCCGCCTCGCCGATCCGCGCCAGGAACGGTGCCGCCGGCACCGCCGCATGGGCGAAGCGCAGCAGCGGGTCGGCGGCAAAATCAATATGCTGCGGCTCGCCTGACGGCGGCGGCAGCGTCAGCGGCGCGGCCCCGGTGCCGAGCAACAGGCTGGCGGCCAGCGCAGCGCAGGCTAGGGTGGCCCACAAAGGGGAATCCGATGCGCAAGACCGTGCTGAGCCTAGCCATGCTGGCCGTCGCGAGCGGTGCGGGCGCGGCCCCGGCCGACCTCGTCACGATTTACCACGACCTGCATGCGCACCCCGAGCTGGCGTTCAAGGAGACGAGATCGGCGGGGATCCTTGCCAGTGAAGCGAAGGCCGCCGGGTTCACCGTCACGACGGGCGTCGGTGGCACCGGCGTCGTCGCAGTCATGGTAAACGGCCCCGGCCCGGTGCTCTTAATCCGCACTGACATGGACGGCCTGCCGGTGCCCGAGGCGACGGGGCTGGCGTATGCGAGCACGATCCCGGGCCAGATGCACGCCTGCGGCCACGATGTGCACATGACCAGCTGGATCGGGCTGGCGCGGGCGATGGCCGCCAACCGTGCGCACTGGTCGGGCACGCTGGTGATGATCGGGCAGCCGGCGGAAGAGATCGTCGGCGGGGCGAAGGCGATGCTCGACGACGGCCTCTACACGCGGTTCCCGAAGCCGACCAACGCGCTCGCCTTTCACGACAGCGCCGCGCTGCCGGCGGGCACGGTGGCGGTACCCGACGATTATATCTTGGCGAACGTCGACTCGATCGACATCGTGGTGAAGGGCATCGGCAGCCACGGGTCGGAGCCGCAGCTCGGCATCGATCCGATCGTCATCGGCGCGCGCATCGTCGACACGCTGCAGACGCTGATCAGCCGGGAGAAGGACCCGCGCCAGCCCGGCGTGATTACGGTCGGCACCTTCCATGCCGGCACCAAGCGCAACATCATCTCCGACGAAGCCAGGCTGGGCATCACGGTCCGCACCTACGATCAGGCGACGCGCGAGCGCCTGCTCCTCGGTATCGGGCGGGTGGCGGTCGCCGAGGCAAGGGCGGCGGGCCTGACGGACGACTTGCTGCCGGTGGTCACCAAGACCGAATCGTCGGATGCGACCTTCAACACGCCGCTGCAGACACCGAAGGTGCGCGCGGCGATGGTCGCAGCGCTTGGCGCGGACCGGGTCAGGGCGCTGCCACCGTCGATGGCGGCGGAGGATTTCGGGCAGTTCTCGAAAGGCTTCGCGGGGGTCGAGAGCACGATGTTCTGGGTCGGCGCGCAGCCGCCCGCGCTTTACGCCGCGGCCGCCGGCGATCCGCGCAAGCTGCCCGGCCTGCACAGCGCGCGCTTCGCTCCCGATGCGCCGCTGGCCATCGACACCGCAGTCAAGGCGATGACGGCGGCAGCGCTCAGCGTGCTGGCGCGGCCCTAGCCGCAGCGATCAGTCGGCGCAGGTCGCGCGCCGACACGCCGCCGCGCACCAGCCGTTCGCCGACCAGGAAGGCGGGTACGCCCTGCAGCCCGAGCGACCACGCTTGCTGGGCATTGGCGGCGAGGGTGCGGTCGATGGCGGCGGCCTCGCGGGCGGCGATCACGTCGAGCCGGTCGGGGTCGAGACCGGCGGCCCGCACCGCGTCGCGCCGCCCGCCGCTCGCCTGCAGCGCAGCATGGGCGTCGGCGTAGCGCCCGAGGTGAGCAGCGGCGAGCGCGACGCGTGCCGGCGGCACCGACTCCGGCCCCAGCGCTGGCCAGTCCTTGACCAGCACGCGCAGGCCCGGGTCGGCGGCCATCACCTCCGTCAGAGCGGCGCCGCTGCGCCGGCACACCGGGCAACGATAATCGGTAAACACGACAATGGTGACGTTGCCGCGCGGGTTGCCGATGACGGGCGTCGCCGGGTCGTTCAGCACCGCGGCGATGACCGGCGATGGCTCGACCGCGTCGCCCGGCAGCCGCAGAGCCGCCAGCCCCCACGGCGTTGCGATACCGACGGCGATAGCGCCGCCGAGCATTCCGAGATCGCGCCGCGTCATTCCGCCGGTCATGCTCCACCCTAGCGCGGACGGCGCCCTATCTGCTACGCCACCTGCAAAAGCACACCTTGGGAGAGCGACCATGCGCGATTACCTGAAATTCTACATCGATGGTGCGTGGGTCGACCCGGCTCCGGGCGGGCGCCCGCTCGACGTCATCAACCCGGCCACTGAGGGTGTCGCGGGCCGGATCACGCTCGGCGGTCAGGCCGATGTCGATGCGGCGGTAGCGGCGGCGCGGCGGGCCTTCGAGAGCTACGGCCTGTTCACCCGCGAGCAGCGGCTGGAGCTGATGCAGAACATCGCCGCCGAATACCAGAAGCGCTATAACGACGTTGCCGCGGCGGTCAGCGAGGAGATGGGCGCGCCGATGTGGCTGGCGACGCAGGCGCATGCCGCGATCGGCATCGGCCATATCATGACCGGCATCGAGGTGCTGAAGACCTACAGCTTCGAGGAGCTGCGCGGCACGACAATGATCGCCAAAGAGCCGGTCGGCGTGTGCGCGTTCATCACGCCGTGGAACTGGCCGATCAACCAGATCGCCTGCAAGGTCGTGCCGGCGCTCGCGACCGGCTGCACGATGGTGCTGAAGCCGTCGGAGATCGCGCCCTTCTCGGCGCAGGTTTGGACCGAGATCCTGCACGCCGCCGGTGTTCCGGCCGGCGTCTTCAACTTGGTCAACGGCGACGGCCCGACGGTCGGCGCGGCCTTGTCGTCGCATCCCGGCGTCGACATGGTCAGCTTCACCGGCTCGACCCGCGCCGGCATCGAGGTCGCCAAGAACGCCGCCCCGACGGTCAAGCGGGTGACGCAGGAGCTCGGCGGCAAATCGCCCAACATCGTGCTCGACGACGCGGACCTGCAGACCGCGGTGACGGCCGGCGTGCTCCAGATGATGACCAACAGCGGCCAGAGCTGCAACGCCCCGAGCCGGATGCTCGTGCCGGCCGCCAAGATGGCGCAGGCCAAGGAGATCGCGAAGGCAGCGGCCGAGTCGGTGACGGTCGGGTCGCCCGACGGCAATGCCAAGATCGGGCCGGTGGTCAGCGAGCTGCAGTGGAACAAGATCCAGGGCCTGATCCAGAAGGGCATCGACGAGGGCGCCACGCTTGTCGCCGGCGGTCCCGGCAGGCCGGAAGGGCTGGAGACCGGCTATTACGTCAAGCCGACGGTGTTCGCCGATGTCACCAACGACATGACCATCGCCCGCGAGGAAATCTTTGGGCCCGTCCTGACGATGCTGCCCTATAACGGCGAGGATGATGCCGTCCGCATCGGCAACGACACCGTCTATGGCCTCGCCGGCTATGTGCAGGGCGAGCCGGAGCACGCCCGCGCCGTCGCTCGCCGGCTGCGCGTCGGCCAGGTGTTCATCAACGGTGCGCCCGGCGACCTCAACGCGCCGTTCGGCGGCTACAAGCAGTCGGGCAACGGCCGCGAATGGGGTGCCCATGCCTTCGCCGACTTCCTCGAGGCGAAGTCGATGCTCGGCTACGACGTCAAGCAGGCCGCCGAGTAGTGGCTGCCTATATCGTGTTCACCCGCGAACGCCTGCGCGACCAGGCGGAGATGGACATCTATTCGCCCGCCGCCGGGGCCAGCCTGGCCGGGCATGCCGGCAAGCCGCTGGCCTATTACGGGGCCAACGAGACACTCGAAGGGGCGCCGATCGAGGGTGCGGTCATCGTTGAGTTCCCGACGCTCGCCGAGGCAAAGGCGTGGTACGACAGCCCGGCCTATGTGGCGGCGCGCGCACACCGCTTCGCCGCGGCCGACTACCGGGTGTTCATCACCGAGGGCCTGTAATGGGCCTGCGCACCCCGATCTGCGACCTGCTTGGGGTCGAGCATCCGATCCTGCTCGCGGGCATGGGCGGAGTCTCCTACGCGGAGGTCTGTGCCGCAGTCAGCGAGGCCGGCGGCTTCGGCTCGCTCGGCATGGCCGGCGTCCCGCCCGAGGGTATCCGCGCGCAGATGCGCCGGGTCCGTGAGCTCACGGACAAGCCGTTCGGCGTCGACCTGCTGACCGCGCAGCCGGAGTCGCTGACGGCCAGCGTCGAGATCATCATCGAGGAGGGCGCCAAGGCGTTCATCGCCGGGCTCGGTGTGCCGGTGGCGATCGTCGACCAGCTCCGGCAGGCCGGCGTCATCGTGATGTGCATGGCGGGCAATGTCCGGCACGCGGTCAAGGCGGTCGAGGCCGGCTGCGACGTCGTCATCGCGCAGGGCACCGAGGCGGGCGGCCACACCGGCAGCGTTGCGTCGGTGGCGCTGTGGCCGCAGGTCGTCGACGCGGTCGGCGTGCCGGTGATCGCGGCAGGCGGGCTGTTCGACGGCCGCGGCCTCGCGGCGGCTCTCGCCTTCGGGTGCCAGGGTGTGTGGATGGGCACCCGCTTCATCGCCAGCAACGAGGCGCATGCGGGCCAGGCCTATAAGAACGCCATCGTCGGCATGAGCGAGAGCGACACGGTGATCAGCCGGGCGTTCACCGGCAAGACGCTGCGCGCCATCGCCAACGCCACGACCAAGGAATGGGAGGGCAAGGAAACGCTGCCGTTCATGGCGCAGGTCGCCAATTCGGTGCGCAACAACCTGCTCGGCCCGATCTCGGGGATCATGGAGGTCGAGCCTGCGACCCAGTGCCTCGCGGCCGGCCAGGGCGGCGGTGCGATCACCGAAATCCTGTCGTGCGCCGAAATCGTGCGGCGGACGATGGCGGAGGCGCAGGCGACGATCGGGCAGCTCAACCGTCTTGGTTGAGGCGCGGCGGGAGGTCGTTCGCGACTGGCTGCAGTTCATTCTCGCGCTGGCATTCGCGTTCGCAGGGCTTGCCCATCTGCGGTCGCCGGAGACGTTCCTGGCGATCACGCCCGACTGGGTGCCGATGCCGGCGATGGTGATCGCGGTCACCGGCGTCTGCGAACTGGCCGGGGCGGTGGCGCTGCTGGTGCCGCGGCTGCGCTGGCTCGCCGGCGTGATGCTCGCGCTCTACGCGGTGTGTGTGTTTCCGGCGAACATCAACCACGCGCTGAATTCCATCGCGGTCGGCGGCACACAGCTCGGCTGGTGGTATCACGGGCCGCGGCTGGCGTTCCAGCCGGTGATCGTCTGGTGGTGCCTGTTCGCCGGCGGCGTCACCGACTGGCCGTGGCGGCGCTCACCCGGCCGGATATAGCGCGGCCATCAAGGCCTCCGGCGGCGCAAACTCCGGCCATTGCGGAACGCTTTCGGGTAGGATCACCCAGCCCTGTTTGCGCGACACGAAGATGTGCGCGACGCACTCGAGTCCCTCGCCGTCGTCGAGTGTCCCGGCGCGAATCACCGCGATGCCGGGCCGGCGCGTGTTGGTGTTCCACAGCCGGGAATGGCAGCGGCCGCAGACCCGTTGCTCAGAAACCCGCGTACCGCTGGGATGGGGCAGGTCGAAGCGCACGACCGGCCCGGTCGCGGTCAACAGGGTCTCGGGCATCAGTGCCTGTAGGCTGAACGCGCTGCCCGTCCATTTCTGGCAGTCGTGGCAGTGGCAGGCATAGGTGCGGGGCAGGGCGTCGAGCGCCAGCGTGTAGCGCACGTCGCCGCAACGGCAGCCGCCAGCGACCAAGGTCAAGTGGCCGGAACCGGCCGCGCGACCAGCGACGGCGCGATCCGGGCCGCCTCGCTCGGCGTCGTCTCGGGGCTCGGCACGCCGGCGTCGACGCCGCCCGCCGCGGCGCGGTGGATCGCCTTGCGGATGCGCGGATAGGTGCCGCAGCGGCAGAGGTTGGTGATCGCCGCGTCGATGTCCGCGTCACTGGGGCGCTTGTTGGTCTTGAGCAGCGCCGCCACCGCCATGATCATGCCCGACTGGCAGTAACCGCACTGCGGCACCTGTTCGGCAATCCACGCCTGCTGGACCGGGTGGCTGCGGTCGTCGGCGAGGCCTTCGATGGTGGTGACGAAGCTGCCCTCGATATCGCCGATCGCGACCTGGCATGACCGTTGGGCGACGCCATCGATGTGGACCGTGCACGCGCCGCACAGCCCGGCGCCGCAACCGAACTTGGTGCCGGTCAGGTTCGACGCGTCGCGCAGCGCCCACAGCAGCGGGGTCGATGCCGGCATCAGATACTGGACGGGGTTGCCGTTGACGGTGAACTTGGTCATCGGATGCAACGATAGCCGGGGAGTGACGCCAATGGAACTGACCACGATGACGCTTGGCGTGGCCGATGCCGTCGCCACGGTGACGCTCAGCCGCCCGCAGGCGCTGAACACGATGAACAAGGCGTTCTGGACCGAGCTGATCGAGGTGTTCGCGGCGATCGACGCCGACACCTCGGTGCGCGCCGTCGTGATCGCCTCGACCGGCAAGCACTTCACCGCCGGGCTCGACCTCGGCATGGCGGCGTCGGACCTCGGCGGGCCGACCGGCGACATCGGCCGGGCCCGCGAGGCCTTCCGCCGCCACATCCATCAGATGCAGGAGACGTTCAGCGTCGTCGACCGCTGCCGGGTGCCGGTGATCGCGGTGGTGCAGGGCGGCTGCATCGGCGGCGGCGTCGATTTTGTCACCGCCTGCGACATGCGGGTCGGGACAGTGGACTGTTTCTTCACGGTGCAGGAGGTCAACATCGCCATCGTTGCCGATGTCGGCACGCTGCAGCGCATCCCGCATCTGCTGCCGCAGGGGCTGATCCGCGAGCTCGCCTATACCGGGCGGCGCTTTCCCGCCGCGGAGGCGAAGCAGCACGGCTTCCTCAACCGCGTCGAGGTCGACCACGAGGCGGCGCTCGCCGCCGCACACGCGCTGGCGCAGGAGATCGCGGCGAAGTCGCCGCTCGCCATCACCGGTATCAAGCAGGTGCTCAACCGCGGCCGCGACCAGTCGATTGCGGAAGGGCTCGAATATGTCGCGCTGTGGAACGCCGCGATGCTGCAGGGCGAGGATGTACCCGTCGCGGTCGGTGCCCAGATGCGCAAGGAACAGCCGCGGTTCGCCGATCTGAAGGCCTGAGCCTGCGACCCATAGCGCGCTTGTCGCACTGCACCACGGCGCATATAAGCCGCGCAACTTCGAGCGCCCGCGCGGCGTTCCACCGTGACCTGAGGGCCTGATGAACCGACCGAGGCTAGTCCTTTCCGCGCTGTTGCTGGCGCTCGCCCCGGCGGGAACGCTGGCGCAGGTCGCCGCCGCCCCGGTCACGCCCGTCGCCACCGTTGCCGTTCCCGCTGCCGTGCCGGCCTTCGATCGGACCGCCGCGACCCCGGGCATCGGTCAGCCGACCCCCGGCGCTTGGAACCTGCAGACGCAGGTGACGCCGATCGGCACCGAAGCGCAGAACATGGTGTTCGACGTGCTCAACCCGATGATGGTGACGATCTCGATCTTCGTCGTGGGGCTGCTCGGCTGGGTGGTGTTGCGCTATCGCCGGTCGCGCAACCCGAACGCGTCGCGGACCAGCCACAATACGGTGGTCGAGGTCGTCTGGACGGTGGTGCCGGTGCTGATCCTGGTGTGGATCGCGGTGCCGTCGTTCCGGCTGCTGGCCAACCAGTACACGCCGCCCAAGGCCGACCTGACGATCAAGGCAACCGGCCACCAATGGTATTGGGAATTCGAATATCCCGATGCGGGCGGCTTCAGCTTCGATTCGATCATGCTGACCAAGGACGAGGCGGCGAAGGCCGGCACGCCGTATCAGCTCGACGTCGACAACCGCGTCGTCGTGCCGGTCGGCGCGACGGTCAAGGTGCTGGTCACCGCCGCCGACGTCATCCACGCCTTCATGATCCCGGCGTTCTGGGTGCAGATGGATGCGGTGCCGGGCCGCATCAACGAGACCTGGTTCAAGGCGACCAAGCCCGGCGTGTATTTCGGCCAGTGCTATCAGCTGTGCGGCACCCGCCACGCCTTCATGCCGGTCGCCATCGAGGTCGTCTCCAAGGAGCGTTACGCCGCCTGGATCGCGGCCAAGCAGAAGGAAAACGGCATCGTCCCGAAGGCTGCCGCGACCGCTGCCGCCGAAGCCGCGACGACACCGGTGGCGGCTGACCCCGCCAATGCCAGCGCTGCCGGGGCCCAGGCTGCCCCAGCGCCGGTCGCCGCCGACACCACCGCCACCCAGCCTGCGCCGGCCGTCGCCGCGCAAGCCGCCACCAATTGAGAGAGAGCCAGAGCATGGCCAGCCCGCCGACCAAGACCGCCAACCTCGAGGCCGCGCACGACCACGCGCATGACGATCACGGCCACGCCCCGATGGGCTTCGTCACCCGCTGGCTGTTCTCGACCAACCACAAGGACATCGGCACGCTGTACCTGATCTTCGCGGTGATCGCGGGGACCATTGGCGGCGCCATCTCGGGCATCATGCGGCTGGAGCTGTCGCAGCCCGGCATCCAGTATCTGACGTGGTGGACGCAGGGCAATCTCGACGCCAGCTATCACCTGTGGAACGTGTTCATCACCGCGCACGGCCTGATCATGGTGTTTTTCACCGTCATGCCGGCGATGATCGGCGGGTTCGGCAACTGGTTCGTGCCGCTGATGATCGGCGCGCCGGACATGGCGTTCCCGCGCATGAACAATGTCTCCTTCTGGTTGCTGGTGCCGTCATTCCTGCTGCTCGTCGGCTCGATGTTCGTGCCCGGCCCGGCCGGCTTCAACGGTGCCGGCACCGGCTGGACGGTCTATCCGCCGCTGTCGACCAGCGGCCATCCCGGCCCCGCGGTCGACATGGCGATCCTGTCGCTGCACCTTGCCGGTGCGTCGTCGATCCTCGGCGCGATCAACTTTATCACCACCATTTTCAACATGCGCGCACCGGGCATGACGCTGCACAAGATGCCGCTGTTCGTGTGGTCGGTGCTGGTCACCGCCTTCCTGCTGCTGCTGTCGCTGCCGGTGCTGGCCGGTGCGATCACCATGCTGCTGACCGACCGCAACTTCGGCACGACGTTCTTCGATCCGTCGGGCGGCGGCGACCCGATCCTGTACCAGCACCTGTTCTGGTTCTTCGGTCACCCCGAGGTCTACATCCTGATCCTGCCGGGCTTCGGCATGATCAGCCAGATCATCTCGACCTTCTCGAAAAAGCCGGTGTTCGGCTATCTCGGCATGGCCTACGCGATGGTCGCCATCGGCGGCATCGGCTTCATCGTCTGGGCCCACCACATGTTCACCTCGGGCCTCGACGTGAACACCAAGATGTACTTCACCGCCGCGACGATGATCATCGCGGTGCCGACCGGCATCAAGATCTTCAGCTGGATCGCGACGATGTGGGGCGGCTCGATCGAGTTCAAGACGCCGATGCTGTGGGCGATCGGGTTCATCTTCATGTTCACGGTCGGCGGCGTTACCGGCGTGCTGCTGTCGAACGCCGGCGTCGACCAGTATATGCACAACAGCTATTACGTGGTGGCGCACTTCCACTACGTGCTGTCGCTGGGTGCCGTGTTCGCGATCTTCGCGGGCTTCTACTACTGGTTCGGCAAGATGAGCGGCCGCGCCTATAACGAGGTGCTGGGCCAGCTGCACTTCTGGGTGTTCTTCGTCGGCGTCAACGTCATGTTCTTCCCCCAGCATTTCCTGGGGCAGCAGGGCATGCCGCGGCGCATCCCGGACTATCCGGAGGCGTTCACCTACTGGAACCACATCTCGTCGATCGGCTATGCGATCATGGGCGTCGGCATGCTGTTCTTCTTTGCCAACGTCATCTGGTCGCTGTTCGCCGGCAAGCGCGTCGGCGACAACTACTGGGGTGAAGGCGCGACGACACTCGAGTGGACCTTGAGCTCGCCGCCGCCGTTCCACCAGTTCGAGACGCTGCCGCAGATCAAATAGCATGACCGCCACGGCCCTTCCCCAGTCCGCGACGAACCTCGCGGACTGGCGCGATTATTTCGCGCTGCTGAAACCCCGGGTGATGACGCTGGTGGTGTTCACGGCGGCCTGCGGGCTGTTCGCGGCGCCGGGGCACATCAACCCGTTCCTCGGCTTCGTCGCGATCCTGTGCATCGCGGTCGGGGCCGGAGCAGCGGGTGCGCTCAACCAGTGGTACGAAGCCGACATCGACGCGGTGATGAAGCGCACCGCCAACCGGCCGATCCCCGCCGGGCGCGTCAGCCCGGAGGAGGCGCTGGCGTTTGCCGTCGCGCTGGCGGGCGGTTCGGTGATGGTGATGGGGCTGGCGGTCGGCTGGCTGGCGGCGGCGCTGCTGCTCGGTTCGATCCTGTTCTATGCCGTCGTCTATACCGTCTGGCTGAAGCGCCGGACCCCGCAGAACATTGTCATCGGCGGGCTGGCGGGCGCGTTCCCGCCGATGATCGGCTGGGCGGCCGTGACCGGCGACGTGACGCTGATGCCGGTCATCCTAGTCGCGATCATCTTCCTGTGGACGCCGCCGCATTTCTGGGCGCTCGCGCTGTTCATAGAGGCCGATTACTCGAAGGCCGGGGTGCCGATGCTGCCGGTCACCCACGGCCTCAAGGTGACGCGCACGCAGGTGCTGCTGTATGCGCTGGCGCTGGTGCCGGTGTCGGTGCTGCCGTGGGCGCTTGGTCTGGCGGGCTGGCTTTATGGCACGGTGGCGCTGGCGCTCGGCGGCATCTTCATCGCGCAAGCCTGGGCGGTGTCGCGAAACACCGCGACCGCCACGGCCGAGATGGGGCCGGAGAAGAAACTGTTCCGTTTCTCGCTGCTCTACCTGTTCCTGATCTTCGCCGCTGTCGTCGCCGACCAATGGATCGTCGCATGACCCCCGCCGAGACCGCCGCATTCCTGGCCAAGCGCAAGTCGCGCAGCCTGGCGCTCGGGCTGCTGCTCGGCGCGCTGGCGTTGCTGTTCTTCGGCATCACCGTGGTCCGCATGGTATGACCGCGCTCGCCGCCCGCAACCGCACCGCCTTCGCGACCGCCGCAATCGCCGCCGGCATGGTCGCGATGTCGTTCGCCGCGGTGCCACTGTACCGCGCCTTCTGCCAGGCGACCGGCTTTGGCGGCACGACGCAGCGCGCGCTTGCGGCACCCGGCGCGACGGTGGCCGGGCAGACCATCAAGATCCGCTTCGACGGCAACATCTCGCCCGGCATGCCGTGGCAGTTCCGGCCCGAGGCGACGGAGACGACGATCCGCGTCGGCGAGCAGCGGCTGGCGTTCTACAAGGCCGTCAACATCAGCGCCGCGCCGGTGACGGGCCGCGCCACCTACAATGTCTCGCCCGATGTCGCGGGCAAGTATTTCAAGAAGATCCAGTGCTTCTGCTTCAACGAGCAGACGCTGAAGGCCGGCGAGACGGTCGACATGCCGGTCAGCTATTATGTCGACCCGGCGATCCTGAACGATCCGATCGCCCGCAAGATCGACGAGATCACGCTCAGCTACACCTTCTACCCGGTGGACGAGCGCAACCGGTCGCAGCTATGAGCGCGACAAGGCACAGAGGCTAATCGCATGGCAGCGGGCAAGACCCACGCATTCCACATCGTCAATCCGTCGGCGAATCCGCTGCTCGGCGCGTTCTCGGCGCTGGTGCTGGCGACCGGTGCGGTGGCCTGGATGCACAAGGCCGGCACCTGGGCCCCGTGGCTGTTCGCGGTCGGTACTGCGCTGATCCTCTACACTTTCTACCGCTGGTGGGCGGACGTCGTGCACGAGGCCAACACCGGCGACCATACGCCGGTCGTCCAGCTTCACCACCGCTACGGGATGATCCTGTTCATCGCGTCCGAGGTGATGTTCTTCGTCGCCTGGTTCTGGGCCTATTTCAGCGCCTCGCTCTACCCGAGCGGTGCGGAAGTCATCGGCGGCGTCTGGCCGCCGAAGGGCATCGAGGTGCTCGATCCGTTCGTCTTCCCGCTGCTCAACACGATGATCCTGCTGCTGTCGGGCACCACCGTCACCTGGGCGCACCACGCGCTGATCCACGGCGACCGCGAGGGGCTCAAGACCGGTCTGTGGCTGACCATCGCCCTCGGCCTCATCTTCAGCACCGTTCAGGCGTTCGAATATCACCACGCCGAGTTCGGCTTTGCCGGCAACATCTATGGCGCGACCTTCTACATGGCGACCGGCTTCCACGGCTTCCACGTCATCGTCGGCACGATCTTCCTGATCGTCTGCCTGGCGCGCGCGTATCGCGGTGACTTCACCCCGAAGCAGCATTTCGGCTTCGAGGCCGCCGCCTGGTACTGGCACTTCGTCGACGTCGTCTGGTTGTTCCTGTTCGTGTCGATCTACGTCTGGGGGTCGAAGTTCGGCGCGGCGGTCGCAGCCGCGGCGACTTGACCCCTTCGCCGGGGGCGACATCGTGAGCCCGTCGCCGGGGGCGACATCGTGACCCGGCCGCTGGCCCGCCCGCTGGTCGCGGGTGCGGTGATGGGGGCCTGCCCGCGCTGCGGCGCGCCGACGCTGTTCCGCTCGATTATCGGTTTCGCTGGCAGCTGCCCGAAGTGCGGTCTGGATTTCACCCAGTTCGATGTTGGTGACGCCGCCGCCCCGTTCCTGATCTTCCTGGTCGGGACGGTGGTCGTTGTCGGCGCGATCTGGCTGGAGTTGTCGCGGTCGCCGCCGTGGTGGCTGCACGCGCTGATCTGGGTTCCACTGACGCTGGTGCTGACGCTCGCCCTGCTGCGCTTTGCCAAGGCGCTGCTGGTCGCGCTCGAATACAAGAACGAGGCCCGGCTCGGGCGGCGCGAATGAGGCGGCTGCCGCTGGTCCCGACGCTGATGACGGTCGCGATGGTCGGCGTCATGGTCTGGCTCGGCTTCTGGCAGCTGCAGCGCCGCGCGTGGAAGCATGACCTGATCGCCCGGCTGGAGGCGGCGCAGACGCTGCCGCCGCTGACGCCCTCCGACTATTACCGCGCGATGATCGGGGCGGGCAGCGTCGCCTACCGCCGCGCCCATGTGGATTGCCGCCCGGGGCGGGTCAGCCCCTACGACATCCGCGGCGGCGAGAGCGCGAAGGGCGAGTCCGGGTTCCTTGTGCTGGTCGCCTGCAGCGCGCCGCACCGCAGCCACCCCGATCTCGTCGTCGTCGCCGGCTGGACGCCGCGGCCGTTCGAGGGGCAGCTGACCGTCGATACCGAGTTCGACGGCACCATCATCGAACGCCCCTATGACAAGCAGCCCGGCCGCCCGCTGTTCATGCTGATCCCGCGGACCGCGGTCGCGCCGCTGGAGCCGTCGCGGACGCCGACGCCGGCCGACCTGCCCGACAGCCACCTCAGCTATGCGATCCAGTGGTTCAGCTTCGCCGCGACGCTGGGCATCATCTACGGGATTTTCGTGGCTCGGCGGCGCGCCTGAACGACGCGCACGCCAAGGCCCTCCCCGGTGTGAGCCGGGGAGGGCCAGCGTACGGCGTCACGGTTGGCGAAGGACTTGCAGGTCCCGCACTCCGCACCCGCCGGCGCGTCCCCGCTCCGGTCCGCTGCCCCGACCCCGAAACGGCTCGGGAGAGGCGGACCTCGGCGACGACTGGTTGCAAACACTGTGATCACGAGCGGCTTGGCGGCGGAGGACTGTGTAGCGGTTTCTTACGCCGCCGGTGGCCGATACTGTTGCCTGGGGTGTGCCGTTATGTGGCCGTGCCTTTGGCCGGTGGTATCCGTCCTCCTGGGATCATGCTGTGCGCTCAAACCCGTGCAGATGTTCGCGCCACGCTGTCGGCAGCAGAGGGACCGGCAGCGCGGCAGGCCGTTGGACCGGCGTGTTTCGGACGCCAGCCCGCCTGAGAGGACTTCTAACCGATACGGTTCGCGATGTCAAGGAGAAAGTGCGCGTGGCGGCCACGGGATGCTCTGTTTGGAAGGGTGCTGGCGTCCGCTTCGGGTGATTAACGGCCACTTGGATGACCGCAGACGTAGACTGCATTTGACGGTGGCAGAGTACTTAAATCCCAACCAATCGTGGCGGCGGCTTCCTTGGCCGCTGTCCGTATCTCTTCCCAAAACGGATGCTCGCGAACAGCCGTCTCATTCCAAAACGAAGCGTCCTGCTCGCCACATTTTGACAAAATAAGCTTATCCAGCGTATCGATTGCGGCTCGCTGTTTGCCCGAGAACTCATCTTCGTGCCCGACCATCTCATACAGCCCATCTTCAAAATCCAACGCCAACTCGTCTGCTTTGCAAACAAAGTCGGGGAAGAGTGAAAGCTGAATGTCAGCGGTCTGCGCCAAAGCCACGACCGCTCGTTGGAGTTGGTTGCGCATTGCTTACTCCCGTCGCCTACGCACGAACGTAACAGCCGAGGCTAAGGTTCGCCATTGGGCGCTAGCTGCCGTCCAGCTCCGCCGTTCCACCCCCGCAGTTGCCCCGTCCCCGCTGCGCCCCTATGTCGTCGCACTCCATGCGTTACCTCAGCACGCGCGGTTCCGCGCCAATCCTCGACTTCGAGTCCGTCACGCTCGCCGGGCTGGCCAGCGACGGCGGGCTGTACGTGCCCGACGCGCTGCCCCGGATCGACGTCGGGAGCCTCGCCGGCCTGTCCTATGTCGAGACGGCGGTGCGGGTGTGCCTGCCGTTCGTCGGCGACGCGCTGAGCGAGGCCGAGCTGCGCGCGCTGCTGACCGAGGCGTACGGCAGCTTCGACCATGACGCGGTGACGCCGCTGGTTCAGCTCGACCAGCGCCACTGGCTGCTCGAGCTGTTCCACGGGCCGACGCTGGCGTTCAAGGATGTCGCGCTGCAGGTGATCGGCGGATTGTTCGAGCGGTTCCTGCGCGGCCGCGGCGAGCACCTGACCATCATCGGCGCGACCAGCGGCGACACCGGGTCGGCCGCGATCAATGCGCTGGCGGGCCGCGAGCATCTCGACATCTTCATGCTGCATCCGGCGGGGCGGGTGTCGGACGTGCAGCGGCGACAGATGACGACGGTGATGGCGCCCAACGTCCATAACATCGCGGTCGAGGGCAATTTCGACGATGCGCAGCGCCTGGTGAAGGCGATGTTCAACGATGCCGCGTTCGCCGGGCGGTTCCGGTTGTCGGCGGTCAACTCGATCAACTGGGCAAGGCTGTTGTTCCAGATCGTCTATTATTTCTACGCCGCGGTGCGGTTGGGGGCGCCGGAGCGGCGGATCAGCTTTGCGGTGCCGACCGGGAACTTCGGTGATGTCTTTGCTGGTTATCTGGCATGCCGGATGGGGCTGCCGGTGGGGCGGCTGATTGTTGCCACCAATATCAATGACATACTGGCGCGCGCGCTGACCAGCGGTGACTATAGCGTCGGCACCGTGGAGCCCACCGCGGCGCCGTCGATGGACATTCAGGTCAGTTCCAACTTCGAGCGGCTGCTGTTCGACCTGCACGGCCGCGACGGCGCGGCGTGCGCGGCGGCGATGCAGGGGTTCGAGGCCAGCAAGCGCCTGCAGCTGAGCGATGCGCAACGGGCTGAGGCCGCCCAACTGTTCACCGCCGCGCGGATCGACGCCGACGATATGGCGCTGACCATGCGCTGGGCGCACGAGCGCTGCGGCCAGCTGATCGATCCGCACACCGCGATCGGGCTCGCCGCCGCCCGCGCCCATCCGGGCGACGAGGCCGTCGTGACGCTCGCCACCGCCCACCCCGCCAAGTTCCGCGAGGCGGTCGAGCGCGCCACCGGCGTCCGCCCGGCGATGCCCGCCCGCGTCGCCGGGCTGTTCGACCGCGAGGAACGCTTCGACACACTGCCCGCCGAACTCGGCGCGGTCGAGGCGTATGTCGCCGCGCGGGCCCAGCCAAAAGCAGACCCGCGGTGACCCGCCTCTCCACCCTGGCGAACGGCCTGCGCGTCGTCAGCCGCACCATGCCGCATGTCGACACGGTGGCGGTCGCGCTGCACGTCGACGCCGGGGCACGGCACGAGGGCGCCGACGTCAACGGCGTCGCGCACCTGTTCGAGCACATGGTGTTCAAGGGCACCGCCACCCGCACCGCCCGCGTCATCGCCGAGGTCATCGAGGACGTCGGCGGCTCGCTGAACGCTTACACGGCGCGCGACATGACCGTGTTCCACGTCCGCCTGCTGAAGGAGGACCTAGCGCTCGGCGTCGAGGTCATCGCCGACCTGGTCACCCATCCGCTGTTCGACGCGGACGAGACCGAGCGCGAGAAGCAGGTCGTGCTGCAGGAACTGGGCGAGGCGCGCGACACGCCCGACGACATCGTCTTCGATCACCTGCAGGAGGCGGCGTTCGGCGGCCACACGCTCGGCCGCTCGATCCTCGGCACCGACGCCAGCATCGCCAGCCTCGGCCCCGCTGCGCTGCGCGACTGGCTGGGCGGGCAATACCGCGCCGGCAGCTGCGTGCTGGTCGCGGCGGGCGCGGTCGAGCACGACGAACTGGTGGCGCTGGCCGAACGCTGGCTCGGCGGGCTGCCGGCGGGCGTGCGCGCCGCCACCGTGCCGGCGGCGTTCACCGGCGGCGTCCACAACGACCGCCGCAAGTTCGAGCAGGCACATCTGACGCTCGGGCTTGCCGCGCCGGGCCACGGCGACCCGGGCCACGATGCCGCGCTGCTGTTCGCCAATGCGGCCGGCGGCGGCGCGTCATCGCGGCTGTTCCAGGAACTGCGCGAGGAGCGTGGCCTCGCCTATTCGGTCTATGCCAGCACGACGCCCTACGCCGACACCGGGCTGTTCTCCGTCTATCTGGCGACCGCCAAGCGCGATGCCGCGAAGGCGCTGGCGCTGACCGACACGGTGCTGGCGGCGACGGCAGCGACGCTGAGCCAGGCCGAGCTCGACCGGGCGCGCGCGCAGGTCCGCGCCGGGCTGCTGATGAGCCTGGAGGCGCCGGGCGGCTGGTCCGAATATCTGGCGCGATCGCTGCTGGTGCACGGCCGGCTGGTGCCGCCCGCGGAGGTCGTCGAGCGGCTGGCGGCGGTCACCGTCGACGAGGTGCGCGCGGCGGGCGCGGCGATGCTGGCCGGTCCGCGGGCGCGGGCGGACGTCGGGGCGCCGCTGCTGAAGGCGGCCTAGTGGAGCTGGGCGTCCTCGTCGCCGAGCCGTGGGACGACTATGCGCTGCTCGATTCTGGTCATGGGCGGAAGCTGGAGCGTTATGGCCCCTACCGCTTCATCCGGCCCGAACCGCAGGCGTTGTGGGCGCCGCGCGAGGCCGCGTGGCCGGCGAACGGCGAGTTCGTCGGCGGGTCGGAGGAGGACGGCGGCGGGCGCTGGACGCTGTCGCCCGACGTGCCGCCGTCGTGGCTGCTCAGCCGCGGGCCGCTGAAGTTCTGGGCCGCCAACACCAATTTCCGCCACCTCGCCTTCTTCCCGGACATGGCGGTGCACTGGGACTGGATGAGCGCGCGGCTGGGGCCGGGCACCAGCGTGCTCAACGTCTTCGGCTATACCGGCGTCGGCAGCCTGGCGTGCGCGGCGGCGGGTGCGGCGGTCACCCACGTCGATGCGTCGAAGAAGGCGGTGGCCAGCGCCCAGGCCAATGCGCAGGCGAGTGCGCTGAGCGGTATCCGCTGGCTGACCGACGACGCGATGAAGTTCATGGCCCGCGAGGTGCGGCGCGGCAAACGCTATGACGGCATCGTCCTCGACCCGCCCAAATATGGCCGCGGCCCCGACGGCGAGGTGTGGGAGCTGTACCGCGGCCTGCCGGGCCTGATCGCCAACGCCCGCGCCCTGATGGACGCCGACAGCTGCTTCCTGGTGCTGACCGTCTACGCGATCCGCATGTCGGCGCTGGCGATCGCGGAGCTGGTGCGCGCCGCCTATGCCGACCTCGGCGGGTCGGTGACCGCAGGTGAGATGACGATCCGCGAGGCAGGCAGCGACCGCCTGCTGCCGACCGCGATCTATGTGCGGTGGGAGGGCGGACCCGCGATTTGAAGGTGATGCCAATCCAGAGGCAGGGCTGTAATCTCCCAGGCAATGGTGTTTCTGCGGTATGACGAGACTTTGATCATTCCTGGTTGTCTCGTCAGAAAACGGATGCGGTTCTAGCGCGCCAAGACGCATCCATAGGTTATGACCTCGTCATAAGTTCGCTCGGTGTAACCCGGATGTATGTCCCTGAACTCGACCAAAATCTTTTGACATGTCGTCGAGTCAAATTTCGCTCGATAATAAAGATCGCCTATTCTGAAAGCGTCATCATAGAGCGCTAACGCACGCGCAACAAATGGTGCCAACATCGATTCGGTCCACGATTCGTCTATTTCGTCAAAAGAAATTCGATCAGGATGTGGCGGCTCGCCCGAATGATAGACATGCCGATTATAGAACATGACTTTCCATACGGCGTCGAGCAGAGGCAGGTGTTTGGCTGCGTCGACCGCGTCGCGCCTTGCATCAAGCCGATATCTGTCAGGTCCGCTTGGTGGGGCTGGATATCACGTTTCTGCCATACGTGAGAACTAGCTCAAACGGCAATCTAATCAACGGCAGCAGTATCTAGGAACGATACCAGCCTCCCGCGCCCCCGCGCTGCTTCTGCCTGCACGTAGTTCACCACCTGTACCGCCGCACACACCACGCACCAGATTGTCAGCGCGACATAGCCGGCCGTCACCTGCCCGACCGCGACCGCGACGCTGAGGATCAGCAGGTTCGGGTTGCGGCGGGCCAGGACGAGGCGGAAGCGGGCGTCGAACGGGCGCCACAGGAAGGGGACGAAGCCGTTCCTGAGCTCGAACGCGCCCTCGCACAGGCGGCCGACGACATAGCTGGCCATGATCGCCCCGAAATAGGCCCACAGTCTCGCGTCGCCCGCCGGCGGCTCGCCGATCATCGCGCCCCACATGAACGACCACCACCACACCGGCGGGAAGACGAGGTCGGGGATATGGTCGAACAGGTTGCCGAACTTCGAATAGCTGACCGTCACCCGCGCCAGCTTGCCGTCGACGGTGTCGAGGAAGGTCATCCCCCAGGCGCACAGCAGGCCGGCGGCGAACTGCCCCGCCATGAACAGCGGGATGGCGGCGATCGACAGCAGGATCGACAGCGCCGTCACCATGTTCGGGGTCAGGCCGAGCGCCACGCACGCGCGCACCACGACCAGCGCCGGGCGCGGCCAGGCGTATTTGGTGACGATGTCGGTGACGCCCTTGTAGCTGGCGAAGTAGAGCGCATCCTCGATGGTGCGGACGGGCGTCGCTGCGGTGTCGAAGGCCAGGAACGCCTCCCGCTTCTTCAGCGCGCCCGAGGTGAAGTGAAACTGGCCCGCGATCTTCGCCGGCAGGTCGGCGCTGCTGTCCGGGTTCCAGCTGAGCAGTCGTTCGCCGTCGGCATCGGTCACGGCGAGCGCCGGTCCGCCGATCAGGAAGGCCAGCGCCGGCGTGTCGACGACGACGCCCGGCGCGACGCTGAGCCCCGGTGCGCCGTTCGGCGCGACCCGCGCCAGCTGGCGGGCCAGCCGCACCTCGGGCGTCAGGCCGAACACGGTTGCGCTCAAGCGGCGGCTCCGGCAGCTTCATTGCCATGCACGCGACGCTCGCAAAATTCGGCTATGGCCCCGGCACGGTGTTCGAGGACGCGCACTGGGCCGCCGTGGTGCGGGCGGCGCAGCCGACGCTGGGCAGCATGGTGCTGATCGCCAGGCGCGACGTGCGGGCGTTCGGCGACCTGACCACCGACGAGGGCGCGGCGCTGCCAGGCATGGCGCAGCTGATTGCCGCCGCGCACGCCCGGGTCTGCCGGCCGGAGCGGGTCAACTACCTGATGCTGATGATGGTCGACCCGCACGTCCACTTCCACGTCATCCCGCGCTACGCGGGCGTGCGGGACTGGCGCGGCCAGGCGTTCGCCGATGCCGGCTGGCCGGGCGTGCCGGACCTGGGCGCGGCGGTGACGCTGGACGGCGGGCAGGTGGCTCAACTCGTCGCCGACCTGCGCGGGGCCTGAGCCCAGGCCTCGTCCAGCCAGCGCGCGGTCAGCGCCCGGGCGGCGGCGAGATCGGCTGGGAAATCGACCTCCGCACTGTCGTGGCCGGTGACGTCGGTGGCGCCGACGACGCCGGTCAGGGCCAGCTCGGCGACGGCGCTGAGATAGTAATTGCCGGTGCCGCCCTCCCGGCTGATCACCGTGTCGATGGTGTCGGCGAACAGCGCGCCGCCGCCGCCGCGGAACACCAGCATGCCGATCGATTCCGCGTCGGTTTCGCCCGGCGGCAGCTTCTTGGAGACCGCGGTGATGCGCCCCTCGGCCAGCGTCACCTTCATGTCGTCGGCGTCATAGGCCGGCTTGACCGCGGTGGTGACGCTGACCGGCAGGGTCGCGCCCGCCAGCGCCTGCGCGATCAGCGCCGGGCCGAGCAGCGTGTCGCCGTTGAGCACTATGGCGTCGCCCTCGCTCAGCGCGGCGCGCGCCAGCCACACCGAGGAGATATTGTCGGCGATCCGGTAGAACGGGTTGTGCAGCGTTGCGACCTGCCCCAGCCCCGCCGCCGCCAGCCGGTCGCGGACCTGCCCGCCCTCGAAGCCGGTGACGACGGTCAGCCGGTCGACGCCGGCCGCGGTCAGCGCCGCGACCTGCCATTCGAGCAGGCTGCGGCCGTGGAAGCCGATCAGCGCCTTTGGCGTCGTCGCGGTCAGCGGGGCGAGGCGCGAGCCCTGGCCGGCGGAGAGGATGATCGCGTGCACGACCGGCGCGTGACAGCGCCATGCGGCTATTTTGCGGCAGCGCAGGGCTTGATGGCGCGCGGCTCGGGACGCCGGCCGACCGGCTCGAACACCGCGAGATAGCCGCCCGCCGCGCCGAGATCGAGGTCGCCGATGCGGCGGAAGCCGACCGCCGACACTTCGCACAACAATTGCGCCTTGGGCGTGCCGTGCTGCGCTGTCGACCGGTCGACATCGACGATCGCAAGCTTGCCGCCCGGCCGCAGGCTGCCGCGCAGGTGCCACAGCAGCGCATAGGGCTGGCGGACCTCGTGGTACATATGGACCAGCAGGGCTGCATCGACCCGCGCCGGCAGCCGCGGGTTGTCGGGCGTGCCCTGCACGACGGTAACGTTGCGCAGCCCCGCCTTGCGGACCCGCGCGCGCAGCGTCTTCACATAGGCCGGCACGATATCCTCGGCGATGACCCGGCCGGTCGGCATCAGCCGGGGCGCGAGGCGGACGGTGTAATAGCCGCTGCCGGCGCCGATGTCGGCGATCACCATGCCGGGCCGGGCGTTCAGGAACACCATCACCTGCTCGGCCTCGCGCGCGGCGTCGCGGCTGGTTTCGTCCGACCATTCGTCGGCGACGATGCCGGCGACGGTGCGGTCGGGGCCGGGGAAGCGTTGCGGCGACGCGGCGGCGAGCGCCAGCAGCGGCACGGTGGCCAGCAGTCGAAAGCTACTCATGGGCGACGTCTAGCGCAGTTTCAGCGATTGGTCAGCCGTGCCAGCGCGCCCTTGAAGCGGCCAAAGTCGGCGCCCGTGAGGTTGGTGCCGCCGAGGAACTTCAGCGTCACCGGGTTGACCGCACGGCCCGACAGCCAGGTCTCGTAGTGAAGGTGCGGCCCGGTCGACAGCCCGGTCGAGCCGACATAGCCGATGATCTGGCCCTGCACGACCTGCTGGCCGGGCTTCACCGCAAAGCGCGACATATGGGCGTAGGCGGTGCTGAGCGTCTTGCTGTGCGCCAGCATGACATAGTTGCCGTGGCCGCCGTGCCAGCCGGCGAAGCTGACCCTGCCGCTTGCCGCCGCCTTGATCGGGGTGCCCATCGGCACGCCGAAATCGACGCCCTGGTGCATCCGCGAATAGTTGAGCAGCGGGTGAAAGCGCATGCCGAAGTCGGACGTCAGCCGCGCCCCGTCGACCGGCGTCTTCATCAGGCCCTTGCGGGCGCTCTCGCCGTTGGCGCGGAAGAATTGCGACGCGCCGTTATAATCCCAGCGCATCAGCTCGTACTTGCCGAGCCGGGCGTAGATCAGCTTGCCGGTCTGGGTCTCGCCGGTTTCGGCGCGGCGGTGCTCGACGATCAGCTGAAAATCGTCGCCGCGACCGACGCCGTGCTGGAAATCGACGACATAGCCGAGCTGCTGGATCGCTTCGGCGACAACGGGGGCGGGCAGGCCTGCCGCCTTGGCCGAGCGCCCGAGGCTGCCGCCGACGCGGCCGGTGACGGTCAGCGGCGTCTCGTCGATGGCGATCGGAATACGCTTCAGCCGCAGCGTGCCGTCCGCGGCACGGGTCAGTTCGAGCCGCAGTTCGAAGGCGGCGCGGAAGGCGAGGCTTTCGAGCGGGCGCGGCACCGACTTGGTCTCGCGGCGCCCGAGGACGAGGTCGATGTCGGTGGCACCGCGGATCTGGTCGAGGCGGATCGCCGCCCCGACGGCGCGGGCGGCATCGTTGGCATCGGCCTTGCCGACGCCGGCGCGGCGCAGGGCACCTTCGAAACTGTCCGACGCGCGCAGCGTCGCGGTCAGCTCGACGCGCGGCCGTTCGGGGACTTCGGCGAGCGCGCGAACTTTCGCGGTCGGCGCGGTGAAGCGTCCGGTCGCCGCCCCCAGCGCCAGCGGCGCGATGCGGTCCGGGCGGGCGTCGTCGGCCTGCGCCGGGGTCATCGTGCCGCGCACCGGTTCGACCAGCGGGGTCATCGTCGACCCGGCCCAGAAGGTCATCGCGCTGAGCAGCGCCAGCGTCGCGAGGCCACGCCACCACAGCCGCGAGCCGATGCCGTCGCCGAGATCGACCGCGATGTCTGCGGTCTTCAGGTGTCCGATCAGCGCCGCGGGCCGGAAGCCGCCGAGGTCGCGCAGGCCAAGGCCCGGACCCGGCACATAACCGCCGATCGCGACCGCGCCGCCGAATCCCCGTGCCCCCGCCTGAAACAAATCGCGCCCCCGAGTTCTCGCGACCGCAAACAGCCGCCGGGCTGCCCCCAAGTCAACGGCGTACAGACAAGCGATTCAGCGGCTTGCGACGAGTTGCAGGGTTTGAACGTCAGGACGAGTCGCGGGCGACTCAGATCGGGTCCGCCCGGTCGGCGGCGAACAGTTGCTGCGGAACCTGCGAAAACCGCCAGTCACCGCCGGCATCGTCGCGGTCGAGCACCCAGACCATGTCGAAGCGGTCGTCCGGCCAGTCGTCCGGGCAGCCGATGTGGATACCGGCGATATTCTTCACCAGCGGCACGATGTGACTGTGGTGCCAGGCGATCAGCGCCGGCTGCGGCGCGCCCAGCAATGCGCCGGCGCAGATACGCTCCTCACCCTCGGCATGCTCCATGTCGATGCCGATGCCGAGCAATTCGGCGAGCGGCGTCAGTGTATGCGCGGCGCGCAGGCTGGGACTGAGTTCGGTCGCGGCAGAGGCGAACAGGGCCTTGGGGGTCGACAGCGGCGCGTCCGCGGCAAAACCGGCAACCGGCGCGAAGAACCGGACCAGTGCCCCGGCGCGCTGCCAGCCGCGAACGGTCAGTTCGTGCTTGGTGTGGACGCCGTCGATGGACACGCCGCGGTCGGTGCCGCCGTCCCGGTGTTTCTCACCGTGGCGGATAATCATAATCCTGGTCATGGGTTCGGTACGGCCTCCCTGTTATGCGCGCCTAACCGCCTGAGCGTGCGAAGCCAATGGCCGAACTTGCGGTAGCGGCGCGATTTCGGGCAAGGTGACGGCATGTTAGCGCTTGAAGGGGGCTTCATGGTGACGCGGCTGGCGGTCTTGGTTGCGGCGCTGTGGCTCGGCGGCAGCGTGGCATCGGCGCGTGTCGTCGCGGTCGGCGACCTGCACGGCGATTTCGCGGCGTGGCGCGCCATCGCGGTCGATGCCGGGTTGATCGACGCCAAGGGGCGCTGGCGGGGCGGTACCACGACCTTTGTCCAGGTGGGCGACACGGTCGATCGCGGGCCGGATTCGCTCAAGATCGTCGAGGACCTGATGCGGCTGCAGCGCGAGGCGGCCAAGGCGCATGGCCGGGTCATCGCGCTGGTCGGCAACCATGAAGCGATGAACGTCACCAACGACGTGCGCTATGTCTCGGCAGGCGACTATGCGGCGTTCACCGACGCACGCTCGGCGGCGACGCGCGATGCGACCTACGCCGCCAACCGGGCGGTGATCGAGGCCGACTACCGAAAGCGCGATCCGGCGCTGACCCCGGAGGCGATCCGCGCCGCGTGGATCGCGGCGACGCCGCTGGGGCAGCTGGAGCACCAGGCGGCGTGGCAGCCGAACGGGCGCATCGGCAAATGGGTGGCGGGCAACCCGGCGGTCGCGCTGGTCGAGGGCACGCTGTTCGTCCACGGCGGCATTGCGCCGGCCTATGCGCAGGTGCCGCTGGCAGAGCTGAACACCCGGGTCGCGGCGGCGCTGAAGGCTGGCGACATCGACCCGGCAAGCATCATCAACGACGAGGCCGGGCCGCTGTGGTATCGCGGCCTTGCGGCGCCCGCGGCGCCCGCGGTCGCGGGGCAGCCGACAGTGGCCGCCCAGCTCGACACGCTGCTGCCGGCCTTCGGCGCGCAGCGTATCGTCATCGCGCACACGCCCAACCTGACCGGCATCGTGATCACCGAGGGCGGGCGGCTGGCACGGATCGATACGGGCATCTCGGCGGTCTACAAGGGCGTGCCGAGCTGGCTGGAGATCGCCGACGGCAAGTTCACCGCGCACGTCGTCGCGCGACCGACGGCAGGGGGAGCGAAGTGATGAAACTGGGCTGGACGGCGGCGCTGGTCGCGCTCGGGCTGATCGCCGTACCCGCCACCGCGAAGGAGCCGCACCCACTGTTCGCCAGCGACGCACCGCTGCACCTCACCATCACCGGCGCGATCGCCAGCCTGTCGCGCGCTTCGCCGGGCGCCAGTGTCTCGGTGCCCGCCACGGTCCGGGTCGACGGGGCAGCGCCGGAAACGCTCGCCTCGACCCTGTCGCCGCGCGGCATCACCCGGCGCGAGAAGGACGTCTGCACGTTCGTGCCCATCCGCATCGAGTTCACCGACAAGCCGCCAGCGGGTTCGCTGTTCAAGGGGCAGAAGAAGCTCAAGCTGGTCGTGCATTGCCGCGCGGCCGAAAGCTTCCAGCAGTATCTGCTGCTCGAATACGCCGCCTACCGGATGTACCAGCAGCTGACGCCGGTCAGCTTCGGGGTGCGCCTGGCGACGATCGATTACGTCGACGATAAGGGCAAGCCGATGACGACGCGGCTGGGCTTCCTGGTCGAGGATGCCGACGATGTCGCCAAGCGCAACGACCTCGCCAAGTTCAAGGGCGAGCGGATCGGCAGCGCCGCGCTGGCGGCGCCCGCCGGCGCGCGCTTTGCGGCGTTCGAATATCTGATCGGCAACCTCGACTGGGCGATGACCGCCGGCCCTGCCGGCACCGACTGCTGCCACAATTCCAAGCTGCTGGGCAGCGAAGGCGCGGCCACCGGGTTTACGCCCGTGCCCTATGACTTCGATTTTGCCGGGCTGGTCGACGCGCCCTATGCGACGTCGCCGGCGGCGATCCCGCTGCCCAACGTCCGCATCCGCCGCTACCGTGGCTATTGCCGCTTCAACACGGAAGCGTCGGCGGCGTTCGCCGAGCTGGTTGCCAGGCGCGCGGCGCTGACCGGCGTGCTCGACACCATCCCCCAGCTGGAGCCCCGCACCCGTGCCAAGGCAAGCGGCTATCTCGCGGCTGGTTTCGACACGGTCGCGACGCCGGCCGGGGTCGCGAAACTGCTGTCGGGCTGCGTCGGCTAATCGTCGTCGTCGTCGTCGCGGGGCGGCTTCGGCGGTTTCGGCGGGCGGGCCTCGAACGTCTCGGTGACTTCGGTGACGACGGCGGCGGCGGTGGTCGTGGTCACCGTCGACGACGGGCCTTCCGGGTGCTCGTGGAATTCGCTGAGGAAGCGCTTCATCTCGGCGCGCTCGCCGTAGTTGGTCGCCCATAGCGCGATGAACACGAAATTGAACGCAGCCGACGTGACGATCGCCAGCTCCAGCGCGCCGATGCCCGCCGACAGGCCCATGCCGATGGCGAGCAGGATGAACAGCAGGTCGCCCGAACTCTTCAGGCTGTTGCGGAAGCGCGCCGCCCCGGCGATGCCGGCCAGCGAGAACGACAGCGCCAGCGAATGCTGGACGACGACGACGATGGAGGTGACGACCAGCGGCAGCACGACGATGGTGTCGATCAGCGACTGGTCATAGTCGTGCGGATTGCGGATCTTCATGTAGATCCAGCTGACCGGCAGCGAGGCGAGCAGCGAGCCGAGCACGGCGGCGGCCAGCCAGACGAGGCTGGGCACGAACGCGCCGCTCTGCTGCAGGCGGTCGGCGGCGGCGCCGGGCAGCTGGTTACCGCCGGCGCTGCTCTCGGCGATCAGCGTCGAGACCCGGCCGATCGGCAGGTAGTTCTTCCATTCCGGGACCAGCCACAGGACCAGCGCGATCGCCAGCCCGATCGCCGCGTAATAGGCCAGAAGTTTGGCCAGTAGACGCAGTGCCGCCATATCTTGTCCCCCGTAAGCGGCGCAACTGAAACCAAGGCCGGAAAAATCGCAAGCGCAAAGCCGTTGCGACGGCTCCGTAACCATATCTTGAGGGTCGCCTTGAAAGCGTCATCAACCTGTGCGACTCTCCGCATGTTCGGTGCTTTGCAAAGGACGCGATGGGCAAGCGGCGTTTCGTTTCGTTTCCGGCCTTGTGTGCAGGCCGTGCACGCCCATTTTGGGCGGGATGACGACGCTGTCGGCCGCCACCCTGACCGCCGTTCTCGGGCCCACCAACACGGGCAAAACCCATCTCGCCGTCGAACGCATGTGCGGCCATGTCAGCGGCATGATCGGCTTCCCGCTGCGCCTGCTGGCCCGCGAGGTCTATGACCGCGTCGTCGCGATCAAGGGGCAGGCCCAGGTCGCGCTGATCACCGGCGAGGAGAAGATCCTTCCCAGCACCGCGCGCTATTTCCTGTGCACGGCGGAATCGATGCCGGCGGACCGCGAAGTCGCGTTCGTCGCGCTCGACGAGGGGCAGGTCGGCGCAGACCCGGAGCGCGGGCATATCTTCACCGACCGGATGCTGCACCGGCGCGGCTATGCCGAGACCATGATCCTGGGGTCGGAGACGCTGCGGCCGCTGATCCGCCGCCTGCTGCCCGACTGCGAGATCATCACCCGGCCGCGCTTCTCAACGCTCAGCTATGCGCCGCCCAAGAAGCTCAGCCGCCTGCCCAAGCGCTCGGCGATCGTCGCGTTCACGGCGGCCGAAGTTTATGCGCTGGCCGAGATGCTGCGCCGGCACAAGGGCGGTGCGGCGGTGGTGATGGGCGCGCTCAGCCCGCGCACACGAAACGCCCAGGTCGCGATGTACCAGTCGGGCGAGGTCGACTACCTCGTCGCCACCGACGCCATCGGCATGGGCCTGAACATGGACATCGCCCATGTCGCCTTCGCCAGCCTGCACAAGTTCGACGGCAAGCGGCAGCGGCGGCTGCGCGTCGCCGAGATGGCGCAGATCGCCGGCCGCGCCGGGCGGCACCAGCGCGACGGCAATTTCGGCGTCGTCCAGCTTGGCCACGCCGCGGCGCAGAGCTTCGAGCCCGAGGAGATCGAGGCCATCGAAGGCCACCGCTTCCCGCCGCTGACGCAGCTGGTCTGGCGCAACCCGCGCCTCGAGTTCGACACGCTGCCGCGCCTGATCGCCAGCCTGGAGGCGCTGCCCGGCGACCGCGCGCTGGTGCGCGCCGACGATGCCATCGACCTGGCGGTGCTGCGGCGGATGGCGACCGAGGACGGCATTGCCGGGATCGCCCGCGGCCGCGACCGGGTGCAGCGGCTGTGGGCGGCGTGCCAGCTGCCCGATTACCGCAAGACCGGGCCGGAGCAGCATGGCCGGCTGGTCAGCCGCGTCTTCCGGCACCTGAGCGAGGGCGACGGCACGCTGCCGGCCGCCTGGCTGGCGAGCGAAGTGGCGAGCCTCGACAACGTCACCGGCGACATCGCGACGCTGTCGGGGCGGATCGCGGCGGCGCGGACCTGGACCTATGCGACGCATCGCCCCGGCTGGGTGGCGGACGCCGCCGAATGGGCCGAGCGCACCCGCGCGCTGGAGGACCGGCTGTCGGACGCGCTGCATCAGCGGCTGACCCAGCGCTTCGTCGACCGGCGGACGGCGGTGCTGCTGCGCGACCTGAAGGTCAAGGGCGAGCAGCGCGTCGCGGTCGACGCCGACGGCACGCTGGCGGTCGAGGGCGAGGCGATCGGCACGCTCGACGGCTTCCGCTTCACGCCCGACCCCAACGCCCGCGCCGGCGAGCGCAAGCTCCTGCTGGCGGCGGCGGAGCGCCATCTGCCGCGCGAGCTGGCGCGGCGGGCGACGGCGCTGGCCGCCAGCCCCGACGCCGATTTCACGATGGCCTTCGACGGCGGCATGCCACCCCGCATCCTGTGGCAGGGTGCGCGCGTTGCCAAGCTGCGGCCCGGCCGCGACGCGCTGCACCCGCGCATCGACCTCGACCGCGCGCTCGAAAGCGTGCCGACACCGGAGCGGGCGCAGGTCGCCGGGCGGCTGGCGGCGTGGTTCGAGGTGGCGCGCGACCGGCATCTGGCGGCGCTGACCCGCGTCGACCGGCTGACGCCCGAACTGTCGCCCGCCGCGCGCGGCCTGATCGTGCGCCTCGTCGAACATATGGGCTGCGCGCCGCGTGAGGCGCTCAGCGCGCAGGTCGAGGCCTTGACCCGTGCCGATCGCAAGGCGCTGCAGGGCGCGGGCGTGCGGCTCGGCGACCTGCACGTCTATGTCGCGGACCTGCTCAAGCCGGAACCGACGCGCTGGCGGCTGGCCTTGTGGGGCGTCGCAACCGGGCAGGGCGACCTGCCGGCACCGCCGCCGGCCGGGCGCGTCACCATCGACGTCATCGCCACCGCGCCGGCCGCCTTCTACGGCGTCGCGGGCTTCTGGATCGTCGGTCTGCAGGCGGTGCGGGTCGACATGGTCGACCGGCTGGCGCGCGCCATGCACGGCGCACGCGACGGCCGCGTGCCGTTCGTGCCCGATGCCAACTGGGTCGCCAGCGTCGGCATGAGCCGCGACGGCTTTGCCCGGCTGATGCGCGCGCTCGGCTACCGGCCGCGCGCCGTCGACGGCGCGGCGGCGTTCGCCTGGGGCGGGATGCGCCCCGAGCGCGCCCGCGACAACGTGGTTCCGATTCACCCCTCCAACCCGTTCGCGGCACTCGCGGGAATGAAAGGCAGGTAAGGCTTGGTCTACGGTCAGGGACTGCGGCTGGACAAATGGCTCTGGTTCGCACGGCTGGCGAAATCGCGCGGCGACGCGCAGGCGCTCTGTGAAAGCCGCCACCTGCGGCTCGACGGGCGCGTCATCGACCGCGCCTCGGCGCTGGTCCGGCAAGGCTCGGTGGTCAGCTTTCCCAAGCACGACGAGGTCGTCGTGGTGCGGGTCGAAAGCCTTGCCGACCGCCGCGGACCGTTCGTCGAAGCGCGCGAACTCTACACCGACCTGACCCGGGCTCGCGCAATGCCACCATTGACGGAAGCCTTCGCCGCCGTTTAGCAGGGCGACAACGACCGTAAACGCGCGCCCAGGGGACCACTACCGATGACCTATGTCGTGACCGAGGCTTGCATCAAGTGCAAGTACATGGACTGCGTCGAGGTCTGCCCCGTGGACTGTTTCTACGAGGGCGAGAACATGGTCGTCATCAACCCCAGCGAGTGCATCGACTGCGGCGTTTGCGAGCCCGAATGCCCGGCCGAAGCGATCCTGCCCGACACCGAGGGCGGGCTGGAGAAGTGGCTGGAACTGAACGCGTCGCTGTCCGCCAGCTGGCCCAACATCACGGTCAAGGGCGAGACGCCGCCCGACGCCGACGCGCACAAGGGCGAAGACGGCAAGTTCGACAAGTATTTCAGCGACAAGCCCGGCGACGCCTGAACCCTGTCACCCGATAGTGGATTTGCGGCAATAAATCTGCTATACACTGTAACGCGCCCAGCAGGGTTCGTGAACAGCAATCGGCCGTCGTGTCCTCCTGCGGGCGCGGCAATGGTCCATAATCGTCGCCGGCAGGATTAACAGGCAAGGTCCGCAGCTCGTCGCGCGCTGAACAGCGTGCAACGGCTGGCCTGTCCACGGCGACACGAAAGGTGATGCATGATGGTGGCAGCCGCAGCCAAGACGCTCAATTTCGTCGCGGGCGACTATGTCGTCTATCCAAAGCACGGCGTCGGCCGGGTCGTCGAGGTCCAGAGTTCGGAAATCGCGGGCACCGCCCTGGAGCTGTATGTGCTGCGCTTCGAGAAGGAGCGCATGACCCTGCGCGTCCCCACCAACAAGGCCGAGGGCGTCGGCATGCGCAAGCTGTCGAGCCAGGCAACGCTGCTCGAGGCGCTCACCACGCTGAAGGGCAAGCCCAAGATCAAGCGCACGATGTGGTCGCGCCGCGCCCAGGAGTATGAGGCCAAGATCAACTCCGGCGATCTCGTTTCGATCGCCGAGGTCGTCCGCGACCTGCACCGCGCCGAGGACCAGCCCGAGCAGAGCTATTCGGAGCGCCAGATCTACGAGGCCGCGATCGGCCGCCTGGCGCGCGAGCTGGCGGCGATGGAGAACATCGACGAGCCGGCGGCGCAGCTGAAGATCGAACAGGTCCTTAAGGCCGCGTAAGCGAGCCTCGATCAACGGGAAATTTGCCCTTCGCGAATTTCCCGCTGATCGCGGACTTGCGCGGCCCGGTCGGCGGCGCGGGCGGATCACGCCCGGTGCCGTCCGACGCCGCGGCTTTGCCGCGACGGTCTTTACTCTCGTAGTCGCTTGTGTATTGTTCAGACAATACACACCGGAGACCGTCCATGATCCGCCTCATCGCCATCGCCATGCTCGCCGCCACCCCGGTGAGCGGCGCGGAAATGGCCTTCAGGGTCGGAAACTTCGACCGCGTGTCGCTCGGTGGCTCGCCCGATGTGACGGTGACGACGGGCAGGGCGGTCACCGTTCAGGCTTCCGGCGAGCAACGCGCGCTCGACCGTCTGGATATTCGGGTCGAGGCCGGCACGCTCAAGATCGGCACGAAGCCGGGCTTCCGCCTGAGCTGGAATGACGGCGGCCGCGTGCGCATCGCCGTCACCGTGCCGATGGTGCGCGGCGTCGAGGTCGGCGGCTCGGGCAGCGTCAACATCGACCGTGTCAAGACGCCGTCCTTCGGAGCGGAGATCGGCGGATCAGGCAGCATCGATGTCGCGGCCCTCGATACGCAGCGGGCGACGTTCAGTGTCGCCGGCTCGGGCAAGGCCAGCGCGGCGGGCCGCTGCGACAGCGTCGCGATCGAAATTGCCGGTTCGGGAAAATTGCAGCTGGATCGGCTGAGGTGCGCGACGCTCGACGCAACCATTGCCGGGTCGGGCGACATCGCCGCCTATGCGTCGCGGACCGCGGCGGTGTCGGTGATGGGTTCGGGCGACGTCCGCGTCGCCGGCGGTGCCAAATGCGCCGTGACCAAGCGCGGCAGCGGTAGCGTGGTGTGCACCGGCTGAGGCCGACCGTTCCTCGCTACACCAGCCACAGCGACTGGAGTTCGCGCAGCATCGCCGGCGGCACGTCGGCCTCGCCGGGGCCGAGGTCGGGCGGCGCGTCGTCGAGGCTGAAATAGCGCCAGCCCTGGTGTGCGCGCAGCGGCCGGCTGCTGACCGGCACCGGGCCGGGGGCGAGCAGAATGGCGCATTTCTTGCCCCACGGCGTCGCGGTCATGGCGAGGCGCAGGATCTCCTGGCGCGCCACCAGCTGGTGCTTGATGATCCAGAACAGTGAGCCGCCGATCAGCTCGTCGGCGCGCTTGGGCATGAAGCGGGTCAGCGTCAGCGCCGCGGCTTCGAGGTGCGGCAGGTCGGCGGCGCGGGCGCGCTGGCGCTGGTCGAGGATGTCGACGCCGCTGCAGCCGACCGCGACCTTGGTCAGGTGGATCACTTGACCAGGAACAGGCTGGCCAGCCCCAGGAACGAGAAGAAGCCCATGACGTCGGTCATGGTCGTGACGAACACCGCCGAGGACACCGCGGGATCGACGCCGGCCTTTTCCAGCCCTACCGGCACCAGCAGGCCCGCGAGGCCCGCGACCAGATTGTTGATCAGCATCGCCGCCGCGATTACCGCGCCGAGCTGCCATTCGCCGTAGATCAGCGCGACGCCGGTGCCGATCATCGCGCCGAGCGACAGGCCGTTGGCGGTGGCGATGCGGAACTCGCGCAGGATCATGCGGCGGGTGTTGCTGCTGGTCAGCTGGTTCAGGGCCAGTGCGCGCACCGCCACCGCCATTGTCTGGGTGCCGGCATTGCCGCCCATACCGCTGACGATCGGCATCAGCACGGCGAGCACGACGAGGCGCGAGATCGTGCCCTGGAACAGCCCGACCACCGATGCCGCGATGATGGCCGTGCCGAGGTTGACCACCAGCCACGACAGGCGGGTGCGTACCGTCATCAGGATCGGCTCGTTGATGTCGCCGTCACCGGCGCCCGACAGCTTCAGGATGTCCTCGCCCGCCTCCTCCTGGATGATGTGGACGATGTCGTCGACGGTGATGACGCCCACCAGCCGGCCCGCCGTGTCGACCACGGCGGCGGAGATCAGCGCGTATTTCTGGAATTTCAGCGCGACTTCTTCCTGGTCCATGTCGACCGGGATCAGGGTCTGGTCGACTTGCATGATGCCGGCGATCGGGACGTCGTCACCGTGGCTGAGGACGAGGCTGAGGCGCATCGTGCCGACCGGCATGTGGCGCTCGTCGACGACGAAGATTTCCCAGAACTCGGTATCGGCTTCGGGCCGGGCACGGACGAACGCCACCGTCTGGCCGATGGTGAAATGCTCGGGCACCGCGACCAGATCGCGCTGCATCAGGCGGCCGGCGGAGTCCTCGGGATAGCTGAGCGCCTCTTCGATCGCGGCGCGGTCGTCAGGGTCCATGGCGCGCAGCACTTCGCGCGCGTCGTCCTCGTCCATGTCCTCGATGATGGCGACCGCGTCGTCGGTATCCATCGCCTCGGCCAGAGTCGCCACCTGCGCCGGGTCGAGCAGGTCAAGCAGTTCGGCCTTCACCCACTCGTTCATCTCGGCGAACACGTCGGCGTCGAGCAGCGGCCCCAGCGCCCGGGCCAGCGCGGCGCGGTGATCGGCGGGGATCAGCTCGAACAGGTCGGCGATGTCGGCGTTGTGAAGCGGCTCGACGAGCGCGCATACCGACGCCGCGTCACCGGCATCGAGCGCGTCGACGACATCATGGACAAAGGCACCGGTCAGCCGGTCGTCCTCGTCGAGGGCGTCGGTGGGCGGATGGGCGGTGTCGGCCATGTGCGGGGTTATAGCGAGGTGGGCGCGGGCGTCACCTGTGGCGCGCCGCGGCGGCGGGCGCTATGGCTCGGCGCGCTGCGCATGACAGGATTCGCCCGTGGACGCCGCCATCATCGTGACCGTCGTGACCACCGTCCTGACCTTCGCGCTGGCCGCGTGGGTCGTCATCGCGCTTCGCAAACGCCAACCGGCCGACGTCACCCAGCTGCCCGACGGCGGTTTTGCCGTTCCGGTCCGTCAGCTCGAGTGGCGCGGCGGCTCGCTGTTCGGCGGGATGACCCGCAACGGTATCACGCCGAAGCTGGCGATCTATCCCGATGCGCTGCGCTTCAAGGTGTTCAAGGAAACAGTGTGGCCGCTGGCGGAGCTGGAACGGATCGACGCGGGCCGGATCCTGTTCGGCCATGACCTGCGCTTCGTCGGTGCTGGCACGCTGCGCGCATCGGTGGCGAGCGCGGCGGTTGCCCGCGACGTGCTGCGGCGGCTCCCGTCTGGATTGCCGCTGACCGCCGCCGCGCGCGCCCTGCGCGACGGCTGATGGTCGCCTCCGTCTTCGACCTGTTCAAGATCGGCGTCGGGCCGTCGTCGTCGCATACGATGGGGCCGATGACTGCGGCGGCCGACTTCGCCGCGGGCGTCGCGGACCTGCCGGTGGCGCGGGTGACGGCGGCGCTCTACGGCTCGCTGGCGCTGACAGGCAAGGGCCATGCCACCGACAGCGCGGTGATCCTGGGTCTCGCCGGTGAACGGCCGGAGGCGCTGTGCCCGGATGCGGCCGCGGCCTGTGTCGCGGGGGTGCGGGCGACCGGCGTGCTGCTGTTCGGCGGCACGCGCCCGCTGGCGTTCGACGAGGCGCGCGATCTCGAATGGTGGACGCGCGACCGGCTGCCGTTCCATTCCAACGGCATGGTGTTCACCGCCTTCGACGCCAATGGCGCGATACTGGCGACGCGCACCGCCTATTCCACCGGCGGCGGCGCGGTCGTCTACGCCGCCGACATCGCCCGCAATGCGCCGCCGTCGGGACTGGTTGATGTACCCTATTCCTATGCGAGCGGCGACGCGCTGCTGGCGCTGACGGTGGCGACCGGGCTGGACATCGGTGCGCTGGCGCTGGCCAACGAGCTGACCGTCCACGCCGAGGCGGAGGTGCGGGCGCGGCTGGCGGCGATCCGCGCCGCGATGTCCGACTGTATCGACCGCGGCTGCGCCAGCCTCGACGCGGAACTCCCCGGCGGCCTCCGGGTCAAACGCCGCGCGCCCGCGGTGCTCAAACTGCTGCGTGACCGGCAGGAGCGGGCGCTCGCCGATCCGCTCAGCGTCATCGACTGGGTCAATCTGTGGGCGCTCGCGGTCAACGAGGAGAACGCCGCCGGCGGGCGGGTCGTGACCGCGCCGACCAATGGTGCGGCGGGCATCATTCCCGCCGTGCTACGCTATTACGAGCGCTTCGCGCCGGGTGCGACGCTGGAGGGTGCCGACCGTTTCCTGCTGACGGCGGCAGCGATAGGCAGCCTGTTCAAGGAGAACGCCTCGATCTCGGGTGCCGAGGTCGGCTGCCAGGGCGAGGTCGGGGTGGCGTGCTCGATGGCCGCGGCGGGGCTGACCGCGGCGCTCGGCGGCACGCCGATGCAGGTCGAGAACGCCGCCGAGATCGGCATGGAGCACAACCTCGGCCTGACCTGCGATCCCGTCGGCGGGCTGGTCCAGGTGCCGTGCATCGAGCGCAACGCCGTCGGCGCGGTCAAGGCGATCGAGGCGGCGCGGCTCAGCCTGCTCGGCGACGGCACGCACCGCGTGTCACTGGACCAGGTCATCGAAACCATGCGCCGCACCGGGGCCGACATGGGCGAAAAGTACAAGGAAACCAGCCTCGGCGGGCTGGCGGTGAATGTCGTCGCGTGTTGACGCGGTAGCCGAAGTGTCCCGCAATCGTTGACCCTGCCATGACGGCGGACAGGAAACGGATCACGGCGGCGGTGGCGGCGATCGGCGTGCAGGCGCTGTTCGTCGCGGCGCTGCTGTTCGGGCTGCGCCTCGACCTGCCGGCGCTGGTGATGCCGGCAATGCAGGTCTTCGAGATCGCACCGCCGCCACCGCCGATTCCGATCGTGCCGGCGAAGGCGCGCAGTCGCCGCGCGTCGGGCAAGGCGGCTCCCCCTCACGCCCGCGCCCGGGCGACACCGGTGGTCGCACCACCCGTCGTCATACCGCCTGACGTACCGCCGCCGCTGGTCGCGGCACCGGTGGCGAATACCGGCGCGCAGGCCGAGCAGGGCGCGGCGTTGGCGGGGCCGGGGACAGGTGCGGGTGGGCAGGGCGACGGCACGGGCAGCGGCGGGCTCGGCGACGGTGACGGCGGCGGCGAGATCCCGCTGCGCCGTGTGCGGGGCCGGCTCAGTGCTTCCGATTACCCGCGCGGTGCGCTGGCGGCGGGCGTGTCGGGGACGGTCTATTTGCGCTGGACGGTCGGCGTCGACGGTCGGGTGCACGACTGCCAGGTGACACGGTCGAGCGGCAGCGCCGAGCTCGACGAGACGACCTGCCGGCTGGTTACGCAGCGCTTCCGCTATATCCCGACCCGCGATGCCAGCGGCCGCAAGGTGCCCGACACGGTCATCGGCGAGCACCACTGGGAAACGACCCCGGGTCCACCAGCGGGCTGAGGGTCAGCCCGGCGGCAACCGGGTCAGCGCGGTCTCCACAGCCTGCTCCTCGCCGTCCTCCAGTGTTTCGACACTCTCCCGCGCCGGATCGGTTTCGGCGGGTCCGAGATCGGGTTCATCGTCGGGGCGGCTGGCCATCGTCGGTCTCCTCGTGTCGCGGAGTTAGAACCTGCGAACCGCCTTCGCGCTCCGCCCCGTCGTGCGAATTTTTCGTGGCAATGCATCCCGACCTCGCATCGATCCGTAAGGCTTGGTTAAGGGGCTGTTGACCGTGCGGGGGCGCGGTCGTGTTGCGTAAGGGGTACCTCGACCATGAAGACGATTCTGCTTGCTGCAGCGCTGATCGCTGCCGCGCCCGCCACCGCCGGCACCTTGTTCCAGTCGCTGCCCGATCTCACCGTCGATCCGGTGGTCGCGGGCTATTGCAGCAGCTGCAATTCGTTCCTGCAGTTCCGCCTCTACGACGGCTTCACGCTCGCCCGCGATTCGACGATCAATTCCGTCACCTTCGCGGTCGACAATTTTACCCCGATCACGTCGATCAATGTCGGCTTCTTCAACCGCGCCGGCGGCCTGCCCGGCACGGCGATCGCCAACTACAATTTCACGCCGGCGCAGTTCGTCAGCTCGGTCGTGGTGCCGTCCGCCAGTGAGCGCATCCGGTCGCTGGTCACCGTCTCATTGCCGGGCCTCGCACTGGGGGCAGGCAGCTATGATCTCAGCCTGTTCAACGCCAGCGGCCTGTCGATCCCGGCCTACGCCAACCCCGGCGGCTCGCTCTATCAGTCGGGCAATTTCTTCTCGCCCAGCCAGACCTATGCGGACCGCAGCCTGGCCTTCAGCTTGGGCGGCACGGTGCCCGAGCCCGCGACCTGGGCACTGATGATCGGCGGCTTCGGCCTGACCGGCCTGGCAATGCGCCGCCGGGTCGCACTCGCCGCCTGACTTTGCTACGGGGGCCGGGATGACTGGCCCCCGCACGCTCTACGACAAGATCTGGGACGACCATGTCGTCCGACGCGGCGACGACGGGACCGATCTCGTCTGGATCGACCGGCACCTGATCCACGAGGTGACAAGTCCGCAGGCGTTCGAGGGGCTGCGCGTTGCGGGTCGGCGGCTGCGGCGGCCCGACCTAACGCTGGCGGTGCCCGATCACAATGTCCCGACGACGGCGCGCGACCTGCCCAACCCCGACCCGCAATCGGCGCTCCAGCTGGAGATGCTGACCCGCAACTGTGCCGCGTTCGGCGTCGAGCTGATCACCATGAACGAAGCTGCCCAGGGCATCGTCCACGTCATCGGGCCGGAGCAGGGCTTCACGCTGCCGGGCGTGACGCTCGTCTGCGGCGACAGCCACACCGCCACCCACGGCGCCTTCGGGGCGCTGGCCTTCGGCATCGGCACGTCCGAGGTCGAACATGTCTTCGCGACGCAGACGCTGCAGCTGAAGCGCGCCCGCACGATGCGGGTGACGGTGACCGGCACATTGGGCTTCTCGATCAGCGCCAAGGACGTCGCGCTGGCGATCTGCGGCCGGCTTGGGGCGGGCGGCGGCACCGGCCATGTCATCGAATATGCCGGGCCGGTGATCGAGGCGCTCAGCATGGAAGGCCGCATGACGGTCTGCAACATGGCGATCGAGGCGGGCGCGCGCGCCGGTCTGATCGCGCCCGACGCCAAGACGTTCGCCTATGTCGCGGGACGGCCGCGCGCACCGCAGGCGGCCGCGCTCGACGCGGCGCTCGCCTATTGGCGGACCTTGCCGAGCGACGCGGGCGCGGTCTTCGATGCCGAAATCACCATCGACGGCAGCGCCATCGCGCCGTTGGTGACGTGGGGGACTAGCCCAGAGGATGTCGTGCCGATCACCGGCGTCGTTCCCGAACCCGGTGCCTTCGCCGACCCATCGAAGCAGGCCGCGGCGGCCGCGAGCCTTGCGTACATGGGGCTGACACCGGGCGATCGGCTGGACGGCGTACAGGTCGAGAACATCTTCATCGGCAGCTGCACCAACAGCCGCATCGAGGATCTGCGCGCCGCCGCCGCGGTAGCGAAGGGGCGCCACGTCGCGGCGCACGTCCGTCAGGCGCTGGTCGTGCCGGGCTCGGGCCTGGTCAAGCGCCAGGCCGAGGCCGAGGGGCTTGATCGCATCTTCATCGACGCCGGCTTTGACTGGCGCGAGCCGGGCTGTTCGATGTGCCTGGGCATGAACCCCGACAAGGTGCCCGCGGGGGAACGCTGCGCCTCGACCAGCAACCGCAATTTCGTCGGCCGCCAGGGGCCGGGCGCGCGCACCCATCTGCTTAGCCCGGCGATGGCGGCGGCGGCGGCGGTGACCGGGCGGCTGACCGACGTCCGCGAGTTGATGGCCTGATGCAGCCCTTCCACACCCTCAGCGGCGTCGCGGTGCCGTTTGGTGCGTCCAACGTCGACACCGACGTCATCATCCCGGCGCGCTTCCTGAAGACGATCACCCGCGCCGGCCTCGGCGCGCATGCGTTTGCAACGCTGCGCGAGGATCCCGCGAACATCTTCGATGCGCCGCGCAACACCGGCGCGCCGATCCTCATCGCCGGCGACAATTTCGGCTGCGGGTCGAGCCGCGAGCATGCCCCCTGGGCGCTCGCCGACATGGGTTTCCGGGTCGTAATTGCCCCCAGCTTCGCCGATATCTTCGCCGGCAACGCCTTCAAGAACGGCATGCTGCTGGTGGCGCTGCCGCAGGACCAGATCGACCGGCTGCTCATGGTCGCGGCCGACCACGAGATCACCGTCGACCTGGAGAATCAGGTGGTGACGACGCCGTTCCAGGACCGTTTCGCTTTCGCAGTCGATCCGTTCCGCAAGGATTGCCTGCTCCACGGCCGGGACGAAATCGCGCTGACCGAGGCGCGCGGCACCGACATCACGGCGTTCGAGGCGCGGCTGCGGCCGTGGGTCGGCGGCGCGGCGAGAACAGCGGCCTGACGTTTACCGAATGGTAACGGTCGGGCGTCGACACTTGTCATCGCCGGCGCGGAGTCGGCGGGGGTAGAATCATGCGTAGCCTGATAATCGCTGCGGCGTTGTTGGCGGGGATGCCGGCAATCGCCGCCAATATCGACACGACCGACAGCAATAACCTGAATTTTTTCCCGTTCGGCCAGCCGAATTCGGCGACCTATGGCCAGACGTTCGTACCCGACGCGACCGATGGCACGCTGACCGGATTTTCGCTCTATCTGCGCGGCCGGGATTCACGCAACACCGGCAGCGGCCCGCTGAACCTGCGCGGCTATGTCGCCGCCTGGGACGGCAGCAAGGCCATCGGACCGCTGCTGTTCGCCAGCCCTACCGTAACCAAGGCCGACAGCCCGGCGCTGCAGGAGTTTGCGTTCACCACGGCGGTGCCGCTGGCCGTCGGCCAGGCCTATGTCGCGTTCCTCAGCATCTCCGCATTGCCAGTGCAGCCGCGCAGCCTGTTCGGCACGCCCGGTCCGCTCGCCGGCAACGCGCTGGACAGTGGCCAGTTCGTGTTCCTGAACAACGGCCTCGACTTCGGCGCTGTGTTCACCGACGACTGGCTGTTCATCGGTCGCGACGACATTTTCTTCAAGGCGACCTTCGACCCGCGACCGGTCGTGCCCGGCGTGCCCGAACCCGCCACCTGGGGCCTGATGCTCGCGGGCTTCGGCATGACGGGTATCGCCGTGCGCCGCCGGAAACTGTCGGCAGGCTTTACACTTGCTCGAACGGGATCGGCGGCCCAGTAGGTAAAAAGTGCGGTTGTCGAATGGCACGCTTTTTGCATCTCTGTTTCCGAAACGTAAATCAGTTGGAGCGAAGCCCATGTTCGCGCGCAGTCTCGTCCTCGCGGCCGTCCTTGTCGCCGCCGCTCCGGCGACCTCGGCGACGATCGCTGACCTCTATAACACCGGCGTCGACAACGCGGGCGTCGCGCTGACCGGCAACGTCGCCGACCTGCACTATAGTTTCGCTGGTGGCACTGCCTATACTGGCGGGACCAACGGCAATTTCCCGATCGGCCCGTGGATCAGCGACACGTCGACGACGCGCTGGATTACGCCGACGACCAACGCAGCAGACGGCGTCAACAGCGGCGTTTATTCGACGACCTTCGACCTGACCGGCTATTCACTCCTCGGTGCCAGCATCAGCGGTGTGTTCGCTGCAGACGATGCTGCGACGGTCTTTCTAAATGGTGTGCAGATCAGCGGCACCAACGTCGGTGGCTTCACCTTCACCACGCCGTTCAGCGCCAACAGCGGCTTTGTCGCCGGTATCAACACGCTTAGCTTTGCGGTGTTGAACAGCGGCGGCGGTCCGTCGGGCGTCAACGTCTCGGTGTCGGGCGTCGCTTTTGTGCCGGAGCCCGCAACCTGGGGCCTGATGATCGCCGGCTTCGGCATGGTCGGCTATGCCGCGCGCCGTCGCCGCACCGCCGTCACCGCCTGAACCGGCGACCGCGGACTGAATTGGGGCGGTCCTTCGGGGCCGCCCTTTTTCATGCGCGCGTTCGCGGCTAGGGGAGGGCGATGAGCCATCTCCTCCTCCTGCTGCCCGGCGACGGTATCGGCCCCGAAGTCACCGCTCAGGCGGCGCGCATCGTCGCCGCGCTCGATGCCGGTATCGAGACCAGCGAGGCGCGCTTCGGCGGCGCCGCCATCGATGCCGACGGCGTGCCGCTGACGCCGGAGACACTGGCGCGGGCCAAGGCCGCCGATGCGGTGCTGATGGGTGCAGTGGGCGGGCCGAAATGGGCGGGCCAGCCCTATGACAAGCGGCCGGAGGCTGGGCTGCTGGCGCTGCGGGCCGGCATGAATGTCTTCGCCAACCTGCGCCCCGCGCGGTGCTTCGACGCACTGGTCGACGCTTCCAGCCTGAAGCCGGAGTTCGTCCGCGGCCTCGACATATTGTTCGTCCGCGAACTGACCGGCGGCGTCTATTTCGGCGAGCCCCGCGGCATCGAGGATCTCGGGAGTGGCGAGCGGCGCGGGGTCAATACCCACAGCTATACCAGCGGCGAAATCCGCCGCGTCGCGCGTGTGGCGTTTGAGCTGGCCGCGCACCGCTCGGGCCGGGTCTGCTCGGCGGAGAAGTCCAACGTCATGGAGGCGGGCCTGTTATGGCGCGAGGAGGTGCAGGCGCTGCGCGATGCCGAGTATCCCCGGGTCGACCTCAGCCACATGCTCGCCGACAACACCGCGATGCAACTGGTCAAGAACCCCAGGCAGTTCGACATCATCCTCACCGACAATCTGTTCGGCGACATCCTCAGCGACGAGGCGGCGATGCTGACCGGCTCGCTCGGTCTGCTGCCGTCCGCGGCGCTGGGCGAAGCGGGCAGGCCCGGGCTTTACGAACCGATCCACGGCAGCGCCCCCGACATCGCCGGGCAGGGCGTCGCCAACCCTTGCGCGGCGATCCTCAGCCTGGCGATGGCGCTGCGCTATTCGCTGGCACGCGCCGATCTGGCCGACCGGGTCGAGGCGGCGGTCGAGGCAGCGATGGATGCCGGAGCGAGGACACGGGACCTCGGCGGGACGCTGGGCACCGAAGCGATGGGCGACGCGGTGCTGGCGCAGTTGTGACCGGCGACGGGCAGCGGGCAGCCGATGGCGCGCTCCCCGATGGCCCCACCGCACGACCGCTCAGTGCGCTGCTCCTTGCCGGTATCCTTTTGATGCCCGGCATCTTCGGCTGGTTTCTCGCGCGGCGCGGCTACTCCAGATCGCTGCGTCTCGGCACATTCTGCTACGCAGTGCTGGTCATCGGCGCTGGCCTGGCATCGCGCAGGTAAATCAAAGCGAAGCAGGGCTTGTTTGCCGAATCGGGACAGACCGCGTTCATAGTCGCTATGAGCCTGACCGTCCGCATCTTCGTCGCCCTCGTACTTGGCCTTGGGGGCGGGATCGCGCTCGCCGCATTCGCTGCGCCCGACGCGGTGGCGCGCATTGCCTCGGTGGCCGAGCCGGTCGGCGGCATCTGGCTCGATGCGCTGCAGATGACCATCATCCCGCTGGTTTTCGCGCTGCTATTCACCGGCATCGGCAGTGCGGCGGGGACCGCAAGCGCCAGCCGCACTGCCGGGCGTGGCCTGTTGTGGTTCGCCGCGATCGTTATCCTTGGCGGCACGATGAGCGTCGTCGTCACGCCGCTGCTGCTGCAGCTGGTGCCGATCCCGGCCGAGGCGGCGCGGTCGCTGCTGGCGGCGGGCGGTGCGGCACCGGCGGCGGCACCGCTGTCGGCGGCGGCCTGGTTCCGCAGCTTCGTGCCGCCCAACGTCGTGGAGGCTGCGGCGGCGGGCAAAATGCTGCCGCTGGTCGTGTTCGGCCTCGCCTTCGCCTTCGCCGCGACGCGCGTGCCCGACGCGCCGCGGGCCAGCCTGAACGGCTTTTTCGACGGCGTCGTGCAGACCATGCTGGTGCTCGTCGGCTGGGTGCTGTGGCTAGCGCCTATCGGCGTGTTCGCGCTGGCGCTGTTGGTCGGCGCGCACGCCGGGATCGGCGCGATCGGCGTGCTGGCGCATTATGTCGCCGTCGTCATCGCGGTGCAGCTGGTGCTGATCGCGGGCCTCTACGGCCTTGTCGCGGTGCTGCGGCCGGTGCCGCTGGGCACCTTCGTCCGCGCCATGCTGCCGGTGCAGGTGGTGGCGCTCAGCACCCAGTCGTCGATCGCGACGCTGCCGGCGATGGTCGAGGCGGCGCGCGACGGGCTGCACCTGCCGGAGCCGCTGACGCGGCTGATCCTGCCGCTGGCGGTGTCGGTGTTCCGCGCCACCAGCGCGCCCGCCAATCTGGCGGTCGTCGTCTATGTCGCGCACCTGCACGGCATCGAGCTGCAATGGACGGCGCTGGCGGCCGGCGTCGCGGTGGCGTTCGCGGTCTCGATCGCCGCCGTCGGGCTGCCGGGGCAGGTGTCGTTCATCACCAGCGTCGCGCCGATCGCGCTGGCGATGGGGGTGCCGATCACGACGCTGCCGCTGCTGATCGCGGTCGAGCTGCTGCCCGACCTGTTCCGCACCATCGGCAACGTCACCGCCGATGTCGCGGTCACCGCGCTGCTGTCATCACGGCGCAACGATACCGCGTCAACGGTCCCTTAACAGGGAGAGCGGTGATGAAACTGGTGATGGCGGCGGTGTGCGCGTTGATGGCGGTAAGCGCCGAGGCGGCGACGTTCCAGTTCACCTATCTCGCGGACATCGGGACCGTCACCGGCCGCCTGACCGGCACACTGCAGGGCGACAACAATACCGTGCTCGTTAGCGGGGTGAAGGATTTCGTTAAGGTCGGCGGTGTTGCGCTGCCGCATTTCAACTATGTCCTGACCGGCAGCACGATCTACGGCGAGCCGACCCCGCCGACGGTGACGTTCGATGGTTCGGTGCTCGACTTCGTCGCCTGCACCGACAACGCCTTCTGCGACGGCAGCGAAGGTTTCGGCTTCGACTCGCCCGGTATCATCGCTTTCGAGCCGATCTTCACGCTCTATGCGGCGGCGTTCGACTTCGCGCAGATCCAGGAGTCGCTGGTGCCGGGCAACTGGACGCTGACCGCGGTGCCGGAACCCGCCGCCTGGGCGCTGATGGTCGCCGGCTTCGCACTTGTCGGCACCGCCGCCCGTCGCCGGACGCGCGCCGTCGCCGCCTAGTTGCCGCGGAGCCGCCGCGCCACTAAGTCGGCGGCTTCAGGAGACTTCACATGGCCTATAAAGTCGTCGTCGTCGGCGCGACGGGAAGCGTCGGACGCGAGATGCTCAACATCCTCGCCGAGCGGCAATTCCCCATTGCCGAGATCGCCGCGCTGGCATCGTCGCGCAGCCAGGGCGACATCATCGATTTCGGCGAGGACGGGCGCGAGCTCAAGGTCCAGAATATCGAGCATTTCGATTTCGCCGGCTGGGACATCGCGCTGTTCGCCGCCGGGTCGGCGGTGTCGCGGGACTATGCGCCCAAGGCGGCGGCGGCGGGCTGCACCGTCATCGACAACTCGTCGCTGTTCCGCATGGAGCATAATGTCCCGCTGATCGTGCCGGAGGTGAACCCGCACGCCATCGACGGCTATCTGAAGCGCAACATCATCGCCAACCCGAACTGTTCGACGGCGCAGATGGTCGTCGCATTGAAGCCCCTGCACGACGCCGCCAGGATCAAGCGCGTCGTCGTCTCGACCTATCAGTCGGTCAGCGGCGCCGGCAAGGCGGGCATGGACGAGCTGTTCGAGCAGACCCGCGCGGTGTTCGTCGGCGACCCCAAGGAAAGCCACAAGTTCACCAAGCAGATCGCCTTCAACGTCATCCCCCACATCGACAGCTTCATGGCCGACGGCCAGACCAAGGAAGAGTGGAAGATGGTGGTGGAGACCCGCAAGATCCTCGATCCCGACATCGAGGTCACGGCGACCTGCGTGCGCGTGCCGGTGTTCGTCGGCCACTCAGAAGCGATCAACATCGAGTTCGAGCGCCCGCTGTCGGTCGCCGAGGCGCAGCGCATCCTGCGCGAGGCCCCTGGCGTCATGCTGGTCGATAAGCATGAGGACGGCGGCTACATCACGCCGATCGAGTGCGTCGGCGAGTTCGCGACCTATGTCAGCCGGGTCCGCAAGGACCCGACCGTGCCGCACGGCCTCAACCTGTGGTGCGTCAGCGACAACCTCCGCAAGGGCGCGGCGCTGAACGCTGTGCAGATCGCCGAACTGCTCGGCCGCCGGCACCTGAAGAAGGCGGCTTGAGGTTGCGATAGCGGGCTGCTATCATGGTTGCATGGGACAGCTTCTGCTCCGCAACGTCGATGACAGCCTGATCGAAACATTGAAGCGCCGCGCGTCGGCGGCAGGCACGTCGATGGAGGCGGAAGCGCGCGCCGCGATGGCGCGGGGGGCACAGCTAACCAGCGATGAAAAGCTGGCGATGTTGCGCCGGCTGCAGGCCGAATTCGAGGCCGCCAAGGTGCCCGGCGTGGTCCAGACGCCCGGTTGGGAGCTGATCCGCGACGATCGCGACAGCCGGTGATCGTCGACGCAAGCGTCGACAGCCGGTGATCGTCGACGCAAGCGTGGGGTTGAAGTGGCTGGTCGCCGAAGCGGACAGCGATGTGGCACTCGAAGTCGGCACCCGCGCCGTTTTGATCGCGCCGGAACTGCTGCTCTCCGAAATCGCCAACGCGATCTGGAAGAAACATCGCCGCGGTGAGTTAAGCGTCGTGCCGCCGTTCGCGGCAACCCTCGCGGCGACGGTGACGATCGTCCCGACCACGCCCGATCTCGCCGAGCGGGCGTTGCGCCTGGCGCTCGAACTCGGCCACTCCGCCTACGACTGCCTGTACCTTGCCCTCGCCGAACAACGCGACATGCGGCTGGTCACGGCCGACAACCGGTTCCTGAGGGTTTGCGCGGAAAGCCCCTATGCCGCCCTGGTCGTTGGTCTCGGGGCAGCCTAGCCCTCGACCGGCGGCAGCGGCACCGGCACCAGACTGGCAAAACTGTAGCGCGGGCCCGGCGGGATCAGCGACAGGCGCAGTATCGGGGTCTGGACGAGGGCGTATTTGCCGAGCGCGCCCTTGACGACGAACAGCGCGCCGCGGCCGGCCCCCGCAGACGCGACGCAGAAAGCAAACTGCGCATCGAGCGTCGAGAAGCTGTTGTAGGTCTTCGTCGTGTACTGATCGAAGCTGTTGAGGGCACGGGTGCCGTCGTAGCGCTTGAAGTGCCCGAGCATCGTCGCCTGCGCCGCGGCCAGCTCGGCCGAATGATGCTTGAGCAGGTCGTTATAGGTCTTCACGGTCGCCAGATAGGGCGAATACTGGCACTGCAGCGCGGCGACGTTCAACCCGGCGCGGAGGTTCCAGATGGCATTGGCCTCGGCCTCGGCCGGCGTCATCGCCTTCATGGCGATCGCCTGCGGCACGACTTGGCCGTTGACCCGCACCACGGCAAGTGGTGCCTCGACGGTCAGTACCGGCGGCGGTTTGGGCGTGCGGGCCGGTTTCTTCGCCGGGGCCGCGAATGCCGGGGCGACGGCCAGGGCCGCGCCCAACAATCCAGTCAACAAGCTTGTACGCATCGACACTCCCCGCCCGGCACGGGCTCCGGCTGACGGCATAGACCCGTCCGGCGCCCGGTGCCAAGCGGTGGACTGTTAGCCGAGGATCGAGCCGAGCTGCATCGCGACGCCCATGTCGCCTTCGACCTTCAGCTTGCCCATCATGAACGCCATCTGCGGGTTCTGCTTGCCGGTCGCCATGTCCGTGAAGTCCGACATGCTGACCTTGACGGTGCAGTCGGTCGGCGCGTTCTCGTTGTCGACGACGGCGGGCGAAACGCTGTCGTCGATGCGGACGACGCCGTCGTCACCGAAATCGAACTTGACCGACTTCCTCAAATTGGCGCTGGCGCCGACGCGGCTGCGCATCTGCTCAGTGATCTCTGCGAGGCTCATGTTTTCACTCCCCAGTGTGGCTCAAACAAAAGAAGGGCCGCCAGTGCGGCGGCCCTTCCCATAGCATCCGATGACCGGACGAGAAGCTTACTTCTTCTCTTCGGTCGTCGTCGTGGTCGTGGTGGCGTCGGCCGGAGCCATCGCATCGGCGGCCGGAGCAGCCGGAGCCATCGCGTCGGTGGCACCAGCGGCCGGCGCCATCGCGTCGGTCGTGGTGGCATCGGCGGCCGGCGGGGTCGCCATTGCGTCGGCGGCCGGAGCTGCCTCGGTGGTGGTGGTGGTCGAGGTGGTGTCGGTGGTCTCGGCCTTCTTGCCGCAAGCGACGACGGCCAGGCCAACGCCAGCAACGAGCGCGATGGTCTTGAGGTTGATTGCCATGTTTATCGACTCCTTGAGTTAGTCTTAATGAGCGAGCGTGATAGCGACGGTTTGGTTAGCCCTTATCCCCTCACCGGGGTAGACATTAGCATATATCGCGCGCCCCTCAAGCGCGATTGATGCGGTGGTTTAAACCGCCTCCCTGCCGTGTCTCGTCTGCATCGACCCGAGGAACAGTGTGAGGGTAACCGAGGCGGCGTCCGCCTGCAACGGCCTTGCGTCTCACGTCAGTAGCGCGGGAATCGTCGCGGCCAGCGCACGGTCGAGCGCCATGCGGTCGGCCGCGACACCCAGCGCGGCCAGGCTGGTCACCGGCTCGCTGAGCCCGCACGGCACGATGCCAGCGAAGTGCGCAAGGTCGGGGGCGACGTTGAGCGCGACGCCGTGGAATGTCACCCAGCGCCGGACGCGGACCCCGATCGCCCCGATCTTGGCGTCGCCACCCGGCGTCGCCACCCAGACCCCGATCTTGCCCGGCAAGGTGAAAGCCGTCACGCCGAGCGCCGCCAGCGCCGCCACCGCCCAGGCTTCGAGGCTGGCGACATAGGCGCGCAGGTCGCGGCCGCGGGCGTTCAGGTCGGCCACGACATAGACGACGCGCTGGCCCGGCCCGTGATAGGTATAGCGCCCGCCTCGCCCGCTGGCGAAGACCGGGAAGCGTTCGGGGTCGAGCAGTTCGGCGGGGTCGGCGCTGGTGCCGGCGGTGTAGAGCGGCGGGTGCTCGACCAGCCAGATCAGTTCCGTCGCGTTACCGTCGGCGACTGCGGCGGCGCGCGCCTCCATCGTCGCGACGGCGTCCGGGTACGGCGTCAGGCCGGGCTCGACCCGCCATTCCATGCTCACAGGCCGGCGGCGAACGCCCGCACGTCGGCGAGGAACAGCTCCGGCTCCTCGAGGCTGGCGAAGTGGCCGCCGCGCGGCATGCTGGTCCAGTGGACGATGTTGTAGCCGCGCGCGACGATGTGCCGGGCCGGGAAGGCGAGCAGGTCGTGCGGGAAGGCCGCGACGCCGGTCGGCACCTCGATGCGACGGCCCTCGGGAATGGTGAAGCCGCCCTCCAGGAACATGCCGCGGTAGATCCACGTGGCGGTCGCGAAGCTGCGCGTCGTCAGGTAGATCATGATGTTGGTCAGCAGCCAGTCCATGTCATAGGGCGGATCAGTGACCTTTCCGTCCATGTCGGACCAGCCGACGAACTTCTCGCAGAACCACGCCGCGACGCCCATCGGCGAGTCCATCATGGCAAACCCGAGGCTCTGCGGCTTGGTGCCCTGGACCTGCATATAGCCGGTCTCGCGGTCGCGGACCGCCATTGCCTGCTGCAGCCAGGCGATATCTTCGGGCGTCTCGGGCGCCATGTTCGCCGGGCGCAGGCCGAAGCCCGAGAGGTGCAGCCCGTCGAGCCGCGCGCTGTCGAGGCCAAGCCAGCCGCCGATGACACAGCCCCAGTCGCCGCCCTGATAGAGATAGCGATCATAGCCCAGCGCGGGCATCAATTTGTCGTAAAGTTCGGCGATGCGGCGCGGCCCCCACACGCCGGTCGGGCGGTCGGACCAGGCATAGCCCGGCAGCGACGGCGCGACGACATGGAAGGCGGGGCTGCCGTCCTCCGGCTCCGCCAGCCGCTCGACGACCTGATGGAACTCCAGGATCGAACCCGGCCAGCCGTGCGCGATCAGCAGCGGCCGCGCGTCGGGGCGCGACGAGCGGCGGTGCAGTGCGTGCAGCTTGAACCCCGGCTCGACCTCGACCCGGACATGCGGCAACCGCCCGATGTGCGCTGCGGCGGCGGGCCAGTCGTAGTGGTTCAGCCAATAGTCGCGCAGCCGCTCCATGTACGGCCGGTCGGCGCCATGCTGCCACGGCGTGCCCGGCAGCTCCTCGAAAAAGCGGTAGGCGGCGACGCGCTCCCGCACCCAGGCGGCCTCGTCGGCGTTGACAGGAATCGTGAACGGCTCGACCGTCACGCCGCCAGCGCCTGCTTCGCGTGCGCGGCTATGATGTCGCTGGCCTTCTCCGCGATCATGATCGTCGGCGCGTTGGTGTTGCCGCTGACCAGATAGGGCATGACGCTGGCATCGACGACGCGCAGACCGGTGACGCCGTTGACCCTGAGCGAGCCGTCCACCACAGCGGCGGCATCGACGCCCATCCGGCAGGTGCCGACCGGGTGGTAAATCGTTTCGCCCCACTGCCGCATCGCCGCATTGAGCGCCGCCGGGTCGGCAGCGACCGCCTCGCCGGGCCACAGCTCGGCCTTGCGATACGGGTCGAACGCCGCGCTGTTGCCGATCTTGCGGGCGATGTGGACGGCGGCGGTCAGCGTCTCGACATCCTCGCGCGCGGTGAAATAGCGCGGGTCGATGAGCGGTGCGGTGGCGGCGTCGGGGGCCGCCAGCCGGATCGTGCCGCGGCTTTCGGGGCGCAGCTGGCAGACGTGCATCTGATAGCCATGCTCGGCGGTCATCGTGCCGGCCCCGTGCGCCGCGCCGCGCACCGGCATGAAATGGATCTGGATGTCGGGCGCGGCGAGCCCCTCGCGCGTCGACAGGAACGCACCCGCCGGCGTCGGCATGAAGCTGGCGTTGCCGGTCTTCTTGAACCGCCAGCTCAGCAGCGCACCGATCTTCTTGTGGAAGGCGGCGTTGCCGTTGAGCGTGATCGGCTGCGAGCAGCTGTACTGGACGATCATGTCGAGATGGTCCTGCAGATTGCCGCCGACGTCCTTCGCGTCGTGGACGACCTCGATACCCAGCGATTTCAGATGCTCCGCCGGGCCGATGCCAGACAGCATCAGCAGCTGCGGCGAGGCGATCGCGCCGCCGCACAGGATGACTTCGCGCGCCGCAACCGCCTGCGGCTTGCCCTTCGCCGTATAGGCGACGCCGGTGGCGCGCTTGCCCTGGAAGGTGACGTGGCTGACCTGGACGCCGGTGCGGACGGTCAGGTTGGACCGTGTCCGCACGGGGTCGAGATAGGCACGCGCCGCGGACCAGCGGCTGCCGTCCTTGATCGTCGCGTCGTACATGCCAGCGCCTTCGAATTGCGGGCCGTTGAAGTCGTCGGTCTTGGCATAGCCGGCCTGCTGCGCCGCCGCGATGAAAGCGTCGTTGAGGATGTGCGGCAGCGCCGCCTTGGTCGAGGTGTGCAAGGGGCCGCCCTCGCCGTGGAAGTCGCAGGGCCCCCGCTCGCTGTGCTCGGCGCGGCGGAAATAGGGCAGCACGTCGGCCCAGCCCCAGCCCGTCAGCCCCAGCTGCGCCCAGCGGTCGTAATCGCTCGAATGGCCGCGGATATAGACCATGCCGTTGATCGACGAACTGCCGCCCAGCGCCCGCCCGCGCGGCCAGTACATGCGCCGGTCACCCATCTCCGCCTGCGGCACCGTCCAGAAGCCCCAATCGTAGGGCGAGTCCTTTTCCGGCGGAATGATCGAGACCAGCCCGCCGGGCATGTCGATCATCGTCGCATTATGGTCGCCGCCGGCCTCCAGCAGCAGCACGCGGTGCGACGGGTCCGCCGACAGGCGGTTGGCCAGCACGCAGCCGGCGCTGCCGCCGCCGACGATGATAGTATCGAACTGCTCGCTCATGGACCGGCCTCCCCAGGCTGGGCGCAGTCTAGGCCTTGGGTGACGTGCACGTAAAGCGGGCGCACGCCGCCCGCCCTTCACTTTGCCGCCGCGCGCTGCCACATGATCCGGGTGACCGATCCGCAGACCCTTGTCGACGCTGCCCCCTATGAGGCGAGCGAGACCGTGTCGCCGCTGGTCCGCCGGGTGCTGGCGCGTAACCCGTCGCCGTTCACCTACACTGGCACGGGTACGTACATCGTCGGCCGCGGCACGGTGGCGGTCATCGATCCGGGGCCGAATGCGCCTGAGCACCTCGCCGCGCTGGCGCGCACGCTGGACGGCGAGACGGTCAGCCATATCGTCGTGACGCACACCCACATGGATCATTCGCCTGCCGCGCCGGCGCTGCAGGCGGCGACCGGCGCGACCATCACCGGTTGTGCGCCGCTGGTGCTCAGCGACGATGGGCCGCGGGCCGATGCGGGCTTCGATCCCAGCTATGCCCCCGATCGGGTGCTGGCCGACGGCGAGTCGGTCGCCGGGCCGGGTTGGACCCTGACCGCCATCCACACGCCGGGCCATACCTCCAACCATTTGTGCTTCGCGCTGGCGGAGGAGAAGGCGGTGTTCACCGGCGACCATGTCATGGGCTGGTCGACGACCGTCGTCGCGCCGCCCGACGGCGACATGGCGGCGTACATGGCCAGCCTGGCGCTGCTGACGGTCCGCGACGACGCGGTCTATTATCCGACCCATGGCGCGCCGGTGATCGAGCCACAGCGCTTCGTCCGCGGCCTGATCACGCACCGCAAGCAGCGCGAGGGCCAGATCCTGCGCCTGCTCGGCGGCGGCGAGCAGGCGATCCCGGCGATGGTCGCGACGATGTATTCCGGCGTCGATCCGCGCCTTCATCCGGCAGCCGGGCGGTCGGTGCTCGCTCACCTGCTCGATCTCAGGACGCGGGGCGTGGTGGCGCAGAGCGGCGATGCGTGGAGCTTGGCGGCATGAGGCGCGGTGCGGTTGTTCTAGGTGCGCTGGCAGGACTGATTGCCGGTGGGGTGATTGTCGCCATAGCCAGTTGGTGGTGGGTACACCGTGACCGGACCGCCACCGAGGTCACCACATCCGCATTGGCTTCCGTACAGGAGCTCAATCGTATGACGGTTTTTGCGGCGGTGCTAACGACGGCCGCCACGACTACCGACCCTGGTTTTGTTGGTTGGCTTGATGCCAGGCAGACTTTGATTGCATCTGGAAATGTTGAATATTTTATCGAGTTTGCAGGCTTGAGCAAGCATGACATTAGCTGGGACGAGAATGCGCGGACTTTAACCATCCGAGTAGCAGACCCGGCGCCAACGCGACCGAACGTGGATATGCAGCATTTGGTGCGCTATGAGGACGGCAAGATTGTCTCAGTATTTCGTGGCAACGCTGCGAAACTGGAGCAACGGAATGTGTCGGCGATCTATGCTCAGTTCAACAAGGATGCGAGGGCGGTCGGTCTGATGAGACTGGCGCGGGCCGCGGCGCGGACTGCGATCAGCAACAATTTCAAGCTTCCTCTGCAGGCCGCCGGGATCGACGCCAAGGTTGTCGTACAGTTCCCCGGCGATAGGAACTAAGCCATGGACGCTCGTATCGCCCTGCTCGGCGGCAACCCGACTGGCACCGACCTTCGCGCCGAGATCGACCGGCTGCGCAAGGACAAGAACGCGGTCATCCTGGCGCATTATTACCAGGACCCGGTGCTGCAGGACCTGGCGGACTTCGTCGGCGACAGCCTCGACCTGAGCCGAAAGGCGGCGGCCACCGATGCCGATGTCATCGCCTTCTGCGGCGTCCGCTTCATGGCGGAGGTGGCGAAGATCCTGTCACCGCATAAGACCGTCGTGCTGCCCGACATGGCGGCGGGATGCAGCCTCGAGGACTCGTGCCCGCCCGAGGAATTCGGGCGGTTCCGCAACGCGCACCCGGACCACATCAGCCTGACCTACATCAACTGCTCGGCGGCGGTGAAGGCGCACAGCGACATCATCGTCACGTCGTCCTCGGCCGAGAAGATCATCGCCCAGCTGCCCGCCGACCAGAAGATCATCTTCGCCCCCGACAAGCATCTCGGCGCGTATCTCAACCGCAAGACCGGGCGCGACATGCTGCTGTGGGACGGCGCATGCATCGTCCACGAGGCGTTCTCGGAGACCGAGCTGCTCAAGCTGATCGCGCTGCACCCCGACGCGCCGGTCGCCGCGCACCCCGAGTGCCCGGGCTATATCCTCGACCACGCCCACTTCGTCGGCTCGACGACGGCGATCCTGGAGTTCTCGCTGGCCAGCCCGGCGCAGACGATCATCGTCGCCACCGAGGCCAACATCATCCACCAGATGCAGCTGAAGGCGCCGCACAAGCAGTTCATCGGGGCACCCGGTGCCGACGGCAACTGCAACTGCAACATGTGCCCCTACATGGCACTGAACACGCTGGAGAAACTGTACCTCTGCCTGCGCGACCTCAAGCCCGAGATCGTGGTGCCGGAGGCCATCAGGGTGCGCGCCAAGCTGCCGCTCGACCGCATGCTGGAGATGGCGGCGGCGGTGAGCAGCCAGCCGGTGAAGGGCGATTAGCCACGAAAAAGGGCGGAGGCCGCAGCCCCCGCCCTGATTTTCCGAAACGTCGAAGTTCAGGCGGCGACAGTGCCGCGAGCACGGCGACGGGCGGCGAAGCCGGTCATCGCGAAGCCCGCGATCAGGAGGCCCCAGGTCGTCGGTTCCGGCACCGCCGACAGCGTAATGTTGTCGAGATAGCCGCCGACGCCGTCGCTGGTACCGAGCGCGGCGAAGGTCAGGTTCGTGCCCGCCACCAGGTTGGTGAAGTTGACCGTGTGCAGTGCCCAGCTGGTGCTGCCGCCGCCGGTCGCGGTGACCGAGTCGAGCAGCGTCGAGCCGAGCGACAGCGAGATGCCGTTGGTGGTGCTCGGCTGATTGATGCGCGGCGAGTAGTAATAGCTGATCGTGTAGCGGCCGACACCGCCGAGCGTCACGAACATCGAGCTGTTGCCTGTGGTGTCGAGTTCGACGAGGTTCGGCGAGGAGAACGGCGCGCCGGCGATGTTGTTGGTCTGGATCTCGATCGTCGGGCCGCCCGTCCAGCCGTCGGCAAAGGTCAGGCCGGCGTCATAGCCCTGCGACGAGAGCGCCGGCGTGCTGATGTCATCGAAGTCCGAGAACAGGATAACGGTGGCCGACGCCTGGCTGGCCACGGTGAAGGCGATAGCGGCGGCGATCAGGACGAACTTCATTTGGCAACCCCATTAAGTTTTCAACAAGATTTATGCACAGAACGTGCCAATCCCTGACCGCTTTACTCCGCAAGTACAATGTAACGACAACAACGGGTTAGGCGGCCGCCAAGCGGGGATCGCCCGGCAGGAAGCGCCTGAAAGTGTCGGCAGACTTTACACTTCAGGCCGTCCGCGCCGCGCGGTCCTTGGCGTTGGTGCTCTGGATCGCGCCCTTGATCATGCCCCAGTCGTCCTTGTCGAGCGCGCTCAGGCTGTGGAAATTGCCGCCCGACGCCAGCCACTGGCCGCCGTCGATGGGGATGACCGCACCGGTCAGATAGTCGCACTGGCCGCTCAGCAGGAACACCGCGAGGTTGTTGAGCTCGTGATACTCGCCCATGCGGCGCAGCGGGATGTCGGACGCGCCGGTGCCGGCCCCGGTCTTCTTCATCAGCGGCTCGGGCATCAGCCGCTCCCACGCGCCCTTGGTCGGGAAAGGGCCGGGCGCGATGGCGTTGGCGCGGATGCCCTTCGGTCCCCATTCCTGCGCCAGGCTCATGGTCATCGCCGCAACCCCGGCCTTGGACATCGCGCTGGGCACGGTGAACGGGCCGCCGGTCCACACCCAGGTGGTGACGATCGAGACGATCGAGCCGGGCAGCCCGCCCTCGATCCAGCGCTTGCCGGCCGCGACCGTGGTGTTGAAGGTGCCCGCCGCGACGATGCTGGCGATGGCGTTGAAGGCGTTGGGGCTGAGGTCTTCGGTCGGCGAGATGAAGTTGCCCGCGGCATTGTTGACCAGGCCGGTCAGCGGCCCGGCGTCGAAGACCGCCTGCATCGCCTCGTCGATGGCCGCGCCGTTGCGGATGTCGACCGCCATTGCGGTGCAGGTGCCGCCGGTCGCCTCGCGCATCTCGGCGGCGGCCTCCTCCAGTACCGCGCCGCGGCGGCCCCAGATGACGGTCTCGGCGCCCAGCGCCATGAACGCCTCCGCCATGCCGCGGCCCAGACCCGTACCGCCGCCGGTGACGAGGATCTTCTGGCCACGCATCAGGCCGTCGGCGAACATCTGCATCACTCTACTCCCCGGGTTAGCGGCCATGCTAGGGGGCAGGGCGATGCCCGGCCAGACCCTGACCATCGATGCGCGCGGCATGCGCTGCCCATGGCCGGCGCTGCGCCTGGCGCGGGCGGCGCGGGAAGGGGCGGAGCGGGTTGAACTGATCGCCGACGACCCGGCGGTAGCGGGCGAGGTGGCAGCGTTGTGCGCGGAGCGCGGCTGGCCGCTTGAGGCGGCCGCGCCACGCTTCGTCGTGACTATGCCGCCAGGCTCGCCAACGTCTTCAGCATCGCGTTGATCGCCACCGGCTTGTCGAAGCGTGGCGCGGTGTCGAACGGGTTGGGGATAGCGTCGGCCCCCAGCGCGTTGGCGCTCGCGAAAACGTAAGGAACGCCGCGACGGTGAAGCGCCTCGGCGACCGGCCAGACCTTCTTGCCCAGCAGATTGATGTCGAGCACGGCGATGTCGATCTCGTCGTCGTTGGCGTAAGCCAGGGCCTCGTCGACCGTGTAGGCGGGTCCGACGACCTGCGCGCCCGCCACAGCCAATTCGCACTCAATGGTCGCGGCGACCAGAACCTCGTCCTCGACAATCAGCACGCGACGCCCCGTCAGGTCGACACCCTTGCCGCCCGACCAGACGTCGCGATTCCAGCTATGGCTACCGCCACCGTTCACAGTCAAAAATCCTTCGGATTACCCGCCGTTAGCGTGCAGAACCGCTAGACACCAGCTAGGTTCCGATTATTTTCAAGCCACTGTCAGTGCCATTGCGGTCGCCTCGCCGCCGCCGATGCACAGGGACGCAACGCCGACCCCGCCGCCACGCGCCTTGAGGGCGTGAAGCAGGGTCACAAGGATGCGCGCACCCGATGCGCCGATGGGATGACCTAGGGCGCAGGCGCCGCCGTTTATGTTGACCCGGTCCTCGTCGAGGCCGAGGTCGCGCGCCGCCGCCATCGGCACCACCGCGAACGCCTCGTTGATCTCCCACAGGTCGACATCGCCGACAGTGAGGCCCGTCCGGTCCAACAGTTTGCGGACCGCCGGGCCGGGTGCAGTGGCAAACGCCGACGGGGCCTGGGCGTGGACGGCATGGCCCAGAATGCGAGCCAGCGGGGTCAGGCCGTGCGCGCTCGCGGTGCTTTCGCGCATCAGGATCAGCGCTGCCGCGCCGTCGCTGATCGACGACGCGTTGGCGGCGGTCACCGTGCCGTCCTTGGCAAAGGCGGGCTTCAGCGTCGGGATCTTGTCGAGCCGCGCCTTGCCGGGTTGCTCGTCGTGGAGCGTCTCGCCGACCGCGATCACCTCGGCATCGAACGCCCCGCTGGCGATGGCCGCCTGCGCCCGCGTCGTCGAGCGGATCGCCCAGTCGTCCTGCTGGTGCCTCGTGAACTGGTAGTCGCGGGCACAGTCCTCGGCGAAGCTGCCCATCAGGCGGCCGGGCTCATAGGCATCCTCCAGCCCATCGAGGAACATCGAATCCTTGATCTCGCCGTGGCCCATACGTAAACCACCGCGCGCCTTCGGCAGCAGGTAGGGCGCGTTGGTCATGCTCTCCATGCCGCCGGCGACGATGATGTCGGCGGAACCGGCGAGCAGCGCGTCGTGGGCGTCGATCGCCGCCTGCATGCCCGAGCCGCACATCTTGTTGACCGTAACCGCCGCCACTGATTGCGGCAGTCCCGCCCCGAGCAGCGCCTGTCGCGCCGGGGCCTGGCCCTGGCCGGCGCCGAGCACGCAGCCGATGACGCCGCGGTCGATGACGTCGCCGGGCAGCCCGGCGTCAGCGAGCGCGGCTCGGATCGCGGCGCTGCCGAGCTGGCTCGCGCTGAGCTTGGCGAGCGCACCCTGGAATCCGCCCATCGGGGTACGGCGGGCGGCGACGATAACGATTGGGTCGGTCATGCGGGCCTCACTACTGGCTCTTGTCGAGCGCCGCCAGCGGGTGCTGGCCGCCCTGGTTGGCGGTCCAGCCGCCGACGCCGCGCGCGACCAGCGCCCAGCGCGCCGGTACGAACAGCGGGATCATCGGCGTGTCGGCCAGCATCGCGGTTTCGGCCTGCGCCAGCGCGGCGGCGCGGCCGGCCTCGTCGGCTATGCCGCGGGCGCGCTCAATGAGGGCATCGGCAGCGGGGTTGCAGATGCGGCCCGCGCTGCCGGCGCACGTGAACGGGCGCAGGAAAAACAGCGGCTGGGCGGCCGGTGCCGTGCGCTCGACCAGCGCCAGATCATAGTCGCCGACTGCGATGGCGTTGCGCTGAAGCGCCGGCGGGCGTGCCACCGCCCGCACCTCGACGCCGAGCGGGGCCCACATTGCGGCGACTGCGTTCAGGATGGCGATATGCTCGCGCCCCGGGGCCAGCGTGACGTTCAGCCGGAGCGGCGTGCCCGCGCCATAGCCAGCCTCGGCAAGTAGTTGCGCCGCCTGCGACGCCCGGGCGGCGGCATCGAGCCCGGCCCAGTCGGGCACCGGCGCAGCATCGCCCGACCCCGCGTCGGGCGGCACCAGCGAAACCAGCGGCACGACCTCGGACAGGCCGAGCGTGGTGCGCACCAGCGCGTCGCGGTCGACGGTCATGGCGAGCGCGCGGCGCACTCGCGGATCGGTCAACGGCCCGGACTTCTGATTGGCGAGATAGCCGTAGACGCCCCAGGCCGCCTCCACCTTCAGCGTGCCGCGCGGCGCATTGGCGCGTGCCAGGCCGACCCCGGCGATCCCGTCGCCGATGACGAGATCGGTGTCGCCGCGCAGGAAGCGCGCGACGCCGCTGGCGGCATCGGGCGCGGCGGTCAGCAGGACTCGGCCAAGCCGTGTGTCCGCGGCATCGAAATAGCGCGGGTTACGCGCCAGCACGATCGGCCGCTTGCCAGCGTCGGCAACCTGGAACGCCCCGATGGCCGGCGGCCGGCTCTCGCCGCGGACGACGGCCGCCTGGGGTGTCGCGAGCAGTTCGAGCATCCCGGTGTCGGGGGCGGACAGCCGGATCTCGACGACCATGTCGAGCGGCGCGGTGACGCCGAGCAGGCTGGCGGGCGCGCGTCCCGCCATGATCGCGGGCGCATTATCGATGCCCGCCAGCAGGGACTTCAGCGGGTTGCGGCTGCCGGGCGCAACGATGCGGCGGAAGACCTGGACGACGTCGCCGGCCCGCAGTGCGCGGCCGTCGGACCATTTCGCCTCGCGCAGCCGGAAGATCAGGGAGCGGCCGTTGTCGACGACGCGCCAGCTGGCGGCGAGGCCCGGGACGATCTGCCCCTTACCGTCGAACTGGACCAGGCCGAGCTGCGTCGACTGGGTCAGCACGGCGCGCGGGCCGGAGGCGGGCTCGCCGAGATCGCCAACGACATCGGCCCGCAGCGTCGTATCGCTGCCGCCGGGCGCCCGGCAGGCGGAGACCGCGAGCAGCACGAGGACGGCAAAGCAGCGCATTGCCGGGGGATAGGCCGACAGCGCGGCTTCGCCCACCCCAATCTTCGCTTGCTTGCCGCTCGCCCGGGCGTCGCTTAAGTCCCGGCGATGGCAGCCACCGATGTCACCGCGCTGATCGGCAACACACCGCTCATCCACCTCAAGGGGCCGAGCGCCGCAACCGGCGCAACGATCCTGGGGAAGTGCGAGTTCATGAACCCCGGCGGCTCGGTCAAGGACCGCGCCGCGCTATATATCATCGAGGATGCGGAGGCGCGCGGACTGCTGCAGCCCGGCGGTATCATCGTCGAGGGTACGGCGGGCAACACCGGCATCGGGCTGGCGGTGGTCGGCAATGCCAAGGGCTATCGGACGGTGATCGTCATGCCCGACACCCAGTCGAAGGAAAAGCAGGACACGCTGCGCGCGCTCGGGGCCGAGCTGGTACTGGTGCCGGCGGCGAAATACTCGTCGCCCTGCCATTATGTGCACACGTCGCGGCGGCTTGCCGAGGAAACGCCGGGCGCGGTCTGGGCCAACCAGTTCGACAACACCGCCAACCGTCTCGCGCACATCAAGACCACGGCACCCGAGATCTGGGAGCAGACGGGCGGCAAGGTCGACGGCTTCACCTGCGCGACCGGCACCGGCGGCACGCTGGCGGGCGTCGGCATGGGACTGAAGGCCGTGAAGGCCGATGTCTGCATCGCGCTGACCGATCCCGATGGTGCTGCGCTCTATGAGTATTTTGCCCATGGCGAGTTGCGCGCCGAGGGCTCGTCGGTGTCGGAAGGCATCGGCCAGAGCCGCATCACCGGGAACATGGACGGCTTCGTGCCGGACACGCAGTTCCGGGTATCCGACGCGGAAGGGATCCCCTGGGTCCACCGGCTGCTCGCCGAAGAGGGACTGTGCCTCGGGCTGTCGTCGGGCATAAACGTCGCGGGCGCGGTACGGCTGGCTCAGCACCTCGGGCCGGGGTCGACGGTGGTGACGATCCTCTGCGACAGCGGGCTGCGCTACCTGTCGACGCTGTTCGACCCAGCGTGGTGCGCGGCCAAGGGAATTGTTCCGCCGCCCTGGCGGCGTTAGGCCGCTACTCGACATTTAGTCGGAACGTGACTAAGTTGCCACTACAGGAAGCCGGACGCGATGCTGGGGGATGGCAGCGCGGACACGGAAAGCTGAGGGTCAGATGCAACGAGTCCGGGCCGGACTGACGGGACTAGCCGCGATATTTCTGATGGTGCTGATCGCTGCCGCCGGGCTGAAACCCGGACGCTCGACCGCGCATACCGGAACGCCGACCGAGACCCTCGCGGTCCTCGGCGTCGCCCCGGGTTCCAACCCCGACAATAGCCGAGAGACGGTCGCCAAGCCGGCGCCCGTGGTCAAGCGTCTGGCAGCACACCCCCGCACCAGCTAGTCCTCACAGACTTATCCACAACCCTGTTGCAAGAGAATGAAAGTGGAACAGATGTTCCGCCAATGCCTTTTGTCGTGTTTTGTCCACCGAAACGGGCCCATTAACCAGTCAAACCCATAAATTCCCATTGAGACCCAAGGCTGACCATGATACGCCGTTGTCCACAGTGGTGGTGACGAGCCGTTTCCCAATAATGAATTTCCGGCAGGGGTCGGATGTTTCGGGAGCGTCACCGCCGGGGCGAGGGATCCGGTGGCAGGGGAGCAGTATCTCGGTTTCGCGCTGAATGCGGTCGACGCGAAACTGCGCGTGTCGGTCCCGCCCGCATTCCGTGAAATCGTCGCGGCACGGTCGAGCGAGCGCGAGCTGATCGTCGGACCGTCCGAGTATGACGACTGCCTCGTCGCCTACGACCCTGACCACGCGGCCCGGCTGCGCGCCGAAATCGAAACCCGCTATGAAGGCAATTACTCCCGCGAGCGCGCCCAGGCGCTACGCCGCGCCTTCGGCAACACGACCCGGCTGAAGATCGATGACGGCCATCGCATCACGCTGACCGGGACGCTGAAGGATCTGATCGAGGCCGAGCGCCTGGTCTATTTCCTCGGCGCGGGCGAGTATTTCGAGATCTGGAAGCCCAGCACGCTGCTGGCATCGCCCGACCTCGATCCCGCCACCGCCCGCATTCTCCGGCGCGAACTCGACGCGCGGGGCGAGCCGGCGTGAGCCACGTCCCCGTGCTCCTCGACGAAGTGATGGCGGCGCTCGCGCTGGCCGACGGCGACCTGTACGTCGACGGTACGTTCGGCGCCGGCGGCTACACGCGCGCGGCGCTTGCCGCCGGGGCGCGCGCCTATGCCTTCGACCGGGATCCCGGCGCGATCGCCGCCGCTTTCGCGGACGACCGGCTGACGCTGATCGAAGCGCGCTTCGCCGTCATGGACCGCGAGCTTGCCGACCGCGGCGTTACCGCCGTCGATGCCATCGCACTCGATATCGGTGTCTCGTCGATGCAGCTCGACCAGGCTGAGCGCGGCTTCTCGTTCATGACCGACGGCCCGCTCGACATGCGGATGGGCGGCGACGGGCCGACGGCCGCCGATTTCATCAACTCGGCCGACGAGGGCGAGATCGCCGACGTGATCTTCCAGCTCGGCGACGAGCCCAAAGCGCGCCGGATCGCGCGCGCCATCGTCAACGACCGGCCGTTGACCCGGACGTCGGAGCTCGCGCGGCTCGTGCGCAGTGTGTGCGGACCGCAGCCGGGCGGCAAGGACCCGTCGACGCGAACCTTCCAGGCGCTGCGCATCCATGTGAACGACGAGCTCGGCGAGCTCGACGCGGGGCTGGCCGCCGCCGAACGCCTGCTGCGCCCCGGCGGCCGTCTGGCGGTGGTCAGTTTCCACAGCCTCGAAGACCGCGCGGTGAAGAACTTCCTGCGCGAACGCTCGGGCGGCACCCCGGCGGGATCGCGCCACCTGCCGCCGGCGCAGGCGGTCCGCGCCCCGAGTTTCGCGCGGCCGCCCAAGGCCGTCCGCCCGTCTGACGCTGAAACCCGCCGCAATCCGCGCGCCCGTTCCGCGACCCTGCGCGCCGCCGTCCGCACCGCTGCCCCGGCGTGGACCCTGTCTGAGAGGAATGCCGCATGATCCGCATCCGCACCGTGCTGGGGGGCGTCGCCACGATGGCGGTGATGATCAGCTGTTATTCGGTCTCGCTGATGGTTTCCGGGGAGCGCAAGGCGGTCGACGACCTGCGCCTGGAGATCGCCAGCAACCAGCGCGGCATCCGCACGCTGCAGGCCGAGTTCCGCACCCGCGCCCGGCCGGCCGAGCTGCAGCGCTGGAATGATGAGGCGCTGGGACTCCAGGCGGCGTCGACGCTGCAGCTGGTCCGCGACCCGCTCCAGCTGGCGGCGTTCGAGACGCGGACGCCTGCCGCCGAGGTTCCGCGCTACGCGGTCGCCGAAGCGCCGAAGCCCGCGCCCGCGCCGGTCACCACCGTCGCCTATCGCGCCGATGCCGATGCGATCGCCCCCGCCGCGGTGGCCGAGCTGGTCGGCAACGGCGAAGCCCACCTGACCCGGGTCGCCCTGCGTTGAACACTGCGGTCGCCAGCGTCGGCGGCCTGGCCGGTGCGCCGGCGCGCCCGGCCCCGATCGCCGGGTGGCGGCAGGCGGCGCTGGCGCAGGCGCGCGCGCGGATGATCATCGGCGCGATGCTGTTCATGGCGCTGATCGCGGTGCTGGGTTTGCGGCTGGTCGATCTTGCCGTGCTGCACGAGGCCCCGGCGGGGCCGCGCGACCTGGCGGCGGCGTTGATCCCCGAACGTGGCGACATCGTCGACCGCAACGGCATCGAGCTGGCGCGCAGCTTCGAGGCGTTCGCGATCACCTTCGAGCCGTTCGTGCGCCACAAGGGTCCGCGCAAGCCGGGCAGCGATCCGCGCCTGCTCGCCCAGAAACTGGCGGCGATCCTGACCGACCGCAGCGCCGCCGACATCTATGCCGATCTGATCGGCGGCAAGGAATTCCGCTACATCGCCCGGCGGGTGCTGCCGTGGCAGGCCAAGGCGATCAACGATCTCGGCGAGCCCAGCATCGTGCTGCGCCGCGAACCGCAGCGCCTCTACCCTGGCCTCGACCTGGGCGCGCACGCGATCGGGTATACGACCAGCGGCACCGCCCGCGCCTATGGCCGCTCGGGCATGGAAAAGGTGCTGGAGGCGCGCCTATCCGACCCCGCGACCCGGGGCACGCCGGTCGCGCTGGCGATGGACAGCCGCGTCCAGCAGGCGTTGGAGAGCGAGCTGTACGCCGGCATGACCAAGCACCGCGCCGCCGGGGCGGCGGGCATCGTCATGGACGTGCAGACTGGCGAGGTCGTCGCGATGGCGTCGCTGCCGACCTTCAACCCCAATGCGCCCGGCAAGCTGGAGCCCGGCCCGGTCGCCGATGCCGGCCGCCCCGACGCGCGCTACAACCGCGCGACGATGGCGGTGTACGAACTCGGCTCGACCTTCAAGGCGCTGACCATCGCGATGGCGCTGGACAGCGGCGTCATCAAGTCGATGCAGCAGACCTTCGACGCGCGCGCCCCGATCACCATCGGCGGCCACACCATCCACGATGACCGCGGCCACGAGCTCCGCAAGTTCGCGACGACGCCGGAAATCTTCATCCACTCGTCGAACATCGGCACGGCGCGCATGGCGTCGGCGCTGGGCGGCGAGCGGCAGCGCGCCTATCTCGACCGCCTCGGCTTCTTCAAGCCCGTCGCGGTCGAGCTCGCCGAAAAGGCGCGGCCGATCTATCCGGCGGTCAGCAACTGGGGCGAGGCGGCGGTCATGACGGTCGGCTTCGGCCACGGCGTGTCGGTGTCGCCGCTGCATCTCGCGACGGCGTACGCGGCGCTGGCGAACGGCGGCATCCTGCATCCGGCGACGATGCTTAAGGTCCAGGCCGGCCAGGCCGTGCCCGGCACGCGTGTTTTCAGCGAGGCGACGTCCGACAAGCTGCGGGCGCTGTTCCGGCTGGTCGTCACCAACGGCACCGGGCGCAAGGCGAACACGCCCGGCTACCGCGTCGGCGGCAAGACCGGCACGGCCGAGAAGGTCGTCAACGGCCGCTACGCGCACAACCAGCTCGTCTCCACTTTCGCCGGGGCCTTCCCGATGGATGCGCCGCGCTACGTCGTGTTGGCGATGCTCGATGAGCCGCACGGCACCGCCGACACGGGTGGCTTTGCGACCGCCGGCATGGTGTCGGCGCCGATTGTCGAGAAGCTGGTGGCCCGCATCGGCCCGCTGCTCGGCGTCATGCCCGACGAGAACAAGGACGTCGACATCGGTGGCCTGCTTGGCTTGATCGCGGACAAGCAGGCGGACGAGTGAAGCTGTCGGCGCTTGTCGCCGGCGCGCCGGCCACCGGCGTCACCGGCTTCGCGCTCGACCACCGCAAGGTCGCGCCCGGCACGGTGTTCGGCGCGTTCCGGGGTGCCAGGTTCAACGGCGAGGACTTTATCGACGCGGCAATCGCCGATGGGGCGGTGGCCGTCGTTGCCCGGCCCGAGGCGCGGGTCGAGGGCGCGTTTCACGTTGCGGATGCGGAGCCGCGGCGGGCCTTCGCTTGGCTGGCCGCGAAGTTCTTCGCGCCGTTTCCGGCTACCACCGTCGCGGCGACCGGCACCAACGGCAAGACCAGCTCGACCGAACTGCTGCGCCAGCTGTGGCACATGGCGGGGCACCACGCCGCCAGCATCGGCACGCTCGGCGTCACCACCGCGGGTGAGGTGGTCAAGACCGGGCTGACCACGCCCGATATCGTCACCTTCCTGTCGAACATGGCGGGCCTGCAGCGCGAGGGCGTCACCCATGCCGCCTTCGAGGCCTCGAGCCACGGCCTGGCGCAGTACCGCACCGAGGGGCTGCCGGTGCGGGCGGCGGGGTTCACCAACCTCAGCCGCGACCACCTCGATTACCACGACACGATGGCGGCCTATTTCGCCGCCAAGCTACGGCTCTTCACCGACGTCATCGACGCCGACGGCGCAGCGGTGGTGTGGGCCGACGACGGCGACTGGTCGTCGCAGGTCATCGCTGCGTGCCGCGCGCGGGGCCTGCGGACGCTGACCGTCGGGCAGGCGGGCACGGCGCTGGGGCTGGTATCTCGGACGCCGACCCAGCTGGGCCAGACGCTGACGATCGAGGCGGACGGCAGAGCCTACAAGGTCGAGCTGCCGCTGATCGGCGCCTATCAGGCGGCGAACGTGCTCGTCGCGGCGGGCCTGTGCATCGCCACCGGCGGCGATGTCGCGACGACGCTGGCCAATTGCGCCCGGTTGCAGCCGGTGCGCGGTCGGCTGGAGCGCGCGGTGATCGCGAAGTCGGGCGCGCCCGTCTATGTCGACTATGCCCACACCCCCGACGCCGTCGAGGCCGCCATCGCCGCGCTCCGCCCCCACACCAAGGACCGCCTCATCGTCGTGCTCGGCGCGGGCGGCGACCGCGATACCGGCAAGCGCCCCGCTATGGGCGCGGTCGCGGTCCGGGATGCCGACGTGGTGATCGTTACCGACGACAACCCGCGCTCCGAGGATCCGGCTGCCATCCGCGCCGCGATCATGGCCGCCGCACCAAGTGCCACCGAGATCGGCGACCGCCGCGCCGCCATCGCCGCCGCGATCGCTGACAGCCATCCCGGCGACGTCGTGCTAATCGCCGGCAAGGGCCATGAGCAGGGCCAGATCGTCGGCGACCGCACCCTGCCGTTCGACGACGTCCAGATCGCCCGCGAGTGCGCGGCATGAGGGCGCTGTGGACCGCCGACGAGATCGCGACCGCCACCGGCGGCACGGTGCACGGCGACTTCGACGCAGATGCAGTCACCTTCGACAGCCGCGAGGTCATCGGCGGCGAGCTGTTCGTCGCACTGAAGGGCGAGGCGACCGACGGCCACCGGTTCATTACCTCGGCAACGGAGCGCGGCGCGCGAGGCTTCCTCGTCTCCGAACCTGTCGCGGCGCCGCATGTCCTGGTCGCCGACACGATGGCGGGCCTGGTGGCGTTGGGCGAGGCCGCCCGCGCGCGGACCGACGCGACAATCATCGGCGTCACCGGCAGCGCCGGGAAGACGGGGGTCAAATCGGCCATCGCCGCGAGCCTGGAGCGCTTCGCGCCGTGCCACGTCCACGCCTCGGTCAAGTCGTACAACAACCACACCGGCGTGCCGCTCAGCCTGGCGCGGATGCCGGCCGGTGCACGATTCGGCGTCTTCGAGATGGGCATGAACCATGCCGGCGAGCTGCACGCGCTGACGCATCAGGTCCGCCCGCACGTTGCCGTCGTTACCACCATCGCCCCGGCGCACATCGAGTTCTTCGGCAGCGAGGAAGCCATCGCCGACGCCAAAGGCGAGATCTTCGCGGGACTCCGGCCGGGCGGCACCGCGATCATTCCGTTCAACAGCCCCCACCGCGACCGGCTGACCGAGCACGCCCGGCCCTATGCCGCGCACATCGTCACCTTCGGCACCGGCGACGGCGCGGACGTGCGCGCGCTCGACTATGCGCTGTTGCCCGACTGCACGACCTGCACCGCGCAGGTCGGCGACAAGCGGCTGATCTTCAAGGTCGGCATGGCCGGCCGGCACTGGCTGGCGAACGCGCTCTGCGTGCTGGCGGCGGTTCATGCCGCAGGCGGCGACATCGCACTGGCGGGGCTCGCGCTGTCGGAGATGACCGGCCTTGTCGGGCGCGGGCAGCGCTTCCGGACGGCGGGCGGCGCGGTCGTGATCGACGAGAGCTACAACGCCAACCCGGCCTCGATGGCGGCGTCGCTCGCGGTGCTGGCCGAGGTTGTGCCTGGGGGGCAGGGCCGCCGCATCGCGCTGCTCGGCGAGATGCGGGAGCTCGGCGACCGCGCCGCGGAATTCCATGCCGGTCTCGCGCCGCTGCTGCTGGCCGCCGGGGTCGCGCGTGCGATTCTGGTGGGGCCGGCGATGGGCGGGCTGGCGGACGCGCTGCGGCGGCAGTTGCCGGTGCGTCATCTCGACAGCGCCGCGCAGGTGGCCGAGCATCTCGACCTCGCACCCGACGACGTGCTGCTGGTAAAGGGCTCGAATGGTGTCGGTCTCGGCGCCGTGGTCGCGGCGCTGCGCGAGGAAGACCGGCCATGATTTATGTCTTTGCGCGTTATTTCGAGTTCGAGGGCGCGCTCAACCTGTTCCGTTACCTGACGTTCCGCAGCGGCGCGGCGCTGATGACCGCGCTCGCCATCGCGCTCATCATCGGGCCCCGGTTTATCAAGCTGTTACGCGAGCGGCAGGGCAAGGAAGGCCAGCCCATCCGCGAGGACGGCCCGGCGTCCCACCTGCTCACCAAGCGTGGCACGCCGACGATGGGCGGGCTGATGATCCTGATCGCGCTGACCTGCTCGACATTGCTGTGGATGGATTTGACCAACGGCTTCGTCTGGGCCTGCCTCGGGGTTACGCTGGGCTTTGGCACGATCGGTTTCCTGGACGACTATGACAAGGTGACGAAGCGCAGCAACAAGGGCGTGTCGGGCAAGGTCCGGCTGCTGTTCGAGTTCTTCATCGCCGGGCTCGCCGTGACCTGGATCGCCAGCCGCACCGGCACGACCCTGTACCTGCCGTTCCTGAAGGACACCGGGCTCGCGCTCGGCCTCGCCTATATCCTGTTCGGGGCATTCATCATCGCCGGCTTCGGCAATGCGGTGAACCTGACCGACGGGCTCGACGGGCTGGCGACGTTCCCAGTGGTGATCGCGGCGCTGACCTTCGGGGTCATCGCCTACCTGACCGGCAACATCAAATTCTCGGATTATCTCGGCATCCACCATGTCCCGGGCTCGGGCGAGCTGGCGGTGTTCGCCGCCGCGATGATCGGCGCGTGCCTCGGCTTCCTCTGGTACAATGCACCACCGGCGGCAGTCTTCATGGGCGATACCGGCAGCCTCGCGCTGGGCGGCGCGCTGGGGTCGATTGCGGTGGTGACCAACCACGAGCTCGTGCTGGTCCTGATCGGCGGCCTGTTCGTGCTGGAGACGGTCAGCGTCATCGTCCAGGTCGTCAGCTTCAAGACCACCGGCAAGCGCGTCTTCAAGATGGCGCCGCTGCACCACCACTTCGAACATCTCGGCTGGAGCGAATCGACCGTCGTCATCCGCTTCTGGATCGTCTCGATGGTGCTGGCGCTCGCCGGCCTGGCGACGTTGAAGCTCAGGTGAAGGCTCGGCTCCGCCTCGCACCCACCCCTTACCCCTCCCTGGAGAGGGAGGGGAATCCGCGCGCTCGCTCTGCTCCTCTCCCTCTTCAGGGAGGGGTTAGGGTTGGGTGCGCGCCATTTGGCGCGCCGTTGCGGTGATCACCGCCGCCGCCTTCGCCGGGAAAACCTACGGGGTCTTCGGCCTCGCGCGCTCCGGCCGGTCGACGGTCGCGGCGCTTGCGGCGTCGGGCGCGAGCGTGCTGGCGTGGGACGACGGGGAGGCGGCACGGGCCGCCTACGACGGCGAACTGACCGACCTCCACGTCCGCGACCTGACCGGCCTCGACGGACTGATCGTCTCGCCGGGCGTGCCGCACGAGGCACCGCTGTTCCAGAAGGGCAAGGCCGCGGGCATCCCGGTCATCGGCGACATAGAGCTGTTCGCGATGGCCCGCCACGATCTGCCGCCGCATAAGGTCGTCGGCATCACCGGCACCAACGGCAAGTCGACGACCACCGCGCTCGTCCACCACATCCTGCAGACCGCCGGGGTGCCGACGGCGATGGGCGGCAACATCGGCCTGCCGATCCTCAGCCAGGAACCCCTGCCGGAAGGCGGGGTCTATGTCCTCGAACTGTCGTCGTTCCAGCTCGAGCTGACCTCAAGCCTGGTCTGCGAGGTCGCGGTGCTGACCAACATCACCCCCGATCATCTCGACCGCCACGGCACCCTCGACGCCTATGTCGCGGCCAAGGTCCGGCTGTTCCAGATGCAGGCCCCGGGCATGTGCGCGATCGTCGCGCAGGACGACCAGCTGTCGCGCGACGCCGGCGAGCACGCGCTCGGCACCGTCGTGCCGGTCTGCACCACCGCCCATGTCGACGAGGGCGTCAGCATCGTCGACGGGGTCGCCGGCATCGACGGGGTCAGCATCGGCCGCCAGTCCGACTGGCCCGACCTGCAGGGCCCGCACAACGCCCAGAACGCCGCCTGCGCGATCGCCGCGTGTCGCGCGCTGGGGCTGGAGACCGATGTCATCCTGCGCGGCCTCGGCAGCTACAAGGGCCTGCCGCACCGCATGGAGCGCGTCGCCGAAATCCGCGGCGTCGCCTATATCAACGACAGCAAGGCGACCAACCCGACCTCTACCGCCCCGGCGCTGGCGGCGTTCCCGCGCGTCCACTGGATCGCCGGCGGGCGCGCCAAGACCGAGGAGCTGGACGCCTGCACGCCGTTCCTAGGCCATGTCGTCGCCGCCTATCTGATTGGCGAGGCGGCACCGTTGTTCGCCAAGCTGCTGGCCGGCAAGGTCGAGGTCGTCGAGGCCGGCACGCTGGACGAGGCAGTGGCGGAAGCCTGGTCGTCGGCGCAACCCGGCGACACCGTGCTGCTGTCGCCGGCGTGCGCCTCCTACGACCAGTTCACGGATTATGAGGCACGCGGCGCGGCGTTTCGGGCGCTGGTTGGGGGGTTGGCGTGAAGGCATTGTCGCGGAATGACAAGACGGCGGTCGGCCGGTGGTTCTGGACCATCGACAAGATGCTGCTGTCGCTGGTCCTGCTGCTGATCGGATTCGGCATCATCGCGGTCGCCGCCGCCTCGCCGGTAGCCGCGCACCGCTATTCCGGCGGCAACCACATCGTCGACGAGCTGTTCTATCTGAAGCGCCAGATCATGTGGGTGCTGGCGGGCGTGCCGGTCATGCTCGCCACCTCGATGCTGACTGTCGGCTGGGCCAAGCGCGTCGCCATCGCGCTGACCGGCGTCTTCCTGCTGTGCCTGTTCCTGGTCCCGGTCATCGGCTTCGAGGCGAACGGCGCGGTACGCTGGATCCAGCTGCCCGGGTTCCAGTTCCAGCCGTCGGAGTTCCTGAAACCCGTCTTCATCATCACGTCGGCGTGGCTGCTTGGCCTGCGCTTCGACGACAAGTCGGTGCCGACGATGCAGCTGTCGTTCGGTCTGCTGATCATCATCGCGGCACTGCTGGTGAAGCAGCCCGACTTCGGCCAGACGGCGTTGTTCATGGCGGTGTGGCTGACCCAGGCGATCCTGGCGGGGATGAGCGTCTATGTCGTCGGCGCGGCGATCGCGGCCGGCGTCGCCGGGCTTGGCCTCGCCTATGAATTCGTGCCGCACGTCACCGAACGCATCGACAAGTTCCTGACCGGCGGCGGCGACACCTACCAGATCGACCGCGCGCTCGACTGCTTTAAGGCGGGCGGGCTGTTCGGGGCCGGGCCGGGCGAAGGCGTCATGAAGTTCAAGCTGCCGGAGGCGCAGACCGATTATATCTTCGCGGTGATCGGCGAGGAGTTCGGGGCGATCGCCTGCATTCTGCTGGCGGTGCTGTACCTCGCCATCGTGCTGCGCGTGCTGCTGCAACTGCTCGACGAGGAGGAGCCGTTCGTGTTCCTGGCGGCCGCCGGCCTCGCCATCCAGTTCGGCCTCCAGGCGGCGATCAATATGAGCGTCAATCTGAAATTGATGCCGTCGAAGGGCATGACGCTGCCGTTCGTCAGCCACGGCGGCTCGTCGTTCCTGGCGCTGTCGCTGGGCATGGGGCTGCTGCTCGCACTGACCCGGCGCAACCGCTTCCTGAAGAACTCGGCGTGGGCGGCTGCATGAGCCACTATGTCGTCGCGGCGGGCGGCACCGGGGGCCATATGGTCCCCGCGTCCGTCGTGGCGCGCGAGCTGATGGCGCGCGGGCACAAGGTGACTCTGCTCACCGACGCGCGCGGTCTGCGGTTTCCGGGGCTGTTCGAGGGTATCACCAGCCGCATCGTGGAATCGGCGGTGCTCAGCCTGCGCGCGCCGCTGAAGATGCTGAACGCCATCCGGCGGGGCCGGGCGGACGCGAAGCGCTTCCTGAAGGCGGAAGCCGTGGCGGGCGTCATCGGTTTCGGCGGCTATCCGTCGCTGCCGCCGCTGCTTGCCGCGTCGGCGCTCGGCGTGCCCACCGTCCTCCATGAACAAAATGCTGTGTTCGGGCGCACCAACCGCTTCATGGCCGGGCGGGCGACCCGCATCGCGACCAGCTTCGCGGTTACGCGGCGGCTGGCGGCCAACTACGCCGCCAAGACCGTGCTGACCGGCCTGCCGGTGCGTGACGCGGTGCGCGGCATCGGGCCGGCCCCCGCGGGCGACTTGATCGGGCTGCTGGTGGTCGGTGGCAGCCAGGGCGCGTCGATCCTGTCGCGGGTCGTCCCCGCCGGCATCGCGCTGCTGCCCGCCGAGCTGAAGGCCCGTCTGCTCGTCGTGCAGCAGTGCCGGGCGGAGGATCTCGACGCGGTTCGCGCCGCTTATGCCGCAGAGGGTATCGCGGCCGAATGCGCCAGCTATTTCGCCGACCTGCCGGCGCGGCTGGCAGCGGCGCACGTCGTCATCTCGCGCTCCGGTGCCTCAACGATGGCGGAGCTGGCCGCGGCCGGCCGCCCGGCAATCCTGGTGCCATTCGCCACCGCGATGGACGATCACCAGACCGCCAACGCCGCCGAATTCGCGGCCGCGGGCGGCGGACCGGTGCTGAGCGAAGCGGCGTTTACCCCGGGCGCGCTCGCCGACGCACTTGTTTCGCTGCTGACCGTACCGGGCGCGCTGGAAATCGCCGCGCGGGGCGCTAGGAGTGTCGGCCGCCCCGACGCCGGGGCGCGCGTGGCGGAACTCGCCATTTCACTCGGGGCACAATGACCGGCATCGGCATCGACATCGGCACGATCCATTTCGTCGGCATCGGCGGCATCGGCATGTCCGGCATCGCCGAGGTCATGGCCAATCTCGGCTACCGCGTGCAGGGCAGCGACGTCGCGGAGGGCTATGTCATCGCCCATTTGCGCGAGCGCGGCATCGACGTGATGATCGGCCACGCTGCCGAAAACCTGAAAGACGCCGCGGTCGTCGTCACCTCGACCGCGATCAAGCGCAGCAACCCGGAAGTCGTCGCGGCACTGGAACGCCGCATCCCCGTCGTCCGCCGTGCCGAGATGCTGGCCGAACTGATGCGCCTGAAATCCTGCGTCGCGGTCGCCGGCACGCACGGCAAGACGACGACGACCTCGATGGTCGCCGCGTTGCTCGATGCCGGCGGGATGGACCCGACGGTCATCAACGGCGGCATCATCAACACCTATGGCTCGAACGCGCGGTTGGGCGGCGGCGATTGGATGGTGGTCGAGGCGGACGAGAGCGACGGCTCGTTCCTCCGGCTCGGCGGCACCATCGGCGTCGTCACGAACATCGACCCGGAGCACCTCGACCACTACGGCGACTTCCAGGCCGTCAAGGATGCGTTCGTCGAGTTCGTCGAGCATGTGCCGTTCTATGGCGCCGGCGTGCTGTGCATCGATCACCCGGAGGTGCAGGCGATGCTGCCCCGCGTCAGTGACCGGCGGCTGGTCACCTACGGCTTCAGCGCCCAGGCCGATGTGCGCGGCGAGAACGTCAAACCTGTGCCGGGCGGCAACGAGTTCGACGTCATCCTGCGGGTGCGCGGCGGCGAGCGGCGGATCGCCGGGCTGATGCTGCCGATGCCCGGACGGCACAATGTCCAGAACGCGCTGGCCGCGGTGGCAGTGGCGAACGAGCTTGGCATCGGCGACGAGGAGATCCGCGCCGGCTTCGCCAATTTCGGCGGGGTCAAGCGGCGCTTCACCAAGGTCGGCGAGGTCGATGGCATGATGGTCATCGACGACTACGGCCACCACCCGGTCGAGATCCGCGCCGTACTGGCGGCGGCCCGCGAGGGCGCGCAGGGCCGCGTGCTGGCGGTGGTGCAGCCGCACCGCTTCACCCGCCTGCGCGACCTGATGGCGGAGTTCCAGACCGCCTTCAACGATGCCGACGGCGTGTGGGTCGCGCCGGTCTACACCGCCGGCGAGGCTCCCATCGAGGGCGTCGATGCGGAGGCACTGGCGACCGGCCTGAAGCGCAGCGGTCACCGCCTGATCTTCACCACCGACAGCGCCGTCATGCTCGCCGAGCAGCTGGCCGAGGAAGCGCGGCCGGGCGACATGATCGTCTGCCTGGGGGCCGGCGACATCACCAAATGGGCGGCGGGGCTGGCCGACGGCATCGCCAAGGCGCGGGGCAGATGATGGCGCGCAGCCCCTTGTCCGGTCCGCCGCGCGGGCAGTTTACCAGCAACGCGCCGCTGGCACCCCTGACCTGGTTCAAGACCGGCGGGCCGACCAGCATCCTGTTCCAACCCGCCGATGTCGATGATCTGTCGTGGTTCCTGGCCGACAGCAGCGCCGGCTGTGCCGTGCTGCCGCTCGGCCTCGGATCGAACCTGATCGTCCGCGACGGCGGCTGGGACGGGGTCACCGTCCGGCTTGGCAAGGCGTTTGCCGGCATCGTCGTCGAGGGCGACACCGTGCGCGCCGGGGCCGGTGCGCCGGGCATCGCGGTCGCCTCCGCCGCGCGCGACGCGGGCTTGGCGGGCCTCGAGTTCCTGCGCGGCATCCCCGGCACCGCGGGCGGCGCGGTGCGGATGAATGCCGGGGCCTATGGCCGCGACGTGTCCGACATCCTGGTCGAGGCGACCGTGGTGCGGCGCTCCGGGGCGGTCGAGACCTTGCCCGCCGGTGCGTTCGGCTTCAGCTACCGTCACTCGGCGCTGCCCGCCGGCGACATCGTCGTCGAGGCGCTGTTCCGCGGGGCGCCAGGCGACAAGGCCGTCATCGCCGCCGAGATGGACCGTATCGCCGCCGAACGCGAGGCGTCGCAGCCGCTCAGGTCGCGCACCGGCGGCTCGACCTTCAAGAACCCGCCCGGCCACAAGGCCTGGCAGCTCGTCGATGCCGCCGGTTGCCGGGGGCTCAAGATCGGCGGCGCGCAGGTCAGCGAGAAGCACACCAACTTCCTGATCAACACCGGCGACGCGACCAGCGCCGACATCGAGGCGCTCGGCGACGAGGTCCGCGCGCGGGTCCTCGCCCATTCCGGCATCGCGCTGGACTGGGAAATCGAGCGGGTGGGCGAGCCATGAAGGTCGCGGTCCTGATGGGCGGCTGGTCGGCCGAGCGCGAGGTGTCGTTGACCTCCGGCGCGGGCATCGCGGCGGCGCTCGAGCGGCTGGGGCATGACGTCACCGCCATCGACATGGGCCACGATGTCGCCGAGCGGCTGCGCGCCGCCGCGCCCGATGTGGTGTTCAATGCGCTGCACGGCACGCCGGGCGAGGACGGCAGCGTGCAGGGGCTGCTCGACCTGATGGGTCTGCGCTACACGCACTCCGGCCTGCGCACGTCGGCCATCGCCATCGACAAGGTGCTGACCAAGGCGGTGCTGGTGCCGCTCGGCATCCCGATGCCGGGCGGGCATGTCGTGCGCTCGGCCGACCTCCACGCTGGCGACCCGCTGCCGCGGCCCTATGTGCTGAAACCCGTCAACGAGGGGTCGTCGGTCGGCGTCGCCATCGTCACCGACGCGTCGAACTACGGCAACCCGATCGCGCGCGACGCGGAAGGGCCTTGGCGGCATTTCGACGAGCTGCTCGCCGAGCCGTTCGTGGCGGGGCACGAACTGACGGTAGCCGTGCTCGACGGCGAGGCGCTGGCGGTCACCGAGCTGAAGGCGACGCGCGGCTTCTACGACTATGACGCGAAATACACCGACGGCCTGACCGTCCACGTCTGCCCGGCCGAGCTGCCCGCCGAGGTCGAGGCGGCGGCCCTGAAGATCGCCGCCGACGCGCACGCCGCGCTCGGCTGCCGCGGCGCGTCGCGGTCGGACTTCCGCTGGGACGACGCACGCGGGCTCGACGGGCTGTTCCTGCTGGAGGTCAATACCCAGCCCGGCATGACGCCGCTCAGCCTGGTGCCCGAGCAGGCGAAATACCGCGGCATCTTCTACGACGAACTCGTCGCCCGCATCCTCGCGAGCGCGGCATGACCCGCACCGTCCAGCGCCGCGGCCAGACCCGCAAGCCGACCGCTCGCGCCAAGCGCCCGCCGCCGCCCAAGCTGGTGGCGCTGCCGGTGTCGCCGCGCCGCTTCTACCTGCGCGTCGCCGGGGCCTTCGCGGCGCTGTCGCTGGTCGCCGCGGCGGTGGTGGTCACGGTGATGGGCCTGCCGCAGCGCTGGTGGCAGGCGAGCGCTGTTGCCGCCGCCGACGCCGGCTTCGAGGTCCGCCATGTCGAGATCAGCGGGCTCCACCACCTGCAACGCCTGCCGGTCTATGCCGCCGCGCTCGACGGTTCGACCAATTCGATGCTGCTCGTCGATCTGCAGCAGTCGCGCGCCCGGCTGCTGGCCTTGCCTTGGGTCGCCGATGCCAGCGTCGGGCGGCGGCTGCCCGACACGCTGATCGTCGATATCGTCGAGCGGCGGCCGGTGGCGCTGTGGCAGTTCCGGCAGCGCGTCGTCGCCATCGACAAGACGGGCGAGGAACTGACCGGTGACAAGCTCGACAGGTTCGGCGAACTGCCGCTGGTCGTCGGTCCGGGCGCCAACCGCCAGGCGGGCGAAATCCTGGCGCGGCTCGAAAAGCATCCGGCGCTGGCGAAGAACGTCGAGGCGGCACTGCTGGTCGGCGGCCGGCGCTGGGACCTGCGGCTGAAGACCGGCGAGACCATGGCGCTGCCCGAGGGCGACGCCGCGACGGAGCGCGCATTGGTGCAGTTCGCGACGCTGGACCGCAGCCGCGGCCTGCTCGCCAAGGGGTTCACCCGCTTCGACCTTCGCACCCCCGACAAATTGACGCTGCGCGGCCCCGGCATACGCCAGGCGCTGGACGCCGCCGCCAAGGCGCCCAAGTCCGATAAAAGCGACTTCGTGACATGAGCGCCAAGCCGATCTCCAAGCCGCTGGCGAAGATCGTGCGGGGCGAGCGCACCGTCGCGGTGCTCGACGTCGGCACCTCGAAGGTCGCCGCGCTGATCGCGCTCGTCGGCGGCGACGGTGCGCCGCGCGTCATCGGCGTCGGGCAGCGCTTTTGCCAGGGGCTCAGGCGCGGGCTGGTCGCCGACATGGAGCGCACCGAGGCGGCGATCCGCGCCGCGATGGACCAGGCCGAGCGCAACGCCGGGGTGCAGGTCGAGGATGTCGTGGTCAACCTGTCGGCGGGTGGCCTCGACAGCCATGTCACCGCGGTCGAGATCGACATCGGCGGCCACCGCATCGCGGCCGACGACATGACCCGGCTGATGAGCGAGGGCCGCGCTCGCATCGAGCCCGGCGCGCGCTCCGTCCTCCACGCCTCACCGGCGCTGTTCGCCATCGACGGGGCCAGCGTCGAGGCGCCACTGGGCTTCCACGCCGACCGGCTGGGCATGGATATCCATGTCGTCACCGCCGACACGCCGCCGATCCGCAACCTCGATCTCGCGGTGCGCAGCGCACACCTGAACGTCCGCACCATGGTCGCCTCGCCGGTCGCGGCCAGCCATGCCTGCCTGGTCAGGGAGGAGCGCGACCTTGGCGTCGCGCTCGTCGAGATCGGCGCGGGCGTCACCAACATCGCGGTGCACATGCTGGGGCAGCTGATCGGCGTCGCGACCGTGCCGATGGGCGCGGGCGACATCACCAGCGACATCGCCTCCGCCTTCGCCACCAAGCGCGTCCACGCCGAGCGGTTGAAGGTCCTCTACGGCGCGGCGATCGCCAGCCCCAAGGACAGCCACGAGGGGCTGGAGATCATTCCGATCAGCGACGACGACAATGCCGAGGCGCGGCGCGTGCCGACGGCGCAGATGATCGGTGTTATCCGCCACCGGCTCGACGCGCTGTTCGGCGAGGTCGGCAAGGCGCTGTCCGAGCTTGGTTATGTAGGCCCGCAGGCGCGGCAGGTGGTGCTGACCGGCGGCGGCGCGGAGCTGCGTGCGATCAGCGATTTCGCCGCCGGTGTGCTCGGCCGCTCGGTGCGGATCGGGCGTCCGCGCGGCCTCACCGCGCTCCCCGAGGCACAGTCGGGCGCGGCCTTTGCGACGCTCGCCGGGCTGGCGCTCTATGCCGCCGCCGACGTGCCGGACCTGTACCACGCCCGCACCGGCAAGGTGACGCCGATCCCGGTCCCGCGCGCCGGCGGCTGGGGCGGAATGTGGGGAAAACTCAAAAGCAGTATTTGAACGGCCGCCACTTGTAATGGTATGCGAAACTCAAGGGAGACACGACATGCTGGAACTGCAACGCCCGCAGCTGACCGAGCTCAAGCCGCGCATCACCGTCGTCGGGGTTGGCGGCGCGGGCGGTAACGCGGTCGCGAACATGATCGCGGCGCAGCTCCAGGGCGTCGACTTCGTCGTCGCCAACACCGACGCGCAGGCGCTGGCCGCGTCCAAGGCCGAAACCCGCATCCAGCTTGGCCTCAAGATTACCCAGGGGCTTGGCGCCGGCTCGCGTCCCGAGATCGGCAAGGCCTCGGCCGAAGAGACGCTCGACCAGCTCGAGACCGCGCTCGAAGGCTGCCACATGTGCTTCATCACCGCCGGCATGGGCGGCGGTACCGGCACCGGGGCAGCGCCCGTGGTGGCGCGGGCGGCGCGCGAGAAGGGTATTCTCACGGTCGGCGTCGTCACCAAGCCGTTCGCCTTCGAGGGCCTGCGCCGGATGCGCGCCGCGGAGGAGGGCATTCTCGAGCTGCAGAGCCAGGTCGACACGCTGATCATCATCCCCAACCAGAACCTGTTCCTGATCGCCAACGCCAACACCACCTTCAAGGAAGCGTTCGGCATGGCCGACCAGGTGCTGCACCAGGGTGTGCGTGGCATCACCGACCTGATGATCATGCCCGGCCTGATCAACCTCGACTTCGCCGATATCCGCACCGTGATGTCGGAGATGGGCAAGGCGATGATGGGCACCGGCGAGGCATCGGGCGAACGCCGCGCCATCGAGGCGGCGGAGAAGGCGATCGCCAACCCGCTGCTCGACGAGGTGTCGATGCGCGGCGCGAAGGGCGTCATCATCAACATCACCGGCGGCGACGACCTGCGGCTCCATGAAGTGGACGAAGCGGCGACGCATATCCGCGAGATGGTCGATCCCGACGCCAACATCATCGTCGGCTCGGCCTTCAACCCCGATCTGAACGGCATGATGCGGGTGTCGGTGGTGGCGACCGGCATCGATGTCGTGGCGCGCGGCCCCGCCGCCGCCAGCCCGAGCCGGCAGGACATGTTCCAGCGCACGACCAGCGTCTTCAGCGAACCGACGGTGGCCGTTCCCGGCCGCGCCGCGGCACCGCAACCCGAGCCGGTCGCCGTGGTGCCGGAGCCCGAGGTCCTGCCGCTGGCCGAGCCCGAGCCGATCAGCGACGAGCTCGACCTCGCCCAGGCCGAGCTGATCGAAGAGCAGGAGCCGATGCTGGCGCGCTTCACGCCGAAGTCCGGCCCCGCCGCGCCGGTGGTGCCGATCCGCGCGCCGGAGCCCGAGCCTGAGCCGGAGACGCAGTCGCTGTTCCAAAAGATGCTCGGCCTTAGCCGCGGCACCAAGACCCCGCCGTCGCGCCTGCCTTCGACGCTCGCACCCGAGCCGGACGCCCAGCCCGAAGCCGCGACCGACGTCACCATCCCGTCGTTCCTGCGCCGCCAGGTCAACGAATAGCCGGGGGGTCGCCGCTGCCGGGCGCGTAAGCCCGGCATGTCCACCGACGCCGCCACCGCGCTCAATCGCTTCGGCCTCGGTGCGCGCGCCGGGGAGGCGGCACCGGCCGAGCCGAAGCGCTGGCTGAAGGACCAGGCCGCCCGCTTCGATCCGCGCCCGCCGGTGATCGCCGCCGCGCCGGCCAGCCCGGCGATGGCGGCGCAGTTCCGCGCCTATCTGACCGAGCTGCGCGACGCGAAGGCCGGCGGCATGGGCGACGCGCCGGCGGACGGCAAGGCGGCCGCGATGATGGTCCGCAAGGACCTGCGCGTGCTGTTCCGCGACAGCTACGGCGCGCAGGCCCGTGCGCGGATCGCCGCCGCGCTGACCACCCCGGCACCGTTCGCGGAGCGGCTGACGCACTTCTGGGCCAATCACTTCGCTGTCTCCGCCGACAAGTTGCAGAGCATCGGCCTGGCGGGGACGCTGGAGTTCGAGGCGGTGCGGCCGCACCTGTTCGGCCGCTTCGCCGACCTGCTGCTGGCGGTCGAGACGCATCCGGCGATGCTGCTCTACCTCGACCAGGCCCAGTCGATCGGGCCCGACTCGTTCGTCGGCCAGCGCGCCGCGCTGCGCTCGCGCGCGAAGAAGGTCGGGTTGAACGAGAATCTGGCGCGCGAAATCCTCGAATTGCACACGCTCGGCGTCGGCAGCGGCTATGCCCAGGCCGATGTCCAGGAACTGGCGCGCGCGCTGACCGGCTGGAGCGTCGGCGGCTTCGTCCGCCGCCCGCTGGGCGAGGAGGCCCCGGACGGCGCGTTCGTGTTCCAGGCCGGCTGGCACCAGCCGGGGATACGGACCCTGCTGGGCAGGAGCTATCCGCAGGACGGCGAGGCACAGGCGCGCGCGATGCTCGCCGATCTCGCGGTGCATCCGGCCACCGCCCGCCATCTGGCGACCAAGCTGGCGCGCCACTTCGCCGCCGACGTGCCGCCGCTGGCACTGGTCGAGCGGCTGACCGCGACGCACCTGCGCACCGGCGGCGACCTGCGTGCACTGTACGCGGTGCTGATCGACGCCCCCGAAATCTGGTCCGCGCCGTCGCCGAAATTCAAGACGCCGTGGGAGTGGGCGGTCTCGGCGCTGCGCGGTGTCGGTGCGACCGATGCCCCCGACCTGAAGATCGTAGGCGCGCTCAATGAACTCGGTCAGCCGGTGTGGAAGCCGGGCTCGCCCGCCGGCTGGGACGACATCGCCGCCAGCTGGGCCGCCCCGGACGCGCTGCTGCGCCGGGTCGAGGTGGCGCAGCGACTGGCGTCGACCGTCGGCGACCGGCTCGACGCGCGCAGCCTCGCGGCGCAGCTGCTGCCCGGCACGCTGACCGCGGCGACCGCGCAGGCGATCGCGCGCGCCGACAGCCCGGGGCAGGGGCTGGCGCTGCTGCTCGTCGCGCCCGAATTCATGCGGAGATGACGATGATCGACCGCCGCACGCTGCTCGGCCGTGCCGCCCTGACCGGTGCCGCGCTGCTGACCCCCGGCCTCGCCTTTGCCGCCGCGCCGGGCCAGCGGCGCTTCGTGTTCATTATCCTGCGCGGCGCGATGGACGGGCTGGCGGCGGTGATGCCGGTCGGCGATCCGGCCTATGCGGGCCTGCGCGGCGCGCTCGCCGACCCGCAGCAGGGTACACCGGTGAAGCTCGACGCGACCTTCGCGCTGCACCCGGCACTGGCCTCGACCGCTGCGATGTACGCAGCGCAAGAGGCGCTGTTCGTCCACGCCGTCGCCTCGCCGTACCGGGAGCGGTCGCATTTCGACGCGCAGAACGTGCTGGAGACCGGCGGCACCGCGGCCTATGCGCTGCAGGACGGCTGGCTCAACCGGCTGGTGGCGATGCTGCCGCGCGACCCCGGCATGGCGATCGCCGCGACCGTGCCGATGGCGTTGCGCGGCAAGGCGGCGGTCAGCAGCTATGCCCCGTCGGCGCTGCCCCAGGCCAACGACGACCTGCTCGCCCGCGTCGGCGCGCTCTACGCCACCGACGCGCAGCTGCACCCCTTGTGGTCGGAGGCGATGGACGCGCGCCTGCTCGCCGGGGCGGACGGTGCCGGCCGGGCCAATCCGGCGGCGCTCGGCAAGCTGGCGGCGACCTTCCTCGCCAAGCCCGACGGGCCGCGCATCGCCACCATCGAGATCGGCGGCTGGGACACCCATGCCGGGCAGGCGGGCCGCCTCAACGGCCAGCTGAAGCAGCTCGACGCGACGCTGGCGGCGCTGAAGGCCGGGCTGGGGCCGGCCTGGGCGGAGACAGTGGTGCTGGCGGCGACCGAGTTCGGGCGGACGGCGGCGGTCAACGGCACCGGCGGCACCGACCACGGCACCGGCGGCGTAGCAGTCGTCGCGGGCGGCGCGGTGAAGGGCGGGCGCGTCGTCGCCGACTGGCCCGGGCTCGGGCCGAGCCAGTTGTACGAGAACCGCGACCTGCGCCCGACCGCCGATATGCGGGCGCTGATGCTCGGCCTGACCGCGGAGAGTTTCGGGCTGGATCCGGCGCAGGCGGCGCGCGCGCTGTTCCCCGGCGGCGGCGTCCGGGCGATGACCGGCCTGTTGCGCAGTTGACCGCGGGCCCCGGCGCGCGGCATGCCGCTCGCTTTGGGGAGACGCGCATGCCCGGACCGCTGGACGGCCTTCGGATCATCGAGCTGGCCGGCATCGGGCCGGGGCCGTTCGCGGGCATGATGCTCGCCGACCACGGCGCGGAGGTGATCCGTGTCGAGCGCCCCGGCACCCGCGTCGACGCCCGCGATCCGCTGCTGCGCTCCCGCCGCGTCGTGCAGGTCGACCTTAAGCAGCCCGACGGCATCGCGCTGGTGCGTGAGCTGGTCAAAGGGGCGGACGGCCTGTTCGAGGGCTTCCGGCCCGGCGTCACCGAACGGCTCGGCCTCGGCCCCGACGTGCTGCTCGGCGACAATCCGCGGCTGGTCTATGGCCGCATGACCGGCTGGGGCCAGACCGGGCCGTACGCGCAGGCGGCGGGCCACGATATCAACTACATCGCGCTGGCCGGCGCGCTGCACGGCTATGGCCGGGCAGGGGGCAAGCCGACGCCGCCGATCAACATGGTCGGGGACTTCGGCGGCGGCGGCATGATGCTGGCGTTCGGCATGGTCGCGGCGCTGCTGCACGCCGCGAAGACCGGCGAGGGGCAGGTCATCGACGTCGCCATGACCGACGGCGCGGCGGTGCTGTCGGCGATGATCTGGGGCTTCCGCGCCAACGGCATGTGGAGCGACGATCGCGGCACCAACCTGCTCGATACCGGGGCGCATTTCTACGACACCTATGAAACCGCCGACGGCAAGTGGCTGTCGATCGGCAGCATCGAGCCGCAATTCTATGCCGAGCTGCGGCGGCTGGCGGGCCTCGCCGACGACCGCGATTTCGACGCGCAGATGAACCCCGCCGCCTGGGGGCCGCTGAAGACGAAGCTGACCGCGCTGTTCCTGACCCGCACCTCGGCCGAATGGTGCGCGCTGATGGAAATGACCGACGTCTGCTTTGCACCGGTGCTCAGCATGGGCGACGCGCCCGCCCACCCGCACAACGCCGCGCGTGGCACGTTCGTGGCGGCGGGCGGCGTCGTCCAGCCCGCGCCCGCGCCGCGCTATTCGGTCAGTGCGACGGTCGCCCCGGTGATGGCGGGCGCACCCGACAGCGCCGCGGTGCTGGCCGGTTTCGGCCTTGCCGACGCGCGGATCGCGGCGCTCAGGGCAGGCGGCGTCATCGCCTGATCGTCGGCCGCCGCGACCGCCGCCGCGACCGCCCGTCCGTGCCGGGGACGGCCGGAATTGTTTCGCGAAGCGCCTGCGAAACATCGAACTTTCGATGCGACTCTCGGCCTTCAGGGACGTTTCCGCGATCCCTATCGAAGGAGATGCCCGATGTCGTACCCAAGACCCGCAGTCATTGCCATGTCCGCCCTGCTGGCGATCTCGGCCACCGCAGCGCAGGCGCAGACTGCCCAGCATTCAGACCAGGCCGGTTCGCACAACCCGGCGATGAAGGACAGCGATCCCCACCAGGTCATGGCGCCGGCTCAGGGGTCCAACAGCTTTACCGAGGACCAGGCCCGCAAGCGGCTGGCGAAGGCCGGTTACGTCGTCACCGACCTGAAGAAGAATGACGCCGGCGTGTGGCGCGGCACCGCCAGCAAGGCCGGCAAGCAGCTCGAAGTCGGGCTCGACTACAAGGGCAACGTCACCACGCGCTGAACCTTTCCCCAGACAATCGGAGACCTGACATGACCACGACACTTACCCGCCTGTTCGATAACCAGTCCGACGCCGAGCAGGCAGTGCAGGCTATGGAGCAGCTCGGCATCGACCGCAGCGACGTCAGCATCGTCGCCAACCGGCCCGCCGACGCGACCGGCACCGACCGCAACGGCAACGGCCATGACGACGGTGACATCAACGATGACGGCGACGTCACCCGTGGCGTCTCGACAGGCGCGCTGCTCGGCGGTGCCGGCGGTTTGCTCGCGGGCCTCGGCCTGCTGGCGATCCCCGGCCTCGGGCCCATCGTAGCGGCGGGCTGGCTGCTCAGCACGGCGGCCGGCGCGGGCATCGGCGCGGTCGGCGGCGGCGTCACCGGCAGCATCGTCGGGGCGCTGAAGAACGCCGGCCACACTGAAGAGGACGCGCACGTCTATTCGGAAGGCGTCCGCCGCGGCGGCACGCTGATCAGCGCGCGAGTGCCGGACGACATGGTCCCGCAGGCCCTCGAGGTCGTGCAGCGCTACCACGGCGTCGATGCCGAAACCCGTGGCACCGAGTATCGCAGCAGTGGCTGGTCGCGCTTCGACGAGACCGTCGGCGCGACGACGGACCGTGACACCGACCGCACGATGAGCGCGCGGATGTAGGCGGATAACGGGCCACGCGCGCGCCGCGTGGCCCACCCGCTTTGCGTGCCGCGCCGCCGCGTGGCAGGACCGCCGGGCAATGCGCGCCGCCTATGCCACCGACCCCGCCGCCAGCCGCGGCCGCCGCCATGCGGAGGCGGCGAGCGCCACCCGCGATGCCTTCCAGCGCGACCGCGACCGCATCGTCCACTCCTCCGCCTTCCGCCGCCTGCGCGACAAGACCCAGGTGTTCGTCGCGCCCGACGGCGACCATTTCCGCGTCCGCCTGACGCACAGCCTGGAAGTCGCGCAGATCGCCCGCACGCTGGCCCGCGCGCTCGGTCTCAACGAGGACCTGACCGAGGCGTGCGCGCTCGCCCATGATCTCGGCCACCCGCCGTTCGGGCATTCGGGCGAGGACGCGCTGCAGGCAGCGATGACTCCCTATGGCGGCTTCGATCACAATGCCCAGACGGTCCGCACCCTGACCCGGCTGGAGCAGCGCTACCCCGGCTTCGACGGGCTGAACCTCAGCTGGGAGACGGTCGAGGGGCTGGCCAAGCACAATGGCCCGGTGGCCAGCCCGCCCTGGGCGCTAGCCGAGATTGACGCCGACTGGCCGCTCGACCTGGCCACCTGGCCGGGACTGGAGGCGCAGGTGGCGGCGCTGGCGGACGACATCGCCTACGATAACCACGACCTCGACGACGGGCTGCGCGCCGGGCTGTTCGGCCTCGATGAACTGCTCGCGGTGCCGTTCACCGCCGATTGCTGGGCGGCGGTGACGGCGCGCTGGCCGGAGGTCAACGAGCGCAGGCGGCTGGTGCCCGAACTGGTGCGCGAACAGATCGGCCGGATGACCACCGACCTGCTGGCCGAGACGCGGACGCGGCTTGCCGACGCGGCCCCCGCCTCGGTCGACGGGGTCCGTGCCGCCGGCCGCGCGCTGGCCGGCTTCTCGGCGGCGATGATCGAGGCGACCGCGGCGTTGAAGGCCTTCCTGCGCGCCCGCATGTACCGCCACCCCAGCGTGCGGGCGCTGCGCGACCCGTCGCAGCGGGTCGTCGCCGACCTGTTCGCGGTGCTGCACGCCGACCCGGCGCGGCTGCCACCGCGCTGGCGCGCCACGCTGCCCGCCGCCGAGCCCGAGCGTGCCCGCCACATCGCCGACTTCATCGCCGGGATGACCGACCGCTTCGCCATCCGCCAGTACGAGGCGCTGATCGGGCCGGCGCCGCTGCCCGAGGGAGTGACCTTCTGATGCTGCTGACCGCGCTCCTGCTTGCCGCCGCACCCCCCGCGCCGCGGCCGCTGGCCCTGGCGGCCGGCTACAAGGCGGCGTTCCTGTGCAGCGATATCTTCGACGCCGGGCGGACCGAGCGCCAAGCGACCGCCGACGACCTGACCGGCATCTACAAGGACTATCAGCCGCTGATCACGGGACTTCCGGCGACCATCGACCGGCAGGCGCGCACGGTCAGCGTCGCGTTCAATGCGACGCTGCCGCCGCGCATCGCGGCGTGGCGGCCGCTGCTGGGGTGCGCGCAATTGCCGGTCGGAGCGGACCCCACGGCGGTGGCGGTACTACCGCGGCTGGACCTGACGCCGCCCGATCTCGACGCGAAGCCGTGGCCGCTCGGCGACGCCAATGCAACCGCGCGGGGGTCGGCCGCGCTCGACGCCGTCGTGGCGGCGGCGTTCGACCACGCCAGCTATGGTAAGGGCAGCGAGACGACGGCGGTGATCGTGCTGCGGGAGGGGCGCATCGTCGCCGAACGCTATCGCGCCGACTGGGACATGCACACTTCGCAGCGGACCTGGTCGGTGGCGAAGAGCCTGACCGCGACGCTGGTCGGGCGCGCCGCGGCGCTGGGCCGCCTGAGCCCCGGCGACCGGATCGCCGCGCCGGAATGGGCGGCGCCTGGCGACCCCCGCGCCGGCCTGACCTTCGATACGCTGCTGCGCATGCACTCCGGGCTGTGGACCGACGGCCCCGGCAACCGCACCGACGCGGTCTATCTCGGCGGCGCGACCGTGCCGCAGGACATCGCGACCCGGCCGCCCGAGGCGGCGCCGGGCAGCCGCTACCGCTATGCCAATGTCGACATCCTGCTCGCCGCCTACGGGGTCCGGCTTCGGCTCGGCGACGACGCGCTGGCATTCCCGTTTCGCGAGCTGCTGTGGCCGCTCGGCATGACCCGGACGACGCCCGAGACCGACTGGCAGGGCAACTTCATCCTGTCGAGCCAGGTGTGGATGACAGCCCGCGACCTCGCCCGGCTGGCGCTGCTGTACGAGCGTAGCGGCACCGCGCCCGGCGGAGCGCGGCTGCTGCCCGAAGACTGGGTGCGCTATGTCTCGATGCCGTCGGGGCCGCAGCCCGACGCGCCACGCGGTTATGGCGCGGGCTTCTGGCTCCACGGCCCAGCCGAGGGCGTGCCGGCCGGTGCCTACGCGATGGAGGGCAACCGCGGACAATATGCGGTGATCGTCCCGACGGCGCAGCTGGTCGTCGTGCGGCGCGGCTTCGACAGCGGCGAAGGGCCGTTCGACGCGATGAAGTTCACCGCCGACGTGCTCGCCGCCGTCACGCCGGGCAGACGAACACGCTGACATAGCCCGGTGTCGGCGTGCCGCTTAGCTGCTGCAGCTTGAAGCCGCCGCCGAGCTGCGCGATGCGTTCGGCGACGCGGCCCTCGGCGGCGTCGAAGCGCACGATCTGGCCACTGACCCGGTAGCCGGGCACGGCGTTGCGTTCGGCGGCCAGGGCGCGCACCCGCCACGGCTGCTGGCTGGTCGCCGGCCGCTTGGCATAAAGCGCGTTGGCGGTGGCCAGTGCATCCGCCGACTGGTCGGTGCCGGCGCACCAGAAAATGTCGACGCGGGTGGCGTCGAGCGCGTTCGGGGCCGCCGCCGGCGCGGCCGCCGGGCCGGTGCCGGTGACGCTTTCGATCAGCGTCGGCTCGGCCTTGGCCGGCGTCGCGATCTTGTTCAGCGCCAGCGTCGCCGAGTTGCCGATGGCACTGGCCTGGGCATATTGCGCCTGCAGCTTGTCGGCTTCCGCCCCGGTCGCAGTCTTCGAGGCTTCAGCGATCTCGCGCTTGTAATCGTCAGCCTGGCTCTGGATGACCGCCAGGATGCCCTGGGTGTCCAGCCCGCTGTCGTCGCTCTTGTCATGGGTCATCAGCCCGGCCAGCGCCATCAGGCCGCCCAGCCGCGACAGGCGCGTCTGCCGGTCCGACTGGGCATCGACGACGACCTTGTCGAAGCGCTCCATGATGTCCGAGGCGAACTTGCGCTCCTCGCCGATGCGGACGATGCGGGCGTTCAGGCGCGCGATCTCGCCGCTGGAGATATTGTTCAGATAGACGTTGAACACGCCGAGCAATGCCGCGGCACCGCTCGCCGCGGGCACGAACCAGTCCTTGAACTCGGGCATCGGAGCTCCTGTGTTGGCGACGGTCGCCGCACACCCTATAGCCACCCGCTGCCGCCGCAAACTCCGGACCACCAGCTTGACCACCCTCTACCAGCGTTTCGAAGCCCATGTCGCCGATGCGCTCGCCCGCCTCGTCGCCGACGGCGACCTGCCGGCGGGTCTCGACCTGAAGAACGTCGCGGTCGAGCCGCCGCGCGACACGGCGAACGGCGATCTCGCCACCAATGCCGCGATGGTGCTGGCCAAGCCGGCAGGCCTGAAGCCGCGCGACATCGCCATGATGCTGGCGCAGAAACTCGCGCGCCTGCCTGACGTCGACAGCGCCGAGCCCGCCGGGCCGGGCTTCCTCAACCTGACGCTGACGCCGGACGTGTGGCGCGCCGAACTGGCGGCGATCCTGAGCCAGGGCGTCGACTATGGCCGCTCGAACCTCGGCCATGGCACCACCGTCAATGTCGAATATGTCTCCGCCAACCCGACCGGCCCGATGCACATGGGGCATTGCCGGGGCGCGGTGGTCGGCGATGCGCTCGCCGATATCCTCGCCTATTCCGGCTTCACGGTGACGCGGGAATATTACGTCAACGACGCTGGCGGGCAGGTCGATACGCTCGCCCGCTCGGTGCACCTGCGCTACCGCGAAGCGCTGGGCGCGAAAATCGAGATCCCCGAAGGCCTGTATCCGGGCGACTATCTGATCCCGGTCGGGCAGGCGCTGGCGGCCGAGTACGGCGACCGCTACGTCGCCGCGCCGGAAGCCGAGTGGCTGGCGCTGTTCCGCAAGGACGCGGTCCACCGGATGATGGACCTGATCCGTGCCGACCTTAAGCTGCTCGGCATCGAGCATGACCTGGTGTCGTTCGAAAGCGACGTGCAGGCGGCCAGGAAGCCCGAAGCCGCCGAGGCGACGCTACGCGCTGCCGGCCTGATCTACGACGGCCAGCTCGAAGCGCCCAAAGGCCACGAGCCCGACGAGGACTGGGAGCCGGTGACCTTGCCGCTGTTCCGCTCGACGCAGTTCGGCGACGACCAGGACCGGCCGATCAGGAAGTCCGACGGCAGCTGGACCTATTTCGGCGCCGACATGGCGTATCATTACCAGAAAGCCGAGAGCGCCGATCAGCTGATCGACATCTGGGGCGCGGACCACGGCGGCACGGTCAAGCGCATCCGGGCGGCAGTGCAGGCGCTGACTGGCGGCAAGCCGTTCGACGTCAAGCTGATCCAGATGGTCCGCCTGCTGCGCGCCGGGGAGCCGGTCAAGATGTCAAAGCGGTCGGGCTCGTTCGTGACGCTGGCGGACGTGGTGCGCGAGGTCGGCAAGGACGTCGTGCGCTTCATGATGCTGACCAAGCGCGCAGACAGTCAGCTCGACTTCGACTTCGCCACCGTGGTCGAGCAGAGCCGCGAGAACCCGGTCTTCTACGTCCAGTACGCCCACGCCCGCATCCACTCGATTCAGCGTCGCGCCGCCGAGGCGGGGATGGTGTTGCCGGAACCGGACCTGTCGCGGCTCGACGACGAGGAGCTGGCGCTGGTGAAGCTGTGCGCGCAGTGGCCGCGGACGGTCGAGGCAGCCGCGACCGCCCATGAGCCGCACCGCATCGCCTTCTACCTGGGCGACCTCGCGGCGGCCTTCCACTCGTTGTGGAACCGCGGCAACGACGACGCGTCGCGCCGCTTCGTGATTGCCGAAGATGCCGGTCTCACCGCGGCACGGCTGGCGCTGGCGCGGGGGGTAGGGCAGATTATCCGCAACGGCCTCGGCCTGATGGGGGTCGAGCCGGTCGAGGAACTCAACTAGTGGCGCGGCGCGAACCCGATACCGACGACGACGCGCCCTGGCTGTCGAGCGTCGAGGCCGAGCGCGATACCACGACGTTCGTGCCGCAGCGCCGCCTGATCGTCGGCATCGCGGTGTTCCTGCTGCTGCTCGCCATCATCGTCGGCGGCATCTGGTGGGTCACCGAACGGTCGCGGCAGGGCGGCAGCAGCATCGCTGTGGCGACGCCTGCTGACGCACCGCTGATCCCCGCCGACCCCGGCCCGTACAAGGTGCCGCCGGGCGCCGACGACCCGACCGGCCTGAAGGTCGACGGTGCCGGCGACACCATCTACGCCGCCGGCGAGGGCGAGACCGTCACCGGCGCGCTCGACCCCAATGCGATGCCCGAGGACCCGCTGCCGCGCCCCGGCAGCGGGCCCGCCGAATTGCTGCCCACCGTGGGCGCGTCGGAGACGGTGGCGATCCCGCCCGCCGGGGTGAAGATGGCCGCGCCCAAACCGGCCGCGCCAGCGCCCGCCGCGCCGAAGCCGGTCGCGCCGGCGCTTGTCGCGCCGAAAGCGGACGTCGCGGTCGCCGCCGCGCCGCTGAAGCCGCTGCCAAAGCCTGTGGCGGCGACGCCCGACGCCAAGCCGGTCAAGGCGACCGGCAGCGCGGCGCTGCAACTCGGGGCCTTCTCGACCAGCGCCGCCGCCGACAGCGTATGGAGCGACTATGCCAAGCGCTTCAGGTATCTCGGCGGGCTCGGCAAGTCGGTGCAGAAGGTCGAGCGCGGCGACAAGACGCTGTACCGCCTGCGCGCGACGGGCGTCGCGGACCGTGCCGCGGCGGTGGACCTGTGTTCGCGGCTGAAGATCGCCGGTGTCGAATGCGTGGTGGCGTCGTGACTCCGCTGTTCCTCGGCCTTAGCGGGCCTGTGCTCACCGCCGACGAGCGTGCGCTGTTCCGCGCGTGCGACCCCGCCGGCTATATCGTCTTCAAGCGCAACTGCATCGACCCCGGGCAATTGCTGGCGCTGACCGACAGCCTGCGCGAGCTCGCCGGTCGCGACGTGCCGATCCTCATCGACCAGGAAGGCGGCCGCGTCGCCCGGCTGCAGCCGCCGCACTGGCCGGTCTTCCCGGCTGCCGCGGCCTTTGGTCAACTCTATGATATCGCACCGATTTCCGCCATCGAGGCGGCGCGCGTCAACGCCCAGGCGATCGCGCTGACGCTACGCGCGGTGGGGGTCAACGTCGACTGCCTGCCGCTGCTCGACGTGCCCCAGCTCGACGGCCACGGCATCATCGGCGACCGCGCCTATGCCAGCGACCCGATGTGGGTCGCGGCGCTGGGCAAGGCGACCCTCGACGGCCTGCGCGCCGGGGGCGTCTGCGGCGTCGTCAAGCATATCCCGGGCCATGGCCGCGCGCGTGTCGACAGCCACCTCGACCTGCCGGTGGTCGAGGCCTCGCTGGAGGAACTGGAGATCGACTTCGAGCCGTTCCGGACGCTCAACACCGCGCCGATGGCGATGACCGCGCACGTCGTCTACGCCGCGCTCGATCCGGACCGCTGCGCCACCCTGTCGCCAACGGTGATCGCCGGCACCATCCGGGGAAACATCGGATTCGACGGGCTGCTTATGTCCGACGACCTGGGTATGAAAGCGCTCGGCCACGGCGCCGCTGGCAGCAACGCGGCCGAGGATTTCGGCGCACGCGCGCTGAACGCCCTCGATGCCGGCTGCGATATCGCGCTCCATTGTTCAGGCGATTTCGCCGAGATGCGCGCCATCGTTGATGTCGTGCCGGCGATCACGGCAGAGGCGGCGCGGCGGCTGGCTGCGGCGATGGCGTGGACGACGACCCGGGACCCACGCGAGATCGACGACCTTGTCGCCAAGCGCGACGCGCTGCTGGCGCTGACGTGAGCGGCCTCGGGTGAGCGAGCAGAGCGAGGTCCTCAATCTCAGCCTCGATGGCTGGGAGGGCCCGCTCGACCTGCTGCTGACCCTGGCGCGCGCCCAGAAGGTCGATCTCGCGAAGCTCTCGATCCTCGATCTCGTCGACCAGTATCTGGTATTTATCGCCGATGCCCGCGCCTTGCGGTTGGAGCTGGCGGCGGATTATCTCGTGATGGCGGCATGGCTGGCCTATCTCAAGTCCTGCCTGCTGCTGCCGTCCGATCCGGAGGCCGATCCCGACCCGCACGATCTCGCGCTGCGCCTGCAGTGGCAGTTGCAGCGGCTCGACGCGATGCGCGACGCCGGCGGGCGGCTGATGGGCCGCGACCTGCTCGGGCGGGAGATCTTCCGGCGGGTCGCGCCGGAGGGTCTGAAGTTGCAGCTCGTCGCCCGCTACGACTGCTCGTTGTATGACGTGCTCAGCGCTTACGGCGCGATCCGGGCGCGAACGGCGGGCGGCGTCTACCGCATCCGGCGGCGCGCCGTGCTGGCGCTGGACGAGGCGATCGAGCGACTGGAGCGGTTGCTCGGCGCGGCAATCGACTGGACCGAGTTGGCGCGCTTCCTGCCGCCGTCGGACGAGCCCGACTATCGGCGGTCGGCGCTGGCCAGCACCTTCGTCGCGGCGCTCGAGCTGACCCGGCAGGGGCACGCCGACATGAGCCAGGGCGAAGCCTTCGGACCGCTGCTGCTGCGGTCGCGCCGGTGAGCCTGTTGCGCGAACTGGAGGCGCTGCTGTTTGCCGCCGCCGCGCCGATGACCCCGGCCGAGCTGGCTCGTTATTTGCCCGAAGGCACGGATGTGGAGCCGCTGCTGGCCGAGCTGGCGGCGAGCTATGAAGGCCGCGGCATCGTCGTCGTCGAGCGCGGCGGCCGCTGGCTGCTGCAGACCGCGCCGGACCTCGCCCACGTCCTCGCGCCGTCGCGGGAGCGGCCCGCCAAGCTGTCGCGCGCCGCCGTCGAGACACTCGCCATCGTCGCCTATCACGAACCCGTGACCCGCCCCGAGATCGAAGCGATCCGCGGCGTCGGCGTGTCGGGCGGCACGCTCGACGTGCTGATGGAAGCGGGCTGGGTGCGTCCCGCCGGCCGCCGCGAAACACCCGGCCGCCCGCTGCAGTACGCCACCACCAACGGCTTCCTGGTGCATTTCGGCCTCGCCTCGCGGCGCGACCTGCCGGGCCTCGCCGACCTCAAGGCGGCAGGGTTGCTGGATGTCGAGCCGGTCGACGAGGGTGACAGCGCCGAGGCGGAAGGCTAGGCACCGCCGTCCCTTCAACGAAAGTCTGTGATGACCCACGACACCGACGTTCTCGCCATCGGCAATGCGCTGGTCGACGTCATCGCCGCCGGCACGCCGTCGTTCCTGGACGCGAACGCCATCCCCAAGGGCTCGATGCGCCTGATCGGCGCGGACGAGGCAGAGCGGCTGTACGCGCTGATCGGTGCCGACACGCGCGAGGTGTCGGGCGGCTCGGCCGCGAACACCGTTGCGGGCATCGCGGCGATGGGCGGCAAGCCGCAGTTCGTCGGCCGCGTCGCCGACGATCAGCTCGGCCAGATCTTCGCGCACGACATTCGCGCCGCCGGCGTCACCTTCGCCAATGCGCCCGTCGCCGACGGGCCGCCGACCGGCCGTTGCCTGATCGTCGTGACGCCGGACGGCGACCGCACGATGAGCACCTATCTCGGGGCCTGCCAGGAACTGACCGAGGCCGATGTCGACGAGGCAGCGGTCCGTGCCGCCGCCGTGCTTTACCTCGAGGGCTATCTATGGGACCCGGCCGCGCCGCGCGCGGCGATGAAGAAGGCCATCGCCGTCGCTCGCGCGGCCGGCCGCAAGGTCGCCTTCACGCTCAGCGACGTGTTCTGCGTCGAAGGCCACCGCGCCGATTTTATCCAGCTGCTGGACGGCCACGTCGACATCATGTTCGGTAACGAGAACGAGGTGCGGGCGCTGTACCAGACCCACAACCTCGACGAGGCGATGGCCGAGCTCGGCAAGCACGCCACCATCGCGGTGGTCACCCGCTCCGAACATGGCGCCGTGGTGCTGGCCGATGGTGTCCGCCACGTCGTGCCGGCCGTCGCGCCGGTGCAGCTGCTCGATACCACCGGGGCCGGCGACCTGTTCGCGGCGGGTTTCCTCGGCGGCTTCGTCGCTGGGCGGTCGCTACCGGACTGCGCGCGGCAAGGGGCGATCGCGGCGGCGGAGATCATCAGCCACTATGGCGCGCGCCCGGAAGGCGACCTGAAAGCGATGGTCGCCGCTGCGTTCGATTGATTCGGACGCGCCGGCGCACCCTTGAATCCTGCAGACGGGGAGGGCCGTTTGCGTGAGGTCCGTGGGTGCGCCGGAGCGTCCTCGGTCACCGGCTGCGCGGGGTGAAGGGTCAGGACACCCTTACGCCGCCAGGGCCGATCTCTCACGGCCAGCGCCAATCACCGGGCGCTGGAACCCATAAAGCTTGCGCAGCCGCGGCAGCGTCTCGGCCGAGACGCTGATCTCCAGCGCGCCGACCGGCTGGCCCTCGATATCGGCGGGCATGCCCAGCGGTTCGATGTCCCAGCCGACCGCGAGCAGCGTCGACAGATACGCGGTGTGGGTCATCATCGTGTACCGGTTGATGCCGTTTGCGAGCGCGTATTCGATCAGCGCCATCACCAGCTGCATGCGGATGTTGAGCGCGGTGGCGGGCGTCAGGCCGGGCATCGTGCACAGCCGGGTGATTTCCCAGACGTCGTCGCCGACCGGCACCTCACCCTCGCACAGGAAAGCGAACTTCTCGCCCAGCAGGTGCGGCCCCGACGTGCACACCAGCCGTACGGAGCCGAGGTGGCAGCCGGTTTCCGGGTCTTCGGCGATCAGGTAGATCGCATCCTCGGTGTCATACTCGTCCATCTCGAACTCCTCGTCGACGACGGGGATGTTCCATTTCAGCGTATCGACGAAGACGGCCTTGCGGTCGCGATGCATCTGGGCAACCGTCGCGGCGTGGTCGGGACGATTGGCGGCGGTGACGACGGCGACCATCAGGGCATCCTTTTGATAGGGTAGAATGCTTATGCCGTCGTTAGGGTTAACGGGGAATATCCCCAACGAGGGGTAATGATCGAGTCGCCGAATATTCACGAGGCGCAATATCTTGACCTGCTGCGCCGGGTCTGGAGCAGCGGCACCGAGCGCGGTGACCGCACGGGTACGGGCACGCGCGCGCTGTTCGGCGAGACGCTGCGCTTCGACCTGTCGGACGGCACCGTGCCGATCCTGACCACCAAGCGGGTCTTCTGGAAAACCGCGGTGCGCGAAATGCTGTGGTTCCTCGGCGGCGAGACCTCGATCGTGCCGCTGGTCCGTGACGGCGTGCACATCTGGACCGACTGGCCGCTGGAGAAATACCGGCAGGCGACCGGCGAAACGCTCGACCGCGACGCCTTCGAGGCACGGCTGCTGAACGACGACAGCTTCGCCGCCGCTTGGGGCGACCTCGGCCCGGTCTATGGCCATCAGTGGCGGCACTGGCCGCGCTTTCCCGGCGATGCGGAGGGCATCGACCAGATCGCCGCGCTCGTCGACGGGCTGCGGAACAACCCGGCGTCGCGGCGGCACATCTTTACCGGCTGGAACGTGGCCGACCTGGACCGCATGGCGCTGCCGCCGTGCCACATGACCTATCAGTATTTCGTTGCTGGAGGCCGCCTCTCGGGCATCCTGTACCAGCGCAGCTGCGACCTTGGGCTCGGGTTCGCGTTCAACATTTTCGAGGCGTCGCTACTGCTGCGGATGCTGGCCCAGCAATGCGACCTCGAACCCGGCGAAGTCGTCTGGATGGGGGCCGACTGCCACCTCTACTTGAACCACGCCGAACTGGTGGAGACGCAGCTGGCGCGCGCACCCAGGCCGTTCCCAAAGCTGGATTTGGTCCGCCGCCCGCCGTCGATCCTCGATTACCGGTTCGAGGACGTGATGGTGGAAGGCTACGACCCCCATCCGGCGATCAGCGCCCCGGTGGCGGTATGATCATCAGCCTCGTCGTCGCCCGCGCCGACAACGGCGTCATTGGCCGCGACAACGCCCTGCCGTGGCGTATCCCGGCCGACCTCCAGCACTTCAAGCGCCTGACGCTGGGCAAGCCGATCATCATGGGCCGACGGACGTTCGAATCGATCGGCCGGCCGCTGCCCGGGCGACTCAACATCGTACTGACCCGCGACCCCGGCTGGCAGGCCGACGGCGTGACGGTCGCCGCCAGCCTGACCGACGCACTGGCGACCGACGTGCCCGAAATCGCCGTCATCGGCGGCGCGCAGGTCTATGCCGACGCCATGCCGTTTGCGACGCATGTCCACCTGACCGAAGTTCATGCCGCGCCGGACGGTGACACCTGGCTCCCTGACTTTAGCGAGTTCGATTGGCGTGAGGTGGCGCGCGAGGACCATGCGGCTGACGGCGAGCAGCCGGCCTATAGCTTCGTCACGCTGGAGCGATCATGACGCGCAGACCCAAGCGGCTAGCCGCCCTCGCGGCGGTACTCGTCTTCAGCTTGGCCGCTTTCCTTACCTTCGGCCCCGGCATCGCCGAGGCAGGGATGAACCGGGTCGTCGGCGGGCCGTGGCCGGTATCGGCGCGGGCCAAGGCGCTGCACGCGCGGCTGTTCATCGCCGACATGCACGCCGATACCCTGCTGTGGAAACGCGACTTTGCCGACGCCGCGACGCGGGGGCACGTCGACCTACCGCGGCTGCAGCAGGGCCATGTCGCGCTGCAGGTGCTGTCATCGGTGACCAAGACGCCGAAGAACCAGAATTACGAGAGCAACTCCGGCGAGACCGACAACATCACGCTGCTGGCAGTCGCACAATTGCAGCCGGTGAGGACGTGGAATTCGCTGCTCGAACGCTCGCTGTGGCATGCGGAGAAGCTGCACCGTGACGTGGCGGCGAACCCGCAGGCGCTGCGGCTGGTGCTGACCCGGCGCGATCTCGCGGCGCTTGGCGGTGGCCCGGTCGGCACGCTGCTGTCGGTGGAGGGCGCGCAGAACCTCGAAGGCAAGCTCGCCAATCTGGACCGGCTTTACGACGCGGGCTTCCGCATGATCGGACTGGCGCACTTCTTCGACAACGAGCTCGCCGGCTCCATGCACGGCGAGAAGAAATACGGCCTTACCCCGTTCGGCCTGAAGATCATGCGCGCAATGGAGGCGAAGGGCATGATCGTCGACGTTGCGCACTGCAGCCACGCCTGCTTCGCCGACGTCATGCGGCTCGCGGCGCGCCCGGTCGTGGTAAGCCACGGCGGGGTCAAGGCGACCTGCAACACCAACCGCAACCTGACCGACGACGAGCTGCGCGCGCTGGCGAAAAACGGCGGCGTCATCGGCATCGGCTATTGGGACGCGGCGGTGTGCGCGCCGACACCCGCCGCCACGGCGCGGGCGATCGTTCACGCGATCAAGGTCGCGGGCATCGACCATGTCGGGCTGGGCAGCGACTTCGACGGCTCGGTGACCACCGGCTTCGACGTCGCCCATCTCGACGCGGTGACGCAGGCGCTGATCGATGCCGGTCTCAGCGACGCGGCCATCGCCCAGGTCATGGGCGGCAACGTCCGTCGGCTGCTGCTGGCGGGGTTGCCCGCCTGACGCGCTGACCGCTACACGCAGCCCCATGGAGCGTATCTTCGGCGGGGGCGTCGTGCCGCAGGCTTTGCGCGGCGGGGTCGTCGCGCTCGGCAATTTCGACGGGTTTCACTGCGGCCACCAGGCGGTCGTTGGCCGCGCGCTGGCGAAGGCGCGCAGCGAGGGCCGCCCGGCGCTGGTCGCGACCTTCGATCCGCACCCGGCGCGGCTGTTCCGCCCCGATGCGCCGCCGTTCGCGCTGACCCGCATCCAGCAGCGGCTCGACCTGTTCGAGGTGTTCGGCATCGACGGCACCGTGGTGCTGCCCTTCGACGGCGCGCTGGCGGCGGAGACGGCGGAGGGCTTCTGCCGGGACTGGCTGGCGGAGCGCATCGGCGCAGCGGCAGTGGTCAGCGGCAACGACTTCACCTTCGGGGTCAGGCGGTCAGGCGATGTCCACGCGCTCGCCGTCATGGGCCAGGCGCACGGCTTCACCGCCGAGGTCGTGCAGCCGGTGGCGGACCACGGCGGCACCATCTCCTCGACCCGCATCCGGACGCTGCTGCAGGGTGCCGACCCGCGCGGAGCGGCGGCGCTGCTGACCCGCCCCTACACCATCGTCGGCACGGTCGAGCACGGCAACAAGCTGGGCCGCACGCTCGGTTTCCCGACCGCGAACCTCGATCTCGGGCCTTACCTCCGCCCCGCCTACGGCGTCTACGCGGTGCGGGTGCGGCACGCGGGTGCGACCTACGACGGCGTCGCCAATCTCGGCATCCGACCGATGATCGAGCCGCCGAAGGAGCTGCTTGAGGCGTGGCTGTTCGATTTCGACGGCGATCTTTACGGCCGCGAGCTGGCGGTGGAGCTGGTCGTCTATCTGCGGCCGGAGGCGAAGCTGGACGGGCTCGACGCGCTCAAGGCGCAGATCGCCGCCGATGCGCGTGACGCGCGCGCCGCACTCCGCTAGAGCCACGCCCGCAATGGATTATCGCGACACCGTCTTCCTGCCGAAGACCGACTTTCCGATGAAGGCCGGGCTGCCGGCGAAGGAGCCCGAGATCCTCGCCCGCTGGCTGGGCGACGGGCTGGAGGCGCGGCTGCGCGCGGCGCGGGCCGGCCGCGAGAAGTTCATCCTCCACGACGGCCCGCCCTACGCCAACGGCGATATCCACATCGGCCACGCTCTCAACCACATCCTCAAGGACCTGGTGGTGCGGACGCAGACCCTGCTGGGCAAGGACGCGCCCTATGTGCCGGGCTGGGACTGCCACGGGCTTCCCATCGAGTGGAAGGTCGAGGAGCAGTATCGGGCGAAGAAGCTGAACAAGGACGAGGTGCCCGCGGCCGAGTTCCGGGCCGAGTGCCGGGCGTACGCGCAGCACTGGGTCGACCGCCAGCGCGAGCAACTGAAGCGCCTCGGTGTCGGCGGCGACTGGGACCATCCGTACCTGACGATGGATTACGCCGCCGAGGCGACCATCGTCCGCGAGCTGCTGAAGTTCGCGGATAGCGGCCAGCTCTACCGCGGCGCCAAGCCGGTGATGTGGTCGCCGGTCGAGAAGACCGCGCTCGCCGAGGCCGAGGTCGAGTACGCCGACATCGTCAGCACGCAGATCGACGTGGCGTTCGAGATCGTGGAATCGCCGATTGAGGCGTTGCGCGGCGCCTACGCGGTGATCTGGACGACGACGCCGTGGACGATCCCGGTCAACCAGGCGATCGCCTATGGGCCGGAGGTTGAGTACCTCCTCGTCGAGATGAACTACTGTGGCGGCGAGAACCTTATCGAGGGAGGCGCATACCTCGTTGCGGGTGAGCTGCTGGAGACGTTCGAAGCGCGCCTGCGAGCAGCAGGCGACGGCACCGAATTTACCGCCACGTTCTCGACCACGCATAGGACTACTTTTAAAGGCGCCGACCTCGCCGGCACCGTCGCCCGCCACCCGATGCACGCGCTCGGCGGGTTCTTCGCGCGGCCGCGTCCGTTCCTCGCCGGGGACTTCGTTACCACCGAGCAGGGCACCGGCCTCGTCCACATGGCGCCCGACCACGGCGAGGACGACTTCCTTCTGTGCAAGGCGAACGGGCTGGAGCCGGTGTTCGCGGTCGAGGGCGACGGCCGCTACCGCGCCGACTGGGCCTGGCTCGGCGGGCAGGGCAGCGTCATCAACCCGAAGTTCAACGCCCCCGACGGGCCGATCTGCACCGACCTCCGCGCGGCGGGCGCGCTGCTGGCGGCCAGCGCGGACTATTCGCACAGCTACCCGCACAGCTGGCGGTCCCACGCGAAGCTGATCTTCCGGGCCACGCCGCAATGGTTCATCCCGATGGACGCGCCGATCCCGTCCGCTGAGCCGCTGCCGGTGATCGATACCGACGACGCGGTCGGCCACGCCCGCGGCCTCGGCAAGACGTTGCGCCAGACCGCGCTCGCCGCGATTCGGCACACCCGCTGGGTCCCCGAGCGCGGCGAGAACCGCATCCGCGCGATGGTCGAGGGCCGCCCCGACTGGGTGATCTCCCGCCAGCGCGCCTGGGGCGTGCCGATCACGCTGTTCGTCGACCGCCGCACCGGCGAGTATCTCCGCGACCCCATCGTCAACGACCGCATCGTGTCGGCCATCGAGGCGGGCGGTGCCGACGCCTGGTGGGCGACCGACCCGGCGGTCTTCCTCGGCAACGACCGCGACGCCGCCGATTACGAGCGTGTCGACGACATCCTCGACGTGTGGTTCGACAGCGGCTGCACCCATGCCTTCGTGCTTGAGAGCGGCAAGTGGCCGGCGCTCAGCGCCCCCGCCGACCTCTACCTCGAAGGCTCCGACCAACACCGCGGCTGGTTCCAGTCGAGCCTGCTCGAAAGCTGCGGGACGCGCGGGCGCGCGCCGTACCGGGCGGTGCTGACGCACGGCATGACGCTCGATTCGAAGGGCTTCAAGCAGTCGAAGTCGCTGGGCAACACCACCGACCCGATCAAGGTCATGGAGACCTACGGCGCCGACATCGTCCGCCTGTGGACCGCCACCGTCGACGCGACCGAGGACCACCGCATCGGCGACGAGATCCTGAAAGGGGTCGCGGACCAGTACCGCAAGCTGCGCAACACGCTGCGCTACCTGCTCGGCGCGCTCGACGGGTTCAGCGAGGCCGAACGGGTGCCGGTCGCCGATATGCCCGAGCTGGAACGCTGGGTGCTGCACCGCTTGAGCGAGCTCGACGACGAACTGCGCGCGTGCGTCGCCGATTTCGACTTCAACGGCTATGTCTCGGCGCTGTCCGTGTTCGTAAATAACGACCTCTCGGCCTTCGTATTCGATATCCGCAAGGACTCGCTCTACTGCGACGCGCCGGGCGATCCGAAGCGGCAGGCCTATCGCACCGTGCTCGACACGCTGTTCGATGCGCTGGTGAAGTGGCTCGCGCCCGTTCTGGTGTTCACCACCGAGGAGGCGTGGGGGACGCGGTTCCCGGGGTCGACCTCGGTGCACTTCAGCGAATGGCCGGCGATCGATCCGGCGTGGCGCGACGCCGATCTCGCGACGCGCTGGCAGCGGCTGCGCGAGTTGCGCGCCCTGGTCACCGAGGCGGTCGAGCCGCTGCGCCGAGACAAGAGCATCGGCTCCAGCCTGCAGGCGGTGCTCAGCGTCACCGCCAACGCCACCGACGCGCGCCTGATCGAGGCGGTCGATTTCCAGGAACTGGCGATCAGTGCGGCGGTGCGGGTGTTACCCGGCGACGGGACCGCAGTCGTGGTCCACCCCAGCGCCGACCCGCGCTGCGAACGCTGCTGGCGGCACTTCCCCGATGTCGCGGCGGATACCGGCCTCTGCGGCCGTTGTGCGAGTGTGCTTGCCCATGCGTAAACTCGGCTACTCGATCGCGGCGCTGGTCTTCGCGGTCGACCAACTGGTAAAATATTGGATCGTCCACGTCGTCGAATTGCAGCAGCGCGGCTGGATCGACGTGACGCCGTGGCTCAGCCTGACGTGGGTGGCCAACGTCGGCGTGTCGATGGGGCTGTTCCCGGCCTCGACCGACGCGATGCGCTGGCTGCTGACCGCCGGCACCGCGGCCATTGCCGCGCTGGTCGCGGTCTGGATCGCGCGCGAGCGGGTACGCGGCGATGTCATCGCCCTCGGCCTCGTGCTCGGCGGCGCGGCGGGCAACATCATCGACCGCATCCGCCTCGGCTATGTCGTCGACTTCGTTCACGTGGCGTACGGGTGGTTCGACTTTAAATATGTCTTCAATGTTGCCGATGCCGCTATAAGCGTCGGCGTTGCGATTTTGCTGGTCCGCGCGCTGCTGGTGCGCGCGCCCGCCAAGGAGTTGTCATGAGAGCGTCCCTTATCCTGATCGCCGCCGCGCTGGCGTTGACCGCCTGCGGTAGCAAGAGCGGCATCGGCGGGGCCAAGGGCCCGGACGAGTTCGCGATCAGCCGCAACGCGCCGCTGGTCGTGCCGCCCGATTATGCCCTGACCCCGCCGCGCCCCGGCGAGCCGCGCCCGCTTGGCGATGCCACCACCCAGAGCCAGGCTGCCGAGGCGCTGTTCGGCCCTGGCGTCCAGGTGCCGCCGAAGTCGCAGGCCGAGCAGCAGCTGCTCGACAAGGCGGGGACGAGCCGTACCGAGCCTTCGATCCGCTCCTCGGCAGGGGATCCCAAGACGCTGACGGTCGACAAGGGCGTGTTCCTGCGCGACCTGATGTCGGCACCCGCGGGCACCGCCAACGCGCCGGTCGCCGAGGTCAAGGTCGGGGGCTAACCCGCGCCGGCGGAAGCGCCTATCTAGTCTGCATGGCCTCCCGTTTCGACTCCATCGCCAACCGGCGCGCCATCATCGACCGCCGCGTCGTATCCGACCGTCTGCGCGCGCTGGCGGAAAGCGAGCGTGATCTCGCCAAACGCCGCGCCGGGGCGACGGCGATCGCGCGCGAGGCGCTCGAGGCCGGCCGCGCCGAGCTGACCCGCCGCCTGCGCGCCGCCCCGTCGCGCGGCCGCGACCAGGCGCATGCCCAGGCCTTCCTGATGGACCAGCTGCTGCGGCTGGTGTTCGACTTCGTCACGCAGGATCTCGTGCCCGTCGCCAACCCGACCGCGGCGGAGCGACTGACGCTGATCGCGGTGGGCGGCTATGGCCGCGGTGAGATGGCGCCGTTCTCCGACGTCGACATCATGTTCCTTACCCCCTGGAAGCAGACGCCGTGGGGCGAGCAGGTGATCGAGACGATCCTCTATCTGCTGTGGGACCTGAAGCTGAAGATCGGCCATGCGACGCGCTCGCTGGACGACATGATCCGCATGGCCAAGGCTGACCTGACAATCCGCACCGCACTGCTGGAAGCCCGCTTCGTCTGGGGCGACCAGGCGCTGTACGATCAGGCGAGCGCGCGGTTCTGGAAGGAAATCGTCTCCGGCAATGCCCGGGCGTTCATCGCCGACAAACTGAAGGAACGCGACGAGCGCCATACCCGCATGGGTGACAGCCGCTATGTCGTCGAGCCGAACCTGAAGGAGGGCAAGGGCGGCCTGCGCGACCTCCACACATTGTTCTGGATCGGCAAGTTCGCCTACCAGGTGGAGACGGTCGACCAGCTCGTCGACAAGGGCCTGCTGACCGCGCCCGAGCTGGCGATGTTCCGCCGCGCCGAGAACTTCCTGTGGGCCGTGCGCTGCAACCTGCACGACATCACCGTCCGGCCCGAGGAGCGACTGACCTTCGACGTGCAGCGCGAGCTGTCGGCCCGGCTGCGCTACACCGACCGTGCCGGCATGGCGGCGGTCGAGCGCTTCATGCGCCATTATTTCCTGATCGCGCGGCAGGTCGGCGACCTTACCGGCCTGTTCCTCAGCCATGTCGAGGAGACGTTCGCGCGGGGGTCGTGGTTGCCCAGCTTCACGCGCCGGCCGCGCCGCCTGGCGGGGTTTACAATGAAGGCCGGCCGGATCGGGGTGCCGGCGGATGATTTCTTCCGGCACGATCCCGTCCGCCTGCTCGAGATGTTCACGCTCGCCGACGCGCACGGGCTGGAAGTCCATCCGCTGGCCATGCGGCAGGCGGGCCGCGACGCGCACCTGATCGGCGAAGCGGTGCGCAAGGACCGCCGCGCCAACGCGCTGTTCCTCGACCTGCTGACCAGCCAGAAGACGCCGGAGCGCGTGCTGCGCTGGATGAGCGAGGCGGGCGTGTTCGGCCGCTTCATCCCCGACTTCGGCCGCGTCGTGGCGCAGATGCAGTACGACATGTACCACCACTATACGGTCGACGAGCACACCATCCGCGCGCTCGGGCTGGTGGCGCGGATCGAGGCGGGGACGCTCAAGGCCGATCACCCGCTGTCGTCGGTGGTCGTTCAGCAGCTGCTGTCGCGCCGCGTGCTGTATATCGCCGTGCTGCTCCACGACATCGCCAAGGGCCGCGGCGGCGACCACAGCGAGCTGGGTGCCGAGATCGCCGAGCGGCTGTGCCCGCGCCTCGGCCTGAGCGCTGCCGAGACCGAGACCGTCGCGTGGCTGGTCCGTTATCACCTGCTGATGTCATCGACGGCGTTCAAGCGCGACCTCAGCGACTTCAAGACCATCCTCGACTTCGCCGAGGCCGTCGCCTCGCCCGAGCGGCTGCGCCTGCTGCTGGTGCTGACGGTCGTCGACATCCGTGCCGTCGGGCCGGGCGTGTGGAACGGCTGGAAGGGCCAGCTGCTGCGCGAACTTTACGACGCCGCCGAAGAGGTGCTGCGCCTCGGCCACAAGCAGAAGGGCCGCACCGAGCGCATCGCCGCCAAGCAGGCGGCGCTGGCCGCCGAGCTGGAATGGCCCAAGGCCGAGTTCGACACGTACGCCCGGCGGATGAGCGAGGCCTATTGGGTCGCTGAACCCGCCGACGTGCTGGTCAAGAACGCGGTCCAGATCGAGCGCGCCGACTTCGAGAAATTGCCGCTGTCCATCGGCACGCAGTTCGACGGCGCCAGCGGCACGACCCTGGTGACTGTGTACGCCGCCGACCATCCCGGCCTGTTCTACCGCGTCGCCGGCGCGATCTCGCTCAGCGGCGCCAACATCCTGGACGCCCGCATCCACACCACCCGTGACGGCCAGGCGCTCGACAATTTCATCGTCGCCGATCCGCTCGGCCGGCCGTTCGCCGAAAGCCAGCAGCTGGCCCGGCTGAAGCGCACCATCGAGGACGTGCTGACCGGGAAGGTCCGCCTCGCCGACCGGCTGGCGGCGCGGCCGCTCGCCCGGCGGCGGGCCGAGGTGTTCCGCGTCGAGCCGAACGTGCTGATCGATAACAAGGCGTCCAACCGCTACACCGTCGTCGAGGTCGCGGCGCTCGACCGCCCGGCGCTGCTCTACAGCCTGACCTACGCGCTGTTCCAGGCTCGGCTGACGATCCACAGCGCGCACATCGCGACCTACGGCGAGCGCGCGACGGACACGTTCTACCTGACCGACCTGACGGGGCAGAAGATCGACAACGGCTCGCGGCTGAAGGTGCTGGAGAAGCGGCTGCTGGAGTTGGCGGCGGCGCGCGTCGAGGGGTTCGAGGCGATCGCGGCTGAGTAGCCGTCAACCGAAGCGGATCGCCCCGTCCGCGACCCGCACGTCGACATCGTAGAGCGTCGCCAGCACCGCGCCGGTCAACACCGCTGCCGCCGGCCCGGCGGCATGCACCCGCCCGTCCTTCAGCGCGATGACGTCGTCGGCGACGCGCAGCGCCAGGTCGAGGTCATGGATCGCCATCGCCACCGTCCGCCCGGCGTCGGCGCGGGCGCGCAGCATCGCCACCGCCGCATTGGCATGGCGCGGGTCGAGTCCGGCGGTCGGCTCGTCGACGATCAGCAGCGCCGGATCGCCGACCGTGGCACGGGCGAGCATGGCGCGGGCCAGCTCGCCGCCCGACAGCGCGGTGGCGGGGCGGTCGCGCAGCGCCAGCAGGTCGTGGGCGACCAGCGCCGCGTCGATGCTCGTCCGCAACGCGGCCGGCACCCTGCCGAACGCCGGCAGCACCGGCGTCAGGCCCAGCGCCACCACGCGCTCGACGCTGATCGGCCAGTCGGCGCGCGGGTTCTGGGGCAGATAGGCGCGGACCCGGGCCAGCGCGACCCGGCCGGGCAGGGCGGCCCCGTCCAGCGTCACCGTGCCGGCCTCGGGCATCAGCAGCCCGGCCGCGACCTCAAGCAGTGTCGACTTGCCCGCGCCGTTCGGGCCGATCACCGCGGTCAGGCGCCCGGCCGCGAAGCCCGTATCGACGTCGTCCAGCGCCAGCCGCCCGCCGCGCTTCACCGTCACGCCCGCCAGCGCGATCATGGCGTCCGCCCGCGCATGTGCAGGACCAGCCACAGGAAGAACGGCGCGCCGACCAGGCTGACCAGCACGCCGAGCTTGAGTTCGGGTGGGCCGGGCAACAGCCGCACGGCAATGTCCGCCAGCGTCACGATGATCGCCCCCGCCAGCGTCGCGGGCAGCAGTGTCGCGCCCGGCCGGTGACCGACCAGCGGCCGCACCAGATGCGGCGCGACCAGCCCGACAAAACCAATTGCGCCGGTCACCGCCGTCGCCGCGCCGACGCCGAGCGCGGTGCCGCCCAGCGCCAGCAGGCGGGTGCGGCGAACATTGATGCCAAGGCTTTCGGCCTGCGCTTCACCCAGCGCCAGCGCGTCCAGGGAGCGGCAGGTCAGCGCCAGCAGCACCGCACCGCCCGCGATGAATGGCGCGGCAAGCCCGACATGGTCCCAGCTGCGGTCGGCCAGGCTGCCCAGCAACCAGGTGGTGATCTCGTAAGCGGCATAGGGGTTGGGCGCGAGGTTGAGCGCCAGTGCGACGCCGGCCGCCGCCAGCGCCGACACCGCCGCGCCCGCCAGGATCAGCGTCGCGGTGCCGCCGCCGCGCGCCAGTGCCAGCGCGGTGCCGGCGGTGACCAGCGCACCCGCCAGCCCGAATAGCGGCGCCGCCAGCGTCAGCGTCCCCGATACGCCGTAATAGATCGCGATGACCGCACCCAGCGACGCCCCCGACGACACGCCGAGCAACCCCGGCTCGGCGAGCGGGTTGCGCAGCAGCCCCTGCAGCACCGCCCCCGACAGGCCGAGGATGCCGCCGACCAGCACGCCAAGCACGACTCGCGGCAGCCGCACCTCGCTGACGATCAGCCCGGCCAGCGACGGCCCGCCGCGTAAGCCCCGCAGCACGTCGGCGGGCGTCAGCCACACCTGCCCCGCGAGCAGCGACGCCAGCATTGCGGCGACGAGCAGCAGGAGCAGGGCGGGGATCAGCGCGCGGGTCATGGGGTGATTGCCCGCAGTTGCCCGCGCAACGCCAGCGCCGCGTCGGCGGTGTACGGCGTCCCGCACATCGTCGCGGTCGGCGGCACGATCACCGTGCGGCCCGCCCATAGCCGGCGGATCAGCGGATGGTCGCGGTCGCCGCGCGGCGTCTCGCGCGCGCCCTGGCCGCCGCGCACCAGCAGCGCCGGGCTGAGACGCAACAGTGTCTCGACATCCGGCGCGGCCCCGGCCTCGGCCCCGACGTTATCGGCCCCCGCCGCCGCCAGCAGCGTCGCGTACAGCGACCCCGGCCGCGCCGCGAACCCGGCGCTGTCCCACGCCGCGACGCGGACCCGCGGGCCCGGCGTCGCCGCCAGCCGCGCCACCCCGGCGTCGAGATGCGCGACCAGCGCCTCGCCGCGCGGCACCGCCCCGACCGCGCGCGCCACCTGCCGGATCTGCGCGCGGATCGCCGGAAAGTCGTCCGCCGCGCCGATCTCCAGCATCGGCAGGCCGAGCTTCCTGACCAGCGCCCGCGTCGCCGGGGTGGTGTAGGCCCCGGCGATGACGAGCCCCGGGCGCGTCCGCAGCACCTCCTCGGCGCTGCCGTGGTTGATCGCGACGCGCGCGGCGGCGCCCGCCATCGCCGACGTCGCCGGGTCGCGCGACAGCCAGCTTACCGAGGCGATACGGTCCGGCGGCAGCAGCGCCAGCACCAGCTGATCGGCGCACTGGTTGACCGACATCACCCGCAGCGACGCGACGGCGAGGGCGGCGGTGATGCTCAGAACCGCACTCTTACGCCGCCGTAGGCACCGCGGCCCGGCGAGGCATAACTGAACACTTGTTGGTAGTCCTCGTCGAGCAGGTTCTCGATGCGGCCGAACAACTCCAGATGCTTGCCGGCCCGGACCGACCCGGCGAGATTGACCAGCACATAGTCGGCGAGCCGGACATCGACCGGCACGAACGACGGGTCGGTGAAGGCGGCGTCGCGCTGCTCGCCGTTGTAGCGGGCGGTCAGCGTCGCGGACCAGCGCTCGTCGTGCCCGAACACCGTGACATTGGCGCTGCCGGTGTCGTTGGGGCGGCGGATTTCCACCGTGCCGTCCTCGCGCGCGCGCAGGTGAGTGTAGGCGAGGTCGATGCGCAGCTGCGGCACCGGCCGCGCCGAGATGAACGCCTCGACGCCGCGCTGACGGGACTGCGTGTCGCGGTTGGCGGACGAGGTGAAATCGGGGGCCGGACCGAAGGTGGTGTAGATCTCGTTGTCGAGCCGGCTGTTGAAATAGGTCACGCCGGCGCTGCCCCAGCCGCCGAGTTTTTGCTCGATGCCGGCCTCCCAGCCTTTCGACTTTTCGGGCCGCAGGTTGGGGTTGCCGATATACTGGCCCGAGGAGAAGCCGTAGAGTTCGAAATAGCCGGGGTTCTTGACTCCGGTCGCATAGGCGGCGTGGACCCGGGTGCCGGTGTCGAAGCGGTAGCTGCCCTGGACCCGGAACGTCGTGTCGTCCTCGAAGCGCGTATTGAAGTCGTGCCGCACCGATGCGCCGAGCGCGAGCCGCTCGTCGAAGACGAAATCGTACACGCCGACCAGCCCGACATTGTCGGTATGGCGCTTGCCGGTGAACACGAACGGCGAGGCCGGAGAGGAGTTGCGGAATTCCTCGCGCTCGACGTCGACCGCGGCGGTCAGCTTCTGCTTAACCTGGCTGGACTCGAAGCGGATCGCAGTGTCGAAGCTGCCTTTGTAGCGCGTGCCGTTGTCGCCGAAGTCGAGGCCGAAGGCGGAATAGTTGCGGCGGTGGCTGTCGGCGACCTGCGCCGTCAGCGCGCTCGTCCAGCGGCCGTCGAGCAGGTTTAGCTCGCCCTTCACCAGCCCGAACAGCGCGCGGGCGGTGTAATAGGCTCCCGGCGTGTCGACGATCCGGCCGAACGTCGGCGACGTGTCGTCGAAGTTGCTGTTGTTGAAGTCGGCCCTGGTCCAGCTGTAACGGGCGACGCCGGTCAGCTTGAAGGTCTCGTTCGGCGACCACGTCAGCTTGCCCGACGCGCCGACCTGATCTGAGCCGAGGTCGCGGGTTCCGCCGACGGCGTTGGGCGTGCCGTCGGTGTGATAGGCGGAGCTGGTCACGACATAGTCGAGCGGTCCGGTAACGCCGGCCGCGCGCGCGCCGCCGCTGACCGTGCCGAAGGAGCCGCCTTCGATCCGCGCACTGAGGCCGGGCTGCTCGCGGCCGCCGAGGGTCAGATACTGGATGACGCCGCCGATCGCATCGGAGCCGTACAGCGACGACTGCTGGCCGCGCAGCACCTCGATGCGCGCCGCCTCATCGGCGATCAGCGTCGTGAAGTCGAACTCGCCCTGATAGGGATCGCTGACCTCGATGCCGTCGATCAGGACGAGGACGTGGTTCGCCTCAGTGCCGCGCAGCCGGACCTGGGTCAGGCCGCCGACGCCGCCGGCGCGGTTCACCGCGACGCCGGGCACGTCGCGCAGGATATCCGATACCTCGCGGGTCTGGCGCAGGTCGAGCGCTTGCGGGTTGAGCACGGTGACCGACGCACCGAGCTGGTCGACCGGCGTGGTCCCAAGGCGCGAGGCGGTGACGACGATCGGTTTTTCAGCCGGGTAGCTGATGTAGTCGGTCGTGCCGTTGTCCTCGAAGGGATTGGACTGCAGCCCGGTCTGAGCCCACGTCGGGGCCGCGGCTAGGACAGAAAACAAGATCATGGATCGCATCGGTTCGTCTCCGGGCGTCGTGAGCGACGAAGCCGGGGCGTCCGCGCGAACCGCGGGCGGACGGGGGAGCGACGGACGCCGATCGCGCCGAGCCCACGAACCGCTGCGGCCCCAGCCGCAGGTTCGTCGCTCAGACGGAGGACCGTGCCGCGGCCAATCCCTGGACCAAGGCAAGAGCGACCGGTGCGCCGGCAGGTCTCCTGGCTCGCGGGTCACCGCGCTCGGCACGCCTTCCCAGGGTTGCCCCCAGTGGCTGGTCCTCGTCGGACCCTGTGCCTCGCGCTATCCGCTCACAGTTGCAGGGACAGCCGCGGATTTGGAGCCGGGGCCCCGCACCGCATTCCCGTTTTAAGCCCCCTCACGGGGACACCGGCGCGATCATTCGAGGAGCAAGCCCCTCGGCGATGACGGTTAGCCTTTGACGGTGGCAATGTCGAGCGGTGCCGGGCTGACCGATGCAGCGAGGTCCGATCCGCCGGCGGTCGTGCGCCGTGAGGGCATCCAATCGATAGCCGACAGGCATTTCATCCGTTAACGGAAACCCGGTATCGCTGTCCTGTCAGATGGAGACCGCGATGTTCGGCAGATCAATGATGGCGTTCGCGATCGTCGCCCTATGCGGCGCGGCGGTACCGGTCTCGGCAGCGGCGGTAGATCCCGGCCAGCACGTCAATGTGAAGGGCGGCGGCGTTGCCCTGCACGGCTATGACCCGGTCGCCTATCTCGAGCGCCGCGCGGCCGTAAGGGGCAGCCCGGCCTATACAGCGACCTATCAGGGCGTGCGCTATCAGTTCGCTGATGCCGGCGACAAGGCGAAGTTCGAGATGTCCCCGGCGCGCTATGTGCCGGCCTATGGCGGCTTCTGCGCGTACGGGGTGGCGCAGGGCTTCAAGGTAGACGTCGATCCGGAGGCGTTCAGCGTCGTTAATGACCGGCTCTATTTGAATGTCAGCAAGTCCATTCGCACCAAATGGCAGAAGGACGTACCGGGCTATATCCGCAAGGCCGATGGCAAATGGGACAGCGTCAAGGACAAGAAGTCGGGCGTGCTGGGCGGTCTGTTCAGTTGAGCGATAGATGATCCCCTCCCTCCCGACGGCATCACGGTGCTTTGGCGGCACGCCGCAACGCGTGCCGGCACTGGCACCGTTCACGCTGAGTGACGGCGATGCATCGGCGCTGGGCGCTCTGCTGCCGCTACTCGGCTGCGGGGAGGAGGCGGCCGCCCTCGCGTTCGACGCGTTTGCCGGTGCCAGCAGTTCCGCCGTCGACGCGGCCGCGCTCGCGGCAATCGCGGCGGAGGAGCGTGGCCACGATGGGCTGATCGCGGCGCTGATCGCTGCGCTACCGGCCGACCCGCATGCCGCCGCGACCCGCCGCAAGGCGCGCCGCTTCCACATCGAACTCGGGCGCGGCGCGGCGAGTGAGCGGCTCGCGCGGATCGCTGCCACCGACGCGGCGGTGTGCACGATCCTCAGCCGCCTGCTCGCGCCTGGGCGGCCGTTGGCGCGAGACCAGGTGGTGCACGGGGCCCTGTCGCGGATTCATCGCGACGAGGCGCGCCACGTGCGGCTGTCCCGTCGCCTGGCCGGCGCCCACGGCGGCGTCCCGGCGCTGCGTGACATCGGCGCAGCGGCACGCGGCGCGCTCGCCGACGTGTTGCGCCTGGGCGGCGCGGCGTTCGAACAGCTCGGCGTCGACAGCGGCCGGCTGGACCGCGACCTGCGCCGGCTTCCCGACGGCCTGTTCACGGCGTGACCGGGCCGTGGACGACCGATCGACCGGTCGGTCTCCTCGGCAGCGGCTGGGCCGTGCCGGGTGATGCGGTCGCGACGGACGCCCTGATCGCAACGATGGTGGCGGGCTTCGGCTTTGCGCTGGCACGGCAGGCGCGGATGCTGGCGCGCACCATCGGTGTCACCCACCGGCATTTCGGCCGCGGTTTTGGCGCGCGCCACGAGGCTGCGCGCCCCGGTCAGTCCAACCCTGAACTGGCGGCCGCGGCCGTGACCGCAGCGCTCGCCGATGCCGGGCTGACGGTCGGCGACCTCGGCTATATCATCGCGCACACGGCGACCCCGGCGCAGGCGCTGCCCGCCAATGTGGCGAGCGTCGCCGACCGGCTCGGCTATGCCGGTCCCTGCGTCGAGCTTCGCCAGGCCTGCACCGGCTTTGGCAACGCCCTGATGATCGCTGGCGGCCTGATCGCCGGCGGCTCGGGTCCGGTCGCCATCGTCGGCTCGGAAACCGGCTCGCAGTATTTCGATCCCGGCCACCTGAACGACGACCCCGGACAGGTCGTCAACATGATCCAGATGGGCGACGGCGCTGGTGCGGTGGTGCTCGGTGCCGCCGCCCCGGGGCGCGCCTCGATCGCCGCCTCGTGGTTTGGCGGTATCGGCCTCGCGCGCCCGCCTGGGATCAGTCGCGCCGCCGCAGCCGGGCATTTCGATCACGACTTCGCCGTGATTCGCGCCACCGGTCACCGGTTGTTCGAGGCCGGGGCGGCGGCCGCCAGCCAGCTGGGCTGCGCGCCGGCCACCGCAGACCACATCATTCCGCACCAGGTCGGCGGCCGCATCGGCGGGCTGGTCGCCGAACTCCTCGGGCTTGATGCGGAGCGTATGGTCGTTACCTCTGACCGTTACGGCAATACCGGTTCCGCAGCGATCTGGCTGGCGCTGGCGCAACTGCGCGAGACCGACCTCGCGCAAGGGGCGCGTGTCCTGGTGCTCGGCGCGGAGGCGTCGAAGCACTTTCACGCCGGTTTCGTCTATGAACATTGAACCCCTGGTCGAGGTCGCCGGCCTCGCCAAGGCCTATGGCGGGCAAACGGTTGTCAGTGGCGTGACGCTGACGGTGCGACGCGGCGATATCGTCGGGCTGGTCGGCGCGAACGGCGGCGGCAAGACGACGACGCTGCGCATTCTCGCCGGATTGATCCGGGCGGACGCCGGCAGCGGCCAGGTGATGGGCGGCGACCTCGCCACCATGTCGACGGCCCGGCGGCGCGCGACGGGCTATATGGGCCAGCGGCTGGGGCTGTATGCCGATCTCAGCGTCGCGGAGAACCTCCGCTTCCATGCCGTCGTTCACGGGCTGAAATCCGCGGCGATCGAGCAGGCGGTATCGCGCCACGGCCTCGCACCGGTCGCCGGCACGCGCTTCGGTGCCCTGTCCGGGGGTTGGGCCCGGCGTGTGCAGTTCGCGGCGACCGTGCTGCACGCCCCGTCGCTGCTGCTGCTCGACGAGCCGACTGCGGGGCTCGACATCGTGACGCGCCGACACATCTGGCACTGGCTGGGTGAGTTCGCCGCGGCCGGCCATGGCATCGTCGTCAGCACCCATGATTTGCAGGAGGCCGAGCGCTGTCCGTCCGTCCTGCTGTACGACCGCGGCCGCGCCAGCCCGCAGACGACACCTGCGGCCTTGATCGCCGCGAGCGGGGCGGCGAGCCTCGAGGATGCTGTCGCCGGAGACGCGGCATGAGCGCACTCGCGCGCGTCGGCGCGGTGGCGCGGGTCGAGACGCTGCTGCTGCGCCGTTCGCGGGTGACCTTCACTCTGCTGCTGCTCGTACCGGCCCTGCAGGTCCTGCTGTTCGGCTTCGCGATCCGGCCGACCGGCGATGTCGCGGTCGCCGTCGCGTCGCCCGCCGCTGCGAGCGCTGCCAGCGTCGCGACAACGCTACGGGCCAGCCCCGGGCTACGCATCGTCGCGGATCGGCTGCCGTCCGGCCAAGCGGAAGCCTTCGTCCGGAGCGGCCGTGCGACGATCGGCATCGAGCTGCCGCCGCCGCGGGGCTTTACCAACCTGCCGCTGCCGCCGGCTCCGGTTCGAGTTGTCGTCGACGGCAGCAATGCCGCGCTCGTCGCCGCGGCTGTACCCGCTATCGAGGCCGCCTATTGGCGCGAGATCGCGACGCGGGTGCCGGCGGGCGACCGCGGCCCCGGGATCGCGGTCATCCGCCTCTACAACGCCGACGGTCGCGCCGACTGGACGTTCCTGCCGGCGCTAATCGGTGTCACCATGATGATCAGCGCGATCATGCTCGGCACGCTCAGCCTGGCGCGAGAGCGCGAGGGCGGGACGTGGGAGACATTGCTCAGCCTGCCGATCCGTCCGGCCGAGGCGCTCGCCGGAAAGTTGGTGCCGCTCGTGGTGCTCGGAACCGTCCAGGGCAGTCTCGTGCTCGCCGCGGCCGTCACCATCTTCGACGTGCCCGCGCGGGGGAGCGTCGGCGCACTCCTGCTCCTGCTGCCTCTGTTCGCCGCGACGCATCTCGTCATCGGCCACGCGATCGCCGCGCGTGCGGCGACCCAGCTCGCGGCTTTGCAGGGGGCGGTCGCATTTTACCTGCCGGCGATGCTGCTGTCGGGGTTCCTCTACCCGTTCGAGGCATTGCCGAGCTGGGCGCAGACACTTGGCGGCGTTTTTCCGCTGACCCACTTCATCCGTGCCGCGCGCGGTGCGCTGCTGCGCGGCGACGGCGCGAGCGTGGTTGCCACGTACGCGCTGCCGATGCTGGCCGTCCTGGGTGTCGCGCTCGCCGTCGCGCTGCTGGCCCAATCGAAGCGGCTGGACTGACGTCGCAGCCTCAGCCTTCGGACATCATCTCTCCGGCCGCAGCCTCGTGCAGGATGAAGCCCTCGATCGGATCGAACGGATGGGTCCAGGGTCGTTGGTCCAGGACCCGTACCGTATCGGCATAGCCGGCGTCCCAGCGCGCCTTGATACCCGCGGCGCTGAAGTCGATGTCCTTGCTGTGGTCCTCGCCCGCCAACGGCGGCGCCAGCAGCCGGACGACATGCATCCGGGTCAGGCAGCCATAGGCCCCGAGCGCCTTCACCTCGGGCGTGCCCCGCTGATCGTCGGGCAGCCGCGCGGCAAGCTCGGCGATGACATGGCGAAGCTTGTGGATCTGTTTCTGCCGCATGACGTGCGCCGTGGCACGGCTGGCGTATTGCAGATCCTTTTGTCGGCTCAGAACCCGCTGCATGGTGTCGGGTTCGGGACCGTTCGGGTTCCAGATGTGGACGGCGAAAACCAGCCCGGACTGGCGCGGATTGTCGTCGAACACCGCCTCGACCGGCGTGTTCGACAGGATGCCGCCGTCCCAGTAGAGTTCGCCGTCGATGCGGACCGCCGGGAAGGCCGGCGGCAGCGCCCCCGACGCCATGATATGCTTGATCGACAACGCCTTTTCACGGCTGTCGAAGTAACGCATTTCGCCGCTCTGGACATGCGCGGCGCCGACCGTCAGGCGCGTCGTGCAGGCGTGGAGGACATCGAGATCGATCAGCTCGCTGAGGGTCTGTTCCAGCGGCGCGGTAGAGTAATAGCCGGCCGCCTCGGGCGCCATCGGAAACCAGCCGCCGGCCGCCGCCCAGGGGTTGGGTTTGAAAAACCCCTCGACGCCCGACGCGGCCGTCACCGCGTTCGCGACCTGGCTGCCCCAGCCGGGGATGCCGGCCATCCACTGGGTCAGTGCGCTATGCTTGGTGCGGCTCCAGAACGCCTGCAGCGCCGCCAGCCGGTTGCCGGGGCGGTTGCCCGCGATCAGTCCCGCATTGATCGCGCCGATCGACGTGCCGATCACCCAGTCGGGCTCGATTCCGGCTTCGTCGAGGGCCTGGTAAACGCCGGCCTGATAGGCTCCGAGCGCGCCGCCCCCCTGCAAGACCAGCACGATCTGCCCGAGCTTGCCTTTGTCGAACACCGGCGGCCGCGGCGTCGGATGCGCAGTCATGCTCGGGGCGGCTGCGACGGCGTCGGTCATGGACCATTACTTTCGGAAGGGATGAAACTCGTATCGGCGGGTGCCCAGGCGCGGTCGAATGCCTTGCGGCTACGCATTTCATAGCCAGGCGGCATTTCCCGCCGACGCCGGGTACGCCGACAAGCAAGCGGCGTCAGCCTCTCGCCACGACGCCGGAGATCGTTGCCATGCCCAGATTCTCTCACGTTCTCGCACCGAGCCGCAGCCTCGCGATTGTCGCCGCGGCGGCAACGGTGATGCTGGCGACCGCCCCTGTTCAGGCCGGCCAGTGCCCCGTCGGCAAGAGCGGCGTCGACGTTCGCAAGATGGACACGACGCCGGCCAGCGGCGTCACCGACAAGGTGCTGACGACGATCGACGTCGCAGCCGAACCGGCGGCGATCGCGGGCCGCAGCTTCCGCCTGCGCCGCCTCGAGATCGCGCCCGGCGGTGTCGTGCCGTGGCACAGCCATGGCGAACGCCCCGCGATCATCTACGTCGTCCAGGGCACCGTTACCGAATACGCCAGCAACTGTTCGGTGCCGATCGTGCACACGACCGGCGATGCGACGCCCGAACTGCACGACACCGCACACTGGTGGAAGAACACCGGCAAGACCAAGGCCGTGCTGCTGTCTTCCGATCTGCTCAAGGTCGGCGACGACGGCAAGATGATGTGATCGCGCGCGACCGCGGTGCGGCGCGGCATGCGTTCGGGCTGGCAGGTCTCGGACGGCCGCGGGCCGGCGGTCCCGACCCGCGGTCCTCGTCGCCTGCTGCCAGCCCTATCCGCGCAGGGCGAACCTGATCGCCGAGACGGCGCGCGCATGGTCGGCGTCGGTGCCGGCGTTGCTGGCCACGGGATGCGAGCCGAAGCGCGCGACGACGAGGCCCGCGGCGGGGGCGACATGGAGCCGCTGCCCGAACACCCCGAAGGCGTTCCAGGCGTCGTTGGCATGGTCGATCCACCAGCCACTCCGGTAGCTGAAGCCCGGGCGCGTCGGCTGGTTCGCGGCAGCAAACGCGGCGCGGTCGCCGCCGCCGGCGATGCTGGCGATGGCCGGCGACCCGGTCTCCGCCATCCACAGGCCGACCCGGGCGAGGTCGCGCACGGTGCAGGCGAAGCCCGCCGACGTGATCACCCGGCCGCCGGTATCGCGGACCCAATGGGCAGCGTCAGCCGCACCGGCGGGTGCCCAGACCAGCTCGCCCAGCAGATCCTCGAGCGGGCGGCCGGTCAACCGCTCGAGGACCAGCCCGGCGACATCGGTCACGGGCGTGCGATACGCGAATCCGGCGCGTGCCGGGGCCGGCCCGAGGGCGGTCAGCGCCGCCAGTACACCGCCCGCTCCGTCCCCCCAGAAATGCTTGGAATAGCGATGGATCTGCGCCTCCGGGTCGGCATAGTCCTCGTTGAAAGCGACCCCGTCGGTCATGTCGAGCAGAGCGCGCAGCGTCGCGCCGCCAAAGCCTGTTCCGCCCAGTTCAGCGACCGCGCCGGCAACCCGCACCTCGGGGTCGACCGCGCCGGCAGCGATCAGCAGCTCGGCGCACAGGCCGACCAGCGACTTGGTGATCGAGAAGCACAAATGGCGGGCGTCATCCTTCATGCCGCCGGCGTAGCGCTCGAACACGATGCGCCCATGGTCGAGGACGATGACGGCGTCGGCATGCGTCGCGGTCAGATGGCCATCGAGGTCGAAGGCGTCGCTGACCGGCGTTGCCACGGTCGGCAGCGCCCGGGGCGCGCCCGTCGCAGCAACGACAGCATGGGGCAGGAAGGCGTCGACATTGCGGAACGCCCAGGGCGCGTGGGGATGGGCGCGCCAGTTGGCGGCGGTCATGCCGTCGGGAACGCGGCTGCCCGGAATCATGCGGTCGCGGGATAGGCGGGCGTCGCGTCGAGCTCGCGGCGGCGGCGGTCCAGGAATGCCCGCCACGGTTCGGGCCGGAACCCGCGGGCACGGTTAGCCGCGCCGATCCGCCACAACAGCGCATATTGGCGGAACAGCGCGCGATAGGCCCCGAACAGCGTCGTCCGGCTGTCCCAGATATGGGTCGATTCCGACCCAGCGCCGTTGCATTCGACGATGGTGAAGCCCTCACCGTTCTGGACCGCTGCGAAACTGTCGAAGCGGATGTCGAAGCGGCCGAACCAGAATTCCGGCACTTCGCGCGCGATTGCATCGAAGCGGGCGCGCATCGCCTCGGTGACCAGCCCGGTGCCGTCGCGGAAGATCGCGCCGCGGCTGTGGCTGCCGGCGAACGCCAGGCGGAACGGTTCGCCGGGCGGCAGCACGTCGCCCAGGCGCGCGGCGTGCCGGCCGAGATAGAGGTGGGTGAGCTGCCCGGCGCGCGGGTCGGCGCGGATCAGCTGCTCCAGCGTGCGGACCCCGTCGCCGTAGACGTAGGGGAAGTATTTGAGCGTCAGCGAGATGATCGCGCCGCGTGCCTGCCCCGGCTCGCGCGCATAGAACACCCCGGCCTCGCCCTCGGCATCGACCAGCGTCTGCAACAGGAACGCTTCGCCGGCCGGAAAGCCGGCGCAATAGGCGGTCAGTTCGGCCAGGTCGCGGACCGGGCGCACCCCGGCGCCGCGACAGCCGAGTTCGGGCTTGGCGACGAGCGGAAAGTCGAGGCCGTCGGCGCGGGCGGCGGCGATCGCGGTGGCGGCAATGGCGGCGGCGGCTCCGTCGCCGCGGTCGATCTTGACGTAACGCGCCACCCAGGCGCGGGCGCTGCCGCCAAGCTGATCGAGGATGTCGGACTTGACCTCGCCGAACAGGCCGCCGGCCGGGAACAGCGGGTTGGCGATCAGCGGCAGGCGGATGCCGCGGTGGCGGATCGACAGCAGGCCGACCCACACCCAGACCGGCAGGTAGAACAGCCACGCCGGCCAGAATTCGAAGAACGACAACGGCGGCGCGGCGGTGTCGAGCGGCGGCATGCCGCGATGCGGCGTCAGCACGCCGGGCCGTTCGCCGCGAGCAGCCCGGTCAGTGCGGTGCGGATCTGCGCCTCGTGGCTCCACGGGATGAAGTGGTTGACGCCGGGCAGCGTCACCAGGTCGAAGCGGGCCGCGGGACCGAGATGCGCCTTCAGGAACGCCGCGTTCGAATAGGGCACGTTGGTGTCCTTGGTGCCGTGCACCACCGTGACGTCGCAACGCAGGGCGGCGAGGCGCGGGGCCAGCGCCGCCAGCTCGGGCTTCAGGCCGATCAGCTCGCGGTTGGCGTTGCGCAGCGCCGACGGGATCATGCTGGCGATCAGCCGCCACTCGCCGATGCGCTGCACGGTCAGGATCTTCTCGACACCGGGATCGAACGAGCCGGCCAGCACCAGCAGCCCGCCGACGCGGCCGGGATTATCGGCGGCGACCTGCGCGACGATTGGCCCGCCGAGCGAGTGGCCGACCAAGATCGGCCACTGGCCCTGACGTTCCACCAGAAGCGGCGCGATCGCCGCGGCCTGGGCCTTCAGCGACACCACCGCGTCGCCGGGGCGCGTCTCGCCAAAGCCGGGCCGGTCGACGGCGATCGCCTCGACGCCGGGTGGCGGGCTGGCGACATAGTGTTCGAACGCGATGGCGCTGCCCGGCGTACCGTGGACGAAAATGACGCGCCGCCCGTCCGCCGGGCCGCGCGACAACATGCTGACAATCAGCGGCGTACCCGGCACGGCGTAGGTCGAGCGTTTCAGCCCGTCGCGCTGCACGTCGCTGGCGCTGGGCGTCGCTGGCATCCCGCAGGCGGCGAGCAGCAGCCCCGCCAGCACGCTTACACGGCGCATGCCAGATCCAGCTCCTCGAGCATCGTCGAGGCGTGCCAGGGGCCGGCGATGACTCGGCCCCAGTCGGCCGCCTTTGCCGCGGCATCGGCGGCGATCAGGTCGAGCAGCTGGCGTTGCGTATGGCTGCCGCCGAAACCGATGGCGACCTCGCGCACCTCGGTCAGTGCCGCGGCCGCGCGGGCGTAACGGCGGCGGGCGTGCGAAGCCAGGCCATCGGCGGCGGTCGCGACCGCCGGATCGCCGCTGGCCAGGCCCCCGATCAGCATCGCGAGCGGCAGGTCGGCACCGGAACGCGCCAGACCGTAAACGGTGTGCAGATCGACGAACGGATTGGCACGGTCGTCGATACGCTGGGCCAGATGCGGCGCGAGATCCGCCCACCGGTCGCCGACCGCGACGCCGTGGAGTTCGAGCCGGGCGAGCAGCGACACCGCATTGACCTGATCCTGCACCGAATCGCGCCGTACGCCCCAGACGCGGGTGTCGTACAGCGCCAGTGCCGCATCATGGTCGCCCAGCGTGATCTCGAACAGCGCCGCGTGCCACCAATTATGGGTCAGCATGAACGACGAACAGCCGTCCCATTCGTGGGCTTTGCCGGCCAGCCAGTCGCGGCCCTCCCGCGCGCGGCCGGCGGTGTCGAGGACGTGCGCGACCGCATGGTGCGCCCAGGGGTCGCTGCCCAGCGTGGCGGCATGGCGGCCGGCGCGCTCGGCCGCGTCCGCCTCGCCGCACTGCTCCAGCGCGAACGCCTGCATACCGTGGACGAAATGATTGTCCGGCTGCGCCGCGACGACCGGCTCGAGCGCGGCGAGCATGCCGGTGAAATCGCCGGTATTGATCTGGTGAAAATGGCAGAGCTTTGCCGCCAGCAGGTCGCGCGGCCAGCGCTCTGCGATGACCCGGTAGCGGGCGATCGCGCCCTTCAGGTTGCCGCGCAGCCAGGCACTGGCGGCGGCGACGAACATCTGTTCGTGCGGCGTCGCGGCCGGAGCCAGCCGCTCGGCAGCGGCGATCAGCGGGCGGGCTTTGGCGCGTCCGCTGGCGGTCAGCGCGAGCAGGTGGATCGCGGCGTGCGTGGCCAGCGCATAGGCGCAGGGCGCGGTGGCGGCGGGGGCGGTCAGGTAATCGGCGACATCCTTGCCGTAGCGCAGCAGCGCCGCCTCGACAGCGTCGAGAGCCGTGGCGACGCCGGGGTCGTCGCAGGTCAGGTCGAGATCATTGGCACGGGTCAGCATATCTCTATCCGTGAGTGGCGCTGTAGCGCGCGATCAGGCGCGGCAGAGCGAAGGCGGCGATCAGCAGCACCGCCGCAACCGCGAGGAACCCCGGGCTGAACAGCGGCCCCATCATGGTGCCGGCCTTGCGGCTCGCCCAGAACAGCGCGGGCGTCCAGATCAGCGTCGTCGCCGCCAGCACCAGGGCGACGGGCACAAACGCCAGCTGCACGACGCCGCTGCCGAAGAACACCGGCAGCCGGGTGCCGGGAACGAAACGTGCCGCGACGACGGCCATCAGGCCGCGCCGGCGGATCATCGCCTCGCCGCGGCCGTCGCTGCGCGCGCGCAGGCGCTGGGCGAACGATGTGCCGCCCAGCCAGCGGCCGGCGGCGTAAAGCGCGAGATCGCCCAGGAATGTGCCGGCAACGACCGCAATTCCCGCACTCAGCGGGTCGACTGCCATCTGCCCGGCGAGCAGCCCGGCGGCGACGGTCGCGACATCTTCGAGAACGAACGTCGCGGCAAACAGCGCGAGGAACAGGGCGATGGGGCCGAGCATCTGCATGGCGAGCGTGTCGCTCAGCCAATTATGCATCGTCGCTGCCTCAGGCCGCGGCGCGGCTGCCGATGAACGGCAGCCGGTCGCGGTTGAGCAGGATGAGGATGGCGGCCGACACCCAGACGCCGCAGGCGAGGGCGAACAGCTCGCCGCCGTCGCGGCTGCCGTCGGTGTTTAGCACCGAGACGCCGAGCGGGGTGAACAGGTGGAAGAAGATCGCGCCCGAGATGACGCCGAGCGACAGTAGCGCCGCATAGGGACGCAGGCCGCGCAGCGCCGGGATCAGGCTGGCGAGCAGCGCCAGGCTGGCGATCAGCTCGAGCGAACCGATGACATATTGCGAGAAGATGCCGTTGGTGGCGAAGACGCCGCCAAAGCCGAGGCCGGTGGCCCAGGCGTCGAGGGTACCGAAGATATACTGCGTTTCGGGTGAGTCCGTGAATTTGAAGAAGAGTGACTGGATGAAGACGAACGCGATAAAAAGGACGAACACGAACTGATACTTGCGTACGAAACTCATCTCAGTCACTCCTGATCAGGCCGGGGTTGTCTACTTGGCGATGATCTTCGGCCAGTTGGTGTTGGCGGCGGTGATGAAGCCGGGGATGTTCTTCTGCCACTTCTCGCCGACCTCGGCGTTATAGTTGACGTAAAGCTTGTCGTTGACAACCTTCCAGACCGTCGGATCGCCCGAGGCGGTATAGCCCTGGCTCACGGCCCAGGCGCAGTAGCCGCCGTATTGCGGCGCGTACTTGGCCGGGTTCGCCTTGAAGGCTGCGAGATCGGCGGCGTTGGCGAAATGCCACTCGGCACCGTTCCACGTCATCTTGAACTCGTCACTGCCCTTCACGGCGGCTTTCTGGGTGAAATAGGCGACCGGGTCATAGCCCGACAGCGCGACGCTGCTGAACGTCCCGGTGTAGACCGGCGCGGTCTTGGCGATGGCAGTGCCCGGCAGTGCCGCGATGGCGAGCCCGGCGGCAGCGAGAATGATCTTCAGGTTCATAACGGTCACTCCTTGGTGGGGTGGAACCCGGCCGGGTTTTGGGGGGGGAGCCGGGTTCCTGACCGTCGTTATGCCGGCCGGGCCGGTCGCGGTGAAATGCCGGTCGGCTATGCATTCGATGCGTGCGCGGGTGCTTCCGCCGCCTTGCCCGCGCGCGCATAAAGACGGCATGTCCACGCTCGCTGAAACCCCGCTGCCGCTCGCCTTCGACTGGGACGGCCTATACGATCGCTTCGTTGCCGAGCTGCTTGGGCGCGGGGCCGGCCTTGCCGCGCCGAAGCTCGGCGAGCGGCTCGATAACTTCGTGCTGCCGAATTCCGCGGGCCGTCATGTCATGCTCGACGGGCTGCTCGGCGCCGGGCCGATCGTACTAAGCTTTATGCGCGGCGGCTGGTGCCCCTATTGCCGCGCCGAATTGACGGCCTGGGCCGACGCCGCGCCGCGACTGGAAGCAGTCGGTGGCCGCTTCGTCGCGATCAGCGGCGAGATCGGCGGCCGCGCCGAGACAACCCGCTGCGAACTGGCCCCCAACGCTGAAATGCTCTGCGATGTCGACCACGGCCTCGCCACCTCCTTCGGCCTGACGGTGGCGATCAGCCCTGCGGTCCGCGAAAGCTACCTTACGCATGGTCTCAACCTCGCCGATATTTATGGCGACGCGGGTCGTTTGCTACCGATCCCGGCGACCTTCGTGATCGATGCGCGCGGCTTCATCCGCTATGCGTTCGTCGAACCCGACTTCCGCATTCGCGCCGACCCCGCCGTCGTGATCGCCGTGGTTGAAGCCCTGGCTTAGGGCCAGGCGCGCGCTTTGATCGCGCGCAGCAGCGCATCGCCGGCAGGCGGCCGCTGTCGCCCTGCTACGGTCGCGACGCCGACCTGACGAACCAGCGCCAGACCATCGATAGCGACTTCGACAACGCCACCAGGGAGCGCGCACCCGCGCGGCAGGGTCGCGCAGCCCAGCCCCGCAGCGACCAACTCTAGCACGTCGGCGTCTGTGCCGGCCTCGTGGCGATAGCCGGGTTCGACTCCGGCCGTGGCGCAGGTATCGCGGAACTCCGCATCGACATCGCCAGGCTGCGACACCCAGTCGACATCGGCGAGGTCGGCCAGTGCGCCGCCGCCACAAAGGCGATGCCCCGATGGCGCCACGACTCCGTAGGCAAGGTCGAACATCGGCACGATATCGAGGCGGTCGTGGACGGTGCGCGGCCGTACGACGATAGCCATGTCGAGGTCGCCCTTCAGCATCTCCTGCAACAGTGCCTCGGTATCGCCGCCAACAACACGAAGCTGAAAGCCCGGCAGACCGGCCCCGACCTCACCGAACACCGCGGCCAGCTGCGCGGCGGCCGGCAGGCGTGCCAGTCCCAGGTTCAGCGGCGCGACAGCGGCCTTGCCGATGCCCTTGGCCAGGCTCTTCGCTGCCATCGCCGCCTGATACGTGCGCTCGAGATGCGGCAACATCTGGCGACCCATGTCGGTCAAATGGGTCAGCGAGCGCTCGCGCCGGAATAACAGCCCGCCGAACTCATCCTCCAGCTTCTGGATGGCGCGGGTCAGCGAGGGTTGGGTAACGTTCGATTCTTCGGCGGCGCGGGTAAAATTCAGGGTGCGTGAAACCGCGAGGAAATATCGAATCTGGTGCATTTCCATGGTGGCGGCGGTCCCCGGGCCTGCGTGTTGGTTTAGCCGATATCGCGGATTACGCGGCAGTGTTGCCTGTGGTTACAGGCGATTACCAATGCGATGCGCGCTGGCCATCGAATGCATAGGAAAGCGGCATTTCCGCCCACGGCTATAGGCGCGCATTGAGCAGTGGTCAGGACGCGGTGACGAGCCAGTCCGGCAGATACCAAACCCTGGAGAACGATGATGAATAAGACCTTGAACCTCGCGGCGATGCTTGCTGTTGCCGGTGGCCTGACGCTCGCCGCCACGCCTGCCGCCGCCCGTCATCACGAGACCAAGACTGCCGCCAGCCCGTGCTCGGCGAATCCCTGCAGCGCTAAGAAGGCCAATCCCTGCTCGGCCAATCCGTGCAGCGCCAAGGCCAACCCGTGCGCCGCCAATCCGTGCAGCGCCAAGGCCAATCCGTGCTCGGCCAACCCCTGCTCGGCGAAGCCGAAGGCGTGACACCGCTGCGAGCGGCCGGGCTTTCCCTGGGCTTGGCCGCTCGCACTGTCGCCCCGCATGCGGACCGCTACCGACCTGATCGACGCGACCATCGCGGTCGCCGCCGCCGGCGTACCGCTGATGCTGCGCGTCGTGCCAGCCGATGCTCCGACCGAAGTCTGGGCGCACTATCCAGCCGATGATGCCGTTGATCCTATAGGCGGTGCGCGCTGGTTTTATCACGCCCACCCGCCCGGCGAGCGCGTTGATGGTGAACATGGGCATTTCCACCTGTTCCTGGCCCGCGACGCTTTCGGCGCGAGCGCGCCGCTCGCCGGGCCGCCCGGCGGCGTCTCGAGCGGTGCCGATGTCGTCCATATCATCGCCATCACGATCGACGAGCGCGGGTTGCCGACGCAACTGTTCACCGTCAATCGCTGGGTCACCGACGAGTGGCTCTATCCCGCCTCTGCGATCGCTGCCGCGTTCGTTCGTTTTGACTTAGTCGCTGCCGGCGACCCGCTCGTCGACCGCTGGCTGACCGCAGCCGTCGCGTTTTTCAGGCCGCAGATCGAGGCGCTGCTCGGGGCGCGCGACGCGGCGATTACCGCCTGGCCGGACGGCGACATCGGGTTCGAAGACCGTGGCCGCGAAATCCTGTCGAGCGCCGCCATCGATATCAACGAGGCGGTCGCGGCGGCTGCGCGCTAGCCTGCCGCAACCCGCTCCAGCACCTCTGCCCGCACGTGCTTCGGGGGCGCCAGGCGGTCGTCGCCGAGCCCTGTGATCAGCCGCGCGCCACGGTCGAAGGTGAGGTAGTTCCACAGCCACGTCCAACCGACCGCCAGTCGGCTGCGAAAGCCGACGAGAAAGAAGATGTGCGCGGTCGACCAGATCAGCCACGCGCTGAACCCGCTGAACCGGATCCGGCCGAAATCGACGACGGCGCGCTTGCGGCCGATGGTGGCGAGGTTGCCGTAGTCCTTGTAGGCAAACGCAGCCGGGGCAGGCCGCCCTTTCAGCCGCGCCGCGATGACGCTCGCGACATAGGCACCTTGCTGCTTCGCGGCGGGCGCGATCCCGGGCACCGGGCGACCGTCGCCGCGGCTGATGGCGGCGGTGTCGCCGATCACAAAGATGTCGGTGTGGCCGGCGACGCTCATGTCGCTCTCGACCGCGACGCGACCCGAGCGGTCACCGGTAACGCCGAGCCATTGCGCGGCTGGCGACGCCTGGACGCCTGCGGCCCAGATGATCGTCGCGGCGCGAAGCCGGTCGCCGCCGACGGTCACGCTGTCGGCCGTGATTTCGGTCACCCGGGCGTCCAGCCGGACCTCGACGCCAAGCCCCTCAAGCGATTCCTTGGCGGTCTGGCTGAGCGCCTCCGGAAACTGCGGCAGCAGGCGCGCGCCCGCCTCGATCAGTACGATCCGCAGACATTTGGGCGTGATGTGACGAAAATCCATCGCGGCCGAATGCCGGGTCAGCTCGGCCACCGCGCCGGCCATCTCTACACCGGTCGGGCCGCCGCCAATGACAACAAAGGTCAGGAATTCGGCGCGTTCGTCGATGTTCTCCTGCCGGATTGTCTCGGCGCGCTCCATCGCGATCAGGATCGAGCGGCGGACCCGCGTCGCGTCGTCGATGGTCTTTATCCCCGGTGCGAACGCTTCCCAATGATCGTTACCGAAATAGCTGTGCCGGGCTCCGGTGGCGAGGATCAGCGTGTCATAGGTGACGTCGGCACCGCTCGCCAGCAGGATGCGGCGGCCGGCGGTATCGACGCCGCGAACCTCGTCGAGCAGCACGCTGGTGTCGGCAAGATCCTTGACGATCGTGCGGATCGGCGCTGCGATATCGGCAGGCGACAGGCCGGCGGTGGCGACCTGATACAGCAGCGGCTGGAACAGATGATGGTTCTGCTTGTCGATCAGTGTCACCCGCGCCCCCGTCCCGTTCAGGCCGCGCGCCGCCGCCAGCCCGCCGAAACCGGCGCCGACGATAACGACATGGCCCGCGACCGGCTTGCGGGTGGCAGTGGGGCTGAGAACTGGCATGGACGGACTCCGGTTGCTGCCCATGCCTTAGCGGTTTCGCGGGAGCGCCAGAAATGCCCGGCAAGCATCGGTTCGATGCCCGTCCGCCCGGGCCGCGGCAGCCCGCGCGACCGGACAGCCTGTCGGCGGGCTGTGATCGGCCGCTGTCGCGTCAGTCCGCCCGGCAACCTATCAGCAGGCCGAGAGCCACCGCGCTGTCGATCACCTCGGCATATTTCGCCTGCAGGTCGAACAGGTTGGCGCGATGCGGATCAGGGTGGCGGTCCGCGCAGGCATCGCCGACCACGAACGGCGCGAAGCCGTGCTGGAGCGCGTCGAGCGTCGTCGCCCGGACGCAGCCCGAGGTCGAGAAGCCGGTGACCAGCAGCGTGTCGACGCCCATCGCGCTGAGAGTCGGCGCGAGCGCGGTGCCGAAGAATGCCGAGGCATATTGCTTGGTGATCACGACTTCGTCGGCACGGGGCATCAACGTCGGCGGGAACGCGCCGAGCGGCGAACCCTCGTCAAACACGCGCAGCACCGGAATCTTGCGGTAGAACAGCCCGCCGTCGCGGCCGCCGGCGGTGAAGACGACACGGGTGAACAGCACCGGCACGTCCGCCGCCCGCGCCGCCGCGACGAGCCGCTCGAGCACCGGCACCGCTGCCTCGAACGCCGCGTCGTGGAGTGCCTCGCCACGCACGAGATAGGCCATCACGACGTCGATCAGGATCAGCGCCGGACGCTTGCCAAACGGCAGATGGCCGTCGAACGACGCGGCGTAGGAGGCGGCGAGCGTGCTCAGATCGCGCCTGCCTCGGCGAGCGCCGCAAGCTCGTTCGCGCCGAGCCCGAGCAGGCCGCCATAGATCTCGACATTATGCTCGCCGACGCTGGACGGGGCCGGGGTGCGCACCGACGACGGCGTATCGCTGAGTTTTGGGAAGCTGTTCTGCATACGCAGCTTGCCCCAGCGCGCGGTATCGACCTCGATCAGCGCCTCGCGCGCCGCGAAATGCGGGTCGGCGATCATTTCGGGCGCGCGGTAGATCGTGCCGGCCGGGACGCTGTGCGTCAGCATCGCTGCCTCGACCTCGGCGATGGTGCGGGTGCGGGTCCAGTCGGCGATCAGATTGTCGAGCTCGACCTGGTGGCGGCCGCGCGAGACATGGTCGACATAGCGCGGGTCGGTCGCCAGTTCGGGCCGGCCGATGGCAGCGCAAAGCCTCGCGAACACCGCGTCCTGATTGGCGCCGATCAGATACTCGCCGTCGCTGCACGGGTAGACGTTCGACGGCGCGATGCCGGGCAGCACCGAGCCGGAGCGCTCGCGAATGGTGCCACTGACCTGATACTCGGGAACGAGGCTCTCCATCACCTGCAGCACCGCCTCGTAGAGTGCGCTGTCGACGACCTGGCCGCGGCCGGTGCGTTCACGGGCATGGAGGGCCGCCAGTGCGCCCATGCAGCCGTAGGTGGCGGCAAGGCTGTCGCCGATCGAGATGCCCATTCGCGACGGGGCGCGGTCGGGGTCGCCGACGATGGCGCGCCAGCCGCCCATCGCCTCGCCGATGCCGCCGAAGCCGGCGCGGTCAGAATAGGGCCCGGTCTGGCCGTAGCCGGAGACGCGCACGACGATAAGCCGGGGGTTCTCGGCCATCAGAACGTCGGGGCCGAGGCCCCATTTCTCCATCGTGCCGGGCTTGAAATTCTCGATCAGGATATCGGCGCTGGCGGCGAGCTTGCGGACCAGCGCCTGGCCTTCCGGCACGCGCAGGTTGGCGCTGACCGATTTCTTGTTGCGGCTGACTACCTCCCACCACAGCTTCGCATCGCCGCGGCCCCAGTCGCGCATCGGGTCGCCGCCGCGCTTGCCATCGCTTCCCGGCGGTTCGACCTTGATGACCTCCGCGCCCATGTCGCCGAGCAATTGCCCGCAGAATGGCCCGGCGATCAGCTGGCCGAGCTCGATGACGCGCAGTCCCTTGAGGGCCCCCTCGTTGGTCATGCCGCGGCGCGCTCCGGACGCCATACCGGCTGGCGTGGTGCGGGCAGGCCGGTCTCGGCGAAGCAGTTGGCGCGCAGCGTCTCGATCGCGTCACCGCGGTCGAACAGCGGCTGTTCGGCGGGCCGGGCGGCACGCATTTCGGCACGCAGCGCCTCGGTCGCGGCCGCGTCGCCGATGACCACGCCATAGGCGCGCGCGCCGGCGACCGTGACCAGCCCCTCGCGGATCTCCTTCTCGACCAGTGCGGGATCGCGCAGCAGCGGGTCGCCCCAGCCGCCGCCGCCCCAGGTGATGAAGTGGAGCTGGTCGCCCGCCTCGACGCGGAGGTCCTCCAGCTTATTGCCGACGATCGTCTCGCTACCGTCGGCGCGCTCCAGTATCTTGCGGGCGCGGGCACCGGGGGCGCCACCGTTGACGCCCCAGGGCGGCACGAACCAGCGGTCGTCGTGGATGGCGACGACACCGGGTTCAAGGAAGCGGTAGGTCATGTGGATGCCGTTGCCGCCACGGTGCAGGCCGGCACCGCCGCTGTCGGCGACCGTCTCGTAGCGCTCGATGCGGAGCGGGAAATAGCGCTCCAGGAACTCGTTCGGCACGTTGGTGAAGCCGGGCCACAGCGAGTGGCCGTCGGGGCCGTCGCCCATCGGCCGGCCGGGAATGCCGCCGAAGCCGATCTGGAACAGCTGGAACCACTTCCCGTCGGAATCGACGCCCGAATAGAACAGGTGCGGGCTAGACGAGAAGCCGGCAGCGTTGAGGAACTCCGGCGTGCGCTGGCCGAGCAGGCCGCCGAGAATGTCGAAGATGCGGCCCAGTGCGTGGGTCCGGCCCGACAGCGCGGCAGGGAACTTCGGCTTGAGCAGCGAGCCTTCCGGGATGCAGACCTCGATCAGGTCGTAGAAGCCATCGTTGAACAGGATGGCCGGGTCGAAGACCATGATCATGTAGATGCCGAAGAACATCTTGAACATGTTCTCGTTGAGATAGAAGTTGATCGACGCGTCCGACTGCGGGTCGGTGCCGGCGAAGTCGAGCACGACCTTGTCGCCGTCGCGGTGCATCGTGCATCGGATCTTGTACGGACCATAGCCCATGCCGTCGTCGCAGATGAAATCCTCGAAGCTGACCGGCTCGACCCCGATCGAGCTGGCGATCAGCGTCTTCATGGCACGGTGGTTGCGGGCCAGCAGCTCCTCGGTCGC
>JBBQWN010000003.1:0-133642 GCA_038210595.1 Sphingomonadales bacterium | reverse complement strand
CATGGTCGATCGCTTCAACGCGATCAGCGCGGAAATGTGCGAGGAGGGCGCCGACTTCGAGGTGCTCGGCGCCGAAATGGGCGAGCTCCAGGAGAAGATCGACGCGGTCGACGGCTGGACGCTCGACAACCAGATCGAGATCGCGATGGACGCGCTGCGCTGTCCGCCGGGCGACAGCGGCGTCACCGCCTTATCGGGCGGTGAAAAACGCCGCGTCGCGCTGTGCAAGCTGCTGCTCGAAAAGCCCGAAATCCTGCTGCTTGACGAGCCGACCAACCACCTCGATGCCGAGAGCGTCGCGTGGCTCGAAAAGCACCTGCAGGACTATGCCGGCATGGTCATCCTCGTCACCCACGACCGCTACTTCCTCGACAACGTGGTGAAGTGGGTGCTGGAGCTCGACCGCGGCCGCGGCATCCCCTTCGAGGGCAACTATTCGGCGTGGCTCGAGGCCAAGTCGAAGCGCATGAGCCAGGAGAGCCGCGAGGACGAAAGCCGCGAGCGTGCGATCCGCGACGAGCTGCAATGGATCCGCTCCAGCCCCAAGGCGCGGCAAACCAAGTCCAAGGCGCGCATCCAGGCGTTCGGCGACCTCGTCGAGAAACAGGCCAACCGCCGCCTCGGCACCGCGCAGATCCTGATCCAGATCCCGGAACGGCTCGGTTCGACGGTCATCGAGACCAAGGGGCTGGGCAAGAGCTTCGGCGACAAGATCCTGATCGAGAACCTGGAGTTCAGCCTGCCGCCCGGCGGCATCGTCGGTGTCATCGGACCCAACGGCGCCGGCAAGACCACGCTGTTCCGCATGATCACCGGCCAGGAAAAGCCCGACGAGGGCAGCATCCGCGTCGGCGACACGGTCAAGCTCGGCTATGTCGACCAGTCGCGCGACAACCTCGATTCAAACAAGAACGTCTGGGAGGAAATCTCCGGCGGCAACGAGAAGTTCTATTTCGGCAAGAACGAGGTGCTGACCCGCGCCTATGTCGGGGCCTTCAACTTCAAGGGTGCCGACCAGCAGAAGAAGGTCGGCCAGCTGTCGGGCGGTGAGCGCAACCGCGTCCACCTTGCCAAGATGCTGGTGCAGGGCGGCAACGTGCTGCTGCTCGACGAGCCGACCAACGACCTCGACGTCGAGACGCTGCGTGCGCTCGAGGAGGCGCTGGAGAGCTTCGCCGGCTGCGCCGTGGTTATCAGCCACGACCGCTTCTTCCTCGACCGGCTGGCGACGCACATTCTCGCCTTCGAGGGCGACAGCCATGTCGAATGGTTCGAGGGCAATTTCGAAGCCTATGAGGCCGACAAGCACCGCCGCATGGGCGACGCCGCCGACCGCCCGACCAAGCTGACCTACAAGAAGCTGACGCGGTAGGGTCGTGGACGATCCGGTCGCTGCCCTCGTCCGCGAGCGCGACCGGGACCGGTATGTGGCGACGCTCTGGGCTCCGGCGGCGGCGCGGGCGGGCCTGTTCGCGCTGCATGCACTCGATCTTGAATTGATGGCGGTGGTGCGGACGACCACCGAGCCCATGCTGGGGCAGATCCGGCTGGCGTGGTGGCGGGAGCGGCTGGAGGGCCTCGATGCCGGTGCGGTGCCGGCCCAGCCGGTGCTGGAGGCGCTGGCGGCGCACGTCCTGCCGGCGGGCGTCACGGGGGCGAGCCTTACCGGCCTCGAGGACGCAATGCTGGCGCTGCTGGCCGCGCCGCGCGACATTGCCCAGCATGTCCAGCAGCGCGGGCGGACGCTGTTCGGCGCGGCGGCGGCGGTGCTGGGGCAGGGTGCGGACGTGGCGTGGCAGCTGGGTGACCTGTGGGCGAGCGGCGAGGTGGCGCGGCTGGGCGAGACGCCGCCGCTTGCGGTCCATCTGGCGCGGGTGCCGCGGCCGCTGCGTTCCTTGCGCGCTCTGGCAAAGCTGGCGGCCCGCGACCTCGCCGCCGCCGCGCCGGAACCGCGCGGTACGCCGCGCCGCCAGCTGGCGATCGCCGCGACGATGCTCACCGGTCACTGACAAGTAACCTTTGCCGCGCTAAGCAGCGGCGGGGACTGGTACTTTCGGGGGGCGATGCGATGCAACGATGGGTGGCGCTGGGCGTCATGGCGGTGCTGCTGGCGGGCGGCATCTATCTGTTCACCCGGCCGTCGTCGCATCCAAATGCCGCGTTCGCCGAACCCGCCGCCGCCGGCCGCCCGATCCCGCCCGGCGAAAACGACGCGCCGCCGCTGGTTGCACCGGTCAGCGACGTCAGCCCGGCAACCAAGGAAGCCCGCCGCTTCAACCGCTATGACAAGGACCGCGACGGCGAGATCACCCGCGACGAATATCTGCTCTCGCGCCGCAAGGCCTATGCCAAGCTCGACCTCGACGGCGACGGCAAATTGAGCTTCGACGAATACAGCGCCAAGGCGGTCAAGAAGTTCACCACCGCCGACGCGAGCCGCGACGCGAAACTCAATGCGACCGAATTTGCGACCACCGCGGTCAAGCGCCGGCCCCGCGCCGCCGTGAACTGCCCGCCGGCGGAAGCGGTGCAGGTGGATGAGGGCTGAGGCCTATTCGGCGGCAATCGCGATGGCGGGCGGCGCGCCGCTCCAGCCCGCGAAATCGGCCCGGGCGCGGGCTACCATCGCCGGTTTGCGCTCGGCTTTCGGACGCTTCTCAGGCAGCGGCGGGAACAGGCCGAAATTGACGTTCATCGGCTGATAGGTGTCGGCGGTGGCGTTGCCGGTGATATGGCCGAGCAGCGCGCCGATAGCCGTCGTCGCCGGCGGCGGGTCGAGCGCCTCGTCCCGCGCCTCGGCGGCCGCGAACCGCCCGGCGAGGAGCCCGATGGCGGCACTCTCGATATAGCCCTCGCAGCCGGTGATCTGTCCGGCGAAGCGCAGCCGCGGTTCCGACTTCAGCCGCAGCCGCGCGTCGAGCAGCACCGGCGACTTGATGAACGTGTTGCGGTGCAGCCCGCCCAGCCGCGCGAACTCGGCCTTCTCCAGCCCCGGGATGGTGCGGAAGATGCGGACCTGCTCGGCGTGCTTCAGCTTGGTCTGGAAGCCGACGATGTTCCACAGCGTGCCCGCGGCATTGTCCTGGCGCAGCTGGACCACCGCATAGACGCCCTTGCCGACGCGGGGGTCGCGCAGGCCGACCGGCTTCATCGGGCCGAAGCGCGCGGTGTTCGGCCCCAGCTCGGCCATGCGCTCGATCGGCATGCAGCCGTCGAAATAGGGGGTGTTCGCCTCCCATTCCTTGAACTCGGTCTTGTCGCCGTCGAGGAGCGCCTGGATGAACACGCCGTATTGCTCGCGGCTCATCGGGCAGTTGAGATAGTCCTTGGTGTCGCCACGGTCCCAGCGCGACTGGAACCACGCGATGTCGAGATCGATCGAATCGAAGTGCACGACCGGCGCGATGGCGTCGAAGAAGGCGAGCGCGTCCTCGCCGGTCCTGGCGCGAATGGTCTCGGCGAGCGGCGCGGCGGTCAGGGGACCGGTGGCGACGATCACCGACGCCCACTCCGGCGGCGGCACATCGATCCGCTCGCGGCGCAGCTCGATCAGCGGTTCGGCCTCGATCGCCGCGGTCACCGCGTCGGCGAAGACATCGCGGTCGACCGCCAGCGCCGAACCGGCGGGCACCCGCGCCGCGTCGCCGCAGCGCATCACCAGCGAACCGAGCTCACGCAGCTCGTGGTGCAGCAGCCCGACGGCATTATGCTCGGCATCGTCGGAGCGGAAACTGTTCGAGCACACCAGTTCGGCTAGCTTGTCGGTGTGGTGCGCGGCGGTGCCTTCGACGCCTCGCATTTCGTGAAGCACGACGGGCACGCCGGCCCGGGCGATCTGCCAAGCCGCTTCGGACCCGGCAAGGCCGCCACCGATGATGTGAATGGGTTGCATCGAGCCGCCCTAGCACCCTCCCGGTTGTTCCGGAAAGTCCGCTGCGGTCGCGCGGGTCGCCGCGGCCGACCAATATCGATTAACCATTTTTTGTTAGTCGTTGCGGCGGCGGGATCAACCCCGTCGACCATGGGAAGGACGATGATATGGCTTCACCACCCTATCGATTGATCCACAAGAACGACATCGAGTGGATCATCGAGCTCTGGCACCGTATCCACGGTGGCGATCCGGTGCCGGAGAAGGTGCGCGAAATGGATCAGCGCCAGGTGCAGGTCGCACTGACGCAGGTGATCCAGCAGCTTGCCGCGCACCTGCCGGCGGAAAAGGCCAAGGCGGTCAACGCCGCGCTCGGCCACTAAGACGGGACAGGCGGCGGCAAGGTCGCCCGCCGCGCGCCGCAACGTCGGCGACCCTGTCCCGAAACCGTAAAAAACTGGCGTTTCGTTACCGCGGCGTCTAGGGTGCGGCAGGCCGAACATGGGCCGTCCCGACAGGTAGATCAGCCCCTTGGCCAGCACGCCGACGACCCCCGATATCGAACCCATCTCGATCGTCACCGAGATGAAGACCAGCTTCCTCGATTACGCAATGAGCGTGATCGTGGCGCGTGCGCTGCCCGACGTGCGCGACGGGCTGAAGCCGGTCCACCGCCGCATCCTGTGGGGTGCCTACGAGGGCGGCTATGTCGCCGGCAAGCCGTACCGCAAGTCGGCGCGCATCGTCGGCGACGTGATGGGCAAATACCACCCGCACGGCGACAGCTCGATCTACGAGGCGCTGGTCCGCATGGCGCAGGACTGGTCGCTCCGGCTGCCGCTGGTCGACGGGCAGGGCAATTTCGGCTCGATGGACCCCGATGCCGCCGCTGCCATGCGCTACACCGAGGCGCGGCTGGCCAAGGTCGCGGACCAGCTGCTTGACGATATCGACAAGGACACCGTCGACTTCGTGCCCAATTACGACGGGCAGGAGCGTGAGCCTTCGGTCCTGCCGGCGCGCTTTCCGAACCTGCTGGTCAACGGCGCCGGCGGCATCGCGGTCGGCATGGCGACCAACATTCCGCCGCACAATCTCGGCGAGGTCATCGACGCCTGCCGCGCCTATCTCGACGACGGCGCAATCACCGTCGAGGGCCTGATGGAGCATATCAAGGGCCCGGACTTCCCCACCGGCGCGTTCCTGGTCGGCACCACCGGCATCCGCCAGGCCTATGAGACCGGCCGCGGCAGCGTCATCATGCGGGCGAAATGGGCGGTCGAGGAGGGCCGCGGCGAGCGCCGCTCGCTGGTGCTGACCGAGGTGCCCTATCAGCTCGGCAAGAACGGGCTGGTGTCCAAGATCGCCGACGCGGTCAAGGACAAGCAGATCGAGGGTGTCAGTGAGGTTCGCGACGAGTCGAACCGCGAGGGCGTCCGCATCGTCATGGACCTGAAGCGCGACGCGACCCCTGAGGTCGTGCTGAATCAGGTCTATCGCCACACGCCGGCGCAGTCCTCGTTCGCGATCAACATGCTGGCGATCCGCGGCGGCCGGCCCGAACTGCTCAACCTGCGCGACATCATCGAGGCGTTCATCGGCTTCCGCGAGGAGGTCATCACCCGGCGCTCCAAGTTCGAGCTGATGAAAGCCCGCGAGCGGGCGCACCTGCTGCTCGGTCTGATGATCGCGGTCGCCAATCTGGACGAGGTCGTGCGCCTGATCCGCGCCTCGGCGACACCGGCGGCGGCGCGTGAGCAGCTGCTCGAACGCGAATGGCCGATGGGCGATATCCGGCCCTATCTCGGCATCATCGAGGCCGATCTGCCGGGGCCGGAGGTGACGACCTACCGCCTGTCCGACCTTCAGGTCCGCGCCATCCTCGACCTGCGGCTGTCGAAACTCACCGCACTCGGCCGCGATGAGATCACCGATGAATTGAAAGAGTTGGCGGCAAGTATTGAGACCTTGCTCGAGATTCTGCGCGACCGCTCGGTGCTGCGCAAGGTGATGCGCGAGGAGTTCGACGCGCTGGCGCCGTTCGTGACCAAGCGGCGTTCTGAGCTGGTCGCAGCCGGCGACGATCTCGACGACGAGGACCTAATCGAGCGCGAGGAGATGGTCGTCACCGTGACGCTTGGCGGCTATATCAAGCGCGTGCCTCTCGCGACCTACCGGGCCCAGCATCGCGGCGGCAAGGGCCGCGCCGGCATGACGACCAAGGAAGAGGACACGGTCGCGCAGCTGTTCGTGGCGTGGACCCATACCCCGGTGCTGTTCTTCAGCTCGACCGGCAAGGTCTATCGCCAGAAGGTGTGGCGGGTGCCCGAAGGCGGGCCGAATGCCAAGGGCCGCCCGATGATCCACCTGCTGCCCAAGATGGAAGCGGGCGAGACCATCGTGACAGTGCTGCCGCTGCCCGAGGACGAGGCGGAATGGGCGAAGCTGCACGTCATGTTCGCGACCGCGCATGGCGGCGTCCGGCGCAACGCCATGGATGCGTTCGCCAACATCAATGCGAACGGCAAATTGGCGATCCGGTTCGAAGACGGCGACGACGACCGCCTGATCGCGGTGGCCTTGTGCGACGAGCGCGACGACGTGTTCCTGGCGTGCCGCAGCGGCAAGGCGATCCGCTTTGCCGTCGATGACGTGCGCGAGTTCGTCAGCCGCACCTCTACGGGCGTGCGCGGCGTCACCCTCGCGACCGGCGACGAGGTCATCTCAATGTCGATCCTGAAGGCGTTCGACGCCAGTCCGCAGGAGCGCGAGGATTACCTGAAGGCGGCCGCCTGGAAGGCCGAACCGGGCGAGCGCGTGCTGTCCGAGACCCGCGCCGCCCAGTTCGCGGCCGCCGAGGAGTTCATCCTGACGGTCACCGCCAACGGTTTTGGCAAGCGTTCGAGCGCGTTCGAATACCGCCGTACCGGTCGCGGCGGCCAGGGCATCCGCAACATCGCCGACAGCGACCGGAACGGCCCGGTGCTGGCCAGCTTCCCGGCGACCGACAGCGACCAGATCATGCTGGTCACCGACCAGGGCAAGCTGATCCGTTTGCGGGTCGACCAGATCCGCATCATGGGGCGCGGTGCGCAGGGCGTGACGCTGTTCGACGTCGCTAAGGACGAGCATGTCGTGTCCGCCGCCCGGATCGGCGACGACGACAGCGAGGACGGCGCCGCGGAACCCGAAACGGGGGCGTGACGTTACAGCGGCAAGGGCAGGTTTATGCTTCGCTTCCGTTATGGAAGCCTGTATCGCTGCTCTGCACGAGGACTGTGCGAACGATAAACGTGGAGATTTACCGATGAAGACTGCTCTGACCCTGGCGGCCGTGGCCAGCCTCGGCCTGCTCGCTGCCTGCGGCGAGAAGGCCAAGACCGTCGACACGACGACCAACGCCGATGGCTCGATGACCACCACCGAGACCACGACGACGGCCGCGCCGACCGCCGGCAACGCCGCCGATGCGATGGCCGAGAAGGCCGATGCGACAGTCGACGCCGCCGGCAACAAGGCCGACGCGATGGTCGACGCGACCGACAAGAAGGCCGACGCGATGGTCGACGCCGCGAAGGACAAGGCCGACGCGATGAAGACCGGTGCCGAGAACACGGCCGACGCGATGAAGGCCAATGCCGACGCCGCCGCCGACAACATGAAGGCGAAAGCCGACGCGATGAAGAAGTAAGCCTAAGGCTTATTTCGGATTTCGGAGAGGGGCCGGGCGCAAGCCTGGCCCCTTTCTATTTCGCGGGTCGAACGAAGACCCAGTTCGTGTCATCCGACAGATCCGGGCGATAGACATGGCCGAACCCGTCGAAACGCTGCAGCCCGGCGGGGCTTTGCAGCCGCTCGTCGACCACGAAGCGTGCTATCGCCCCCCGCGCCCGTTTGGCGACGAAGGTGTTGAACCGCAGCTCCCCGTCGTGGTCGTCGCGAAAGTCGATGGCCAGCACCGGGCCCGGCAGCGACGCGACGTCGACCGCCTCGAAATATTCCTTGCTGGCGAGGTTGATCAGCGTCTTGTCAGCGTGGCTGGCGAGGTCATCCGCCAACGCCGCACCGATCCGGTCTTTCCAAAAGCCGTACAGCCCTGTCTTGCGGCCGATCTTGAGTGCCGTCCCCATCTCGAGCCGATAGGGACGCATCAGGTCGAGCGGGCGCAGCACGCCGTAGAGACCCGACAGGATGCGGACGTGCTCCTGCGCAAAGGCCACCCCCGCCGGATTGAGGGACTTGCCCTGCAGGCCGGCATAGACGTCCCCGTTGAACGTATAGAGCGCCGGGCGTGCCTCGCCGTCCGTCAGCAGGGCCTGGAACCGCCCGGCGTTCTTCGCCGCCAGCCCTTTCGAGATGTGCATTAGCCGGGCGAGCGCGGCGGGCTTCAGCTTCGCTGCCGCAGCGGCCAGGACGGCAGTCTCGCCGGGAAAGCGGGGGTGGGTGGCGGCGACCGGCGGCACCGGGCTGGTTTCGTCGAGGGTCTTGGCGGGCGAAAGCACGGCGAGCATGTCGGCTCCTGGAACGGGACTATTCAAAGCGTGTTCAGCCTGTACGCGCCAAGCGCAAGCGCGATGATTGACGCGGCGGCGTCGGCGGCTTAGCCGAACCGCAACAAATGACCTTGGGAGAGGGCCGTAATGACTGTCATTTCACGCGTAATCCTGGCTGCGCTGCTCGGTAGCGGCCTGACCACCGTCGCGGCGGCCAAGGAAAAGCCTGCCGCCGCCGTTGCCCCGGGCGGTGCCGATGCCAAAAACCTGTCGAAGCCGGCGCGCGCCGCCATCGTCGCGGCACAGACGCAGCAGACCGCAGGCGACAATGCCGGCGCGCTGGCGACGATCCGCGCCGCCCGTGCCGCCGGCGGCCTGAACGAAACGGACCGCTTTTACCTCGCCCAGACCCAGCTCGGCATTGGCCAGGCGCTGAAGGATGACGCTGTCCTCGAGGAGTCGCTGAAGGAGTCGGTCGACAGCCAGTTCCTCCCTGCGGACCAGCGCGAGAAATATCTCGTCGTGCTGGCGCAGAAGGCGCGCGAGCGTCGCGACTTCACGGCGGCGACCCAGCTGTACGAGCGGCTGGTCCAGATCGCGCCGCAGAACGCCGACCACCTGCTCAACCTGGCGATCATCTACCGCGACCTCAAGCAGAACCAGAAGGCGATGGATCTGTTCGCCAAGGCCATTGCGGCGTCGGAAGCCAGCGGCCAGAAGGCCCCCGAGCCTTGGTATCAGACCCGCCTTCAGATCGCCTATGATGCGAAACTCACGAGCGAGGTCGGGCCTGCGTCGCTGGCGCTGGTCACCGCCTATCCCAAGCCCGCCAATTGGTCGAACAGCCTGCTGATCTTCCGCGACTCGAACAATGCCGACGATCAGCTCAATCTCGACGTGCTGCGGCTGATGCGGACGCTCGGCGCGCTCGGGGCCGAGCGGACCTGGCAGGAATATGCATCGCTGGCGGTCGAGAAGGGTTTGCCCGGCGAGGCCAAGGCCGTGCTCGACGAAGGCATCGCGTCGCGTGCGCTGACCGGCACCAAGCCGATGGAGAAGGAGACCGCGACGCTTGCCAACAGCAAGGTCGCCGCCGACAAGGCTTCGCTGGCCGGCCTCGAGAAAGAATCGGCCAAGGCCGCCAACGGCAAGCTCGCGCTCGGCACCGGCGACGCCTATTACGGCTATGGCAATTACGCCAAGGCGGTCGAGATGTACCGGCTCGCAGTCAGCAAGGGTGGCATCGACCTGCCGACGGCGAACCTGCGTCTGGGCGCGGCGCTGTCGATGGTCGGTGACAAGGCCGGTGCGACGACGGCGTTGCAGGCCGTCAACACCGGGCCGCGGCAGGAGCTGGCGCAGTTCTGGTTGATCCGGACCAACGGCAAGGCCTGATAGCCCCGCGTTGTCCCCAACTCGTTCGCCGGCGGTCTTGCCGGCGGACGAGTCCGTGCCGCATTGATCGGTGATGCCGCACGCGCCGTTCGTCCACCTCCGCGTCCAGTCCGCTTATTCGATGCTGGAAGCTGCGTGCGAGCCCAAGGACATCGCCAAGGCGTGCCGCAAGGGCGGGTTTGCGGCGGTGGCGCTGTCGGACCGCAACAATCTGTTCGGCGCGATGGAGTTTTCCGACGCCTGCAGCGAGCACGGCGTGCAGCCGATTGTCGGCGCGCTGATCGCGGTCGAGCGCCCGGGCGCGCGCACGGTGCTGGCCAAGCCGGTCACCGACTGGCTGGTGCTGCTGGCCCAGGATCCCGCCGGCTATGCCAATCTGATCGCGCTCGTCAGCGAGGCGCATCTCGGCTCGGCCGGCAGTGACGAACCGCAGCTGACGCTGGGCCAGGTTGCCGCGCTTAGCGGGGGCCTGTTGTGCCTGAGCGGCGGCGCGGATGGCGCGCTAGCCCGGCTGCTGGCGGACGGCCAGGACGCGAGCGCCTACGCCGACGCGCTGGTCGCGGCCTTCCCCGACCGCTTGTACGTCGAGGTGAGCCGGACCGGCGATCCCGTTGAAATCAAGAGCGAGGCCATGCTGGTTTCGCTGGCGCACGAGCGCGGCCTGCCGCTGGTCGCGACCAACCCGGTGCGCTTCCTGACGCCGGACGTGCACGCTGCCCACGACGCCATGCTGTGCATCGCCGGCGGTGCCTATGTCGATGCCGAGACCAGAGCGCGGTCGAACCCCGAACACTGGCTGAAGTCAGCCGCCGACATGGCCGCGCGCTTCGCAGACCTGCCCGAGGCGCTGGCCAACACGCTGGTGGTCGCGCAGCGCTGCGCGGTAGCGGCGCCGTCCCGCAAGCCCATCCTGCCCAGCCTGGTTGCGGGTGACGCCGAAGCCGAGAAACTGGCGCTGGCCGAAGCGGCGACAGCAGGGCTCGCGGCGCGGCTCGACGCGGCCGGGATCGACGACCGGGAGGCGTATATCCAGCGTCTCAGCTTCGAGGTGCAGGTCATTCAGGACATGGGCTTTGCCGCTTATTTCCTGATCGTCGCCGACTTCATCCAATGGGCCAAGGCGCAGGGCATTCCGGTCGGGCCGGGCCGCGGCTCGGGCGCGGGCTCGGTCGTCGCCTGGGCGCTGACCATCACCGATCTCGATCCGCTGGTGCATGGGCTGTTGTTCGAACGCTTCCTCAACCCCGACCGCGTCTCGATGCCGGACTTCGACATCGACTTCTGCGAAACTCGTCGCGACGAGGTCATCCGCTACGTCCAGGCGCGCTATGGTCACGACCGGGTGGCGCAGATCATCACTTTCGGTCGGCTGAAGGCGCGCGCGGTGATCAAGGACGTCGGCCGCGTCCTGCAGATGCCCTATGGCCAGATCGACCGGATTGCCAAGGCGATCCCCAGCCACCCGACCGATCCCTGGACGCTGGCGCGGACGCTCGGCATCGGCGCCGACAAGGACGGGCGCAAGTACGAGGGGCTGGACGAATTGAAGGCGATGCGGCGCGGCGATGCCAAGGTTGAGCGACTGTTCGACATCGCGCTGAAGCTTGAGGGCCTGCCGCGCCACGCCTCCACCCACGCTGCCGGCGTGGTCATCGGCGACCGGCCGCTCGCCGAGCTGGTGCCGATGTACCGCGACCCGCGGTCCGACATGCCGGTCACCCAGTTCGACATGAAGTATGTCGAGAAGGCGGGCTTGGTGAAGTTCGACTTCCTCGGCCTGAAGACGCTGTCGGTGCTCGACCGCGCCACCAAGCTGCTGGCGGAGCGTGGCGTGGTCATCGACTGGCCGGCGCTGCCGCTCGACGACCCGGCGGTCTTCGCGCTGCTGTCGCGCGCCGACACGGTGGGCGTGTTCCAGTTCGAATCCGAAGGAATGCGCCGCGCGCTGACGCAGGTGCGGCCGGATTGCTTCGGCGACATCGTCGCGCTCGGCGCGCTGTACCGGCCGGGACCGATGGACAATATCCCGAGCTTCGCGCGCCGCAAGCACAAGACCGAGGCGATCGAGCTGCTGCACCCGGCGATGGGCCCGGTGCTGGAGGAAACCTATGGCATCATCGTCTACCAGGAGCAGGTGATGCAGATCGCCCGCACGCTGGCGGGCTATAGCCTGGGCGAGGCCGACCTGCTGCGTCGCGCCATGGGCAAGAAAATCGTCGCCGAGATGAACGCCCAGAAGGAGCGTTTTGCCGACGGTGCCGAAAGCCAGGGCATCCCCAAGAAAACCGCCAGCGCAATCTTCGACCTGGTGCTGAAGTTCGCCAACTACGGCTTCAACAAGTCGCACGCTGCTGCCTATGCGGTGCTCAGCTTCCAGACCGCGTGGCTGAAGGCGCATCACCCGGTCGAATTCTACGTCGCGTCGATGGCCTATGACCGGACCAATACCGACCGGCTGGCGATCTTCGTCGACGATGCCAGGCGTAGTGGCGTCAAGATCTTGCCGCCGTGCATCAATGCCAGCTCTGAGGATTTCACGGTCGAGGACGGCGCCGTCCGCTACGCGCTCGCCGGGCTGAAGGGCGTCGGTGAGAAGGCGATGGCGGGAGTTTGCGCAGCGCGGGCGACGGGCGGCCGCTTCACCGGGCTCGCCGACTTCGCGCACCGCATCGACCCCAGGCTGCTCAACAAGCGCCAGCTCGAAAGCCTGATCGCGGCGGGCGGCTTCGACGCGCTGACGCCGAACCGCGCCGGGGTTCACCTGCTGGCCGAAGCGCTGCTCGGCACCGCGCAGTCAGCGCAGGCAGCGCGGGAGAGCGCGCAGGTGGCGCTGTTCGGCGATGCGCCGGAGCGCTCGACCGCCATGCTGGTGCCGCCCGCGGCGCGCTGGACACTGAGCGAGGCGATGGCGCACGAGAAGGAAGCGTTCGGCTTCTATTTCTCGGGCCATCCCGCCGACGCCTACGCGCATGTGCTTGAGGCTGGCGGCGCGCGCAGCTGGGCGCAGGTCGCGGGCATAACCGCCCCGGCCGAGGGCGGGCGGCAGGCGCTGGTGATGGCCGGCCTGATCGAGGAGAAACGCTGGCGCACGCCACAAAAGGGCGGCGACCCCTATCTGATCCTGACGGTCAGCGATGCGACCGGGCAGTATTCCGCCAGCTGCTTCAACGCCGAGACTCAGGCGCTGATCGAGACTGCGGTGGCCGACGCGCAGCCGGTACTGCTCCAGATCGATGCGAAATGGGGGGCCGGCGACGACACGCCCCGGCTCGCCGTCACCGGCCTCGAACCGCTCGCCGACCGCGCCCGGCGCACCCGCTGCCGCCTGACGGTCGACATCGCCCCCGGCTCGGTCGGCGGGCTGGCGACGACGCTGGCGGCAGTGCAGGGCGGCCGCGGCGAGGTGATGGCCCGCGTCCGCCTCCCCGGCGGCCGGGTTGCCTGGCTGTCGCTGGGCCGCGAGTTCGCCATCGACAACGAATTGAAGGGCCGCGTCGGCCGGCTCGGCGGGGTTCAGTCGGTGATGTTGGGGGCGGCGTGAGGTGCTGCGGGACGCGGTGACTGATCACTTCTCAACAGCGTCCTCCAATGATCAATTCGACCACTTGTGGACGCTTCACTGCACTCGCATGATTGTTACATGCTCATACTAATGCTTGTTCCGGTCGCGATCGGTGCTTTCCTGTTTGCGAGCGGTATAGCCGCCGTTACTCGGCGCCTGACGAGATGCGACGCTTTGTCCGTGGCGTTGGGTACTCTTACAATCCCAGCTATTATATTGGTCCTGCTGGCTTATTGGCTGGTAACGATGGAGGTGGACGACGCACCTCCCGGAAATGTGATAATTGGCAGCCTTGCTGTCATCGGCGTGGTTGCGCCTGTTGCGCTGCTGGGCAGCCGACTAACGGTCAAGTTTCTAACCCGTCGCGCTCTTCGAAACGGCGGCTAAGCACCGCGTTGCGCGTCTGCGCCGAGTTTTTGCAGCAAAGTAGGTGCCCGGAAGAGAAGGCGAGTTCTGCCCTTACTTAGTCAGCCCCGCGTTCGGTGACGCCGGGCCGCCGACCTTCTCGGGCTGGGCGGCGGCGGTGGCGGCATCGGCGGCGGGGACGTCGGGGGCCTTGCCGGCGGCGGGGGCGGGCTCGGTAGTCGCGGCGGCGGCCGCGGGCGGCGGGGCGGCCGGGATCGGCAGCGGCTTGTCGCTCTTGGAATTGAGGTAGAGCGCAACGTCGGCACGCTCCTCGGGCTTGCTGAGGCCGGCAAACGCCATCTTGTTGCCCGGGATGTACGCCTTCGGGCTGGTCAGCCACTTGTTGATGTTGGTCCAGGTCCAGGTCTCGCCCTTGGTCGCCGCCATCGCGTCCGAATAGCCGAAGCCCGCCATGTGGGCGTGCGGGCCGCCCAGTACGCCGTACAGGTTCGGGCCGATGCCAGCGGGACCGCCCTTTTCGGCGTTGTGGCAGGCGGCGCACTTCTTGAAGATCGCCGCGCCCTTCTCGGCGCTGGCGGTGGCGAGATAGGCCTCGATCGGCTGTTCGGCGACCGCGGCGGGTCCGGCCACGGTTTCAGCTTCGACGCCCTCGATGACATACGACGCTTTGGTCAGCTTGGCGGGCGCGTAGGCCATCTTCGTGCCGATCGACAGGCCGAGCACGGTGACCGCCGCGGCGAGCGTCCAGCCGGCAATCTTATTCCACTCGAAACTGTCCACGCGGGCCTCCGGCAGCCGGGCCAGGCCCGTCGTTCATGTAAGGCGTGCCTATAGTGGCGAAGGGTGCAGTGCGGCAAGGCATAGCTTGTCACACAGCGGCGTGGCAGCGTAACCCCTGCGCCAATGGACAATTATCCCCTGCCGGCGCAGCGCCTGGTCGACGCGATGACCGCGGCGTGCGATGCGGAACCTCGCCGCGCCGTCGCCTTTCAGGGCGCGCCGGGCGCCTATTCGCATCAGGCGGTACGCGAGGCGTTCCCGGCCGGGCTGCCGCTGCCGTGCCTCAGCTTCGAGGATGCGATCGAGGCGGTGCAGTCGGGCGCGGCGGGGCGGGCGGTGATCCCGATCGAGAACTCGCTGCACGGGCGCGTCGCCGACATCCACTTCCTGCTGCCGGAATCGGGGCTGCACATCACCGGCGAGCATTTCGTGCGGGTCCGCCACTGCCTGTTGTCGGGCGGCCCGCGCGACGCCATCCGCGAGGCGACCAGCCATCCTCAGGCGCTGGGGCAGGTGCGCGGGCGGCTCAAGGCCTGGGGGATCCGCGCCGTGCCGACCTTCGACACCGCGGGCGCGGCGGCGCTGGTCGCGGAGCAGGGCGACACCCACGTCGCGGCGATCGCGTCGGCGCTGGCGGCGGAGCTGTACGGGCTGACCATCCACTCGGAGGGTATCGAGGATGCGGCGCACAACACGACGCGCTTCGTCGTGCTGGCGCGCGAGGCGGTTGCCCCCGCGCTCGGCGCCCCGGTGATGACGACGCTGATGTTCGAAACGCGCAACGTGCCGGCGGCGCTGTTCAAGGCGATGGGCGGGTTCGCCACCAACGGCGTCAACATGACCAAGCTGGAAAGCTACATGCGCGCCGGCAGCTTTGCAGCGAGCGAATTCTATGCCGACATCGAGGGCGCGCCCGGCGATGCGCCCGTCGCCCGCGCGCTGGAGGAGCTGGCGTTCCACAGCAAGTGGGTTCGGCTGCTCGGAACCTATCCGCGCTCCCCGGCCCGCGATGGACCCCTGCCTTAAGGACGTAGCGCCACCGCCGTTTCCCCAGTCTGGCCCGCAGCGTCCGCGGGCACGGAGTGGGCATGAGCGCGATGTTCCGGCCACCGATCGCGGCCGCCACGGCGATCGGCTGGCGGCAAGTGTTCGGCTGGCGGCAAGATACCGGGCCGTTCTGGGCGCGGGTGCGGGGGCATCAGCTGGGCATCCTCAACCGCTATGTGCCGTTCAACGTCGCGCTGATGACGGTCAACATGGGTGGCCTCGCGTGGCTGCTGCGCGACGTTTACGACGCCCGCTTCGTGCTCGGCTGGGCCGGGGTGATGCTGCTGCTTGCCGGGCTGTGGGGCGCGCGCTGGTGGCGCACTCGCCACCTGCGCGAAACGCGTGAGGCGACATCCCGCCAGTTCTGGGCGGTCAATGCCGAGGTTGCCGCCTTCGGGCTGATCTGGGCGGCGCTGGTGCTCCACCTGCTGCCGATGGTGACCGTCGAGCAGCAGATGGTGCTGGTGCTGCTGTCGGCGACCACCATGGGCGCGTGCGGGTTCGCCGCCGCCATGCTGCCCGCCTGCGGGTCGTTCCTGGTCGTCGTCATCGCCGCCGCCACGGTCTTCGGCCTGCCGGACTGGTCACCGCTGGCGATGCCGATGGTGGCGCTGGCGTTCGCCACCTTCACCGTGCTGATCGTGCGCGGCATCCTGATGACGACGTTCGGCATCATGGTGCGGATGCACACCCAGGCCGAGAATGCCGAGGCCGCCGCGACCATCGGGCTGCTGCTCAACGAATTCGAGGCGCATGGCTCCGACTGGCTGATCGAGGTCGACGCGCACGGCCGCCTGACCCATGTCTCGCCGCGGCTGTGCGAGGTCGCGGGCCGCCCGGCGCGGGCGCTGATGGGCGCGGCGCTGGTCGGGCTGATCGGCCCCGATCGCCGCGACCCAGCGGTGCGCGGCGCAATCCGGCAGCTCGGCCGGCATTTTTCGGCGCGCACGCCGTTCCGCGACCTCGCGGTGCCGATCGCGGTGCGCGGCGAGCTGCGCTGGTGGCAGCTGTCGGGGACGCCGCGTCACGAGGGCGGGCGCTTTGCGGGCTTCCGCGGCGTCGGCAGCGACATTACCGAGGCGCGCCGCGCCGCCGACCGGATCGATGAGCTGGCGCGCTATGATCCACTGACCGGCCTCGCCAACCGCGCACTGCTGCGCGAGACACTGACCGAGGCGCTGGCCGGGCCCGGCTGCGCGCTGCTGTTCGTCGATCTCGATCGCTTCAAGGCGGTCAACGATGCGGTGGGCCATGCCGCCGGGGACGCATTGATGCGCTCGGTGGCAGGGCGGTTGCGGACCGTCTGCGGACCTGCCGCCACCATCGCCCGACTGGGCGGCGACGAGTTTGCGGTGGTGCTGACCGCCGGCCACCCGCGCCGGGCCGCGGCGCTGGCGGGGCGCATCGTGCGCGCGCTCGCGGTGCCGGAGGCGGTCGCCGGGCAGCTGATCACCATCGGGGCGAGCATCGGCTATGCCTTCGGGCCCGGCGAAGGCGGCGGTGTCGACGCCCTGCTGCGCGCTGCCGACCTGGCGCTGTACGAAGCCAAGTCGACCGGCCGCGGCCATGCCTGCCGCTTCGAGCCGGCACTGCAGCACCGCGCCGAGGAACGCCGCGCGCTGGAGGTCGATCTGGCCCAGGCGCTCGACCGCGGCGAGCTGAGCCTCGCCTTCCAGCCCATCGTCGAGGCGTCGGATGAAAGTATCGTCGGCTTCGAGGCGCTATTGCGCTGGCACCATCCGGTGCTCGGGCTGATCCCGCCGGTGAAGTTCATCCCGGTCGCCGAGGAGACCGGCCAGATCGTCCGCATCGGTGCCTGGGTGCTGCGCGAGGCGTGCGCGCAGGCGGCGCACTGGCCCGGCGACATCCGCATCGCGGTCAACCTGTCGCCGGTGCAGTTCGAGGATCCGGCGTTGCCCCGGGTCATCGCCGCCGCGCTCGCTGACCATGGCATCGCGCCCGACCGGCTCGAGCTTGAGATCACCGAGAGCGTTTTCCTCAACGAGCGACCGGCAACCGCGGCGATGATCGCCGGTCTGAAGGCGACGGGCGTGCGCTTCGCGCTCGACGATTTCGGCACCGGCTATTCGGCACTCGGCTACCTCCGCCGCAGCGAGTTCAGCCGCATCAAGATCGACCGCAGCTTCGTCCAGCGCGCCGCCAACGCCGAGACCGAGTCGACCGCGATCATCCGCGCCATCGTCGCGCTGGCCAACAGCCTGGGCATGGCGACGACCGCGGAAGGGACCGAGACGCGCGCCGAGTTCGAGGCGTGCCGCACGCTCGGCTGCCTGCAGGTGCAGGGCTATCTGTTCGGCCGCCCGATGCCGGCGAGTGATGCGACCGCGTTGCTGGACCTGCGCGTCGCGGCCTGAGCGCGGCGGCGGCGGAGCGTCGCGCCAGTGGCACCGAAGCCGGCGATCATCAACGCCCAGGTCGCGGCCTCTGGCACCGCCGACAGCACGACATTCGCCGACGTCGGCGCGGCGATGCCGGAGAAGACCGGATTGCCGGTGAAGTTGATATCGAACGGATCGCCCGAGCTGGCATGCGAACCGCCGACGCCGGACGGGTTCTGCGGGCCGACATCGACGATATGCCCGTTGATGAACGCGACAGGCACGCCGTTGCCGAGGACGAACTGGCCCGGCACGAACAGCAGTTGCGGGCCGAGCGGGTTGGGCGCGCCGGGCACGGTATTGCCGTTGGCAAAGCTGCTCAGCGTGTAATCGAGGACCAGCGACTGGCCAGCGCCGAGCAAGCCGAGCGCGATCGACTTGGTGACGCCGTTGATGAAGTAATAAGTGCCCGACCCGCCATAGAGGCTGGTGTCGCCACTGCTGGTGAAGGTCGTGCCGCCGCTGTTCGTGGTCAGCGTTGCGGCGCTGTTGTAGATCGGATTGCCGTCCCGGGTAATCGCGAAGCTGAGGCCCGCGCTCAGGAACTGTCCGCCGGTCAGTGCCGCCCCGAGGTTATTCGAGATGAAGCCCGGCGAGATATCGAAGTTGAAGGTCGCCAGCTGGGTGCTGCTACCGGTGTTGGTGACGGTCTGGACGATGTGGAACGAGCCGTTGACGTTATAGATGCCGGCACCCGACGAGCGGCTGCCGAAACTGCCGGACGACGAGCCATAGGTGTGGATGCCGGCGCTGTTGTTGCCGGCGCTGGGGAAGGTCAGAACGTCGACCGGATCGCTCGGCAGGCTCTGCTGTACATTGACCGTCGGTGCCGCGCCCAATTTGTATGAGGCGGCCGCGTCGAGCGTCGTGACCTGCGCGGCCACCGGGGCGGCGAGCGCAACGGTCAAGCCATAGGCAAACAAGCGTAATCTTGTGGTCGTCATGATGCTGCTCCCTGATGTGAAGACGGGTAAGCAAGACACACGGCCCACTCAGGCCATACATCCTCCGCGTTAGCCGAGCAACGAGCGAAATATGAACAGTTTGTGCCAGGCATACTGGCCGGCGCTATTCAATCCTTGCGGCGTCGGGAACTCTCCGCACCGCGCGGCCGTTTGACGCGCACGGAACGTAACCGGAGATTAAACATGCGTATTATCAAACAGCTTATGCGTACCGCCGCCGTCGCTGCGGCAATGACCTTGCCGCTCGCGGCCCACGCCGAAGACGACAAGGCCAAGGCACGCGCGGCCATCGCAGAAGCGCGCGGCAAGATCGAAGCCGGCGACAAGGTCGGCGCAAGTGCTGACGCCGCCGGCCTGCAGGCACAGGCGCGTGCCTCGCTGCGCTCGGCTGAGGACAAGCTGGCCCACGGCGACAAGAAGCTGGCGCGTCTCGAGGCGCAGCATGCGTCGGAGCTTGCCGACGCGGCCCTCGTCAACGCTGACCAGCGCAAGGCCGGCAATGCCGAAGCGCGCACCTCGGATGCCGAGGCCGATGCCGCCGCCGCCCGTCAGGCCGCCAGCGCCGCCGACAACCGTGCCGCCAATGCCGAGGACGCGGCCGCGTCTGCCGCGGCCGATGCGGCTGCCGCGCGTGCTGCTCCGCCGGTTGTGGTGACGCCCGCCCCGACCACCGTTGCGACGGTCGAGCGCACGACGGTGACGACCCCGGCACGGACGGTGAAGAAGCGGGTGCCGGTCAAGTATGCGACCAAGACCGTGACGACCCCGGCCAAGGTGGCCGAGACGACCACGACGACCGTCAAGTCGACCCCGCAGTAACGCCGACCACCCGGAGCGCGAGCAACCGCGCTCCGGGTCAGTCGACCCAGGCTTTCAGCAGAGTATGCGCGATGGCCAGCGGCGGCGGGGCCAGCCAGTCGCCGGTGCCCGCCAGCGCGACGCGGACCTCGTCCTTGGTGACCCAGCGGGCCTCCTCGATTTCCTCGCCGTCGATGTGGAGTTCGTGCGTAGTGCTTTCGGCGAACGCGCCGATCATCAGGCTGGACGGGAACGGCCACGGCTGGCTGGCGATATAGCGCACGCGGCGCACGCCGATGCCGGCCTCCTCGAACAATTCGCGCGCGACCGCTTCCTCCAGGCTCTCGCCGGGCTCGACGAAGCCGGCCAAGGCCGAGAAGAAGCGGCGCGGAAACCGCGGCTGCCGCCCGACCAGCGCGTGGCCGTCCTTGATCGCCAGCATGATGACGACTGGATCGGTGCGCGGGAAATGCTCGGCGCTGCACGCCGGGCAGTGGCGCGCATGGCCGGCCTTCTGCATCTCGGTGGGCGCACCGCAATTGGCGCAGAAGCGATGCCGGGCGTGCCAGTCGAGCAGCGAGCGGCCGTGCGCGACTGCCCCCGCCGCACCCGGGTTGGGACTGGCCGCGAGCAGCGCCCCGGCGGCGCGGGCATCGACCGGCTCGCCATCGAGATCCTCGGCGCTGGCCGCGGCGGCAAAGCGGGGCGCATCGCCGTCCATGCCGAGAAACACCGATAGCGCGTCGTGAGGCAAGTCGGAGCGGTAGGCCCAGACCAGCGCCCCGTCCTTCATCACCGGGCGTAAATCGTCGAACACCAGCCAGCGCGCGCCCGGATGGCTGCGCGCCGCGACCATGGCGCCCGCGTCCTTGCGCAGCGCATCGGCGCGGTCGAGGGTAGAGCCGGTGAAACCGACGGCGGGGACGGTCCAGCCGTCGAAGGGATCGCTCATGCGGCTGGACTAGGCGAGGCTCAGCCGCGGCTCAAGCGCCGCGCACCCAGCCCTTGGCGGTGAGCATCTCGACCGGCTTGAAGCGCGTCTTATAGGCCATACGGTCGCAACCCTCGATCCAGTAGCCGAGATAGACGTAAGGCAGCCCGGCCCGGCCAGCGCGGACGACGTGATCGAGGATGATGAAGGTGCCGAGGCCAGGCCGCTCGCGCTGGCCGGGCGCATAGAAGCTGTAGACCATCGACAGACCATCGGTCTGCTTGTCGGTCAGGCACGCGCCCACAAGGCGGCCGGGCTTGCCATCGGCCCCCGCCGGCTCGCGATACTCGACGACCACCGTGTCGACCGGCGTTTGTTCGATCATGTCCGCAAAGTCATAGGCGTCCATCATCGCCATCCCGCCACGCGGATGACGGACGCCGACATAATCCTGCAGCAGGTCGAACTGCTCCTGGGTCGACCAGGGCTCGCAAGCTGCGACCTCCAGGTCGGCGTGGCGCTTGAGCAGGCGTTTCTGCGACGCTGATGGCACGAACTCGTTGGCCGCTACCCGCACCGAGACGCAGGCATGGCAATCGTCGCACGACGGCCGGTAAACGATGTTCTGGGAGCGCCGGAACCCGATCCGGGCCAGCGCCTCGTTCATCTCGGGCGCGTCGCGGCGCTTCAGTTCGGCGAAGACCTTGCGCTCGAAGCGACCCGGCACATAGGGGCAGGGGCTGGGCGCGGTAACGAAGAAGCGCGGAAATTTGAAACTCTGGTCGGTCATGCGCGGTGTCCGCCCCCCTCCAGGCCTCGCCCGTTATGACGGGAGTGTGGCGCGGAACTTGCCGCCTGAACAGGGTTAAGTTGGGGCAGCGTTCCGATGCAAAGCGCTCATGCGAAGGGCAACGGGGCGATATCGGGGGCGACCCAGCCGCGCCGGGCCTGGATGCCGAACAACGTCTCGTGCCGCCAGTGGGCGAGCAGCCAGTCGGGCCGTCCAAGCCGGGACGCCATCAGCGTGGCGAGCAAGCCGGCAAGCGGCGCATCGTCTGAGGCTCGGCTCAAATGGTCGGCCGCCGCGCGCATCGACGCCAGCGTGATCGTATGGTGATAGCCGCCGGTATCGGTGTTGGCGGTCCCCGTCGCCGCGTTGTAGCGGGTAATGATCCGGCGGATGGCTGCCGGCTGCGTCAGTGCGGGGCGATGCCTCGTCAGCCATAGCGCCGCGGCGAAATGGCCCTCGTGGGTCCATTCCGGTTTCGGCAGGCTGCTGTCGATCACGCGGAGCGTGAGACGCGCGATGGCGGCATCGTCGAGGCCGGGCATGGTTGGTGGTCCCTTCAGGACGGCCCAGCCGGCACGAAAAACCCCGCCGGATGGGCGGGGTGGTGGAAGCGCGACGATCGAGGGAGGCTGGTTTAGCTTTCCCGCCGACCGGACGCGCACACGAACGCCACTGGATGCGGGCGGCGTTGGTTCCGGCGGCAGGTGATCGACGGGGTCATCCGGTCCGCCTAGCAGAGGCGCGCATCGGCCTCAATCCAGCTCCACCATCCGCACTTCATAGCCCGCCGCGCGCAGGGTCTCGACCAGCCGGTCGAGATGGTCGCGGTCGCGGGTCTCGCATTCGATGTCGGTGATCAGGCCCTTGGCGGGCAGGTTGGTGAACACCCGCTGGTGATAGACCTCGAGGATGTTGACCTGCTGCTGGTCGAAGATGCGCGCCACCTCGAACAGCTGCCCCGGCCGGTCCTTGAGGCGGATGCGCAGTCGCGCCAGCCGGCCCGAGCGCGCGAGATCACGGAGCAGCACGTTGGCGAGCAGCCGCGTGTCGATATTCCCGCCGCACAGCACCAGCCCCACGGTGCGCCCGCGGAAGCGTCGCGGGTGCGCGAGCAGCGCCGCGAGGCCCGCCGCGCCGGCCCCTTCCGCTACCGTCTTCTCGATGGTCAGCAGCATCGATACCGCATGTTCCAGGTCGCGCTCGCCGACCAGCACAATATCGTCGACCAACGCCTTGACGACCTGGAAAGTCAGCACGCCCGGCGTCTTGACCGCGATGCCCTCGGCCAGCGTGTCGCCGTCGCACGATACGCTCTGGCCGCGGATCTTGCCGTACATCGACGGGTACAGCTCGGCCTGCACGCCGACGACCTCAATCGGCCGGTCCTGCGCCTTGGCGACGGTCGCCATGCCAGAGATGAGCCCGCCGCCCCCGATTGGGACGATCAGCGTATCGATGGCGGGCGCATCCTCCAGCATCTCCAGCGCGACCGTGCCCTGGCCGGCCATTACCGCGGGGTCGTCGAACGGGTGGACGAACACGAAGCCGCGGGCATCGGCCAGCCGATAGGCTTCGGCGGACGCCTCCTCGAACTTCTCGCCGTGGAGGACGACATGGGCGCCGTGGCCTTCGGTCTGCTGCACCTTCACCACCGGCGTGAACTTCGGCATAACGATGGTGGCGGGGATGCCCAGGCGGGCGGCGTGATAGGCGAGACCCTGCGCGTGGTTGCCGGCCGAGGCCGCAATGACACCGCGCGCCCTCTGCTCAGGCGTCAGGGTGAGTAGCTTGTTGAGCGCGCCGCGCTCCTTGTAGGCGGCGGTGAACTGCAGATTCTCAAACTTGATCCACACGTCGGCACCGGTCAGGTCGCTCAGCGTCCGGCTGCGCAGGCACGGCGTGCGGATCACCGCGCCGGCGATTGCCGCTTGCGCGGCAAGCACGTCGTCGAGGCTGATCGGCAGCGGCGGCGCTGCAGTGGCGGCAAGAGCGGTCATTGCCATCGTGTAGCCGCCGCCCGGGGTCGTGCCTACCCTCCGGAGTCGCACCCCGCGCGCGGCAGCTTCCCATGCCGAGCGCCGCCCGCTACGCGCGGCCGGATGCTCGCTCCCGCCACGCCGACCACTGACGTTCCGGGCTTGCGCATCGGCGACTACCGCATCCATCGCGGCATGGTCACACTGCGGCGAACCGGCAACGCCGTGCCGTTCGACCGGCGGCTGGCGGCCGAGGTGCTGGGCTGGCTGCGCTTCCAGGGGGTCGTGGCGCTGCACCGGCTGGTGCGACGGCGAGCCCGGCTGTCGATCTGGTTCACCCCTGACGTGCCGCATCCGCGATATATGGTGCGGGCCGCCGCGCTGTGGGCAGGCATCCGGGTGGCGCGCAGCCCGGCCGAGGCGGACGCCGCCTTCTACTTCGAGGATGCGACGTGCGGGGCAGCGCTATCGCCTCCGCACGCGCGGAGCTTCAACTTCGCTTGCAACGACATTTCCAAGAGCCACGTCGCAGCGGTGTTCGAGAGCGTGTTCGGCTACCCGCTGGCGCTCGATCCCCGCCACCAGCACGGTGAAACGGTGGAGAAGGCCGAGGCCAACGGCGCGCACGACGGCCGCATCGTCGCCTGTCCGCGCGAGCCGGTGCCCGGCAGATGTTACCAGCGGCTGATCGACAATATCGATGGCGACGGCCTGGCGGTCGACTTGCGCACCGCGATGATCGGCGGGCGCGTGGTGGCGGTGTGGATCAAGCGCCGGCCTGCGTCGGTGCGCTTCCTCGCCCCCAACGCCGCGGTCCGCAGGCAGACGCCCGAAGCGGTGTTCAGCCCCTTCGAGCTCCACCGCCTGGGCGAATTCGCGGCGGCGATGGGCGCCGACTGGTGCAGCCTCGACGTGCTTCGCGACCGTGACGGTCGCATCTACGTCGTCGACGTCAACAAGACCGACGCCGGGCCGATCGTCGCGCTGTCGCTGCGGGAAAAGCTGGCCGGCGTGGCGCTGCTTGCAGCAGCGCTGACCGTGCTGATAAGCGGCGAAGCATGAAAATCGCGTTTCTGGGGCTTGGCGTCATGGGCGCGCCGATGGCGGGGCATCTGGCCAAGGCCGGGCATGACGTAACAGTTTACAACCGTACCGCCGCCAAGGCCGACGCCTGGGTGACCGAATATGGCGGGCGGAGCGCGGCGACCCCGGCGACCGCCGTGGACGGAGTGGATGCGGTCCTGACCTGCGTCGGCAACGACGACGACCTGCGCGCGGTGACGCTAGGCACGGACGGAGCGTTGGCGGCGATGCGGCCTGGCGCACTGTTCGTCGATCACACGACGGTCTCGGCGAGGATTGCGCGCGAGCTGGCGGCGGCCGGCGAGGACAGGGGGCTGCTCGTTCTCGATGCGCCGGTGTCGGGTGGGCAGGCGGGCGCGGTGAACGCCGCGCTGACCATCATGTGCGGCGGCAGCGACGCCGCGTTCGCTGCGGCGGTTCCCGTGCTGGCGGCCTACGCCAAGCGCACCGGTCACATGGGCCCGGCGGGCAGCGGCCAGCTGACCAAGATGGTCAACCAGATCTGCATCGCCGGCGTGCTGCAGGGCCTGAGCGAGGCGCTGGCGTTCGCGCGCGCCGCTGGCCTTGATGAGGGCGCGGTCGTCGACGTCATCTCCAAGGGCGCGGCGCAAAGCTGGCAAATGGACAACCGCGCCGCGACGATGGCGAAGGGCGAATTCGACTTCGGCTTCGCGGTCGACTGGATGCGCAAGGACCTCGGCTTGGTGCTCGCCGAGGCCTCGCGGAGCGGGCTGGGCCTGCCGCTGACCGCGCTGGTCGACCAGTTCTATGCCGACGTGCAGGGCATGGGCGGCGGCCGGCAGGACACGTCGAGTTTGATCCGGCGGTTCGCGCCAAGATAGGCCCTGTCCCGCACGGAGGTCGCGTGCCATTTAGCTTTGCATGAAACGAACGCTCCAGCTGCTGCAAGTCATGACCCTGCTCGCGCTGACGGTTCCCGCCGGGGCGCGGGTCGTCGTCATCAACGCCGATGGCTACACGCTGTGCGAGCAGGGCAAGATGGTGCGCTTTGCGACGCTGGTCATTGGCGACGACGGGCGGGTCGTCGAAACCCGGGCGCGGGGCGTGGCCTATACCAGCGCGCCCGGCGACACCGTCGTCGATGCGCGCGGCCGCGCCGTGCTGCCCGGCCTGATCGACGCGCATGGCCATGTCATGGAACTGGGCCAGCAAGCGACAGCGATCGACCTTAGCGATACCAACTCGCTCGCCGAGGCGCTGGCGCGGGTCAGCCGCTATTCGGCCGCGCATCCGGACGCCCGCTGGCTGCTCGGGCGCGGCTGGAACCAGGAGCGTTGGGGTCTTGGGCGTTTCCCGACCGCGGCCGAGCTGGACGGCGCGGTCGCCGGCCGGCCGGTATATCTGGCGCGGGTCGACGGGCATGCCGGCTGGGCCAACAGCGCCGCGATTGCGGCAGCGCGCATCACTGCCAAGTCGGTCGATCCTGCCGGTGGCCGTATCCTGCGCGACGCCGCGGGCAACCCGACTGGCGTTTTCGTCGACGCCGCCAAGGATGCGGTCGAGGCGGTGATCCCGCCGCCGACCGCGGCCGAGCGGGCGGCGCAGCTGGGCACCGCCTTGCAGATCCTGGCGTCGGTCGGGCTGACCGCGGTCGGCGACATGGGCGTCGATCCCGCGACCTGGGCCCTGTACCGCGATTTCGATGCGCGTGGCCGCCTGACGACGCGCGTCGCGGCGTTCGCCGGCGGCATGGAGGCGCTCGGTGCGATCGCGCCCGACGGTCCGATCGCCTGGAGCACCAGCGGCCGTCTTTCGCTGCCCGGCGTCAAGCTCTACGGCGACGGCGCGCTCGGCTCGCGCGGGGCCTGGCTGAAGGCCGATTATGCCGACGCGCCGGGCAACCGCGGGCTGCGGTTCCACAGCGATGCGGAGATGACCGCCATGGTCGCCAGCGCCGATGCGCGGCATTTCGACGTCGCGGTCCATGCCATCGGCGACGCCGCCAATGCCCAGGCACTTGATGCCTTCGCGGCGCTGCCGCCCGCCGGAAAGCGCCACCGCCACCTGCGTATCGAACATGCCCAGGTCGTCGACCCCGCCGACCTGCCGCGGTTCGGCGCGCTGCACGTCATCGCCAGCGTCCAGCCGACCCACGCGACCAGTGACAAGATCATGGCCGAAGACAGGTTGGGGTCGGCCCGGCTGGCCGGTGCCTATGCCTGGCAGCAGCTGCGCGCCAACCGTGCGTGGCTGGCGGCGGGCAGTGATTTTCCGGTCGAGCCGGCGAACCCCTTCTATGGTCTCCACGCCGCCGTCACGCGGCAGGACCGGAGCAACCAGCCGGCGGGCGGCTGGCGCAAGCAGGAAGCCCTGACGCTCGAGCAGGCGTTCCATGCCTTCACCGTCGGCGCGGCGGACGCGGTGCGCGTCGATGCGGGCACGCTGGTAAAAGGCCAGTGGGGCGATTTCATAATCGTCGACCGCGATCCGTTCGCGGTGCCGCCGGCCGAACTGTGGAAAGTCGCGGTCGACGAGACCTGGGTCGGCGGCCGTCAGGTGTTCAGGCGGCCGCGTTGACCAGGTCGCTGGTCGACAGGATCTGCGGCAGCTGGACGGGCGCGCCGCCGGCCTTGCCGTAGAACAGGTAGAGCGGCACGCCGGCGACGCCCTGCGCGGCAAGGAACCGGCTGATCGCCGCGTCGCCGCTGGTCCAGTCGCCGACCAAGGTCTTGACGCCGGCCTTGCGGAACGCGGCGGCGACGGCCGGGTCGGCGAGCGCGCCATGCTCGTTGACCTTGCAGGTCAGGCACCAGTCGGCGGTGAAATAGACGAAGGTCGGCGTGCCGGCTGCGGTCAGTTCGGCGAGGCGGACCTCGCTGAACGGTTCGGCGGCGGGGATGGCAGCGCTTTCGGCATGCGCGCTGGCGTGGCCGGCCGGCTGGACGTTGGCGATGGTCAGGACGACGGCGGCCACCGCCACGCCAAGCGGCGCCCAGGCGCTGCGGCCGCTCGCCTGCCGCGCGCCCAGCCACCACAGCAGCAGGCCGACGACCAGCGCGCCCGCCAGGCCGAGCGTCATGCCGTCGATGCCCGATTGCTGGCCCAGCACCCAGGCCAGCGCCAGCGCCGTCAGGAACATCGGTACGCTGAGGATGCGCCGGAACGTCCCCATCCACGCGCCGGGCTTGGGCAGGCGGCGGCGCAGCGCCGGCACGAAACCGATGGCCAAGAAGGGCAGGGCGAGGCCGAGGCCGAGGCCGGCGAACACACCCAGCGCCGCGGCGGGTGGCAGCACCAGAGCCGCGCCGAGGGCGCCGGCCATGAAGGGGCCCGTGCACGGCGTTGCCACGAACGCGGCCAGCGCCCCGGTCCAGAAGCTGCCCGCCGCACCCGGCTTCGACGCCAGCCCCGACCCGGCATCGATGGTCCCGAGCTCGAACACCCCGGCGAAATTCAGCGCGATGCCGGTAGTCAGCAGCAACAGGCCGAGGATGACCTGCGGGCTTTGCAGCTGGAACGCCCAGCCGACCTGCGCGCCGCCGGCCCTGAGCGCGAGGATCAGCCCGCCCAGCGCGACGCAGACGCCAATGACGCCCGCGGCATAGGCGAGCGCATCGCGGCGTGCGGTTGCGGCATCGCCACCCTTGGCCAGCGCCAGCGCCTTCAAGCTGAGGATCGGGAACACGCACGGCATTACGTTGAGGATGATGCCGCCGGCGATGGCGAGCAGGAGCGCCGGCAGGAAACCGATGGCGGGCGTCCCGCCGCCACCGCCGTCACTCGCCAGTGCTGCGCCCGCCGCAGGCATCGGTCCAGGGTCGGCGACGATGTCGAAGCCGCGCGGCGGCTCCCCGTCCCGCTCGATCCGCAAGACGCCCGCGACCGGACCCGCGGGCGTGCCGTCGGCCTTGGTCTCGATCCGAAGCGCGTCCTTGACCATCGTCACGGTCTGCGGCGCCGAGTAGCTGGCGATGCCATCGCCGGCGGGGAAGAAATACGCCTTACGAACCCGCTCGGGCGCCGCGAACGGCACGCTTATTACCAGCTGACCACCGGTGACACCGTAGGTCACGGCCGCACCCAGAGGCACTGGCAGCGCCCGCCGCGCCGCCGCGAACTGGCTGGCTGCGGCCGGATCCGGCGCGCCGTCGCTAAGGTTTAGGGTTTGGCTGACGGTGGCGCTCTCGGGCACGCACATCTCGGCCGAACAGACCAGATAGTCGAGCTTGACCGCGACGGGAAACGCCCCGCGAGCCGCGGCGGGCACGGTGATATCGACGAGCAGCGCCGCCGGGGCTTCGTAGACGTAGTTCATCAGGCCGCCGATCAGCAGCGTGCCGGGCACCGGGTAGCGCAGCGCGCCGGCGGTTGCACCGGCGGGCAGGGTCCAGGTGGCACGGGTTTCGACGCCCGCGTCGCCCGGGTTCTTCCAATAGGTATGCCAGCCGGGCTGGGGACTGAAAGTGAGCGCGACCGTCAGCGGCTTGCCCGGTGCGGGTGTGGCGCTTTCGGCGGCGAGGGTCACGGTCGCATGCGGCGCGGCCGCGGCGGGCAGCGCCAGCGTGGCGGCGAGGAGCGCGAGGAGGAAGCGGAGCAGGGTCATCGCGCCTTGTTCGTCAGAGACGAGGGCGGGGATACACTGGGACCGGCAGGGTAGGAAGGGTAAGAGCGCCGCGGCAAAGCCGCGCCGTCGGACGGGTTGAGCGGAAGGGGGCCGCTCACCCGCCGCCCGGTCTGGCGCGAGTCCGCACCTGAGACGTCGAACGCGAAGGGCGTTCGGCGTCTCAGCTCGGAGGCTGCGCTGCGACTACCGCTTGGAGAACTGGAAGCTGCGGCGGGCCTTGGCCTTGCCGTACTTCTTGCGCTCCACGACGCGCGGATCGCGAGTGAGGAAGCCGGCATGCTTGACGGCGGTGCGCAGCGCCGGCTCGAACCGGGTCAGCGCCTGGGCGATGCCGTGCTTGACCGCACCGGCCTGGCCCGACAGGCCGCCGCCGGCGACGGTGCAGACGACATCGTACTGCTCACGACGCTCGGCGACATCGAACGGCTGGTTGATCACCAGGCGCAGCGTCGGACGGGCGAAATAGGTCAGCTGATCACGGCCGTTGACGGTGATCTTGCCGGTGCCGGGCTTCAGCCAGACGCGGGCGATGGCGTTCTTGCGCTTGCCGGTCGCATAGGCGCGGCCCTGGGCGTCGATCTGCTGCTCGCGCAGCGGCGCCGGCGACACGCCGTCATGGGCGGGCGGGGCGGCGTCCATCGCCGTCCCGAGGTCGGCGAAGCTCTGGAGATTGTCGGCCATTATGCACTCGCCTGATCGGCGGCCGGGCTGACGCGCACGGCCGAGTTCTTGGGGTTCATCGCCGCGATGTCGAGGACGATCGGGTCCTGCGCCGCGTGCGGATGCTCGGTGCCGGCGAAGACGCGCAGGTTGCGCATCTGCTGACGGCCGAGCGGGCCGCGCGGGACCATGCGCTCGACGGCCTTCTCGATGACCCGCTCCGGAAAGCGGCCCTCGAGCAGCTTCGCCGCGGTGACTTCCTTGATGCCGCCCGGGTGGCCGGTGTGGCGGTAATAGATCTTCTGCCCCGCCTTGCGGCCGGTGAACTTCACCTTCTCGGCGTTGATGACGATGATGTTGTCACCGCAATCGACGTGGGGGGTGAAGCTGGGCTTGTGCTTGCCGCGCAGGCGGTCGGCGATGATCGAGGCGAGGCGGCCGACGACGAGGCCTTCGGCATCGATCAGCAGCCACTGCTTGACGACCTCGGCCGGCTTCGCAGCCGCCGTGATCTTGGTAAGGTTCGTCGGCATGAAAGCCCTCTTGAAATGCAAAACGGCCGGCTTCGCGCCGACCGGAGAGCGGCCCTATCGCCGAAATCACCCCGCAACGCAAGGATTTTGGCGGATTTGGCCGAGGGTATTATGTTACCGCTAGATGATCGGGTGAGCGGTCAGCGGTCGGTGCGCCAGCCATAGGGTCGCCGCCAGCAGCAGCGCCGCGCCCGCCTGATGCGCGACGGCGAGCGGCAGCGCCACGCCGGAGATGATGGTCAGCACGCCGAGCAGAAACTGCAACCCGACGAGCGCGGCGAGCAGCCCGGCGCGTGGCCCGGCCGCGCGCTCCCGCAACGCCACGGCCAGCACCGACACCGCGACCACCCAGGCGAGGCTGCGGTGGACCCATTGCACGCTGACCGGATCGTCGATCAGGCTGGCGAGCGGCGGCACCAGCGACCCAAGCATCAACGGCCAGGTATCCGACGCGTGGCCGGCCCGCAGGCCGGCGGTAAACGCCCCCCAGACGATTTGCACCGACAGGAGTGCCAGCAATGGCACCGTCCAGCGCGCCAGCCGCTCGCGCCGGCCTTCCAGAAGGTCGAACGCGGTCCATAGGGAAACTGCCATGATCGAGAAGGCAAGCACAAGGTGTACAGCCAGCCGCTCGTGCGCCACCGCCGGCCGGTCGACCAGCCCGGACGCGACCATCCACCAGCCGACCACCGGCTGCAGCGCGCCGAGCGCCAGGATGACCAGCAGCGGCCGGCCGAAGCCGCGCGGAATCGCGCGGGTCGCCGCGAAGAACGCCATCGGCAGGATCAGCGCGGCCACAAACACCCGCGCGATGACGCGGTGCAGATATTCCCAGAAGAAGATGCCCTTGAAGGCAGCGATCCCCATGTCGGCGTTGATCAGCAGGCCCTGGGGGCTGGTCCGGTAGGCGGCGTATTCCGCCGCCCAGTCGGCGTCCGACAGCGGCGGGACGATCCCGCCGACGGGATCCCAGCGCACGATCGACAGGCCCGACTCGGTCAGCCGGGTGATGCCGCCGACGACGATCATCAGGAAGACAATCGCCGCCACCGCGAACAGCCAGGTCGCGACGGCGCGCGGACGGGCGAGGGCGGGCGCTTCGACGCGGCTCAGGGCGATGGTCGGCATGCGCGCCCTATGCCGGAGCCGGACGACCGCGTGAAGCGGCGCAGCGTCGCGGGCTCAGAGCCGCTTGAGCAGCCGGGTCACCGAACTCGGCGCGGTTTCGCGGTGCGTCAGCTCCTCGTCGATCTCGGCACACTCTTCCTCTAGCGCGGCGCGGAGCTGTTCGAGCTGGTGCGCGCTCATGTGCTCGATGCCGATAAAGGCGTTGCGCGCGCCCTCCAGCGCCCGGACCAGCTCGTCGAGCTTGGCGTGGATGGCGGCGGCGTCGCGGTTCTGCGAATTCTGGATCAGGAAGACCATCAGGAAGGTGATGATCGTCGTCGAGGTGTTGATGACCAGCTGCCAGGTGTCGGAAAAGCCGAACAGCGGACCCGTCGCAGCCCACAGCAGGATCGTCGATAGCGCGATCACGAACGCCAGCGGCTGACCCACAAAGCCGGCGATCCGGCTTGAGACGATAGTGAAGAAACGGTCCATGCTGCCCTCCCTGATGGTGTGAAACTGCGGCTGAATTCATTTCACTGCAAGGTTCGGCTGCCGGGGCTTGTCGTCAGCAATGTAACACTATATCATTTTGGCAATGGCATCTTCCGATCCTGGTTGGCTCGACCGGTCCGCGATGGGCCTGTCGGGCCTGTGCGTGATCCACTGCCTTGCCGGCAGCGTGCTGCTCGCCGGGCTGTCGGCGACCGGCGGCCTGTGGAACCATGGGGTGCACGCGGTCGGCCTGGCGATCGCGCTGCCGCTGGCGCTGTTTGCCCTGTTCCGGGGCTTTCGCCTGCATCATCGCGTGCTGGTCGCCGTGCTCGGTGCAAGCGGCCTCGCGCTGATGGCCGGTTCGCTGTTCTTGCTGCACGGCAGCGTACTGGAGATCGGCGCGTCGGTGGCGGGCGTGCTGATGCTGGCGATGGCGCATCTGCTCAACCTGCGCTGGTCGCGCCACTGACTTGCGGGGGTCGGTCGCGGCTCCCATAGTCGCCTGGCATGGCGACGCTTCATCATCACACGCTGCCCGCGGGCCCCGGCCTCGCCGCCGCCGCGCGCGACGCGGTGCTCGGCGCGGGCGAGCAGTGGACGGACCTGCGCGCCCAGGTGTTCGGCGCGCTGAGCGCCTTCGATCGCCCGGCCAGCGCCTATGACGTGACCGAGGCGGTGTCCAAGGCGACCGGGCGGCGGATCGCGGCGAACAGCGTGTACCGCATCCTCGACCTGTTCGTCGCCAGCAACGTCGCGATGCGGATCGAAAGCAGCAACGCCTATGTCGCCAACGCCCATCCAGCCTGCCTGCACGACTGTATTTTTCTAGTCTGCGACGCTTGCGGCAAGACCACCCACATCGATGACGACGGTGTGGCGAAAAGCGTGCGTGCCGCCGCGGCCGCCACCGGCTTCCGGCCCATCCGCCCGGTGCTCGAGGTGCAGGGGCGCTGCGTCGATTGTAACTAAGCTGCGACCAAAGCGTCACGTTCCGCAATCGACAAGCCCGTCCGCGGTCGCTAATTCTCCGGCAACGACGCGAGAAATGGTTTGCCAGTGACCGAACGCCCAAAGACGCCGCTGCTCGATACGGTCAAGTTCCCAGCCGATTTGCGGCATCTCGATGGACCCCAACTCAGGCAACTCGCGGATGAACTGCGTGCCGAACTGATCGATGCGGTCAGTGTCACCGGCGGGCATCTCGGTGCCGGCCTCGGTGTCGTCGAGCTGACCGTGGCGCTCCACCATGTCTTCGATACGCCCGACGACCGGCTGATCTGGGACGTCGGCCACCAGGCCTATCCGCACAAGATCCTGACCGGGCGGCGCGACCGGATTCGCACCCTGCGCCAGGGCGGCGGCCTGAGCGGCTTCACGCGGCGCAGCGAGAGCGAATATGATCCGTTCGGCGCGGCGCACAGCTCGACCTCGATCTCGGCGGCGCTGGGCTTCGCGGTCGCCAACAAGTTGAAGAACCAGCCCGGCAAGGCGATCGCGGTGATCGGCGACGGCGCAATGTCGGCGGGCATGGCCTATGAGGCGATGAACAACGCCCAGGCCGCGGGCAACCGGCTGGTCGTCATCCTCAACGACAACGACATGTCGATCGCGCCGCCGGTCGGCGCGCTGTCGGCCTATCTGGCGCGCATCTATTCGTCGCGGCCGTTCCTCGAGCTGCGCGACGCCGTCAAGCAGCTGGCCAAGCGCACCTTCGGCCCCAACATGCAGCGCACCGCCAAGCGCGCCGACGAGTATTTCCGCACCCTCGCCACCGGCGGCACCTTGTTCGAGGAGCTCGGGCTTTACTACGTCGGCCCGATCGACGGCCATAATCTCGATCATCTGATCCCTGTGCTCGAGAATGTCCGCGACGCCGCCGAAGGTCCGATCCTCGTCCACGTCGTGACCAAGAAGGGCCACGGCTATACCCACGCCGAGAACGCGCCGGATAAGTATCACGCGGTGCAGAAGTTCGACGTTGTCACCGGCGGCCAGGTCAAGGGCAAGGCCGGCCCGCCGAGCTATACCAACGTCTTCGCCAAGGCGCTGATCGACGAGGCGCGTCGCGACCCGACCATTGTCGCAATCACTGCCGCGATGCCGTCGGGCACCGGCCTCGACAAGTTCGAGGCGGAGTTTCCCGACCGCCTGTTCGACGTCGGCATCGCCGAGCAGCACGCCGTCACGTTTGCAGCCGGTTTGGCCGCACAGGGCATGCGGCCGTTCGCGACGATCTATTCAACCTTCCTGCAGCGCGCCTACGACCAGGTCGTGCATGACGTGGCCATCCAGAACCTGCCCGTGCGTTTCGCCATCGACCGCGCCGGACTGGTCGGGGCCGACGGTGCGACGCATGCCGGCTCGTTCGACGTGACCTACCTCGCGACCCTGCCGAACATGGTGGTGATGGCCGCGGCCGACGAGGCCGAGCTGGTCCACATGGTCCACACCTGCGCGATGTACGACGACGGCCCCAGCGCGGTGCGCTACCCGCGCGGCGAGGGCACCGGCGTGGCGCTCCCCGAAACGCCGATCCGGCTCGAGATCGGCAAGGGGCGGATCGTTCGCGAGGGCAAGACCGTGGCGATCCTGTCGCTCGGCACCCGCCTGACCGAATCGCTTGCTGCCGCCGACGACCTTGAAGGCCGCGGGCTATCGACCACCGTCGCCGACCTGCGCTTCGCCAAGCCGCTCGACCACGATATGATCCGCAAGCTGGCAATCAGCCACGACGTGCTGATCACCATCGAGGAGGGCGCCATCGGCGGCTTCGGCGCCCACGTCCTGACCTGGCTCAGCGATGAGGGCTTGACCGACAACGGGCTCAAAGTCCGCACCATGCGCCTGCCGGACATCTTTGCCGAGCATGATGCGCCGGGCGCACAGTATGTGACGGCTGGCCTCGACGCGCCGGCCATTGTCGCGACGGTGCTCGAGGCGCTGCGGCACAACAGCGTCGGCGTTGTCGAGGGCGCGCGGGCCTGAAGCTCCGCGCCGACCAGCGGCTCGTCGAACTCGGGCTTGCCGAGAGTCGGACGCGGGCGCAGGCGCTGATCCTCGCGGGCCTGGTGTTTGCCGGCGACCGCAAGATCGAGAAGGCGGGGCAGGTGCTGCCCGACGGCACCGAACTGACCGTCAAGGGCCGCGACCACCCGTGGGTGTCGCGCGGCGGCGTCAAGCTGGCGCATGGGCTCGATTATCTTGGCTGGGACGTGGCGGGCATTACCGCCCTCGACGTCGGATCATCGACGGGCGGGTTCACCGACGTGCTGCTGACTCGCGGTGCGGCGCGGGTCTATGCGGTCGACTCCGGCACCAACCAGCTGGCGTGGAAGCTGCGCGAAGATGCGCGCGTCGTGGTGCTCGAACAGACCAACGCGCGCCACCTGACCGCGCTGGACATTCCCGAACCGGTCGACCTGATCGTCTGCGACGCCAGTTTCATTGGGCTCGCCAAGGTGTTGGAAACGCCGCTGACCTTCGCCAAACCTGCGGCGCGCCTCCTCGCGCTGATCAAGCCGCAATTCGAGGCTGGACGCGGCGAGGTGGGCAAGGGTGGCGTGGTCCGCGACCCTGAAATCCACGCCCGGGTTTGTGCCGAAGTTCGCGCGTGGGTGGAAGGCAGGGGCTGGACCGTCGCAGGGGTCACGCCGAGTCCGATCACCGGACCCGAGGGCAACATCGAATTTTTGATCGCGGGCAATCGTTGAGGACGCCATCAGGCTTGGGCGCGGCTAGTGCAGCAGGTTGCCGACGACGCTGACGGTCAGTGCGAGGACACCGAGGTTGAACCAGAACGACACCAGGCTCTGCACCAGCGCCACCTTGCGGATGCCGGTCGCGGTAATGGCGACGTCGGAGACCTGGAAGGTCATGCCGAGCACGAACGAGAAATACACGAAATCCCAATAGCGTGGCTGTTGCTTGCCCGGAAAATCGATTCCCTGTCGATCCTTGCCGCGCCCGTCGCCGAGATACCAGCTGTGGGCATAATGCAGCGCAAACAGCAGGTTGGCGAACACCCAGCTAAGCACCAAAGTGACGATGCTGAGCGCCACCTCGGGGCCCTTCATGCTCATCGTTTCATAGCCGACGGCACCGGCCACCGCGCCGGCAATGAACAATCCGATGATCACTAAAATACCCTGGTCAGGTTCGTTCTCGGCGGCACGCTGGCGCATTTCCTCGGCCTCGTCGTCGCTGAGCGACCATGCCACCGCCACCATGAACACGATCGCACCGATATCAAATCCGACGAGTGTCGCCGGAATCGGCGCCATCCAGAGCAGCGCAACGCCCGTGGCAACGATCGACACGGCAAAGAACAGTGCGAAGCGGGCATAGCGCCGGATCAGGTTCATGCCAGCGCTTCCTGGCGACTTCCCGCGAGCACCAGCCAGCCGGCGATCGCCGCCAGCACCGAACCGGCGATAATGCCGAGCTTGGCCGCATCCCCTGACGCGCCCGCACCAAAGGCCAGCCCGGCAATGAACAGGCTCATGGTGAAGCCAATGCCGCACAGCAATGTGACGCCGTAGATCTGTCGCCACGTCGCGCCCGCGGGCCGGTCAACGATCTTGAAGCGGATCATCGCCCAGATCGTTCCGAATATGCCAAGCTGCTTGCCGAGGAGCAGCCCGAGCGCGACTCCGAGCGGCAGCGGCGCCAGCGCCTGGTCGAGCGTCAGGCCACGCAGGTCGATGCCGGCGTTGGCAAAGCCGAACACCGGCACGATGAAAAAGGCCGACCATGGCGACAGGCCATGTTCGAGGCGCAGCAGCGGCGAACTATTGTCCTCCGGCGTGCCCTTGGTGACGACCAGGGGCAGGGTGAATGCCACCGCAACGCCGGCCAGCGTCGCGTGGACGCCAGATTGCAGCACCGCGAACCAGACCAGCGCGCCAATCGACAGATACGGCCAAAGCGGCCGGATCCGCGCCCGGTTGAGCAGCATCAGCAGCACCAGGCCAACCGCCGCGGCCGCCAGTGCCGTCCAGCGGATGCTTTCGGTGTAGGCGACCGCGATCACCATGATTGCGCCGAGGTCGTCGATGATCGCGATCGCGGTGACGAGTAGTTTCAACGACGCCGGCACGCGCTTGCCAAGCAGCGCCAGGATGCCAAGCGCGAAGGCGATGTCGGTGGCGGCAGGAATCGCCCACCCGCGTAGATTTTCCGGCGCATCGCGGTTGACCGCAAGATAGATCAGCGCGGGCACAACCATGCCGGCGACTGCCGCAGCACCTGGCAGGATACGCCGCGGCCAGTTTGACAACTCGCCGTCCAGCATCTCGCGCTTGATCTCCAGTCCGACGAACAGGAAGAACACCGCCATCAAGCCGTCGTTGATCCAGTGGAGCAGCGAGTGGCCGGCGAACGGGATGCCCAGGAGCGCCTTATAGGCCGTTGACGCACCAGTGTTTGCCGCGATCAACGCCAACGCCGCGGCGAGCATGAGGAGATAGCCGCCGGCGGCTTCGTTGCGCAGCAGGCGACGGATCGCCGTGCCCGGATGGCGGCGGAACAGGCCGAATAGGCTGATGTGTCGGTGCATCCTGTCTCCCCCGTGCGACAGGATTAGCGCGCCGCGTAGTTGGTGGCGACCCATTCGCGGTAGCTGCCGTCGAGAACACTCCGCCACCAGGGTTCATTGTCGAGATACCAGCGTAAAGTTGCAGCGAATCCCTTCGGAAAATCACGCGCGGGTGCATAGCCGAGCTCGTCGCGTGCCCGGGTTTCGTCGATCGCGTAGCGCCGATCGTGACCCGGCCGGTCGGTGACCGTGGTCTTCAGCGTAGCCGTCGCGATGCCCCTTGCCGCTGGGGCATCGGGAAAGCGCCGCGCCAGCGCCGGGTCGGCAGCGAAGGCCGCATCGACGGCGGCGCACAGCGTGTCGATCACCGCGATATTGGGCAGTTCGGCACCGCCGCCGATGTTATACGTCTCACCGATCCGGCCACGCTCGAGCACGGCGGCAATGCCGCGGCAATGATCCTCCACGTGCAGCCAGTCGCGCACCTGCAGGCCATCGCCATAGATCGGCAGCGGCCGCCCATGCAGGGCATTGATCAGGAACAGCGGGATCAGCTTCTCGGGGAATTGATAGGGACCGTAATTGTTCGAGCAGTTCGAGGTCGTGACCTGCAGGCCGTAAGTATGATGATAGGCCCGTACGAGATGGTCCGACGCCGCCTTCGAGGCCGAATAGGGCGAGTTCGGGGCATAGGGCGTCGTCTCGCTGAACGCCGGGTCGGTCGGGCCCAGGCTGCCGTAGACCTCGTCGGTCGAGACATGGTGGAACCGGTGCGCCATACCGCTACCCGCCAGCCAGACGGCGCGCGCAACCTTGAGCAGGCTGTGCGTGCCCAGGATATTGGTCTCGATGAAGGCATCGGGCCCGTGGATCGAGCGGTCGACGTGGCTTTCGGCCGCAAAATGCACCAGCGTGTCGATGGCGTGGTCGCGCAGGAGGCTTTCGACCTTCGTGCTGTCGCGGATATCGGCTTCCACGAACGCGACGCTGTTTGCCCCGGCAAGGTTGGCGCGGTTGCCGGCATAGGTCAGCGCGTCGAGCACGACGATCGTGTCGGCCGGCCGGTGAGCGCGCCAGTAATGCACAAAATTGGCACCGATGAACCCGGCGCCGCCGGTCACGAGAAGATTAGCCACGCGCGATCTCTGTCATGCAATCCTTCAACGCCTCCCGCCAATGCCGTGCCGGCCCTGTGATCGTCCAGGTCGCGGTCTTGTCGAGCACGCCGTAGGGCGGCCGCGCTGCTGGGGTCGGGTAATCGGCGGTGCGGATCGGGATGACCGCGACCGGGCGGCTGAGCACGCCCGCCGCCAGCCCCTCTTCGTGGATGGCGACCGCGAAATCGTACCAGCTGGCGACGCCGGCGTCGGTCGCGTGGAAGATACCGGTGTGGCCGCCGTCGATCAGCGTCCACAACGTGCGCGCGAGTGTCTGCACATGAGTTGGCGTGCCGATCTGGTCGGCGACGACCCGGATTTCGTCGCGTTCGCCCATCAGGCGGAGCATGGTGCGGACGAAGTTCTGGCCCTGCGCCGCATAGACCCAGGCCGTGCGGACGATCAGCGGGCGGCCGTGGAGTTCACGCGCCGCCTGCTCGCCCTCGGCCTTCGTCCGGCCATAGACGCCGAGCGGGTTGGGCGTGGCGTCAGGCGGATAAGGGGAGTGACCCCGGCCGTCGAAGACGAAATCGGTGGAGACATGGGCAAAGGCCGCACTGGCGTTGCGGGCCGCCGCCGCAAGCAGGCCGACGGCATTTACGTTGACTCGCTGCGCCACGGCAGTGTCGCTCTCCGCCTTGTCGACGGCGGTGTAAGCTGCGGCATTGATGACGACATCGGGCACGGCAGCCTTGACGACCCGGCTGACCGCTTCGGGATCAGTAATATCGAACTCGGCCTCGGGCGGGGCGATAACGATAGTCCCGGCCGGCGCGGTAGCCTGCAGGGCCCGCCCAAGCTGTCCGCCGCTGCCCGCGATCAATGCCCTCACGCGAACACCTCGGCATCGGCGAGACGGGGTGCAGCGGCGTCCTTGGCGGACAATTGCGGTGTGCCGGCGCCAATCGGCCACTCGATACCGATCTCGGGATCGTCCCAGGCAATGCCGCGGTCGTATGCCGGCGCATAGAGGGTCGTGCATTTATAGAGGAAGTCAGCCGTTTCGCTCAGGACGATGAAGCCATGCGCGAAGCCGGGTGGCACCCACATCATGCGCTTGTTGTCGGCGCTGATTTCAGCCCCGAACCACCTTGCGAAATGCGGACTGGAACGGCGGATGTCGACCGCCACGTCGAACACCGCACCGCTGACGACGCGCACCAGTTTCCCCTGCGGCTCGACGATCTGATAATGCAGCCCGCGCAGGACCCCGCGCGCCGAACGGCTGTGATTATCCTGCACGAACGCGGCGTCGATGCCGGCATCGTCAAATACGCGGGCATTCCAGCTTTCGAGGAAGAAACCGCGGTCGTCGCCGAACACCTTCGGCTCGATCAACTTGACGCCGGGGAGGGCGGTGTCGTGGACGATCACCTCGCAATCCTCAACTGATCGATCAGATATTCCCCGTAACCGCTTTTACGCAATGGCTCGGCGATACGCGCAAGTTGCTCGGCGTCTATAAAACCCTGCCGCCAGGCGATTTCCTCGGGGCAGCAGATTTTCAGTCCCTGCCGCTCCTCGACGATGCGGACATACAGCGCCGCATCGAGCAGCGAGCCGTGGGTCCCCGTATCCAGCCAGGCGAAGCCGCGGCCCATCAGTTCGACATTGAGCTTTCCAGCGTCGAGGTAGGCGCGGTTGAGGTCGGTGATCTCGAGTTCGCCGCGGGGCGACGGGCGGATGTCCTGCGCCAGCCGCACCGCGTCGCCATCGTAGAAATACAGGCCAGTCACCGCATAGTTCGACTTCGGCGCGGTGGGCTTTTCCTCGATCGTCGCGGCGCGGCCGTCGGCGTCGAACGATACGACGCCATAGGCCTGCGGATCCTTGACGTAGTAGCCGAACACGGTCGCCCCGTCGGCCCTGGCATCGGCCTTCCCGAGCAGTTCGGGTAGACCGTGACCGTAGAAGATGTTGTCGCCAAGGATCAGCACTGAAGGCCGGTCGCCAACGAAATCGGCACCGATATGATAGGCCTGCGCCAGTCCCTTCGGCTCGGGCTGCACCGCATAGTCGATGTGCATCCCCCATTGCGCGCCGTCGCCAAGCAGGCCGCGAAACGCCGCACTGTCGGCGGGTGTCGTAATCACCAGTACCTCGCGGATGCCGGCGAGCATGAGAACCGACAGCGGGTAATAGATCATCGGCTTGTCGTAGACCGGCATCAGCTGCTTGGAGACCGGCTTGGTCAGCGGATACAGGCGGGTGCCGCTGCCGCCCGCCAGGATGATGCCGCGCCGGTTCATGCCGTCCTCAATTGCTTACTTCGGCACCGGCGCGCGTCAGGCGCTGGCGCAGGATGCGGCGCGCGGCGCCGGCGAAGGATCTGAACTGATCGCGCGGTCCGGCACCGCGCGCCGCCGCGGCGACCTTCAGGCCGGCAACCCCCGGCCTGGGTTGCAGCGTTGCTGTCAGCGCCGCCAGTCGCGACGCGACGAGCTGCTTGCGGCGCGCCTGGTGGGGCTGCATCTTGACGATCTCGCCGAGATCGAGCGGCTGTGTCTCGACGGCACCCCGGGCGGTTGCGCCGGCAAGCAGCGTTGCCCCGACGGCAGTGCGGACGATCAACAGGCTGCGCCCCTCGGCCTCCTCGAACTGCGGATAGCCCGACTCATCGCCGTACCAGGCATCGGCGCAGGCGACGTCGGCGACCCCGCCAACGGCGTCGGGGCAGATCTTGCAGCGGAATTGCACTTCCTTCGACAGGATATCGCCCCAGCTTTCGGCATAGCTCATGCGGCTGGTTGCGCCACCGACTTCAGTCGCGGTCGCGTAGCCCGGCCAACCGTCGCCGCGATAGCGGAAAGCGGTTAACCGCGTCTTGTCGGCGCCAAGGCGCGCCAGCAAGCGGTCGGTGCCCGACTGGCTCGGCGTTCCGGCACAGAAGAACGACAGCATCAGCGGCACCGCCGCGTCGACGCGGCCGTCGACGGTGGCGTAGCGGCGGAGAGCGCCAACATCGCAGGGCTTGCCGATGAACACGAAACGCCCGCCGCGCTCGATCTCGGCGACGATACCGGCTAGGGGTGACGCCGGGGCGTAGCGCGATCCCGCCGCCTCGATCACCTGTTCACGGCCGACGCTCTGCTGGATGCGGTTGAGGGTGGGATGCGCCGGGTCCATCGCGACATGGACGACGCGGTCGGCGAGACCGCTGGTCAGTGCGTGAATGGCCAGCGCCGACAGAACGCCGCCTGACGAGCCGGCGTGGCGAACAGCGGGGTCGGTCGCGTTGCCGGTGTAGACCTCCAGCATCGGTCCCCACAGCGGGTCGGCATCGGCAGGCCACGGCGCGACGACCGATCCTGGGCAGGCGGCGGCGATGGTGCGTTCGGCGGCGGCACTGATCGGCGCCGTCTGGACGGGGCGCGCGAAACCGGGCGGGGCGAGGGTCATGGTCACCGCGTCACCGGCGACCGAAGCGCACAGGCCGCAGCCGGCGCACAGGCGGCTGCGAACGACCCGGTCGAGGGTTGGCGACATCATGCGGTGGCAGCGCAGAAGCTGGTGGCCAGTTCGGCGACATAGCGTTCGAGGCCGGCTTCGACGATGGGTTGGGCGCGGGCGATGTCGGCGGCGAGTTCGGCGCGGCGTTCGAAGGCATCGGTTATGAAACTGATAGCATTTTCAGTCGATCGGCCGCGGGCCGGGACGAGCCAGGGGTAACCGAGGCCGCCGAACAGTCCTTCGAACTTGCGGCTGTAGGAAATCGGCACCACCGGCGTGCCGCTGGACCAGGCGGCGATGGTCGCGTGCATCCGCGCGCCGACGAGAAAGTTCAGGCCTGAAATATAGGATTTGGCGTCGGACGGCGAGGTGAAGTCGGCGGGGCGGACGAGGCCCGGATAGCGCGCCGCGAGGCTGTCGGCGACGGCGCGGTCGTCGTCGCGCGGGATCGCGGAGTTGACGTGCGGGATCAGGTGCAGCTCCACATCGGCCCGCGCCGTCCACATCTCGATCAGCCGGTCGGTCAGCGCCCGGTAGTCGACCTCGATGCCGAACTCGTTCGCGCCGCTGTAGCCGCCGCTGTACAGCAGCCCGGAGACGTTGAGGCCGACCTTGATGCGGTCGCCGCCGCGCGGCCGGGCCTCGAAGGGCAGGGCGAAGGCGACATCGACCGCCTCGATCGTCCGGACCGATGGCGCGAGGTCGGCCATCGCCGCGAGCGACAGCGGATCGCGCACGAACACGACCTCGGTGCGGCGGCAGGCCCAGGCCGCGGCAGCCCGGTGCAGCGGCTTTGAAAACGGCCCGATGGTCTGCGGCGACAGGATCAGCGGCACGCCGCGCGCGACCGTCATCGCCTTGGTGGCGATCATGTAGGCGAAGCGCTTCGACGGATAGATGTCGGTGAAACTGTCGCCGGCCCCGATGTCGAGCATGATGTCGATCTCGCCAAGATCGCGCCAGAAACCGCCGCGTCCGGTCATGTAGCGGCCGTCGATGGTCCGCGTCGCCACCTCCGGCCCGACATAGGCCGGGCCGGTCTCGCGCGGGCCGAAGATGGTGAACGCCGGCACCAGCCCGACGCGGGCGGCGGCGCGCGCCGCCAGCGCCATGTTGCCGATCGTCAGCGCGCCGACGCCAAGATTACCCGAGCGCGCCGAGTGCCATAGCAGCCCGACGCGGATACGCGGTGACATGATACGCCTCCTGCGCCGGCGTCAGGCCGGCGGCGGACCTGCGGGAGCGGGGGCGGCGGCGGCGGGCGTGGCGGCGGGGGCCGCGGGCGGCTTCGGCGCCGAATAGCCGGCCGCATAGGTGATGTTCGGCTTGGCCTCGTCGGTGAACTTCTTCAGCGCGGTCTGCAGCGCCTTCTGCACCGCGGTGCGCTGCAGCACCTGCTGCGCAAAGGCGATCGCCTTCTCGCCGATGAACGGTTCGGTGCGCGTGTTGACGACGTGGTTGGCGTACATGACCGGTGCCGGCGCGCCCTGCGGCCGGTCGCCGAAGACAAAGACCTCGTCGGGGTTGCGCGCCAGGATCTTGCCGATCTCCGCCGTCAGCTGCGGATTGACCTGCAGCGCATCGTACTGGACGTTGGCACGGCGGAACTCGACCTTGGCGGCGCTGAGCACGGCGGCAACGTCGCCGAGCGTCTTGGCCTGGGGCAGGGGCAGCGAGGCAATGTTCGCCGGCCGCAGGAACTGGATCTGGTCGAGCGTATAGATCTTGCGCTCCGCGAACAGTTGCGGGTTTTCCTCGATGAACTTCTGCGCCGCCTCGCGGGTCGTCTTGGGGACGGCCTTGGCGATGTCGGCCTGCAGCGCCTGGACGAGCAGCCCTTCGTCGACGCGCCGCTCCGCGAGCAGGAACTGCGGGTTCTTGTCGAGGCCGCGCTTCTTGGCGACATCGGCCAGCATCTTGCGCTCGACAACGCTCTGCAGCGCCGCCTGCTCGACCAGCTTCTTCGGCGCATCGGCGGGGATCCGGCCCTGCAGCGTCTGCAGCTCGCCGTTCAGCTCGTGGACGGTGATATCCTCACCGTTGACGGTCGCCACGACCTGGCCGGTCGGTGCCTTGGCCTTGTCGTTGCAGGCCCCGAGCAGCGTCAGCAACGCGACACCGCCGATCAGCCCCGCAGCCCTTGCATTGCGCATCGTCGTCTCCCTGAATCCTGGCGCGGATAGACCGTGGCCGCGCGCCCGCGTCAACCTTTAAGCCCGAGCAGCGCCCGCGTCATCACCATCGCCTTCGCCGGCTGCCGCCGCGCCAGCCGCAGCGCGATCTGCGCCGCCGCGACGGCCCAGTGCACCGGCAGCAGATACGGACGGTGACGGCCGATCAGCTTCAGCTTCGAACGCATCAGATAATATTCCGACAGGTTGCTGCGCCCGCCCTTGCGGCCGGACGAGCCGATCGAGCCGCCTTCCTTGTGATAGACGACCGCACCGCTGGCGAACGTCACCGCGAATCGCCCGCGGTTGCGCCACGCCCAGTCGATCTCCTCGTAATAGAGGAAATAGGCTTCCTCCATTTCGCCCACCGTCGCGACGAAGGCGCGGGTCACCGCCAGCGATGCCCCGAGGATGAAGTCGGTGTCCCGGACGATCGTCGCGGCATCGAACGGGGTTGCCGCGGGCGCGCCGGACGCAAGCCCGGCGGACGTGCCGGTCCAGACGTTGAAGCGGCTGCCGTTCAGCGCCTGCAGCGTATCGGGGCGGTGGTAATAGCGCACCACGGTCCCGCACATGCCGGCCGCCGGGGCCGCGTCGAGCGTGGCGACAAGCGCGGCGGGCGCGTCGGGCGCGGCGACCGTATCGTTGTTGAGCAGCCAGACATATCGGATCGCCGGATCGGCGAGCAGGAAACGCAGGCCGACGTTGTTGCCGCCGGCAAAGCCGAGGTTGCCGCCCGAATCGATCAGCGTCAGCCACGCCCCGTCGTCGGCGGATTCGCCGGGCCCGCGCTGCTGCCACGCGACGGGCTTCGGGGCCGGCGGCGTGCTGAACCCCGCCATCGCGGCCGAGGCGGGCACCGCCGGCTGCTCGCCGCGCGCCCAGGCCGCGATGCGGCCCGGCGAGCCATCGCCCGAGGCGTTGTCGACTACGACGACGCGCAGCGGGATCGTCGCGCGCGTCAGGGATTCGAGGCATTCGACGGTGTCGGCGGCGCCGCGCCAGTTGACCAGCACGACCCCCAGTGTCGCGGTCATGTCCGCCGCCACGCCGCGCCGCTGGCGGCCCCCGCCCGCGCCACCCGCAGCATTTCCCCGCAGCGCCAGGCCCGGATGCGGAGCAGCACGCCGATGCCGCGCCAGCGGTTCGCGGCGCCGGTCAGCCGGTCGGAGGTGAGCACCCGCGAGGCATGGACGACGCCCGACACCAGCACCGCCAGCGCCTTCGCCTGCCACAGGAGCAGCGGCCGGCCGGCGGCGCGGTGATCGTGAAAATCGTGGCCGATATGCCGCTCCCATTTGCGCGTCAGCTGGGTGAAGCTGGTGCGGCCGGGGTGATAGATCCGCATCGGCTCGACATAGCGGGCGGCGTAGCCCGCGGCAGTCGCGCGGCGGCCCCAGTCGCGGTCCTCGGCGACGTCGATGCCGGCAAACGGGCCGACCGCGGCCAGCACCTCGCGGCCGAGCGCGAGGTTGCCGGTGCCGGAGAACTTCAGCGTCGCGATGTACCAGCGCTGGCGATAGGCGAAGACCGCCTCATACGCCTCGACCGGGGTCAGGTGGCGGGGATCGAGGAAATCGATGCGGACATCGCCGCCGACGACGGTGCGCGCCGGATCGGGTTCGACGGCGTCGACGGCGGCCTGCAGCCAGCCAGCTTCCGCCCGGCAATCGGCATCGATGAAGGCGAGGATCGCGGCGCGGGCGGCGGCTGCCCCGGTGTTGCGGGCCAGTCCCGGCCCCGGCGCGGGTTCGTGCAGGAAGCGCACCTGCGGATAGGCCGCGCGGACCGCGTCGAGGCTGACCCGCGAGCCGTTGTCGACGACGATGACCTCGAAGCCGCCCTGGCGCAGCGTCTGGCCGGTGACCGACGCCAGGCAGCGGGCAAGCAGGTCCGGCGTGTCGAGGTGCGGAATGATGACGCTTGCCACCGGGGCTGCGCCGGTCACTGCCGCTTGTTCGTCTGCCACGCCAGCCCCGCTTCCGCCATTATCGTGCGCTGCGATAGGGGTCGAAGATTACGACCCGGCTAAAGCCTTCAGGCGGCGAGCTTGGCCATCGCCGCCGACATCAGCAGCAGCGACGAGACGCCCGGATAGCGGTAGCGGAAACGGGTTTCGTCGCCCTCCTGCAGCTCGAGCAGCTCGTGGGCGTGGGCGAAGTGGCGCAGGTCGCGCTCGATCGACGGCGGCGGCATCGCGCCGTTCAGCTCGGTGTGCACGTCGTCGACGCTGAACCAGCCGTCGGCCGAGCTGCCCGCCCGCGCCGCGCCGACCAGCAGCGGCCACTGCGAGCGTGCATCGTCACGGCCGAGGATGGTCTGGATGCGGCGCGGCAGCGAGGCGTTCCAGTCGGTCAGCACGCGCTCGACCGCGGCGCGGCCGTGGGCGGCATCGACGACGCTGCGCTTCTGCTCGATCGCCGCCATGCCGGCGCGGTGGCCGAGCAGGCGGACGAGGTAGGGCGAGCCGCCGGCCATGGTGGCGATCATCTCCGTCGCCTCGTCGCTGTAGACGATGTCGGCGGCCTGCTCGCCGAGCGCCAGCACCGAGCGCACCTCCGGCTCGCTCAGCGGCCGCATCGGCAGGCCGACGATGTTGCGCCGGATGGACGGAGCGTAGCCAACCAGCTCGTCGAGATTCTGGGCGACGCCGGTCAGCACCAGCTGGACGCGGGCGGCGCGGTCCGACAGGTTCTTGATGAGCTCCGCGACGTCGCGACGGAAGCCGGGGTCGAGGACGCGGTCATACTCGTCGAGGATCAGCACGACGCGGGTGCCGACGACGTCGGCGAACAGGTCGCTGACCTCGCGCGGGCCGAACTCGCCTTCCGGCAACAGCTTGTCGAAATGCGCGGTGGCATCGTTGTCGATCGCGGTCGGCAGCACGTCGCGGTGATAGAGCATCGGCAGCTTGGCCGCGAACGCCCGGAACATCGTGTCGAACCGCGCCTCCGTCCCGCAGCTGCCGTAGAGCACCAGGTAGCGCGCTTCCCGCGCGGTGTCGGCGAAGACGTGGACCAGGCTGGTCTTGCCGATACCGCGCTCGCCGTAGACCACGACGTGGACGCGCTGCTGCTCGATCGCGGCGATCAGCTGGGCGAGCGCGTCGTGGCGGCCGGCGAAGCGCTCGCGCGCGATCACCGGCTGCGAGGCGCCGAGCGCATCGCGCAGCGCCAGTCGCTTGCGGGCGAGCAGCGGCTCCTCGCTGGTCTCGATGTCGTCCGAGGCGCTGGCGGCGAAGCGCGGCAGCTCGGCGTTCGGGCGCGTGCCGACCGGGTCGCGCCACAACGCATCCAGAAACGCGGGCCGCTGCCGCAACTTGGCATCGATCGACGCGAACGGCGCGGCGCGGTCGGGCTCCTCGGCAGCCACCTCGTCGGTACGGCTACGGGTCCAACGCTTCCAGATCATGCTCACGGCTCACCCTGTGTCGTCACTGTCGCGCTGATAGGCCAGAACGGTACGCAAAGGCCACAGCAAAGCGGTAAACAGGGCGTAACCGGTTGCAGCAACAGTTGCCGCGCCGCGCTGCACCATGCTAACCGCAATGTGCAATGCGGGTTCGGGTACCGCGGCCAGTCAGTGGGGTTTGGTTTGTTCAACGCCGACAAGCGAGGCCTCAGCGCCCGTGCCGCGACGATGCTGCTGGCGGCGCTCGGCATGGCCGTGCCGGCGGGCGCGCAGAGCACGGCGGGCGACGACCGGCCGGCGACCACCTCCAACAGCGTCGGCGGCGTCCAGGGCCGCGGCTTTCGCATCACGGCATCGCTGAAGACGCTTTATGACGGCAACATCCTGCGCCTTGGCAACGGCCTGCCGCTGCGGCCGGGCTATTCGCGGTCCGACTTCCGGATCACGCCGTCGGTCGGGGCCGGTTACGGGCTGCCGGTCGGCCGGCAGCAGCTGTTCATCGACGGCGATTTCGGCAAGGATTTCTATGCCCGCAACGGCCGGCTGAACCGCACCCGTTACGGCATCGGCGGTGGCGTGCTGTGGAAGCTGGCGCGCAGTTGTTCGGGCAGCATCTCCGGCGAATACAAGCAGCGGCAGTCGCTGTTGTCGGACTCGTCGGTGCAGATCGACAATACCCAGCGGCTGCAGGACTATTACGCCGGCGGCGATTGCGCCCCGCCGGTCGGCATCGGCTTTGGCGGCAGCGTCAGGCGCGGCATCACCGATAACGTCAATCCGTCGCGGCAGGTGCAGGACACGCGCGAATGGAACTACGACGCCCACCTCAACTTCGGTGCCCCGGCGCTCGGCAATTTTTCGCTGGGCGGCGTCTTCTCGCACTATGACTATCCGCGCCGCAGCCTGTTTGTCATCGGCTCGGGCGGCCTGCCGACGCAGGTGTCGGACCAGCTCGATATCTACCAGGCCCGCCTCGGCTATTCGCGCCCGATCGGCACCCGCTTCAGCGTCAATGGCTCGGCTTCCTACGTCAAAGTGAAGCCGAGCCCGCGCGATGTGCTGAACCTGGTCCAGCTGCCCAGCGGACTGGTGGTGCTGTCGCCGGGCGCGCGTGACACCTACAGCGGCCCCGGGTTCACGCTGGCGCTGTCCTACCGGCCCAGTGTGCGCCTGAACGCCACCCTCGCCGCGTCGCGCAACGTCTCATCGTCGAGCAATGTCGGCGCCCGCTTCAACATTCGCGACAATGTCGATGGCGAGATCACCTACAAGATCGGCCCGGCGATCACCACGGCGCTGGGCGCGAGCTTCGATCGCCGTCAGTACAAGGGCGGGTTTGCGACGATCGAAGAGCCGTTGCCGCGGGTCGAAGACAAGATCACCCGTGCCTATGCCCGCGCCAGTTATTCGCCGCGCGATCTCTATGCGGTCGATTTCGAGGTTGCGCATCAGTGGCGCGCGTCGAATCCGTCGATCTATAACTTTGACAGCACCTCGGCGTTCGTGACGCTGCGGGTAAAATTCGGGAGAGGCTGATGCGGGGCATGAAACTGGCGTGGCACGGACTGTCGATGCTGCTCGCGGGCCTGCTGCTGGCGGCACCGGCGGCGGCGCAGCAGGTCGGCTATGTGCTTGGCCCGGACGATACGATCTCGGTCACCGTCTATGGGCAGACCGATGCCGGCGTGCAGACGCGGATCAAGCCCGACGGCTCGATTGTCATGCCGCTGATCGGCAGCGTGCAGGCGTCGGGGCAGACCGTGCTGACGCTCGCCGATGTGGTGAAGAAGAAGCTCGTCAGCGGCGGCTACTTCAAGGACCCGATCGTCAACGTCGAGGTCGGCGCGTACGTCAGCAAGACGGTCAATATCGCCGGCAAGGTCGGCCAGCCCGGCCTGTACCCGCTCGACCGCAACTATCGGGCGCTGGAGCTGTTGCTGAAGGCCGGCTGGGTCAAGGACCAGGGCGCCAATTTCGTCTATCTGCGGCGCGCCGACGGCAAGGAAATCCGCCTCGAGACCGAGGCGCTGGTGCGCGGTGCGCTCGACAAGGATCCCGTGTTGCAGCCCGGCGACACGCTGTACGTGCCTGACGCCGAGACGTTCTATGTCTATGGCCAGATCAACAAGCCGGGCGCGCTGCCGATCCTGCCCGGCATGACGGTCCGCCAGGCACTGGCACTGGCGGGCGGCGTCACCGCCACCGGCAACGACAAGAAGATCGGCCTGTACCGCGTCGGCTCGAAGGACAAGGACGAGATCGAGCTCGATGCGCTGGTCCAGAAGAACGACATTCTTGTCATCAAGGAACGTCTGTTCTGAGGCGGCCCGCGTATAGCATGGATGACGGCGGCCGTTTCGCCGTGTATGCGCGGCCCGTCCGTGGTCGGCGGCCCCCCCATCATGGGGTGAGCGGAGCAAATTGACATGAGTTTGATCCAGTTTTTGCGGATCCTGATCGCCCGGCGGATGATCATCCTGGGCTGCCTGGTGGCCGTGACGTTGATCGCGCTGGCGGTGGCGTCGCGCCTGCCGGAACGCTATCCGGCGACGGCCCGCGTCCTGCTCGACGTCATCAAGCCCGACCCCGTCACCGGCGCGGTCATCGCGACCCAGTTCGTGCGCGGTTATACCAAGACCCAGACGGAGCTGATCCGTGACTATCGCGTCGCCGGCGAAGTGGTTGATAAGCTGAACATCGCCAACCGGCCCGAGGTCATCGCCGATTTCGAGAAGAACTCGGATGGCGGCGGCGACATCCGGCGCTACCTCGCCCAGAAGATCATCGATCGCACCGAGGCGAAGCTGGTCGAGAACAGCAACATCCTGGAAATCACCTACGAGGCGGCCAACCCCAACATCGCCAAGAATACGGTTACTGCGCTGCGCGATGCCTATATCGACGCCAGCCTGCGCTTCCGCACCGACTCGGCCGGGCGAACCGCCGACTGGTTCCGTCAGCAGGCCGACAAGGCCCAGACCGCGCTGGTCGAGGCGGAGACCGCGAAATCCAAGTTCGAGCGCGACAACGGCCTCGTCATGGGCGCCAATGGCGTCGATGCCGAGACCGCCAAGCTGCAGGGCCTGCAGTCCGCGGTGATGAGCGCGCGCAGCAGCGTCGGTCAGCAGGACTTCGCGTTGGCGCAGACCGCCGGCAACACCGGCATGGTCGAAAGCCTCAAGATGCAGCTGTCCGGCGTCGACGGCCAGATCCAGCAGGCGAGCGACCGGCTCGGCACGTCGCACCCGGTCTACCAGTCGCTGCTCGAGCGGCGGAAGCTGCTGCAGGGCCAGTTGTCGCGCGAAGAGGCTGCATCGCGCGCGCTTGGCGGCACCGCCGCCTCCGCCTCGCGCAAGTCGATGGCGTCGCTGGAGAGCGAATACGAAGCGCAGAAGGTCAAGGTGCTGGGGATGAAGGACAAGCTCGACCAGCTCGGCACGCTGCAGCGCGAGGTCGACCTGCGCAAGTCGCAGTACGAGCGCGCCGCCGCCCGCACCGCGGACCTGAAGCTGCAGGCCGATGTCGACGAGACCGGCCTGGTGCCGCTCGGTGCCGCGGTCGGCAGCGGCCGTCCGTCGTTTCCCAATATTCCCTTCATCGGGCTGCTCGCGGCACTCGGCGGGCTGGCGCTCGGGCTGGTCGCCGCGATCGGCGTCGAGCTGCTCGGCCGCCGGGTGCGCGGCAGCGAGGACCTGGTCTATGCCGCCAAGGTGCCGGTGCTCGCGATCATCGCCGATGCGGCGCACTCGCCGTTCCGCGACTGGGTCCGGCGGATGCTGACCCGCAATCGCAACACCGCCCTGCAACCGGCCCAATAAGGCGAAGCAAACGTGGATACCGATAGCCAGATGCCGCGTGTCGACGACGGCACCGCCGATGCCGACGCGCCGATCCGGGATGCGTTGCAGCGTCTCGGCCTGCTGACCGACGACGAGGTCGCGCGGGTCGAAGCGCACCAGGCGCAGCGCAACCTCGATTTCGACCAGGCCGCCCTCGAACTCGGCTTCATCGGCCCGGACGAGCTCGACCGCGCCCGCGAGCAGCTGATCAACAGCCTCGCGCTGCAGGGCGACCAGCGCCACACCGTGTCCGACGAGATCATCGTCCTCAGCGATCCGGGCAGCGTGCGGGCCGAGGCCATCCGCCTGTTGCGGACGCAGGTCATCGCCCAGCACATCAAGCCGGGCCGCCGGGCGCTCACCCTGATCGCGCCGGTGGAGGGTTCGGGCTGCAGCTACCTCGCCGCCAATCTCGCCGCCGCGCTGTCGCAGATCGGCACCAAGACGCTGCTCGTCGATGCCAACATGCGCAGCCCGCGGATCGCCGAGATCTTCGGGCTCGAGGCCGATGCGCCGGGCCTGTCGACATATCTATCGCTCCAGGTCGCCCGGCCGGAACGGGTCGTCAACGCCAACGTCCTGCCCAACCTGTCGGTGATGACCGCCGGGCCGGCGGCGGCGCGGCCGCAGGAGCTGCTGTCGAGCATGCGCTTCCGCGACGGCATGAACATGCTGCTGCGCGAGTACGATATCGCGCTGTTCGACACGCCCCCGGCGAATTCGAGCGCCGACGCGCTGACCGTCGCCGCCGCGGTCGGCCACACGCTGATCGTCGCCCGTCGCAACAATACCTTCGTCAGCGATGTCGTGACTCTCGCCGACCAGCTCCGCTCCGCCCGTTGCGCCGTGATCGGCTCGGTATTGAGCGAATTCTGATGGCGACGCTGGCGTCGGGGGGCAGGGCCAGGCTGTGGCCGCAGATCAGCGCGCACTGGCTGCTGCTGCTCGGTTTCGTCGTCACCGTCGTTCCCACGATCGCGGCGCTCGGCGCTGGCCCCTGGTCGACCGAGGCTGGCGTCCATGGTCCGCTGGTCGTGGCGACGGGCATCTGGCTGGTCATTCGCCGCCTGCCGCAGATCCGCGAGCTGGCGCGGCCCGGCAATCTCGGGATCGCCCTGGCGCTGATCGTGCCTGCGGTCGCTGCCTATATCTTCGGCCGCGCCTACGACTTCATCAGCGTTGAGGTGGCGGCCCTGCTGCTGGCGCTGTTCGCCGTCGCGTATGCCTATGTCGGTGGCGCGGTCATGCGGCTGATGTGGTTTCCGATCTTCTATCTGGGCTTTGTCATCCCGCTGCCGGGCTGGGTCCTTGACCAGGTTACGGCACCGCTGAAAATTCTCGTTTCCCAGGTCGTTACCGGCGGCCTCGGCGCGCTTGGCTATCCCGTCGCACGGGTCGGCGTGACCATCTTTGTCGCGCAATATCAGCTGCTGGTCGAGGACGCCTGCGCCGGGCTCAATTCATTGATCAGCCTGTCCGCGATCGGCCTGTTCTACGTCTACATCCTGCGCAACACGAACTGGCGTTACTCGTTGCTGCTGCTCGCACTTCTCATCCCGATCGCCATTGCGGCCAATTGCGTCCGCGTCGCGGCGCTGGTGCTGCTGACCTATTATTTCGGCGATGCGGTGGCGCAGGGCTATCTCCATGAGGGCGCCGGGCTGGTCACGTTCACGTCGGCGCTGCTGCTGCTGTTCCTGGTCGACTCACTGCTGACGCCGGTCCGCAACCGGCTGGCGCGTCCGGGCGACGGGGCGTTCACGTGATCACCCGCCGCGATGCGATTTTTGGCGGCGGGTTGCTGGTCGCGGCGGCGGGGGCGGCAGCGCTTACGCCCCGGCACCATGTCGTGCTGCTGCCCAGTGGACGGTCGCTCGATCAGCTCGTCCCCCTCCAGTTCGCCGGCTGGCAGAACGTGCCGTCCGATCAGTTCGTGCTGCCCAAGACGCCGGGCAGCCTCGCCGACCGGCTGTACAACCAGACGTTGACCCGCCTCTACCAGTCGGAGACCCGGCCGCCGGTGATGATGGTGATGGCCTATGGCCAGACCCAGAACGACGCGCTGCAGCTGCACCGTCCCGAGGCCTGCTATGCCGCCGTCGGGTTCCAGATCTCGCGGTCCGAGACCGCGAAGGTTGCGCTCGGCGGGACCGCCACGTTGCCGGTCCGCGAGCTGATCGCATCGACCGACAACCGGGTCGAGCCGATCGTCTATTGGACACGGATCGGCGATACGCTGCCGACGTCCGGCGGGGAGCAGCGCGTGGCGAAACTGTATCAGCAGTTCGACGGCATCATTCCGGATGGCATTCTGGTCCGCCTCTCGACCGTGGGCGAGGGTAACGCCGCAACCTTTGCGTCGCTGCGTGGTTTTGCCGCCGAACTGATCGCTGCCGTCGCCCCGGTCGACCGGCCGGTGCTCGTTGGCAATACGCTGGGCCGCCTTATCTCTGCCCACTAATGCGTTCGAATATCAGCGATTTTCCAACCCGTCGAAGGGCTTCAGCACCACCCATATGAACGCCAATGTCGCCATGAACAAAGCCACGGCACCCGCATGATACAGGTTGTCGTCAAGCTTCAGCGCCTGGTTGCCAAGGTAGTTGGTGCCGGCGCAACCGACGGCGGCGACCAGATACTGCCACAGTTCGTCGCGCGCCTCACCCTGCGAACGTTGCAGGAAGAGGACGACCAGGCCGGCGAACACCACCATCGTCGCCCAATCGTAAACCGTCTCCACTCATGCTCCCCCGGGCCACCCGCCCTGATGCATCACGTATACCGCTTTGTAACCGCCAAGCCACTAACATTGGGCCGGGGTAGGAAAAGCCTTGCTCTGCAGCGGGCGCTGTTGGCGTCGGGTTTCGGCAATGCGCCGGGACAATGAGGTTACGCCGCCAGTCATGAACGACGTCTCGCTTCCTCCCGAAGGCCTGCAGGCCGCGCGCGCCGACAAGACCGGCATGCCGCTGGACGTTGTCGTGTGGACCGTGCGGGCGATCGAATTCGGCGTCGTCATCGCGTCCGGCCTGCTGGCCATCAGCCTGTTTCTCGATGTCCGGAGCGCGGACCAGGTTACCCAGTACCACCGCATCGTGGCGATGACGGCGCTGTCGTTCGCCGTGCTCGCCGAAACGGTCGGCTGCTATGACATCGACGCGCAGTTTTCGCTGCGCCGCGCCTGGCAGCGGGTCGGCGTCAGCTGGGTTGCGACGACGCTGTTCATGCTGACTCTCGCCTTCCTGCTCAAGGCGTCGGAGCAGGTTTCGCGCGCCTGGGTTATCGGCTGGTTTGCCAGCGGCGGCGTCACGCTGCTCGGCACGCGCGGGCTGATGACGGTGTGGGTGCGCCGCCTGAAACGGCGCGGCACGTTCGATCAGCGGGTGGCGATCTTCGGGGCCGGCTCGCAGGGGGCGCGGCTGGCGAACTACATCCTGTCCCACGACAAGCTGACGATCTCGCTGGTCGGCTTCTACGACGACCGGCAGGACGGGCGGGTGCCGGCGGTTGCCGAAGGCATTCCGGTGCTCGGCAATCTCGAGGCGCTGGTCGGGCGGATCCGTAAAGGCGACATCGACCAGGTCATCGTCGCGCTGCCATGGTCGGCCGACGTGCGGCTGCAGCAGATCGTCTCGCACCTGGCGCTGACGCCGGTGCGTATCCGTCTCGCACCCGACCTCGCCAGCTTTGCCTTCGCGTCGCGTCCAGTCGTGCTGCTGGGCGAGATGCCGGTGATGACCTTGTTCGAACGCCCGATCTCCGGCGTCGACGCGTGGGCGAAGATCATCGAGGACCGCGTTATCGGCAGTCTCGCGCTGATCCTGGCGGCACCGCTGATGCTGATCGTCGCGGTTGCCATCCGGCTCGATTCGCCCGGGCCGATCCTGTTCCGTCAGCCGCGCGAAGGCTTCAACAACCGTCCGTTCCACGTCTACAAATTCCGCTCGATGTTCCACAATCGTTCCGAAACCCATAATATCCAGCAGGCGTCGCGGAGCGATCCACGCGTGACGCGGGTCGGGCGCATCATTCGGGCGCTCAGCATCGACGAACTGCCGCAGCTGCTGAACGTGCTGCAGGGGACGATGTCGCTGGTCGGGCCGCGGCCGCATGCCGCCTCCACCCGTGCCGGCGGCAAGCTGTTTTCCGACGTTGTGCTGAGCTATGCCGCGCGCCACAAGGTCAAGCCGGGTATCACCGGCTGGGCCCAGGTCTGCGGCTGGCGTGGCGAGACCGATACCGAGGACAAGCTGGTCAAACGCTTCGAGCACGACCTTTATTACATCGAGAATTGGTCGATCTGGTTCGATCTGTACATCATGATGCGCACCGGCGTCGCACTGGTGATGCCGCGGAACGCGTTTTGAGCGTGCCGCCTTGGCTGGCCGGCCGCCGCCTCGTGCCCGCCGACCTTACCGCCGAGGGCAATGCCTTCACCGCGCTGCGCTGGCTGCTCGCCAGCACGGTGATGTTCTCCCATGGCTGGGACCTGACGCAGTGGCGCACCGGGCTCGATCCCAGCGTCGCGCTGCTCGGCTTTCCGGTCGCCGGGCTGGCGGTGTTCCTGTTCTTCACGCTGAGCGGCTTTCTGGTCACCGGCAGCCTCGTCAAGCGCGGGCCGGTCGCGTTCGGCGTGGCGCGCGCCCTGCGCCTGATCCCGGGCCTGTGGGTGATGCTGATCCTGGTCACGCTGGGACTCGGTGCCTGGGTCAGCACGCTGCCGTTTGCCGACTATCTGCGCGACCCGCGCACCTGGCGCTACGTGGTCGATAACGCGCTGCTGCTGAACGCCGATTACCGCCTGCCCGGAATTTTCGAGAACCTGCCGGTGCGCGGCGTCAACGGGTCGCTGTGGACGATCCCGCAGGAAGTTCGCTGCTATGTCGTGCTCGGTATCCTCGGCGCGCTGGGTGCCTTGCGGTCGCGCCGCTGGCTGCTGGCCGCGTTCCTGATCGCCGTTGCGGTGCACATCGCCATCCCGCTCGATGCGATACCGGCGCTCGACCGGCCGCGCCGGCTGGCACTGTCCTTCTTCCTCGGTGTCATCGCTTACCAGTGGCGCGGCGAAATCCGCTGGTCGTGGCCGGCGGCGCTTGCCGGGGTCGCCGCGGCGCTGGCGCTGGTCCGCGCGCCGCTGCCGCCCGCGGTGTCGATGGTCGCGCTTCAGGTCGCCTTTGCCTATCTGATCGGCGTTGCCGCGTTCGTCGCGCCAGCCGGGATCAAGCGGCTCAGCCGGGCGCTGCCGGACTATAGTTACGGCATCTACATCTACGCCTTCCCGGCGCAACAGCTGGCGGTCGAGCTGGGCTGGGGCCGCACACCGCTGGCCAATATCGGGGTCGGTTTTGCCCTGTTGCTGCCGTTCGCGGCCGCGTCGTGGCACCTCATCGAGAAACCGGCATTAACACTAAAATCACGAACTGTTTTGGCAAGACGCCAGGGAGTGTCGGAGGATTTTACACTCGGCACCCAAGGGCAAAACGGCCATCGAAGAAAATCAACAAGTTAGCGCCCTAGGGCGACTGGCATGAAAGTTGCTAGGTTACAGGAAAGAGGCTCAAGGCCTTGCGTATTCGCCCGGTTCGGGCAAACTGATCGAGAAGTGGGAGAGCGTGATGACCTTGTTGAAGAGCCTGACTGCCGCGACGCTGGTTGCTGGAGCGGTTGTCGCCGCGGTTCCGGCTCAGGCCGTGGTCGTCACCTTTGCGCAGTTTCAGGCGATCGGTAATCGCGGGCAGACCTACTGGAAGAACGACGGCACGAACGGCGTTTCCAACGGCAGCGGTGGATCGATCTACACGACGAGCTCGCCGACGGCGACGGTTCCTGGCAGCCGGCCGGTCAGCTTCTCGTTCCTCCTGCCGAGCATCTCGCCGTACGTGACCAACGTCACAGCGAATTACACGCTGTTTGCTACGGTTACCAACTCGCCGGCAATCCTGGCGGGTGGTCAGCTGATCGAGACGGGTATCGCCGGCGGCTTTTCGTTCGTGACGACCGCACCGCTGGTCGTCGGCTCGACTCTTTATGCTGCCGGCTCCAACCTGCTCTCGGCCACCTTTACCAATTCGACCATCTCGGGTGCGCGTCTCGGAACGTCGGCGGGCTATTCGAGTTCGGGAACGCAGGGTTTGTCGTTGACCTACACGTCGGACTTCCTGACGTTCGATCCGGCTGCGGCGAACGATTTCTCGATCTCGCTGACCGCGATCACCAGCGCGCTTCAGGCGATCCCGACAAACGGCAACCCGAACCGCGCACTTCGCAATTTCCGCGCCTTCAGCACCGGCAGTTTCTCGGCTGATCCCGCGCCGCTCGTCGACGCGGTGCCCGAGCCCGCCGTCTGGGGCCTGATGATCGTCGGCTTCGGCATGGTTGGTCTGCAGACCCGCCGCCGCAGCCGCAACGCTTCGGTCGCTGCCTGAATTCGTCCCGCGGCGGGGCTTTGGCTCCGCCGCACGCTTCTTGATCGGCGCGCCTTCGGGCGCGCCTTTTTTTATGGGCTAGCCCGCCCGGTGCGCGCTGACGATCTTCACCGGGGCGACGATCATCTGGCCTTTCATCGCGCCTTCCCCGGCGGTTGCCGAAACTGGCGCGGCGAGGATGCGGCGCACGACGTCCATGCCCTCGACAACGTGCCCGAACGCCGCAAAGCCCGGATCGCCACCCGGCTGCGCGTCGAGTGACGGGATCGGGCCAAGGATGATGAAGAAGTCACCGGTAGCGGTGCCCGGTGCGGCGCGCGCCATCGATACCGTGCCGTCGGTATGGAGAATGCCGGTCCGCGACGTCGGCTCATGGGCGATCGGCTTCAGCGTCCGTTTCGGGTCGCCGCGAACGCCGCCCTGGATCAGGCCGAAGCCGGGCGCACCGGGGAAGTTCAGCGCCCGATAGAAACTGGTTCCGTCAAGCCGCTTCTCGCGGACGTAGCGCAGAAAGTTTGCCGCAGTGATCGGCGCACGCTCCGTCTCGACAGCAATGGCGACAACGCCGAGCGAGGTCGTCAACTCGACCCGCACCGTTGCCGGGGCCGGCACGGCTGGCACCGGCGTGGCGGGCTCGACCGGTGCCGCCTGTCCCCATGCCGTGCTGCTCCACAGCATCGCGGTTGCCGTCATCAGGATACGCCGGTCGATCATCCGGGCAGGATAGCGTAAACCCGTATGTGAAGGCTATCGCAGCCTGCCGGAGACCCCATGACCGCCATCCGCCGCATCCTCGTCGTCACCGGCGGTCTGGCCGTCGCGCTCGGGCTGTTGTTCGCCGCGCAGGGCAGCGGCATCTTTCCGTACCCACGCAGCAGCTTCATGATCGACCAGACGCCGTGGATCGGCCGCGGTGCCGCGCTGATGGCGTTCGGGCTGGCGATGATATTGGTGTCGCGCCGGTTGCGCCGCTGAGCGCTGGTGACCCCTACGAGAATCGAACTCGTGCTTCAGCCGTGAGAGGGCCGCGTCCTAACCGCTAGACGAAGGGGCCGCGCAAGCGAAGCGCGGAGTTACGGGGCGGGGCTGCGATAGTCAAGCCGCCTCCACCGCCGGACGCTCGATGCGTGCATCCTTCAGCGCATCGGCGAGCAGGAACGCCAGCTCCAGCGACTGTGAGGCATTGAGGCGCGGGTCGCAGTGGGTGTGATAGCGCGCGGCCAGCCCCTCGTCGGTGATCGCGATGGCGCCGCCGGTGCATTCGGTGACATTCTGCCCGGTCATCTCAATGTGGATGCCGCCGGCGTAGCTGCCTTCAGCGCGATGCACGGCAAAGACATTCTTCACTTCCGACAGGATGCGGTCGAAAGGCCGGGTCTTGTAGCCGTTGGCCGCCTTGACGGTGTTGCCGTGCATCGGATCGCACGACCAGACGACGTGGCGGCCCTCGCGGCGCACGGCGCGGACCAGGCGGGGCAGGGCGGCCTCAACCTTCTCGGCACCGAAGCGGGTGATCAGCGTGATGCGGCCCGGCGCGTTTGCCGGGTTGAGCAGGTCGAGCAGGCGGATCAGCTCGTCCGGCTCCAGGCTGGGGCCGCACTTCAGGCCGATGGGGTTGCCGACGCCGCGCAGGAACTCGAGATGCGCGGACCCCTCGAACCGCGTTCGGTCGCCGATCCACAGCATGTGCGCCGAGGTGTCGTACCAGTCGCCGGTCAGCGAATCCTGCCGCGTCAGCGCTTGTTCGTAACCGAGCAGCAGCGCCTCGTGGCTGGTGTAGAAACTGGTGCCCTTCAGCTGCGGCACGGTCTCCGGCGAAATCCCGCACGCCGCCATGAAATCAAGCGCCTCGCCGATCCGGTCGGCGACCTCCTGATACTGCGCCGACCACAGCGACCGGCCGGTGAAGTCGAGATTCCACTTGTGCACCTGGTGGAGGTTGGCATAGCCGCCGCTGGCGAACGCGCGCAGCAGGTTGAGCGTCGCGGCCGACTGCATATAGCCGCGCATCATCCGCGCCGGGTCGGGCGCGCGGGCTTCGGGTGTGAACTCGATCGCATTGACGTTGTCACCGCGGTAACTGGGTAGCTCGACACCGTCCTGAACCTCGGTGTCGCCGGAGCGGGGCTTGGCGAACTGGCCTGCCATGCGGCCGACCTTCACCACCGGCAGCTTCGACGCGAAGGTCAGCACCACCGCCATCTGCAGCAGCACGCGGAAGGTGTCGCGGATGTTGTTGGGGTGGAACTCGGCAAAGCTCTCGGCGCAGTCGCCGCCCTGCAGCAGAAATGCGCGACCCGCCGAGACCTCGGCCAGCGCGGCGGTCAGGTCCCGCGCCTCGCCGGCGAAGACCAGCGGCGGATAGGAAACGAGCTCGGCCTCGGCGCGCGCGATGGCGTCGGCGTCGGGGTAGATCGGCAGCTGCCGCGCCTCATAGGCGCGCCAGCTGTCGGAGGTCCATTGGCGGTTGCGGGTCATGACGCGGTTTCCTTGCGCAATTCGCGCCAGCCGCGCAAGTTCTAGCGCATCAGGACCAGTTCCTCCGACATGGTCGGGTGCAGCGCTACGGTGTCATCGAACTGCGCCTTCGTAAGCTTCGCCTTGATCGCGATGGCGACGGCCTGCAGGACCTCCGGCGCGTCGGGGCCGATCATGTGCGCGCCGACGACGCGGTCGGAGGCGGCGTCGACGACCAGCTTATAGAGCGCACGCTCGTTGCGACCGGCGAGCACGTTGCGCATCGGGCGGAAGTCGCTGGTGAACACCCTGACCGTGCCGAGCGCGGTGCGCGCCTCCGCCTCCGTCATCCCGACCGAGCCGAGCGGCGGGTTGGCGAACACCGCGCTGGGCACGCAGTCGTAGTCGACGGTCCACTTGCGGTCGCCGAACACCGAATCGGCGAAGGCATGCGCCTCGCGGATGGCGATGGGCGTCAGCTGGATGCGGTCGGTGACATCGCCGACCGCGTAGATGTTCTCGACGTTGGTGCGGCTTTCGGCGTCGACCGCGACGGCGCCCTTGGCATTGAGCGCCACGCCCGCCGCCTCCAGGCCCAGGCCCTCGATATTGGGCACCCGGCCAACCGCCCAGAGCAGCACGTCGGTGTCGATCGGCTCGTCATCGCAATCGGTGTGGATACGGACGCCTTCGTTTGTCTTTTCAATGCGCTGAAAGTTACAGTTGAACCGGAAATCGATGCCCTTGGTCATGCTGATGGTCAGCAGCCGGTCGCGCAGCGCGGAGTCCCATCCGCGCAGGATGGTGTCGCCCCGGTTGACCAGCATGACGTGGACGCCAAGCTCGTGGAAGATGCCGGCGAACTCGTTGGCGATATAGCCGCCGCCCGCGATGACGATCCGCTTCGGCAGCGCCTCGAGATGGAAGACCTCGTTCGAGGTGATGCCGTGTTCGGCCCCCGGCACCGGCGGCACCATCGGCCGGGCACCGGTGGCGATCAGCAATTTGTCGAACGTGATCGGCTCGCCGTCGACCTCCGCGGTATGTGCGCCGGTCAGGACGGCGTGGCCGTGCAGCGTCGTCACCTTCTGCGCGTCGAGATTGGTCTGGTAGATACCGTTCAGCCGGTCGACTTCGGCCAGCACGTTGTCGCGCAGCGTCGGCCAGTCGAAGCCCTTGCTGCCCAGAGTCCAGCCGAACCGTTTGGCATCGACGAGGTCCTCGGCAAAATGCGAACCGTAGACGAGCAGCTTCTTGGGCACACAGCCGCGGATGACGCAGGTGCCGCCGACGCGGTGTTCCTCGGCGACCGCGACCCGCGCGCCGTGCCCGGCCGAGATCCGCGCGCCGCGCACGCCGCCGGAACCGGCACCGATGACGAACAGGTCATAGTCGTAGGGCATGCGTCTGAACTCCGTGGGACCGTCCTGCAGTTAGGGGCGCAGACGGCGCGGGGCAATCCGCCCGCGACGATGGCAGCCATGCCTAATCGAGAGCGGCGCGCGCAGCCTCCCAGTCGCGGCCGTCATAGGCGGTCACCGTCACCGCGATGCCGCGGCAATCATCGAGCGCCCGCCAGTTGACGCTGTAGCCGTCGGGGTGGGACCGCGGCACGTAGAAGCTCTTGATCCCGCAGGTGGCGCAGAACAGGTGACGCGCCGTGCCGCTGCCGAAGCGGTATTCGCTGAGGGCGGCCGGATCGGTGAGCAGGGTGAAGTCACCGGCCGCGACGATCAGGTGCAGATAGCCGGTCTTCGCACAGATCGAGCAGTTGCAGTCGAGCAGCGTGACGGCGGCGGGCATACGCACCGCGAACCGCACCGCGCCGCAGTGGCAGCCACCTTCCTGTCGGGTCACCCCGCCAGCCAGGCGGCAATGTTCGCCGCGTAACGCTCGGCGTCGGCGCGCGCGCCGGGGGTGGTGACGATGGCGTCACCCCACGGCTCGTTGACGAAGCTCGGCGCGCCGGCTGCGGGATCCCAGTTGCAGTCGGCGAAATGGTGGAAGCTGGCGTCGGCGACGGCGCGGCCCTTGCCGGGCTCCTCGACCGCGACGACCAGGTTGAAGCGGCGGCCGGTCTGCGAGCTCTGCCCGCAGGCGACGACGCGTGCGCCGGGCAGGGCGTCCGGGGCCGAGACGGCACCCTCGTGCGGGTGCGTCGGGAACCAGCGGATCGGCGACCCATCGGCGCGGGTGACCAGCGGGTGCAGCGGATCGAGGACCGAAATTTCCTGCACGTCGCCGTTGTTGCCGGAATGATAGTTCGGCCACAGCATCGGCGAGCCGGTGTCGTCCTGCGCCTGCCGCTCCGGATCGCTCTCCGGATTGGCGGAATGGAAATGCTGGGTCAGGCCGATGCCCGGGATGTTGGCGAGGCACGAGCCGAGGTCCTGATGGTCCCGGCTGAGCAGCACGCCGCCGCCGCGGGTGCGGAACGCATCGATCGCGGCAATATCGGATGGGCCAAGCGCGCCGATGCCGTCGACTCCGAAGATCCAGACCTGGTCGTAATCGCCCACTGCCGCCGCCCGCAGATCGATGTCGCTGCCGTCTGGCTGATCGAGATCGCGCGCCGTCACCCCATGCCCGAGCTGGCGCAGGTGCGCGGCAAGCAAGCCGAAACGGCCGACATGCCAGTCATCCGCAGTCGTCGGGATCGTGGTCTTGAGCAGGATGCGACTCATGCCCGGTATGTCACCCGGGCAGGGCGGCCGGCGCAAGCAGAGTGTGAATGTGCAGATTGCCGGTCAGCGTCCGATGGACCGGGCATTTATCGGCGATGACGAGCAGCCGCGCGCGCTGTGCCTCGTCGAGGTCGCCGGCCAGGTCGAGCGTGCGATTGATCGCCTCGACCTTCGCCCCGGCCTCGAGGCAATGGTCGCAGTCCTTGGCGTGGTTGCGGTCGTGGGTGAGGCGGACGGTGACGCCCGTCAGCGGGATGTTCTCGCGCGCCGCGACGATCTTCAGCGTGATCGCCGTGCACGCCCCCAGCGAACCGAGCAGCAGGTCGTAGGGGCCGGGGCCGGCATCGTCGCCGCCGAACGCCACCGGCTCGTCGACGATAAGCTCGTGGCCGCGCGTACGGACGATGGTGCCGAACTTGCCCCCGGCGCTGCCGACCAGCACCTCGCCCTCGGCAAGGTCGGCACCGGCGGGCAGCGGATCGATATAGCGTTCGACCCAGGCCGCGATCAGCGACGCGACATAATTGGCGTCGCTCAGCCGGGTCAGCAGGTGATCGGCGCCGTCGAGCGAAACGAAGCTCTTGGGGTGGCGCGCCGCCTCGAAGATGGCGCGCGCATTGTCGATCCCGACGATAGTGTCGAGCGGGGCGTGCAGGACGAGCAGCGCGCGCTTCAGCCCTGCGATCTGCGTCGCCGGCATCGAACCCTTGGTGCGGTTGAGGAAATCGGCGCTGATCCGGAACGCCCGCCCGCCGATCTTGACCTCGCCCGCGCCGTCGCGCTCGATCGTCGCCAGATCGCCGTCGATGCGGTGAAGCACATGCGCCGGGTCGAACGGCGCGCCGATGGTGACGACCGCGCGCGCCTCCGGGATGCCGCTCGCAGCCGCTAGGATGGCGGCCCCGCCGAGGCTGTGCCCGATGACGATCGACGGCGCCCCGACGTCGCCGCGCAGGTAATCCGCGGCGGACACGATATCGGCGACATCGGCCGCGAACCCGGCGTTGGCGAAGTCGCCTTCGCTGCCGCCCAGCCCGGTAAAGTCGAACCGCATCGTCGCGATGCCGTGCGCCGCCAGCGCCATCGTCACGCGGCTCGCCGCATGGCTCTGCATCGTGCAGGTGAAGCAGTGCGCGAACAGCGCCACGGCGCGCACGGGGCCGACCGGCAGCTCGATGCGTGCTTTCAGGCGGACGCCGTCGGCGTTGGTGAATTCGGCGGTACGGTGGGCCATGCTTGCTCCTTCGCCGCTGCCGGCAGCCCGTTACAGCTATTCGACCGTCACCGACTTGGCGAGGTTGCGCGGCTGATCGACGTCGGTGCCCTTCAGCACCGCCACCTGGTAGGCAAGCAGCTGGACCGGCACCGCATAGACCAGCGGCGCGATCAACGGGTGGAGCGCGGGCATCTCGATGGTGGCGACGCAGCCGTGTCCGGCCTGGGCGATGCCGGCGGCGTCGGAAATCAGGATGACCTGGGCCCCGCGCGCCTGCGCCTCGTGCATGTTGCTGACAGTCTTGTCGAACAACGGCCCGGCGGGAGCGATGACGATCAGCGGCACCTGGTCGTCGATCAGCGCGATCGGGCCGTGCTTCATCTCACCCGATGCATAGCCTTCGGCGTGGATATAGCTGATTTCCTTCAGTTTAAGCGCGCCTTCGAGCGCCATCGGATAGTCGACGCCGCGGCCCAGGTAGAGCACGTCGCGGGCCTGCGCGACGATCTGCGCGACCGGCTCGATCGCGGACTCGCGGGCCAGCGCGGCGTTCATCGCGGCGGGGACTTCGGACAGCTGGTGGACCAGCTCGGCTTCGGCGTCACGGCTCAACCGGCCCTTGGCGCGGGCGAGGTTGACGGCCAGCGCCGCCATCACGGCCAGTTGGCAGGTGAACGCCTTGGTCGAGGCGACGCCGATCTCCGGCCCGGCATGAGTGGGCAGCAGCAGGTCGACCTCGCGCGCCATCGAACTGGTCGGCGAATTGATGATGCCGGCGGTGGTGACCCCCGCCGCCGCCATGTGATGAAGCGCCGCCAGCGTGTCGGCGGTCTCGCCCGACTGCGAGATCACAACGCCGAGCACGCGCCCGTCGAGCACCGGCTCGCGGTAGCGGAACTCCGACGCGACATCGGCGTCGACCGGGATCCGCGCCAGCTGCTCGATCCAGTATTTGCCGATCATGCCGACATAGGAGGCGGTGCCGCAGGCGACGATGGCGACGCGTTCGATCGCCGACAGGTCGAAATCCATCTGCGGCAGCGCGACCTGGGCCTCGACCGGGCGCAGGTAGGACTGCAGCGTCTGCGCCACCACCACCGGCTGCTCATGGATCTCCTTGAGCATGAAGTGGCGGTAATTGCCCTTGGTGATCATCGCGCCGGTCAGGCCGGACATCGTCACCGGCCGCGTCACCGGCTTGTTGTCGCGGTCGAAGATCTCGACGCTCTCGCGGCTGACCGCAACCCAGTCGCCGTCGTCGAGATAGGCGATGCGCTGCGTCAGCGGGGCCAGCGCCAGCGCATCGGAGCCAAGGTAGTTCTCGCCCTCGCCGTAGCCGACGGTCAGCGGCGCCCCCAGCCTCGCCCCGATCAGCAGGTCGGGCTCGGCCTCGAACATGAAGGCCATCGCGAACGCGCCGTGCAGGCGCGGCAGCACCGCCGCGACCGCCTCACGTGGGCTGGCCCCGCGCTCGACTTCGCGCGCCACCAGATGCGCGACGACCTCGGTGTCGGTCTGGCTGCGGAATTCACGCCCGTCCGCGATCAGCTCGTCACGCAGCGGCCGGAAGTTCTCGATGATGCCGTTGTGGACGATGGTCACCGGACCGACGATGTGCGGGTGAGCATTGTCCTCGGTCGGCGCGCCGTGGGTCGCCCAGCGGGTGTGGGCGATGCCGATGCGGCCGGGCAGGGGGCTTTCCGCCAGCCGCGCCGCGAGGTTGTTGAGCTTGCCCTCCGCCCGCCGCCGATCGAAATGCCCGTCATGGATGGTGGCGATGCCGGCGCTGTCATAGCCGCGGTATTCGAGCCGCCGCAGCCCGTCGAGCAGGCGCTCGCTGACGTCCGTCGTGCCGAGAATGCCGATGATGCCGCACATGTCAGTGTTTGTCCGCTTTGCGTGCTGCCATGATGGCCCGGAATCGCGTCGCCCAGCCCGTCTTGACCGTCTGCTGCCCCCGCGCCAGCGCCAGGGCACCGGCCTCGACGTCGGCGGTGACCGTGCTGCCGGCCGCGACGATGGCGTTGTCGCCGATGCTGACCGGCGCGACCAGCGCGCTGTTGGAGCCGATGAACGCACCCGCGCCGATCGTTGTGCGATACTTGAAGAAGCCGTCGTAATTACAGGTTATCGTTCCCGCACCGATGTTGGTCTTCGCGCCGATATCGGCGTCACCTAGATATGTCAGGTGGTTGGCCTTGGCACCATCGCCCAGCCGCGCGTTTTTGACCTCGACAAAATTGCCGATCTTGGCGCCATCGCCGAGCACCGTGCCAGGCCGAAGCCGGGCGAACGGCCCGACCTCGACCCCGGTGCCGATCGTCGCGCCCTCAATATGGCTGAAGCCGCGAATCGTCGCGCCGGCGGCGATGCGCACGCCGGGGCCGAACCAGACATCGGGTTCGATAGTGACGTCGGCGGCGACAGTCGTGTCGTGGGCGAACCACACGGTCTCCGGCGCGACCAGCGTTACTCCGGCCGCCATCATCGCGGCGCGCCGCCGGTCCTGCCAGCCCGCCTCGACGACGGCGAGTTCGGCGCGGGAATTGACGCCCGCGACTTCGGCCGCATCGGTCTCGATGACGCGAACGGGCAGGGCGGCGAGGCCGACGATATCGGGCAGGTAGTATTCGCCTGCGGCATTGGCGTTGCCGACGCGGGCGAGCAGCGGCCACAGGTCGCGCGAGCGCACCGCCATCAGCCCCGAATTGCACAGCGTCACGGCGCGCTCGGCGGCGCTCGCGTCCTTGAACTCGACCATCTTGTCGATAATGCCGCCGGTCGCGAGGATGCGCCCGTAAGCTGCTGGATCGGCTGGACTGAAACCCAGGACGACGGCCGCGACGTCGTCGGTCAACGCATCGAGCATCCGCTGCATCGTCGCGGTTTCGATCAGCGGCACATCCCCGTACAGGATCAGCACGTCGCCATCGAAACCGGCCAGCGCTGCCTCCGCCTGCGCCACGGCATGGCCGGTGCCGAGTTGTTCGGACTGCACCGCGACCGCGGCGCCGGTCCCCGTCAGCGCGGCCTCGACCTGCTCGCGCCCGGCCCCGACCACGACGACGGTCGCCGCCGACTGCAGCGCATCAACACTGGCGAGCAGGTGGAGCAGCATCGGTCGCCCGGCGAGCGGGTGCAGCACCTTGTGCCGCGCGGACTTCATCCGCGTCCCCTGGCCGGCGGCAAGCACGATCGCGGCAACTGGGCGGGGGTGGCTCACGGCGCGGGCTTTCGCATATCGACCTTGTCTTTTCCAGCGGCAGCCGTGACGGAGCGGACATGCACCCGAAACTCGTGATCTTCGACCTCGACGGCACCCTCGTCGACACCGCGCCCGACCTGTGCGCGGCGCTCAACTACGCGCTCGCTGCCGTCGAGCGGCCCGGTGTCGACGCAGCGACCGTCCGCCACCTCGTCGGCCAGGGTGCGCGCGCCCTGATCGAACTTGGCCTGGCGCAATCGGGCGACGTGGACGAGGCGATCGTCCAGCGTGCGCTCCAGCCGTTCCTGGCGTTCTACGCCGGTCACATCGCCGATAGTTCGCGGGTTTATCCCGGCGCGGCAGCGGCGATGGACGCGCTCGCCGCGCAGGGGGTAACGCTGGCGGTCTGCACCAACAAGCCGGTCGGGCTCGCCAACCAGTTGATCGAGGCGATCGGCTGGAGCGGGCGGTTCGCGGCCGTGCTCGGCGGGGACAGCCTGGCGGTGCGCAAGCCCGATGCGCGCCATGTCGCGGCAACCGCCGCCGCCGCCGGCCATGCGCTCACCGACAGCGTCTTCATCGGCGACACCAGCATCGACGTAGCGGCCGCCCGCAACGCCGGCGTGCCGGTCATCGTCGTGGGGTTCGGCTTTGCCGACCGGCCGGCCGCGGAACTCGGTGCGGACGCGGTCATCGACAGTTACGGCGACCTGATCGATGCGATCGCCCGGCTCGACTAGGCGCGCTCGCGCACCTTCACCGCCTGCCACAGGGCTTCCTTGGCATCGAGGTCGAGGCCCGCAAAACCGGCACCCGCCTCGGCCTCCATCGCCGCAAACCGCCGCTCGAACTTGGCGTTCGCGGCGCGCAGCGCGACCTCGGGGTCGATCTCGTGCTTGCGCAGCCAGTTGACCACGGCGAACAGCAGATCGCCGGCCTCCTCGTGCCGCTCCATGGGCGTTGCGGCGGCGTCGAATTCAGCCAGCTCCTCGACGATCTTGGCGCGGGCACCGCCGGCGTCGGGCCAGTCGAATCCGGTCCGCGCGGCGCGGCGCTGCAGCTTGTCGGCGCGCATCAGCGCGGGCAGGGCGAGGGCCACTCCGTCGAGCGCCGCGCCGCGCGGTTTCTCCTTCGCCTTCAACGCCTCCCAGGTCAGTTTCTGCGACACCGCATCAACGTCGGACGCGGCATCGCCGAAGACATGCGGATGCCGGCGGGTCATCTTGTCGACGATCGCGGTGACGACATCGGGCAAGGCGAAGGCCCCCGCCTCCTCGGCGATGCGGGCGTGGAACACCAGCTGGAGGAGCAGGTCGCCAAGCTCGTCACGCAGCTCGGCCATGTCGTTGTCGGCGATCGCCTGCGCGACCTCGTACGCTTCCTCGATCGTGTACGGCGCGATCGTGGCGAAGTCCTGCGCGACATCCCAGGGGCAGCCGGTGGCGGGATCGCGCAGCCGCGCCATGATCGCCACCAGCGGCTCGATCATCGTGCGCGGGTGATCTTGTAGACCGAGGCCGGGGGCAGGTTGACGATCGCCCCGCCGACCCGCTTTGCCTTCAGACCGAGCCGGGCCAGGATCGTGCGGCGCACCGGGCAGCTGGGGCCATAGGTGAACTGGTAAAAGGCCGCGTCATCGCGCAAATGGGCGAACGCGCCTCTGAGAATCTGCAGCACGGCGCGTGGCGGCATCGCCAGCACCGGCAGGCCGCTGACCACCGCCCCGACGCCGCCGGGCAGATCGAGCCGGCCCAGCCGCGTCGCATCCATCTCGAGCACGGTCGCGCGCGGCATGCGGAAGCGCAGCAGGCGCGCGAAATTGGCGTTCATCTCGACCAGGACAAGCCCGTCCTCGGGAACGCCGCGGGCCAGCAGCGCATCGGTGAACACGCCGGTGCCTGGGCCAAGCTCGATCACCGGCGCATCGGCGGCGGTGATTTCGCGGGTCATCATCGCCGCGAGCGCGCGGCCCGACGGTGCGACCGAGGCAACCCGTAGCGGATCGCTCAGCCATTCCCGCAGGAAGGCGCCGGTATCCGTGCGCTTGGGCAAGGGGGCAGGGTTCACGCCGCTCCCATGCCACCGTCGGGCTTGGTTCGCCAGCACCAACGCACGCCCATCACCCAGTCCGATAATATATATTATGTTAAATCGATCAGTGCCGGCGCACGTAGAAGTAGAGCGCCACGCAGAACCCAACCAAGACCAGGACACCGAGTGCGCCAACGCCGGCGGCGGCGGTGGTTGCCGACATTGCATCCATCAGTTGGCCGTTCCGTCATTGTCGCGCATGGCGACGCCGTCGTCCTCAAGCGCGCGTGCCAGGCCGCGCAGCAGCATCGAACTGCCGCCGGTCAGGACCGCGAGGCCCGTGACCAGCCAGGCCGCAGATGCGAACATCGCGGCGCTGACCGATGCCATGCCGCCAAAGCTGGCCAGCGCCGGCAGCAGCAAGCCGACCACCATGACGCTGGCGGTCATTGCACCCAGAATATTCGCTGCCTGTTCGAGGACGCCGAAAACGAACTTGCGCCGCCGCCTCGCGATGGCGGCGATCGTCGCGATGCTCATGCCGCCGCCTCCAGCTCGATGCACAGTCCGTCGTAACCCGGCTCGACTCCGGCTGGCAACGTCGCGGCTAGGGTTTCGAAATCCATGCTGTTATCCATGTGGGTCAGAACCGCGCGCCGCGGCCGGTGCGCGGCGATCCAGCCCAGCGACTGTTCGAGGTGGCTGTGCGTCGGGTGCGGGTGGCGACGCAGCGCATCGATAACCCACAGGTCGAGCCCGGCCAGTGGCCCGGTCTCGCGCAGCGCCTTGACGTCGGTGGAGTAGGCCGCCGCTCTTCCCCCGCAATCGAAGCGGAAGCCGAGCGTGTCGATGTTGCCGTGGTTCTGCACGAACGGTGTCACGACGATGGGGCCGATCGTCAGCCGCTCAGGCATGATGTGCGCGACCGCCGTCGCGGCGTAGAACTCGCTGCCGGTAAAGACATAATCGAACCGGCGTTGCAGCACCCGCCATGTTGCCGCGTTCGCATAACAGTCGACCGGCCTGCCCATGTTGTTAAAGACTTGGCGGAGATCATCGATGCCGTGACTGTGGTCGGCATGGTCGTGGCTGTAGAGCACCGCATCGAGCGTCGCGATGCCGGCGTCGAGCAGCTGCATGCGCAGGTCCGGGCCGGTATCGACGAGAATACGCGTGTCGCCGGCCTCGACCAGGACCGACGCACGGCGGCGGCGGTTGCGTGGGTTCGCGGGGTCGCAGTCGCCCCAGTCGTTGCCGATCCGGGGTACGCCGCTCGAGGTGCCGCTGCCCAGGACGGTGATCCTCACGGCCGCGCCGCCTTGGCGAACAGACGGAAGAAATTGTCGGTGGTGGAGGCGGCGAGTTCGTCCACGCCTTGCCCGCGCAGGCCCGCGACGAACGCCGCAGTGTGCGCCACGAACGCCGGCTCGCAGGTCTTGCCGCGCATCGGCACGGGCGCGAGGAACGGCGCGTCGGTTTCGACCAGAAGCCGGTCCGGGGGGATCGTCGCCGCACTCGCCTGCAGGTCGCGGGCGTTCTTGAACGTCACGATACCTGACAGGGAAATGTAGAACCCGAGCGCAAGTGCCTGTTCGGCAAAGGCCTGGCTGGCGGTGAAGCAGTGGATGACGCCGGCGAAGGCCCCCTGCTCCATCTCCGCTCGCAGGATGCCGGCGGTGTCATCCTCGGCATCGCGGGTGTGGACGATCAGCGGCAGGCCGGTGTCGCGCGCGGCGGCGATATGGGCGCGGAAGCTGGCTCGCTGCCGGTCGCGGTCGCTCTTGTCGTAATAATAGTCGAGGCCGGTCTCGCCGATGCCGATCACCTTCGGGTGCCGCGCCGCCTCGATCAGGCGGGCGGCGTCGGTGTCGGGGTGGACGTCGGCCTCGTGAGGATGAACCCCGACCGTCGCCCAGATGTCCGCCTCGCGCTCGGCCAGACCGGTGATCTGGTCCCATTCGGCGACGCGCGTCGCAATGCCGAGCATGGTGCCGACGCCCGCCGCCCGGGCGCGGTCGATGACGCCCGCCTGATCCTCGACCAGACCCGGGTAGTTGAGGTGACAGTGCGAATCGACCAGCATCAGCTTGGCTCGACCCAGCGCGGGAACACGCCAGCGGGTGGCGGTAGCGTCGTGCCGGCGGGAACTGCCGTGTTGAATGCCGCGAAATCGCGGGCATTGGGTGGGACGCCGAGCTGGTCGAGCAGGCGGTTCGCGGCCTCCGGGATCGCCGGTTGCGCGAGGATGGCGATACGGCGCGCGGCGTCGAGGGTCGCCGCCAGTACCCCGGCGCGGCGCTCTGGGGCGTCCTTCAGGCCCCAGGGTGCGGCGTCGGCGAAATAGCCGTTGGCGGCGGCGACGAGGCCCATCACAGCCTCGAGGCCACGGTGCAGTTGCAGCGCGTCCATTGCGGCAAAATAGGCTTCGGTGCCCTCGACAAAGGCGGCATGGAGATCGTCGGCCGACGCGCCCGTGAATGCCGGCATCGTGCCGCCGTCCTTGGCGACCATGCTGAGCGCGCGCTGCGCCAGGTTGCCGATGCCGTTGGCCAGATCGGCGTTGGTGCGCTCGACGATGGCGTCGTGGCTGTAGTTGCCGTCCTCGCCGAACGCCACGTCGCGGAGCAGGAACCAGCGCAGCCGGTCGACACCCAGCGTCTTGGCGAGGTCGAGCGGGTCGACGACGTTGCCGACCGACTTCGACATCTTGATGCCGCGGTCGAGCACGAAGCCGTGGCCGAACACGGTCGTCGCGGGTGCGAGCCCCGCCGACAGCAGGAAGGCCGGCCAGTAGACCGCGTGGAAGCGCACCACGTCCTTGCCGACGACGTGCAGGTCGGCGGGCCACCACTCGTCCTCGGCCCCCGGAAAACCCGCGCCGGTCAGGTAGTTGGTCAGCGCGTCGAGCCAGACGTACATGACATGGCCGGGGGCGTCGGGCACCGGCACACCCCAGTCGAAGCTGGTCCGCGATACCGACAGGTCGCGCAGGCCCCCGGCGACGAAGCTGCGCATCTCGTTGACCCGGCTGGCCGGTCGCACCCGCGCCGGATCGTCATACAGGTCTAGCAGTTGCTGCTGATACTTCGACAGGCGGAAGAACCAGCTTTCCTCCACCGTCCAGACCACCGGCGTGCCCTGCGGCGACAGGCGGACCTTGTCGCCGGCGGTATCCTCCGCGTCGATCAGTTCGCTCTCGTCGTAATAGGCCTCGTCGCGGACCGAGTACCAGCCCTCGTAGCAGTCGAGATACAGGTCGCCGTTCGCCTCGATCCGCCGCCACAATTCCTGGCTCGCGGCATAGTGATCGGCGTCGGTGGTGCGGATGAAGCGGTCGTGGCTGATCTGGAAGGTATCGGCCATCGCCTGGAACGCGGTCACCATCCGGTCGACATAGGCGCGCGGCTCGACGCCCTCGGCCCGCGCTGCCTGCGCGATCTTGAGGCCGTGCTCGTCGGTGCCGGTCAGGAAGCGCACGGTCTTGCCGCTGAGCCGCTGGAAGCGCGCGATCGCGTCTGTGGCGATCACCTCATAGGCATGGCCCATATGCGGCGCGCCGTTCGGGTAACTGATCGCGGTGGTGATGTAGAAATGGTCGGCGGGCTTCATGGTGCGCGTCTTATGCGGAACCGCCCTACTCCGCCAACCCCGCGATCAGCGTCGCCAGCTCGAACGCCACCGCCTGCGGCTCCAGCGCCAGCGGCACGGCCCCCCCGGCAAGGTCGTTCGCCCGCTCCCACAGGCCGACGGCGCGGAGCCCGCGCGCGCCGCTGCGGTCGCGGGCCGCCCGCGCGATATAGGCGGGCGCCAGATCGAGGAAGGCGGCATAGCGCGGACCGGCGGCCTTGCCCGACAGGCTGCGCGACAGGCTGAGCGCGCGCGCCGTACCCTCCCCGCCCCGCGCCAGCGCGAGCGCGTCCATGTCGCGGGTCAGCGCCTCGACGCCGGCCTCGGCCAGGCCCAGCGCCCGGCCCGGCGCCCCTTCCGCGACCGCGACCAGCGCGGCGATTTCGGCTGCCGGCAGCTCGGGCCGCTGCACGGCGAGCACGATGCCGACCTCGGTGTCGCTGAGCGGCCGGAAGCGCAACGTCCGGCAACGCGAGCGGATCGTCGGCAGCAGGCGGCCCGGCGAATGGCTGACGACCAGGAACAAGGTGCCCGCCGGCGGCTCCTCGAGGTTCTTGAGCAGCGCGTTGGCAGCGTTGGTGTTCATCTCGTCCGCCGAATCGACGATGACGACGCGCCAGTCGCTGAGCGCCGGGCGGTTGCGGAACAGCGGCTGCAGCGCGCGGATCTCGTCGACGCGGATGACGGTGCGCAGCTTGCCCTTGTCGTCGGTGGTGCGGACCAGGCTGCGCAGGTCGAGGTGACTGCCGGCCTCGACCAGTGCCGCGATCGGGTGGCCGGCGGGCACGTCGAAACTGTCGTCCGCCACTGCCGGCCCGGCCGCATGGGCCAGCGCCCAGGTCGCGGCAGCCCGGGCGAAGGTCGCCTTGCCCACCCCCGGCGGTCCGGCGAGCAGCCAGGCATGGTGCGGGCGGCCGCTGAGGAAGGCGCTGCGGAACGCCGCGGCGGCGGCGGCGTGGCCAACCAGTTCAGTCATCGCCGCTGTCGACGCGGGTGTGCGAGTCGAGCTCGCCGACCGCGGACGCGCGGTAGTTGGCGGCAGGAACCGCCGGCGCGGCGATCAGCGCCGCAACCTCGGCCCAGATCGCCGCGGCGACGGCATCGGCGGTCGCGCCGCCGTCGATCAGCTTGCAGCGGTGCGGTTCGGCGTCAGCGATCTCGCGGAACCCCTGGGCCACCGCGAGGTGGAAGCCGGTGTCGTGCGCTTCAAACCGCCCTCCCCCGCCGCGGCGTGCGGCGGCGCGCGCCAGTCCCGCCTCGACCGCGATGTCGAGGATCAGCGTCAGGTCGGGCCACAGGTCCTGCGTCGCGACATGGTGGAGGTTGCGCAGTGCGGAATCGGCGAGGCCCTTGCCCGCGCCCTGATAGGCCAGCGTCGAATCGACGAAGCGGTCGCAGATTACCCAGGTGCCCGCCGCGAGCGCCGGGCGGATCAGCCGCTCGACATGGTCGGCGCGGGCGGCATTGACCAGGCACGCTTCGGCGGCTGCGCTCCAGCGGTCGGCATCGCCCTCGACGAGCAGCGCGCGCACGGCTTCCGCACCCGCGGTGCCGCCCGGCTCCCGGGTGACGACGACATCGATCCCCTCGCCGCGCAGCCGTTCGGCGAGGCGCTGGACTTGCGTCGACTTGCCCGCGCCTTCGCCGCCTTCGAGCGTGATCAGCCGGCCGCTCATTTGTGCAGGACGAGCACCCGGAAGGCACTGGTGATGCGGCCGAAGAAGCCGGCCGGGGCGACATCCTCGGCGGCGACCAGCGGAATGCGCGTCACCGGCATGCCGGGCACGCCGACGACCAGAGTCGCGACCGCCGCACCGCGCTTGATCGGCGCCTTCAGCGGGCCGTCATAGACGACCTTGACCGTGCGCTTGCCGGAATAGCCGCGCGGCACGGTGACCTTCAGGTCGACCGGGCCCATCAGCCCGACACTGTCGGCGCTGCCCATCCATACCGGCGCGCGGTCGATGATCTTGCCGGCGGGCGCGATGACCTGCTGCGTCCAGGCGCGGAAACCCCATTCCATGAACGCCACCGACTGGGCGATGCGCTCGTTGAACGATTTCAGCCCGGCGATGACCATCACCAGCCGCCGCCCGTCCTGCACCGCCGAGCCGGTGAAGCCATAGCCCGCCTCCTCGGTATGCCCGGTCTTCAGGCCGTCCGCCCCGGCGACCCGGCCGAGCAGCGGGTTGCGGTTGTCCTGCTTGATGTCCGCGCCGGTCCCCAGCGTCTTGCCCCAGGTGAACGACTGCACCGGGTAGAAGCGCGCATAGAGCCCGGGGAAATCACCGATGGTGCGCTCGGCGACGATGGCGAGATCGTGCGGCGTCACCAGCTGCGCCGGATCGGGCCAGCCGTTGGTGGTTGTGAAGTGGCTGCCGGTCAGGCCGATCTGCTTGGCCTTGGCGTTCATCAGCGCGACGAACTGCTCCTCGGTACCCGCCAGTCCTTCGGCCAGCGTCACGCAGGCGTCGTTGCCCGACAGGGTGATGATGCCATGAAGGAGATCGCTGACCGTTACCTCCTCGTTCGGCGACAGGAACATCGTCGAGCCCTGCGCATGCCACTTGGCCCAGGTCTCGGGTCGGATGCGGACCTTCTGGGTCAGCTTGGCATCGCCCCGGCGCAGCATGTCGAAGGCGACGTAGACGGTCATCATCTTGGCCATCGAAGCGGGCGGGATGCGTTCGTCCGCGCCCTTGGCGAACAGCACCGCGCCGTTCGACAGGTCTTTCATGTACGCATAGGGCGCGGGCGTGGTGAACACCGGCAGCGGGGTCTGCGCGAGCGCGGCGACGGGCAACAGCAGGGCAGCGAACGCAGGCAGGACACGCATGGATCAGGGGGCTCCGGGCTTGGGGGCGATCAGTCGCGCGTCGGTGTAGCCCGCGGCCTGCACCCGCGCCAGTATCGGCGTCGCGGCGGCGGTATCGGCGTAGGGGCCGATCCGGACGCGCGTCAGCCCGGACGGCAGCCGCTCGCTCACCACCGGGCCGATCGGGGCGAGGAAACCGCTCAGCCAGGCTACGCGGCCGGCATTGGACAGCGCCGCGACCTGGACGAAGACATTGCCCGGTACTGGGCCCGACACTGGGCCCGGCATTGCGCCCCGCACTGCGCCCGGCGCCGGCAGCTCGACGGTCTGGACGGGAACGTCGCTGATGGTCGCCTCGGGCGTCGACGTGAGCACCGGGGCCGCGACGGGCGGTGCCGCGGGCGCGCGCGGCGGCGGGGCCAGCGCCGCAATCGTCGGACCGTCGGGAAACACCCGCCGCACCCGCACCCGCGCGGTGCCCGGCCGGTCGACCCCGAGCAGCAGCGCCGACTTGCGCGACAGGTCGATGATCCGCCCGTCGACGAACGGCCCGCGGTCATTGATGCGAACCGTCAGCGTGCGGCCGTTATCGAGGTTGGCGACCTCGACGAAGCTCGGCATCGGCAGTGTCTTGTGCGCCGCCGTCAGCCCGTCCTGGTCATAGGTTTCGCCGTTGGCGGTCGACAGGCCATGGAAGGTCGGCCCGTACCAGCTGGCGATGCCGGTGACGTCATAGCTGCGGTCGTCGGCGGGCACATAGCGCTTGCCGAGCACCGTATAGGGCTGGCCGATCTTGACCCCGCCGGGCACCGCGCGGGCCGCCTGCGGACGCGGTGCATGCGCCGCGCAACCCGCCAGCAGCAGGACCGCGGCAACGCTACTTGAGCGCATCGCCGAGCAGCGCCACCGACAGCGCGTAGAAGTTGGAGCAGTTATAGTCGAGCAGGCGCCGATAATTGCCGAAGGTCAGATAGGCCGGCCCGGCCGGCCCGTCCGGCTCGACCAGCGTCGCCAGCGTGTTGTCGGCCGGCCACGGGTTCCCGTCGGCGCGCATCATGCCCAGCGCCCGCCACTCGCCCAGCGAAATCCATCGGCTGTGCTTGCTCAGCACGCGGACGCAGTCGCTCGGCAGCACGAGATTGCGGACCCGCTCGCGGTCGAAGCCCGGCGGCACCTGGACCGCGACGCCCCAGCCCTCGCCCCGCCGCCAGCCCTTCAAGCTAAGATAGCGGGTGATCGAGGCGGCGACATCCTCGCCCGAGTTCCAGATGTCGGCGCGGCCGTCACCGTCGCCGTCGGCGGCATAGGCGACATAGCTCGACGGCAGGAACTGCGGCTGGCCCATTGCGCCTGCCCATGAGCCGCGCAGCTTGGCCCGGTCGGCGAGGCCCTTGTCGATGATCGTCAGCGCGGCGGTCAGCTCCTTGGTGAACAGGACCCGCCGCCGCCCGTCATAGGCCAGGCTGGCGAGGCTGCGGACAACGTCGAAGCCGCCGGTGACCGCGCCGTAGCTCGACTCCATGCCCCAGATCCCGAGCACGATCGAGGCTGGCACGCCGCTCGCGGCCTCTAGTTCGCTAAGCTTGGCCTGATAGCGGCCCTTGGCGGCCATGCCGCGGGCCTCCCGCACCGGCTCCAGCCGCCGCGCCAGATAGTCCGAGAACTGGCTGGCCGAAGCCAGGCCGCTATCGTCCGGCTGGGCCCGATCAAGCGCCACGACCCGCGGCGAATAGCGCAGCCCGGTCAGCGCTGCGTCCAGCGTCTCGGGCCGGATCCCCTGCGCCTGCGCGATCGCCCGATAGCTCGACAGCCATGCGTCAAACGCACTCTCGACAGAGACATCGACGACTTCATCGTCCGTCGGGGGATCGGCGCGCAGGACCTGCGCCGCAGCGGGAGCAGTCAGCAGGAGCAGGCAGGCGGCAATGATAATCTTCACACCCGGCTAGTGGCACAGCCGGCACGCCGCGGCCAACCCGCGACTTGCGATCACCGGCGCAATCGTTGAAATGCCGCCGTGTCCGGAGAGGTGGCCGAGTGGTCTATGGCAACGGTCTTGAAAACCGTCGTGGGGGCAACTCCACCGTGGGTTCGAATCCCACCCTCTCCGCCACACCGTCCGGAGATCGTCGATGGCAATGCCTGCCCTGTCGCCTGCCGAAGCGCCCTGCCAGCTCAAGGCCGATGACGTTGCCGATCTGGTCGCGCTGACGCGGCGCGTCGCGGCGACTTCGGGGGTCGCTGGCCATCCGCGTTTCCATCCCGACCCGGACTCGCTCGATGCTGCGGTCATCGGCCCCCTACTCAGCGGCCAGATCGAACTTGCGCTCGACCAGACGGGCTGGCGTCGGGTCTGGGGCTATTGCCGCGACGGCGCGCTGATCGCACAGGGCGAACTGCGCGGCGCGACGACGCGGACCGCGCTCCACCGCGCAACGCTGGGCATGAGTATCGATGCCAGCTTGCAGGGCCAGGGTGTCGGTCGCCGTCTGCTGAGCCACATCATCGGCTGGGCACGCGACAATGGCCTCGCCTGGATCGACCTCAGTGTCTTCGCCGAAAACAGCTCGGCGATCCGGTTGTACGAAAGCTTCGGCTTCGTGCGGACCGGAGCGTTGGAGGATGTCTACCGCCTGCCCGGCGGCCAGGTCGATGACTGGCGCATGGCGCTCGACCTGCGCGCCACTGGCTGATTTGCGCGGCGGCTAAGTTGCGCTAGCGTCGTCACTTCGATTGATGACGAGGGTCGCATGACACTGAATCGCCGCCAACTGCTTGCCGCTGTTACCCTGGCCGGCGGGGCTGCCGCCCTGCCCGGCCTCGCCCGCGCCGCCACCGCCTCGCCGCTCGACCCGGTGCTGAAGGGCATTGCCGAGGACATCCTGCTGAATTCGCCGGAGTCTGCCAGCCAGCTCGGCCTCGACCGCGGCGCGATGGCATCGCTGGCGGCAAAGGTCAGCGACGTCAGCGTTGCCGAACGCGCCCGCGACGCCGCCCGCACCGCTGGTTACCGCAAGCAGCTGACCGCGCTTGACCGGGCATCGCTGTCGGCCGCGGACCAGACCCGCTACGACACCGTTCTCTACGCGCTCGACCTGTCGCTGACGGGCCGCAAGTTCGGCTATGGTAACGTCGGCTACGGCGGTGGCGGGCCGTACGTGGTCAGCCAGCAGAACGGCACCTATTCGCAGTACGCCGAGTTCCTCGCCACCGCCCAGCACATCGAGACGCCGGGCGACGTCGACGCCTATCTGAGCCGCCTGTCGGGGGCCGCGCGGCAGCTTGACCAGGAAACCGATGCGATCCGCGCCGACGCTGCCAAGGGCGTCGTCATGCCGGACTTCCTGGTCGCCAACGTGCTGGGGCAGCAGCGCGGCCTGCTGGCGACACCGGCCGCCCAGCAACGCGTCGTCACCAGTCTGCGCGACCGCGCGCTGAAGGTCGGCGCGCCCGATCCGACGGCGCGGGCGGTGAAGATCGTCGAGACCGAATTTAACCCGGCGCTCGACCGCCAGATCAAGGCGCTGGCCGGGCTCAAGGCCGACGACCGCGCCGGCGTGTGGAAGCTGCCCGACGGCGACGCCTATTACCGCTGGCTGCTGAAGGGCGCGACCACCACCGACCTCGACCCCGAGACCATCCATCAGACTGGGCTGCGCCAGAATGCCGAGCTCGATGCTGAGATGGATGCGCTGCTGAAGGCCCAGGGTGTTACCGGCGGCAGCGTCGGCGAGCGCGTCATCGCGCTGGCGAAGGACTCGCGCTTTGCCTACCCGGACAGCGACAAGGGCCGCGCCGATGTCATCGCCTATTGCCAGTCAGCGATCGACAAGGTGCGCGCAGCGATGCCGAAGATCTCCAAGCTGACCTTGAAGGCCGATGTCCAGATCAAGCGCGTGCCGCCCGACATCCAGGACGGCGCGGCGCTCGGCTATATGAATTTTGCCAGCCTCGATGGCACGCGACCGGCGATCTATTACATCAACCTCAAGGAAATGGCGTTCTGGCCGCGCTTCCAGCTGTCGACGCTGACCGCGCATGAGGGGCTGCCCGGCCATGCCTGGCAGGGGGCCTATCTCGCCGAGCACAAGGATGACGTGCCGCTGATCTATTCGCTGATGAACTTCAGCGCGTTCACGGAAGGCTGGGCGCTTTACGCCGAGCAGCTCGTCGAGGAGAGCGGGGCCTATGCCGACGACCCGTGGAGCCGGCTGGGCTATCTCCAGGCGCAGCGGTTCCGCGCGGTGCGGCTCGTCGTCGATACCGGCCTCCACGCCAAGCGCTGGACCCGCGACCAGGCGGTCGAGTTCATCGTCACAAACACCGGCCGCTCCAAGGGCTCCGCGACCAGCGAGATCGACCGCTACTGTGCCTCCCCCGGCCAGGCATGCAGCTACAAGACCGGCCACAACGAGATCCTGCGCCTGCGCAGCCTCGCCAAGGCCAAGACCGGCCCCGCGTTCGATGTCCGCGACTTCAACGACACGCTGGTGCAGACCGGCGGCGTGCCGCTGAGCGTGCTGGCGAGCGTGGTGAAGCGGCGGTTCGGGGTGGCCTAGAACGTCACGACGGCCTTCCCCGTAATTCTGCTTGCGGACATGGCGGCGAAGGCTTCGCCGGCGCGTTCGAGCGGCACCGTCATCCCGATGTGCGGGGTCAAGCTTGCTGCCAGCGCGTCGATCTCGCGCAGGTGGCGGGCCCCTGCCCCGGAGTCCTGCCGCCCGGCCTCGCCGGCGCGGACGCCGGCGATCTCGGTGCCCTTGAGCAGCAGACGGTTGAGCGGCACCGAGACCGGGGGGCCGCCGGTGAAGCCGATGACCAGGTAGCGGCCGCCCCAGCGCAGTGTCTTCAGGGCCGGCAGGGCAAGCGCGCCGCCGACCGGATCGAACACGATATCGATGTCCTTCAGCCCGTCGAATGCGGGCGCGGCGCGGTCGATGGTCAGCACCGTGTCGGCCCCAGCCCCAGACAGCAGCGCCGCCTTGGCCGGATCGCTGGTCGCCGCCAGGACCGTCGCGCCCCGGGCATGGGCCAGCTGGACCGCCGCCCAGCCCATGCCGCCGCCCGCGCCCAGCACTAGTACGCGCTCGCCCGCCCGCAGCAGCCCACGCTCGATCAGCCCGACCCAGGCGGTCAGCGCACCGACGGTGAAGCCAGCGGCCTGCTCGTCGTGCAGTCCCGGCGGCAGCGAGCGCACCGCCGCCAACGGCAGCGTCAGCCGTTCGGCGAGACAGCCCGAGCGCGCGCCGACGACCACCCGCTCGCCGATCAGTTCGCCCGACACATCCTCGCCAACTGCTACGATATGCCCGGCACCCTCGACGCCGGGCACGAACGGCAGGTCGGGCTTGAACTGATAGCCGCCCGACAACATCAGCAGGTCGGGATAATTGAGCGCCGCCGCCGTCATCGCCACGGTCACCTCGCCCGGCCCCGGTGCGGGCGGCTCGGGCCAGTCGGCCTCCAGCCGGGTGCCTGACCGGTCCTCGCTCAGCTCGTGACAGACCAGCGCGCGCATATCGTCTCCCTGGCCCTACCATGCGGCGACGACTTGCGGCTATCAAGGCGGCGGGGAGAGTCGAGCGATGGACGACCAATGGAGTTTCGGCGCGATCTTCGCGCGTTTGCACGAGGTGGTCGACGGCGACGCGCCGGCGCTGATTCACGGCAACCAGATCACCAACTGGCGGGACTTCGACCGCCGCACCGATGCGCTGGCGGCGGCGTTTCTCGCGGCGGGCGCGCAGCCCGGCGACAAGGTCGCACATCTGATGCGGAACTCGCCCGCCTACCTCGAGACCACCATCGCGGCGTTCAAGGCGCGGCTGGTCCACGTCAACGTCAACTACCGCTACACCGGGCCGGAGCTGCTCTATATCCTCGACAACAGCGATGCCGTTGTCTTGGTCCACGATCCGGAGTTCACGCCGCTGGTCGCCTCGCTCGACCTGCCCAAGCTGAAATTGACACTGGCGGTCGGTGAAGCGTTCGAGGCGACGGCCGAAAGCGGCCTCGCCCTGCCCCCGCAGGATCATCGCGGCGACGACATGCTGTTCATCTACACCGGCGGCACCACCGGCATGCCGAAAGGCGTGATGTGGGACCAGGCGGCGCTGTGGAGCCTGCTCGGCGGCGGCGGCGCACCCGCACTCGGCGTCGCGGCCTGCGCCAGCCATGCCGAGCTCTTCGACCATATCCGCGCCGGCACGGTCGTGTCGCGCAGCCTGATCATGCCGCCGCTGATGCACGGTTCGGGCTTCCTGATCGCAATCTACACACTGGCACGCGGCGGCTCGGTGGTGACGTTGGCGGGCCACGGCTTCGTGCCTCACGAGGCGATCCACGCCTGTGAGACGCATGCCCCCGATTATGCGGTGATCGTCGGCGATGCCTTCGCGCGGCCGCTGCTGAAGGCGCTCGATGCCGGGGCCGGGTCGATCGCATCGCTCAGGACGCTGATCTCCAGCGGTACGATGTGGTCGCCCGAAATCAAGGCCGGGCTGCTCGGCCACAACCCGGCGCTGATGATCGTCGATTCGCTCGGCTCGTCGGAAGGCCTCGGCCTTGGCGCGGCTGTGCAGACCAGCGCCAATGCCGGCGCCGCAACGCGCTTCCTCCACGACGCCAACACCGTCATCCTCGACGAGGACATGAAGCCGGTGCAGCCGGGCTCCGGCGTCATGGGCCGCGTCGCGCGCGGCGGCCTGATCCCGCGCGGCTATTACAAGGACCCGGTGAAATCGGCGGCGACCTTCGTGGAGGTCGACGGCATCCGCTATTCGCTGCCCGGCGACTGGGCGACCGTCGATGCCGACGGGTCGATGATCCTGTTCGGCCGCGGCAGCCACTGCATCAACACCGGCGGCGAGAAGGTCTTTCCGGAGGAAGTCGAGGAGGCGCTCAAGACCCACGCGCTGGTCGAGGATGCGCTGGTCTTCGGCGTCGCCGACGAGAAGTGGGGACAGGCGGTCACCGCCGTCGTCGAGGCACCCGGTGCCGACCCTGCCGCGCTTGCCGCGCACGTCCGCACGTCGCTCGCCGCCTACAAGGCCCCCAAGCGCATCGTCATCGTGCCGCAGGTGCCGCGCGCGCCGAACGGCAAGGCCGACTATGCCCGCGCGAAAGAAATGGCGGGCTAGGCTATTTCGCGCAGGTTCCGGTGCGCTTGCCGACCGTCGTCGCGCTCATCGTCATCGCGCCGTTGCCGGTCAGCACGGTCTTGCCGGTGGCGGTGAAGCCGGTCGGAGTGAAGGTCCCGTCGCTGACCGATTTCATCAGGCCGCCGGGCTGCTTGCAGGTCATCTCCGAATGCATCCGGCCGCCAAGCACCGTATATTTGGTGAAGGCGCATTCCTTCTGAGCCCCGAGCATTGCCTGCGGGCCGCGTGCCGCTTCGGCCGGAGTGATGCAGTGTTTCACGTGGATGGTCTTGCCACGCATCGCGGCGGCGACCTCCGGCGGCATGTCGGCCATCGTCATGCTGTCGGTGGTGATCGCAATGTCCCACTGACCGGGCTGCACCGTCTGCGCCGTTGCCGCCAACGGAAGGGCCGCCAAGATCGCCGCAACCAGAATTTTCATATCGGTCTCCCTTGCTCCGCCTGCCGCATGCGCAGCCTTCGCGACCCTGTATAGGCGTTTTTCGACAGCCACATTCGAGTTGCGCTCGAAAGCCAAGTTGCGTATCGGTAGTCCGCACTTTGAGAGGCGCTGCCATGAATGCCCCGACCCCGTCGTCCGCCTTCATCCCCGCCAACCTGCCGGAACCGAGTTTTGCCGAGCTGACCCATATTCCCGGCATGCAACCGGCGAAGGTCAGCATGTTGCGGACCATGAAGTTCCTCGCCGATCCGCTCGGCTACAGTAACCGGATGGTGGAGACTTATGGCCGCGTCTTCCGGCGTCAGGATTTCGGCGGCTGGGGCGTGACGATGATCGGCCCCGAAGCGAACGAGCTGGTGATGTTCAACAAGGACAAGATCTTCTCGTCCGAACTCGGCTGGGGCCCGGTGCTCGACCAGGTGTTTCCCAAGGGCCTGATGTTGATGGATTTCGAGCAGCATCGGGTTCACCGCAAGACGCTCGGCGTGGCGTTCAAGCCGGAACCGATGCGAAATTATCTCGGCAAGCTGACCGAAGGCATCGCGCGCGGCATCGCCGGCTGGCCGGCGCTTGGCGAATTCAAGTTCTACCCGGCGATCAAGGCGCTGACGCTCGACCTCGCCGCGGTGTCGTTCCTCGGCGTCGAATGGGGACCGGAAGCGCACAAGATCAACCGCGCCTTCGTCGATATGGTGCTGGCCGCGACCGGCATCGTCCGGAAGCCGCTGCCGTTCACCCAGATGCGCCGCGGCGTGAAGGGCCGCGCCTATATGTGCGAGTTCTTCGCCCGCGAAATCCCCAAGCGGCGCGGCGTCGAGGGCGACGACATCTTCACCCAGATCGTCAATGCGAAGGACGAGAACGGCGTCGCGCTGACCGACCAGGAAATCATCGACCACATGAACTTCCTGATGATGGCGGCGCACGACACGCTGACCTCGTCGTTGACCTCGACGGTGTATTTCCTCGGCCGCCACCCGGAGTGGCAGGACCGGCTCCGCGCCGAGATCAAGGCCGTGAAGGCCGAGACCGGCGGCGCGCTGACGTACGAGACGCTGGCCAAGCTCGAACAGTGCGAGTGGGTGTTCAAGGAAGCGCTGCGGCTGATCCCGCCGGTCCCGTCGATGCCGCGCCGGGCGCTGCGCGAGTTCACCTTCATGAACCATGTCGTGCCCGCCGGCAGCCACATCGGCATCAACACGATGGTAACGCACCGCCTGCCCGATGTCTGGCCGGATCCGGAGACCTTCGACCCGACCCGCTTTTCGGCAGAGAACTCAAAAGGCCGGCACAAATACGCCTGGGTGCCGTTCGGCGGCGGCGGCCACATGTGCCTCGGGCTGCACTTCGCCTATATGCAGACCAAGGCCTTCCTGTTCGAGCTGCTGGCCAGCCACCGCATCGAACTGGCGCCGGGCTATGAGTGCGACTTCCGCATGTTCCCGATTCCCAAGCCCAAGGACGGCCTGCCGGTGCGGATCGTGCCGCTTTGACGACACGCAAGCCGCGCCGCTGGCGCTGGGTACTGGCGGCGATCGTCCTGGTGCTGATGGGCCTGTGGTTCGCAGCCCGGGTGCCCGACACCGACGCGCCCGCGATGCGCGCGAAATATGCGTCCGCAGCGTCCCGCTTCATGACCGTCGAGCCGGGCCTCAGCGTCCATTACCGCGACGAAGGCCCGCCGGCTGGCCTGCCGGTGATGCTGCTCCACGGTTCCAACGCCTCCCTGCAGACCTGGGAGCCTTGGGCGGCGCGGCTGACGGCGCGGGGCTACCGGGTGGTCACGCTCGACTTACCCGGTCATGGCCTGACCGGGCCGAGCCCGCGCCGGGCCTACACGGGCGCCGACTTCGCACAGGTCGTCAGCGTCGTTGCCGACCGTCTCCGCCTCGACCGGTTCATCATCGGCGGCAATTCGATGGGCGGCGGCGTCGCGGCGGGCTGGGCCGCGGCGCACCCGGACCGGACGCTCGGCCTTATCCTCGTCGATGCCGCCGGGGCCCCGTTCAAGGGCGACGACGCCAAACTGCCGATCGGCTTCCGGATCGCGCGCACCCCGGTGATCCGCGATATCGTCGAGATGATCACCCCGCGCAGCCTGATCGCGCAGTCGCTCGAGCAGACGGTGGGCGACCCGAAAACGGTCACGCCGGCAATGGTCGACCGCTACTGGGAACTGCTACGCTATCCCGGCAACCGCACCGCGACCATCGACCGCTTCTCCGAACCTTACACCAAGGTCGACGCTGCCGCGCTCGCGCGCGTCACGGCCCCCGCCACGATCGTCTGGGGCGAGCGCGACCGCCTGATCCCGGTCGACAATGCCGGCTGGTTCTCAAAGACGCTGCCCAACGCGCACGTCACCATTCTCGGCGGCGTCGGCCATGTGCCGATGGAGGAGACGCCCGACCGGTCGCTGACGCCGGTGCTGGCCCTGCTCGCTCAGATACCGACCGTTCCTGCCGCCCGTCCCACCGACAGATAGGCCTGCATCCGGTCCGCCGTGGCGTCGCTCAGGCTGATCAGGCCGCGCCGCATATCGTCGGGATCGATGTTGCGTTCGAACAGGCCGAGGTCGCAGAGGTTGCGGATCCAGCGTAGCGCCGTCGTCGTCGGGACCGCCGCCGCAATGCACAGGCTCGACACCGACACCTGCCGCCGCTCCAGCCGCGCCGCGGTCAGGTCGAGCAGCATGTCCCACGCCGGATCGGAGAACAGCTCGGCCGGAAAGAAGCGCTCGCGCTCGCGGCGGCGGCGGATGATGGCGCGCACATAGGCGGGATCGACGGCCAGCTCAGGCGCGCTGAGGTTCTGGCTGGTGGTCGCAATATCCGACAGCGCGCGGGCGATCCGCTCGACCTCGCGGCCCAGCGAGTTCAGGCGCTGCGCATCGCGGTCCGAAAAATCGCCGACCGCTACCGCCTGCGCCTCCGGCAGCGCCGCGAGCACCGCCGCGCGGACCTCGTCCGGACGCGCCTCGGCCTCCAGATAGGCAACGACGTTCGGGTTGAGCGTGATCCCGTCGCCACTGCTCGCACCGATGAAGATGGCACGCGGCGCGCCCGCTGCCTGCAACGCCGCCAGCAAGGTCGCGTCGACCAGACGCAGCTCGACAACCACCAGCGCGATGTCGAACCGGTCGGCCAAGGTTCGGGCCAGGTCATCGCCTGTCGTCACGGCCAGCGTCATCAAACCTTCGCTGGCAAATTGTCGGGCATGCCAATGCGCATCGTTTTCACCGGCAAAGACGATGAAACCGTCAACCCCCATTAACAATTCCTTTAGCTTAGCAACGTTTGTTTCATTCAGACTAGTAGTTAGCCTCGAATGTTACGGAAACAAACCGTTTCGGAGGTTATCCACAGACAGCTGGGGAGAACTTGTTACGGTTATATATCGGCGGCGCTGGAGGGCGCGGCGCTGCACTGGCACCGGGGGGCACCGGAATGAAGCGCAACGATTTCGAACTGGCCGAACTGATTGGCGCAAGCGCTGCCGTGACCAAGGTCCGAACGATGATCGATCGCGTCGCCGGCAGCAGCGCAACCGTTCTCGTCACCGGCCCGTCCGGGAGCGGTAAGGATGTCGTCGCCCGGTTGCTGCACCAGCGCGGGGCCCGCGCCGCCCGGCCGTTCGTCGCGATCAACTGCGCCGCGGTGCCCGCCGAACTCATCGAAAGCGAGATCTTCGGGCACGAGGCGGGCGCGTTCACCGGCGCTGGCAAAGCGCGGCGCGGGCGGTTCGAACTCGCCGAGCGCGGCGCAGTTGACCGCGACCAGGGGATTGTCGCGGCGGGGGGAACTTAGGTGGATCAGCCGGGCCAGGCCTTCCTTGCCGGTGCCGGTCGGGCCCTGGATCAGCACCGTCGCGCCGCGCTGCCCGACCTTGGCGGCGAGCGCGTTGAGCGCGAGGCTGGCGGGCGCGGCGGCGGCCGGCGCACCCTCGGGCAAAGCCAGCGCACCGATCAGCGCAGCGGCAAACGCTTCATCGGCAGGGGCGACGTCGAGCTGGGCGAGGCACAGGCCGGTGCCGGGGCGAATGCGCGAGCGGGCGGCCGCGATGACCCGCACGTGCGGGAGTTCCGGGGCCGTCTCGCGCGGACCCACGACGATGCAGGCCGCATTCCGCGCCAGTCGCCCGATGAAGTCCGCCTCGCCCATGCCGTACCCCTTTCGAAGGGATACTCAGCAAGGAGCGTGCCAAGCGGTTCAACCGTGACGCCGCGCCCCGATGTGACGTTCAGGCGACGCCGCCGTGCGTCAAGCCACCGACAGTGTCATATTACTGACAGCTGCGCCGGCGTTCGGCGTGCTACTCGCCCAGCGCCATCCTGTTCGAATAAAAGTCGGCTTCGTCGTCGGCCGCGACCGGGTCGAGATTGGCGAGCGCCACCACTGTGGCGTCCAATGCCGGATAAACGCGGAACGCCGCGTTCATGCCCGGCGCACCGCCGCCATGACCCCAGTTTTGCGTCGGTCCTTTACCCCCGACGAAAAAGCCGAACCCATACCAGCCGTCCGGCCGCTGCGGCAACGTCGACTGGGCCAAGAGCGCCTTCGACAGCAGCTTGCCCGATCGCAGCGCCGTGCTGAACCGGATCATGTCGGCGGCCGTGGTATAGCCACCACCCGCCGACGACGCCCAGTACGGCAGGGTGTCGGCATTGTCGACGAGCTTGCCGTCCTTGCCCTTGGTGTAGCCCCGCGAGCGCTGCGGCACCGCCACCTCTTCGGGCAGCGAGCCGGTGTCCGTCATGCCCGCTGGGGCAAAAACATGGTCCTGCACATAGGTATAATAGTCCATGCCGCTGACGACCTCGATGATCCGGCCGAGCAGCACGAAGCCGTAATTGGCATAGCTGTTCTTCTCGTCCTTGCTGTTGTCCGGTGCGCGGGCGCCAAACAGCGTCACGTAATCGGCGAGCGTCCGCACGGCGAGGCGCTTTGCTTCATATTCCGGCTTGAAGATGTCGCCCGCTCCGCCAGTATGGCTGAGCAGCTGGCGGATCGTCACGGTCCGCGCGAATTCGGCGTTGGGATAGGTCTTGAGATAAGTGCCGACCGGTGCGTCGAGGACAATCTTGCCCTTGTCGACCAATTGCAACACGCCGACCGCGGTGAACATCTTGTTCGCCGAACCGATCCGGAACCGGGTGGCCATGGTCACCGGCAGCTTTGCCCCTCGATCGGCGACTCCCGTTGCGCACTGATAGATGATCTTGCCATGACGCTCGACGATGATGGTTCCGGCAAAGCGGTCGTCGGCAACATCACGCGCCAGTTTCTCCGCCATCAGTCGATTGAGTTCGGCGTACGGAACCCGCGGAATGGCGAATTCGGGCGGGCGGTCGGTCGGCTGCAGCCCGACATCGACAATCTTCAGCGGATCGGCAGGATCGATCGACACCTTCTCCAGCCAGAACGAGTCGCCACGCCCGGCGGACAGCAACGCGGTCAGTTCGTTGGGGCTCGTCGACTCGACCCGCACGGGTGTCAGCCGTCCGGTCGTTTCGTACAGGTTGATCCACTCCTCCGGCGGTCGTTTCCGGCTGTACAACGCGTTGTACTTTTCAAGCTCCTTGGGATCGGCGGAGTTGAAAGCGTTGAGGAAGACCGTCACGAAGCGGCCTGCCGGTGTGTCGGGTAACGCGGGCGCGGGGGCCGCCTGGGCAAGCACAATTGCCGGGACGCTCAGCGCGAGGACTGTCAGCATGTGTCGCAAGGCACGCTCTCCCGATTTTTCCGGACCCGGCTAAGCCCCAAGCTTCGACCGGTGCAATGGCCGTCCGCGTTCACAATGCCATCGGCCTCACGCCGCCAGCATCGCGGCCTCGGTGCTCACGATCGTCCCCCCGCCCAGCACCCGGTCGCCTGCGTAGAACACCGCCGCCTGCCCTGGCGAAACGCCGTACTCCGGGACCGCGAAGGTCAGCGTCCCGTCCGCCAGCCGCGCCGGCACCGGCAGCGCCATCGAGCGGACCTTGACCGTAACCGCGCCCCCGGCCGCGCCGTCGCCCAGCCAGTTGAGGTCGCCGAGACTCACCCCCGCCACCGCCAGGGCGCGGCGCGGCCCGACGACCAGCCGCCGCGCCGCCGGCTCCAGCCGCACGGCATAGAGCGGCTCCGCAGTGCCCCCGACGCCGATGCCGCGCCGCTGCCCGACGGTGAAGTTGATCAGCCCGGCATGTTCGCCCAGCACGCGACCGTCGAGGTCGACGATCTCGCCCGGCTGCACCGCCTCGGGGCGCAGCGCCGCGACCACTCCGGCATAGTCACCGCCGGGGACGAAGCAGATGTCCTGGCTGTCGGGCTTGGCCGCCACCGCGAGGCCGAGCCGCGCCGCGTGGCAGCGCACCGCCGCCTTCGACAGGCCGCCCAGGGGAAAGCGCAGGTAATCGAGCTGCGCGCGCGTCGTCGCGTACATGAAATAGCTCTGGTCCTTGCCCGGATCGATGCCGCGCCACAGCTGCGGCCCATCGGTGCGGCGGACATAATGACCCGTCGCCAGGCAATCGGCACCGAGATCCTTCGCGACGCTGAGCAGGTCGCGGAACTTGACCGTGCGGTTGCAGGTCACGCACGGCACCGGCGTTTCGCCGCGCGCATAGCTGTCGGCGAAGGCGTCAATGACGCTCGACCGGAAGGCGCTGGCATAGTCGAGCACGTAATGCGCGATGCCGAGCTTCGCTGCGACCGCACGAGCGTCGCGGATGTCGGCCCCGGCGCAGCACGCGCCCGGCCGTGCCACTTCGCCGCTGTCGTAGAGCTGCAGCGTCACGCCGATGGTCTCGCAGCCGGCCTCCGCGCACAGCGCCGCGACGACCGAGCTGTCGACGCCGCCCGACATGGCGACGACGACGCGGGCCCCGGCGGGCGGCAGGACGGGCTGGTTCACACTCCGCGACTTGGGCGCGCCGGCGCGCCAGTCAAGCCTTAACCATTCTCGACCGGCAAAAGCTTGCCGCCGCTGCCGTTCATCCTGGTGTGTGTTGCGTAAAGGGGGCGTTCGATGTCCGACGTGATCAGCGTACCGGGACCGTTGGGCCCGCTCACGCTTGCCGACCTGCCGCCGCCCGACACCCAGCGCTGGGTGGCGCGGCGCAAGGCCGAAGTGCTGGCGGCAATTCGCGGCGGCCTGCTCGAACGGGCGGAGGCGCGGCAGCGCTATTCGATCAGTGACGAGGAACTGGCCTTGTGGGAACGCGCCGTCGATTGCGCCGGGGTGCCCGGCCTGCGCGTCACGCGCGTCCAGATCTATCGTCCCGTTTTCGAAGCCGTAACGAACTAGTGCCGAAATACCACTATCGAAAGTCTTTGTTCTGTTAATGCTTGCCTCTCCCGTCGAACTAACCTTAACTGCGGCTGCGGTAACGTTACCGCAGGCGTTGGAGGGACGCTGCGACGAAACCCAGGGTTCGGGGGTAGCAATGCGTATTTTGATTATCGAAGACGACCGCCTCATGTCCCGATCGATCGAACTGATGCTCGGCGGTGCCGGGCTCGAACACGAAACCGCGGCAAGCGGCGAGGACGGTATCGAGCTCGCCCGTGTCTACGACTATGACGCGATCCTGCTGGATCTGACCCTTCCCGACCTGCACGGCTATGAGGTGCTGCGGCGCCTTCGCGTCGCGCGGATCGCGACGCCGGTCATCATCCTGACCGGTAACGGAGAGACGGAGGCCAAGGTCAGTGGCTTCGGGCTGGGTGCCGACGACTATGTCACCAAGCCGTTCCAGCGCGCCGAGCTGCTTGCCCGCGTCCATGCGCTGGTCCGCCGTTCGAAGGGCCATGCCCGCTCGGTGGTGGTGACGGGGCCGATGTCGATCGATCTCGCCGCCCGCACCGTGGAAGTCAGCGGCCGCCGCGTCCACCTGACCGGCAAGGAATATGCGATCCTGGAAATGCTGTCGCTCCGGAAGGGGATGACGCTGACCAAGGAGATGTTCCTGACGCACCTATACGGTGGCCGCGACGAGCCCGAGCTGAAGATCATCGACGTGTTCATCTGCAAGCTTCGTAAGAAGCTGTCGCAGGCGGGCACGGGTGCCAGCGGCTGCATCGAGACGGTGTGGGGCCGCGGCTATGCGCTGCGCGATCCCGAGCCGGCAATGGACGAGGCGCGCGTCGCCTAGGACCGGGTCCGGGCGAGCGCGGTCACCATACCGCGCCACGTCCGGACCTCCTTCGCGCTCCACGCCGGCCGCGTCAGCATGTTCCTGAGTGCCAGGCGTTTGGCCGCGACTGTCTCTGGCGGGCCGAAATAGCGCGCCGCCTCCAGCGCCACTGACACCGCCTCGATCAGTGCCTCCAGCTCCACATGAGGCGCGGGCGCCTCGTAGTTGGCGAGCATCGCGGCGGGCGTGTCGTCCGCGGCCTTGAACCACTCGTACGCGGTCAGCAGCACCGCCTGCGCCAGGTTCAGCGAGCCGAACGCCGGGTTGACCGGCACCGTCAGGATGGCGTGCGCGACGACCAGCTCCTCGGTCAGCAGCCCTGACCGCTCAGCCCCGAACAGCAGGCCCGACGTCGCAGCCCTGCCCCGCATCTCCGCCGCCGCACCGGCCGGCGTCACCACCGGGCGCGTCAGCTCGCGGCCGCGCACCGTCGTTGCATAGACATAGCTGAGGTCCGCGACCGCCGCCTGCACGGTGTCGAACACCCGCGCCGCCGCCAGCACGCTGTCCGCGCCGCTCGCCGCCGGCCCGGCATCGGGGTTGGGCCAGCCGTCGCGCGGGCTCACCAGCCGAAGGTCGTTCAGCCCGAAGTTGAGCATCGCCCGCGCACAGCTGCCGATGTTCTGGCCAAGCTGCGGACGGACGAGGATGACCGCCGGAGCGGACGCGCTCACTCCGCCTCGCGCGCCAGCCGCCGGGTCGCCGCTGGCATCGGCACCACCGTCCCCGACAGCGAACCGACGAAGGTCTCGAAATCGCGCGCCTCGCGGAAGTCGCGGTAGACGCTGGCGAAGCGGATATAGGCGACCGGATCGAGCGCCTGCAGCCCCTCCATCACCATCTCGCCGACGGTGCCGACCTCGATCTCGCTCTCGCCGACCGATTCCAGGCGGCGGACGACACCCGACACCAGCCGCTCGATCTGCCCCTCCTCGATCGGTCGCTTGCGGCAGGCAATCTCGATCGAGCGCGCCAGCTTGTCGCGGTCGAAGGTCTCGCGCTTGCCCGACTTCTTGATCACCACGAGCTCGCGCAGCTGGATCCGCTCGAACGTTGTGAACCGCGCCCCGCACGCCGGGCACTGCCGCCGGCGGCGGATCGCCGCCGAATCCTCGGTCGGACGCGAGTCCTTAACCTGGCTGTCGTCGTGGAGGCAGAAGGGGCAGCGCATCTAGCGGCCCGCCCGGCTGGTGATGACGTGGCCCCCCACACCGCTCACCGCGGATAGATCGGGAAGCGCGCGCACAGCGCCCGGACGCGGACGTTGACGGCCTTCTCGACCTCATGGTTGCCGGCCTCCCCGTTCGCCGCGAGCCCGTCGAGCACATCGGCGATCATGTCGCCGATGCTCGCGAACTCGGCGAGGCCGAAGCCGCGGGTGGTGCCGGCGGGGGAGCCGACGCGGATGCCGCTGGTGCGGGTCGGCGGCAGCGGGTCGAACGGCACGCCGTTCTTGTTGCAGGTGATGCCCGCCCTTTCGAGAGCTTCATCGGCGTCCTTGCCGGTGATGCCCTTGGGCGTCAGGTCGATGAGCGCGAGGTGCGTGTCGGTGCCGCCCGCCACCACCGAGCAGCCGCGCTCGACCAGCTTGGCGGCCAGCACCTTGGCATTGGCCATGACTGCGGCCGAATAGCTCCTGAACTCGGGCGTCAGCGCCTCGCCGAACGCCACGGCCTTGGCCGCGATGACGTGCATCAGCGGCCCGCCCTGCAAGCCCGGGAACACCGCCGAGTTGAGCTTCTTGCCCAGCGCTTCGTCGTTCGACAGGATCATGCCGCCCCGCGGGCCGCGCAGCGTCTTGTGGGTCGTCGTGGTGACGACATCGGCATGCGGCAGCGGCGACGGGTGCAGCCCGGCCGCAACCAGACCGGCGAAATGCGCCATGTCGACGAGCAGTTTTGCCCCGACCATGTCGGCGATGGCGCGGAAGCGGGCGAAGTCGATAACCCGCGGATAGGCCGAGCCGCCGGCGATGATCAATGTCGGCTTGTGCTCCCGCGCCAGCGCCTCGACCTGTGCGAAATCAATCAGATGGTCGTCGCGCTTCACACCGTACTGGACGGCATTGAACCACTTGCCGCTCATCGACGGGGCAGCACCGTGGGTCAGGTGGCCGCCGGCGTCCAGGCTCATGCCGAGGATGGTGTCGCCGGGTTTGGTCATCGCCAGCATGACCGCGCCGTTCGCCTGCGCACCGGAGTGCGGCTGGACGTTGGCATAGGTGCAGCCGAACAGCTGCTTCGCCCGCTCGATGGCCAGCGTCTCGACAGCGTCGGACGGCGCGCAACCCTGGTAATAACGCTTGCCGGGATAGCCCTCGGCGTATTTGTTGGTGAACACACTGCCCTGCGCCTCCAGCACGGCGCGGCTGACGATGTTCTCGGATGCAATCAGCTCGATCTGATGCTGCTGGCGGTCGAGCTCGCGGTCGATGGCGGCGGCGACCGCCGGATCGGTGAGGTGGACGCCGTCCTCGAAGAAACCGTCCGGCCTGATGGCTTCTGCCGCTGCGCTGCTCATTCCGCCGCCTCCTTGAACTGCTGGTCGAACTTGGCGACCCGGGTCGCGTGCCGTCCGCCCTCGAATGCCGTGTTGAGAAACTGGTCGACGCAGTCGCGCGCGACCTCGATGCCGATGATCCGGCTGCCCAGCGCCAGCACGTTGGCGTCGTTGTGCTGCCGCGCCAGCCGCGCCATCAATCCGCTGGTGCACAGCGCCGCCCGCACACCGGGCACCCGGTTGGCGGCGATCGAGATACCGATGCCAGAGCCGCAGACCGCGATGCCATGCGCCGCATCGCCGCGCGCCACCGCGTGGCCGAGCGCGAAGCCATAGTCCGGATAATCGACGGACGCCTCACCGTGCGTGCCAAGGTCGAGCACCACGTGCCCGGCGGCGCGCAGCTCGTCGGCAATCATTGATTTCAAAGCGAAGCCGGCATGGTCGCTGGCAATGGCAATGGTCGGCATGGCTGCGCTCGCGTGACTGGCCCCGTCGTCACACCATATCTAGTAGAATGCGCGGCGCGGGGCAACGCGCCTTTGCGCGCGCTTCAGGCGATCAGACTGGCCATGCGCCGGACCACATCGACCTGCAGGCACGGCTTGTCCGCGGGTGCCGGCGCGAGCAGCGCGGTGAGTTCCTGCATGTTGCCGACATAGGCCATCGACCAGCCGGGCAGCAGCCGTTCCGCCGCCGGCGCGCACATTTCGAGGCATACCTGGCTGTGGCGGGGATCGGTCAGGACACGCCGGTACAGCGACCACACCTCGGCATCGGGACCCTCCAGCAACTGCGTGAAGAAACAGTCGCGGAAACCCAGCACGCCGGTAATCCGGTGTGCCGGATTATTCGTAAGACATTGTTGAAGCAGCCCGCCAAGTTGCGATACCCACTCGCTCGCGGTCCGGTCGATGCGGCTGACGCTCTGGTAGAGGAGGTGCATCATCGGCTCGTCCATCACCATGCGACGTCGGTGAAAATTCGTCGCTGGCAATCAGAATGTCACAAAACGCCGCCGCGTTCCACTATCATTAAGTATAAATTAACCTTTATTTCAATCACGAAATAAACCGCGCCGCGCCAGCCACAGGTAGACCGCCAGCGAACACAGGATGGCGATCAGCAGCGCGACCCAGGTGCCGTGGCCGCCGTGCTCAAGCGGCATACCGTCCGTGTTCATGCCGAAAAAGCCGGTGACCAGCGTGGCGGGCAGCAGCAGCGCGGTCAGCACCGACAGGATGTACAGGTTCTGATTGGTCCGCGTCGCGGTCTGCACGTCATACTCCTCGCGCAATTGGCGCAGGTTGGCGTCGAGCAGCATGACGTCGCCGTCCATCGCGCCGATGCGCTGCGCCAGCCGCTCGACCACCGGCAGCGCCGCCTCGGGCAGGTCGGCGTCCGCCTCCAGCCGCGCCAGCACGCCGCGCAGGCCGCCCATCTGGCGGCGCAGCAGCACGGCGCGCCGCCGCACCGCGAACAGCACCCGGATGTTGGGCGCGATCCCGCGTTCCAGCAACGCATCCTCGCTCGCCTGCACGGTCGTCGTCAGTTCTTCCAGCTGGTCGCTGCCGACCCGGACAATCGCCGAAACCAGCAGGTCGACCGCGGCCGCCGGCGTGTCCGGGCAGGCTCCGGTCATTATGCGTTCGTAGACGATGTCGGGGGCGCACAGCGGATGCTGACGGACGCTGATCATCAACGTCTCGGTGATCAGGAAGCCGATCACGCCGATGCGCGCCACCGCCTCGGGATTGAAGTCTCGTTCAAAGTCGTGGAGCAGGCAGGCGACATGGCCCGCGCCGATCAGCGCACGCTGGTGCCGGTCGCCACTCAGCAAAAGCTCACGCGCGCCGGCGTCGATGCCGTCGGCCTCCGCGATCCAGCGCCGCGTCCATTGGTCGGCGAGGTTGAGGTGGACCCAGCGCAAGCCGCCCGACGGGCCGGCGGCCGTCAGCGGGCCGCCGTCGGTCGCGATCTGCACGGTGGTGCCGTCGAGGAAATCGAACGCCCAGATCAGGCCGGGCCGCAGCCCGCTCGGCTCGGTCATGTCCGCAGCCGCCGGACCAGCATCAGTGCGCCGACCACCACGCCCCCGACCGCGAGGCCGGCGACACCCGACCCCGCCGCCCCGGCGAGCCAGCCGAGCGTGCCACCGCCGGCCGCTTCACCGGCCGCGTGAAGCCAGTGCGCCGGAGCGGCAACGCCGAAGACCTCCAGGCCGTGGACGATGATGCCGCCGCCGACCCAGATCATCGCAGCCGTGCCGATGACCGCGAGCGCGCTGAGCAGCGGTGCCATCGCCGCGACCAGCCCGCGCCCTAAACCGCGCACCGCGGGCGATCCGCGCTGTGCGAGGTGCAGGCCGATATCGTCCATCTTCACGATCAGCCCGACAAGGCCGTAGACGCCGATCGTGATCGCCACCGCGACCGCGGCAAGCGCGGCGGCCTGCAGTCCGAACGACAGGTCGGCGACGCTGGACAGCGCGATCGCCATGATCTCCGCCGACAGGATGAAGTCGGTGCGGATCGCGCTCGCGATCTTCTCGGCCTCCAGCGCCGCCGGGTCGGCGGTGGCTGGTGCGGCGTCGGCATGGCCGTGACCGGTCACCATCTCGAACACCTTCTCGGTGCCTTCGAAGCACAGATAGGTGCCGCCCAGCATCAGCAGCGGCGTCAACAGCCACGGCGCGAAGGCATCGATCAGCAGCGCCGCCGGCAGCAGGAACAGCAATTTGTTCTTAAGCGAACCGCGCGCGATTTTGGCGATGATCGGCAGCTCGCGGTCGGGACTGAGCCCGGTAACATAGCGCGGCGTCACCGCGGTATCGTCGATGACGACGCCCGCGGCCTTCAGGCTGGCCTTGCCCGCCGCCGCGCCGACATCGTCGAGCGACGCCGCCGCCAGCTTCGCGATCATCGCGACATCGTCGAGAAGGGCAACAAGTCCACCGGCCATGGTCCGGCTTGTGCCGGTTCGCGCGCGCGGCGTCACCCGCAAATAGCGCTGTCCTACAGACACGCCTTCATGGTACATATTCTAAACGGCTGCAGTGGCGATCTGGTGCCATCCGGGCCGGGTCCGCCGGCCGGCCACAAGGCGTTTCAAGCGTGACCTTAGTGTGACCTTCCGCCGGTGCGGGATAGCGGTTCAAGCGTGACCTTAGTGTGACGTTCCGCAGCTACTCGAAGGTCAGGTCGCCGCCCGCCGGCTCCTGCAGGTAGCGGTCGACCATCGCGTCGTCGACCTCCTCCAGCGTAGCCGGCGACCACAGGGGCGACTTGTCCTTGTCGATCAATTGGGCGCGGACGCCTTCGTAGAAATCGCGGCCGCCCTTGATGGCGCAGACCATCCGGTACTCCGTGCGCAGCGCCGCCTCGATGTTCTGCGTCCGGGCCATGCGGACGCCGCGCAGCGAAAGCTTCAGCGAGATCGGCGACATCCGCGCGATCACCTCGTGCTGCGCCTGCGCCCAGTCGTCACCACCGGCGAGGCTCAGCTGGATGGCCTCGACGCTGTCGTGCGAGAAGTGGAAGTCGATGGCATCGCGCAGTGTCTCCAGCGCGGACGGGCCGGGATCGGTGTGCAGGGTTTCGAGGATCTCGGCGACGGGCTCGTCCTTGTCGGCCAGCAGTTCGCGCAGCAGTTCGAGCCGGTCGGCAGGAACGTGGTGCGTCGCGATCCCGGCATACAGGCAGTCCGCCGCCTTCAGCCGCGCGCCGGTCAGCGCGAGCCAGGTGCCAATCTCGCCGGGCAGCCGGGCGAGCGCGTGCGTGCCGCCGACATCGGGGATCAGGCCGATGCCGGTCTCGGGCATGGCGAACAGCGTGCGCTCGGTGGCGACGCGGTAGCGGCCGTGAATCGACAGGCCGACGCCGCCGCCCATTGTGACGCCGTCGAGCAGCGCGACATAGTCCTGGCCATAGACCGCGATGGCCTGGTTCATGCGGTACTCGTCGTGGAAGAAACCTTCCCACTCCGGAGAGCCGGCACGGCCGGCGTGATACAGCCCGGCGACGTCGCCGCCGGCACAGAAGGCCCGCTCGCCCGCCCCCTGGATGACGGTGCGGTCAACCCCGGTATCGCCGAGGCTGTCGATCAGGGCGCGGTGAATGCTGAGGCACATGTCGCGGTTCAGCGCATTCAGCGCCGCCGGGCGATTGAGCGTGATGAACAGCGCGCGGCCGCGGTGTTCGGTCAGGACGGCGTCGGTCATCAATTATCCAATAACACTGTGTTGTCGGGCATCGGCGTCGGCATGCAGCTGGTCGACAGCTTGGCGAGCAGCTTTCCGTCGGCGTCCGTGAGTTCGGCCTCCATGAAGGCAATGCGGCGGCCCAGCTTCAGCACCCTGCCCTCGCCGTACACGGACCGGCCGAGCGGCACCGGGCCGAAAAAGCTGGTTTTCAGTTCGATGGTCGGCACGACGATGCGCTGACCCGACATCACCACCGCCGCCAGGGCGGCACAGTCGTCGAGCATCGCGACGATGAATCCGCCCTGCACATTGCCCATCGGGTTGCAGAATTCGGGCTTCGGCTCGAAGCTCATGCGGACGCGCCCGGCCACCCGGTCGATCTCCAGAACCCGGGTGCCGAGCAGGATGGACGTCGCCGGAACCTTGCTGTTCAGCCGCTCCAGCAGCTCGGCATCGGTCATCGCCACTTGCGCCGCCTCACAGGATCTCGGTCCGGGTCAGGCCATAGCCTTGGAGCGCCGGTGCCAGCGCGTCAACGTGCGGGTCCGGGCGGGTGAACACTGCAAGGCCGGTCGGTGCCCCGGTCCACTCTTCGTCCCGCAGCAGGTGTGTGACCCGGCGCGCGATGCCGGGCCCGCCATCGACGAAGCTGAGCGAACGCGGCGCGGCGGCGGCCAGCTCGTCCGCCACCAAAGGGAAATGCGTGCAGGCCAGCACCACCGTGTCGATCCGGTCACCGCCGGACTGATCCAGCAGGCCGTCCAGCTCGCGGGCATAGGCTGCGGAATCGGTCGCCTCCCCACGCAGCTTCGCCTCCGCCAGCTCGACCAGCGCGCCGGAGCCGTGGCGCAGCACCAGGCAGTCGCCGGCGAACTCCGCCGCCAGCCGGTCGAGATAGGGCTGTCGCACCGTCGCCACCGTGCCGAGAACGCCAATCGCTTTGGTGCGCGTGCGTTCGGCGGCCGGCTTGATCGCCGGCACCGTGCCGACCACCGGCAACGCCAGCGCCGCCCGCACATGGGCCAGCGCGATCGTCGAGGCCGTGTTGCAGGCGATGACCACCAATCGCGGCTTGTAGCGCTCGGTCAGCCGCCCGAGCAGCGCACAGACGCGCGTCGCGACCTCCATCTCCGACTTGGGCCCATAGGGAAAGCCGGCGTTGTCGGCGGCATAGACCAACGGCGCGAGCGGCATCGCGGCGCGCACCGGCGCCAGCACCGACAGGCCGCCAACCCCGGAATCAAAGAACAGGATGGGCGCGGCAGACACGGCCGTGCCGATAGAGCGGGTCCCGCGGCCGCGCAACATCCGCCGCGACGCACTGTGCGAACCCCGCAGTTTGATGTATCTTGGGACAAGGCTGAAAGGGAGTTCCCGATGGGCGCGACGGCGAACCGTTCACTCTCTTTGCTGGCAGCGCTGGCAGCCCTGGCGGCGGCGCCGGCGGCAGCGGCGATCACCGACATCCACCTCGAAGGGCCCGCCGTGGTCACCTACTCGGTACCCGACCCCGACGACGACCAGTTTCCGCCGCCCCCCCCCGGTCGGGGAGTCGTTCACGATGGTTGCCGACCTGCACCTCGGCAGCGCGACCGGCGACCCCGACCTGGAGTTTCCGGCCGCGCCGCCCGACGGCTTCACCGGCCGTTTTCAGGTCACCGGCGACATGCTGTTCTTTCGTTATTCGGTGTTCCGCTGGTCGCTGGCGACGACGCTGGACAGCGCCTTCGACCTCGGGGGAGGCTATTTCGACTTCGTTGGCGGCAGGCTCGTCGACTTCAGCCTCTACTACGTCGGCGACCCCGACGGTCACCAGCTGAGCATGGCTGGGTTCGCCGAGGATCTGGGATACGCCAGCAACGCATATTGGGGCGGCACCTGGCGGGTCGCGGTGAACAGCACGGGCGCGGTGCCCGAGCCCGGAACCTGGGCGCTGATGCTCGCCGGTTTCGGGGCGAGTGGTGCGGCGCTGCGTCGTCGGACCAGGCCTGCCCTTGGCTGAATCCCCGGGGGTCGCAATCGCTCGGTGCTGCGCTATGACGGCGCGGTGGATGCCAACGCGGAATGGATGACACCAACGGCGCCGTCGCTGTCCGTGTCGGGCCGCGTCCGCTGCGGTCTGCGCGCCGCGTGGTTGACGGCGCTTCTGGTCGCGTGCCTGCCACCGCATCTGCTGTACCGCGTCGCGGGTCGTGACTCGCCCTGGCCGCGCCGGTTCCTGCGCGGTGCCGCGCGGGCCTGCGGCATTAAGGTCGAAGTCGTTGGCGAGCGACCCGCAAGTGCGGTGTTCATCGTCGCCAACCACTTGTCATGGACCGACATCACCATCATCGGCGGGCTGCTGGAAACGCGGTTCGTCGCCCAGGACGCGATCGCCGGCTGGCCGGTGATCGGCTGGCTGGCGAAGCTCAACGACACCATCTTCGTGTCGCGCACCGACCGCTCGACCGCCGGCGACCAGGTCGTGCGGCTGCGCGCCGCCGTTGCCGGTCACCGGCCCGTGACCCTGTTCCCGGAAGGCACGACCACCGACGGCCGCAGCCTGCTGCCGTTTAAGTCGGTGCTGTTCGAAGGCCTGTCACCGCCGCCGCGCCCGCTGCTGATCCAGCCGGTGCTGCTCGACTTCGACGATGCCGGGCGCGACCTTGCCTGGATCGGCACCGAGGGTGCGCCGGCCAACGCGCTGCGCTCCCTGTCGCGGCGTGGCAAATACCGGTGCCGCGTGCATTTCCTGGCGCCGTTCGACCCTGCCGCCTGCGACGGCCGCAAGGCGCTGACCATCGAGGTGCGCCGGCGGATCACGGCGGCACTGTCGGCGACTACTGGCCTCGATATCAACTGACCGCTAACAGTCGCCGCCATGACCGCATCCTATCCAGCCCTCCGCCTTCGCCGCAGCCGCGCCCAGCCCTGGTCGCGCGCCATGGTCGCCGAAACCGTGCTGACGCCCGCCGATCTGATCTGGCCGGTGTTCGTCACCGGCGGCACGAACGTCCGCGAGCCGGTCAAGACCATGCCGGGCGTTACACGCCTGTCCGCCGATCTGCTCGGCGCGGCGGCGAAGGAAGCGGCGGCGCTTGGCATCCCGTGCCTGGCGCTGTTCCCCAACACGCCCGCAAGCGCGCGCAGCGAGGACGGTGCGGAGGCCGCCAACCCCGACAATCTGATGTGCAACGCCATCCGCGCCATCAAGGATTCGGGGGCCGCGATCGGCATCCTGACCGACGTCGCGCTCGACCCTTACACCAGCCACGGCCACGACGGGCTGCTCCACGACGACGGCCGCATCCTCAACGACGTGACCGTCGACGCGCTGGTCGCCCAGTCGCTCAATCAGGCGCGCGCCGGGGCCGACATTATTGCGCCGTCGGACATGATGGACGGACGCGTCGGCACCATCCGCGCCGCGCTGGAGAGCGAAGGCTTCCACGACGTCCAGATCATGGCCTACGCCGCCAAGTATGCGAGCGCCTTCTACGGGCCCTTCCGCGATGCGGTCGGGTCCGGCGGCTACCTGAAAGGCGACAAGAAGACCTACCAGATGGACCCGGCGAATACCGAAGAGGCGCTGCGCGAGGTCGCGCTCGACCTCGCCGAGGGCGCGGACACGGTGATGGTCAAGCCCGGCCTCCCGTACCTCGACATCGTGCGCCGGGTGAAGGAGCGGTTCGAAGTGCCGGTCTTCGCCTATCAGGTCAGCGGCGAATACGCGATGATTGAGGCGGCGGTGGCCGCCGGCGTCCTCGACCGCGACCGCGGCGTGCTCGAGACGCTGACCGCCTTCAAGCGGGCGGGCTGCTCGGGCGTGCTGACCTACCACGCGGTGCACGCGGCTCGCCTACTGGGTTAAACACCGGCGGCGACCAGACCGGTTCAAGGCCCAGCGCGCCGTCGACGGCGGCCTTCAGCAGATAGGGATCGCGCGCGACGACGCCGTTGACGCGCAGCGTGCGATAGCCCGCCCGCGCGGTCATAGCGTCCCGCGCAGCATCCTTGGCGACATCGTGGGTGCGGTCGTCAAGTTCGACGAGCAACCGCACCTTGCCGGCATCATCGACGAGGACGAAGTCGACGATCTTCCGGTCGAACCGGCTTCGCACGGCATACAGTGACCGGATGCCGGACCATGGCGTGTGGGTGATCAGCGCGCCCATCGCAACCTGCGGCGCGACATGATGCGAGGCAGCCGCGTGACGGAGCAGCCGCCAGAACTTCACTTCGCGGTCGGTCATCAGCAGCTTACGCTTGATCGGCGGCACTACCATGCTGGCGACCACGGCTGGTCCCAGCCGCAAAAGCACCAGCGTCAGGAAGGCGGCGATGCCGATCAGCCCATATGGGCCGATTGCCGCGTCGATACGATTCAGCAGTTGGTCGACCATCAGCCGCTTAGGTGCCCCCCAGCCCAGGCGCAGGCATAGCGACTCTGGCCGCCGACTTGAAGCCCTGCGCCGCTTCCCCTAACCCGCCGCAGATGAGCGCGCCCATCCGCATCGCCGTCCTCGGCGCCTCCGGTTACACCGGCGCCGACCTCGTGCGCCTGGCCCTGACCCATCCCCACATCGAGATCGCGGCGCTGTCCGCCAACGCCAAGGCCGGGCTCACGATGGCCGAGGTGTGGCCGCACTTCGCGCCCTACCCCGGCCTGCCGCGGCTGGCGCGCGCCGAGGACATCGACTGGTCGGGCATCGACGCGGTGTTCGGGTGCCTGCCCCATGCGGCCTCGGCGGCGCTGCTGTCGACGCTCAAGGGGCCGAAGATCATCGACCTTTCGGCGGATTTCCGCCTGAAGGACGCCGCGACCTATGCCGAATGGTACGGCGGCGCGCACCCGGCCCCGGCTCTGCTGGCCGGTGCCGTGTATGGGCTGACCGAATATGCCCGACCCGCCCTGCCCGGCGCGGCGCTGGTCGCCTGCCCTGGCTGCTATCCGACCGCCGTCCTGCTCGCCGTGCTGCCGCTGGTCGAAGCGAGGCTCATCGATCCCGCGCGGATCAGCGTCAACGCGCTGTCGGGCGTGTCGGGTGCCGGCCGCTCGCTCAAGGAAGCGAACCTGTTCGTCGAGGTGGCGGAGGCTGTCCACCCCTATGCCATCGGCGCGCATCGCCACATGCCCGAGATCGAGCAGGAAATCGCTGCCCGCGCCGGGCACGACGTGCGGATCAGCTTTACACCGCACCTGGTGCCCATCAACCGGGGCGAGCTCGTCACCATCGCGGTCGAGACCACGGCCCCGGTCGCTGACCTGCGGGCCGCGCTGCTGGCGCGCTATATCGACGAGCCGTTCGTCCACCTGCTGCCGGAAGGTGTGGCACCGGCGACGCGCATGGTACGCGGCTCCAACCACGCCGTCGTCAATGTCTTCGCCGACCGCATTCCCGGCCGCGCCCTGGTCATCGCGGCCATCGACAATCTGGTGAAGGGCTCGTCGGGCCAGGCGATCCAGAACTTCAACCTGATGTTCGGCGTGCCCGAGACCACCGGCCTCATGCAAGCGCCGCTGTTCCCGTGATCGAGACCGAGCGCCTGATCCTCGCGGAGTGGCGGAGCGACCACCGCGACGCCATCGCCGCGATCAACGCCGATGCCGAGGTCATGCGTTATTTCGTGGCCCCGATGACGCGCGCCGAAACCGATGCCCAGATCGACCGGCAGATCGCCGCGCAGGCGAGCCACGGCTTCTGCTTCTGGGCTGTTGAGCGCAAGAGCGATGGCGTACTGCTCGGCCTGGCAGGCCTCAAGACCGGTGCACCGGGCACGCCGATCGAAGACGACCTCGAGATCGGCTGGCGGCTCGGCCGGCACGGCTGGGGCCAGGGCTATGCCAGCGAGGCCGCCCGCGCCGCGCTGGCGCATGGCTTTGCCGACCCCGAAGTGCCGCGCATCGCCGCGATCACCGTTGCGGCGAACGAGAAGAGCTGGCGGGTGATGGAGCGGATCGGCATGACCCGCGACCTCGCCGCCGATTTCGAGCACCCGGCCGTGCCGATGGACAGCCCGGTGCGGCCGCACATCACCTACCGCATCCTGCGGCCGTGAGCCTGTATCCGTTCGACGGCGTCCTGCCCCGGGTGGCGGCGGATGCTTTTATCGCGCCCGGCGCGCGCGTGATCGGCGATGTCCGCATCGGTGCCGGTGCCAGCATCTGGTATAATTGCGTGCTGCGGGGCGACGTTATGCCGATCGAGGTCGGCGCCGGCAGCAACATTCAGGACGGCACCATCGTCCACGTCACCCGCGGCAGCCACGGCACGATCATCGGCGCGCACTGCCTGGTCGGCCACCTCGCCATCATCCACGGCTGCACGCTGGAGGACCACGCGTTCGTCGGCCTCGGCAGCATCGTCATGGACGGCTGCGTGATCGAAACCGATGCTATGCTTGCCGCCGGCGCGTTGCTGACGCCGGGCAAGCGCATCCCGCGCGGCGAGCTCTGGGCCGGGCGCCCGGCGGCATTCGCCCGCGCCCTCAGCGACGCCGAAATTGCGCGCAACCGGGCGGCCGTCGAGGGTTATATCCAACTGGCAGGACGTTACCGTACCGAAGATAGGTTTTCCCAAGATTAGTCTCGTTAACACCCTATTGATTATTCATTACATTGATTAATCCGTAAGGTACCCGTAACGATTGTTTCGAGTAATTTCTGTCGGAATATTTTACAATCAGGGGATCGCGACGATTGTTCCGTATCGCGAACAACACGGTAAATGCCTAGCCGATAACGATTGGCACAGTCTTTGCATCGCTAGATGCACAGACTTGTCTTTTGTTGGGAGGCCGTAACGTGATGCTTTATCGAAAGACCATGTTGTTCGTTTCGGGGGCGGTCTTGTCGTCCATGGCTGTGCCCGCCCAATCGGCGACAGTCGTCAGCTCGAGCGCCTCGGACATCAGCATCAACCTCCGGCTGCTCAGCCTGGCCGCTGTCGGCCTGGGTCCGCTGACCAGCGCCGGCGGGTCGGCGGGCGTGAGTTATGCCAACAGCGACACGCTCGCATCGGCCGACGACACCCTTACCCTCGGCGCACTCGGACTGGTCGGCGTGCAGCAGCGCCTGACCACCGGCGTGCTGACTTCCGCCGCCCAGTCCCCGTTCCCGGTCAGCCAGAGCGGATCCGGCCGCGCCGAGGTCGATGATCTCTCAACCGCGCTCGGCACCGTGTTCCTGGGCCAATTCACCAACCTGCTCGGGATCAACGCAACGTCGGTCGTGTCACGCTCCTCGGTCGCGGCGCCGGGCGGGATCGCCAGCGCGACCGGCTTCACGCAGATCGAAGGGCTGACCCTTAGCGGCAGTCTGCTCGGCAACGTCGTCATCGACGGTTCGCTGTTCGTTAACCCGGACCCGAACACGGTCTTGTTCAGTCTCGGCGTGCTCGGCTCGGAGACCCTGAGGATCATCCTCAACGAGCAGGTGCCGGTGTCGAACGGTGTCCATACCGCCGGCATCAGCACCAATGCCATTCACGTCATCCTGAACGGCCTGCCGGTCGGCACCGGCCTGGTCAGCGGCAACATCTATATCGCCCGCAGTCAGGCGCTGATCAGCGATGCCGAGGCCGCCGTGCCGGAGCCCGCGATGTGGGCGCAGATGATCGCCGGCTTCGCGCTTGCCGGCCTCGTGATGCGCCGTCGTCAGCGGTCGGCGAGCCTGGCCTTGCCCCATTCGCGCGCGGCCGTGTAGCCGAGGTAGCCGGTGCCGAAGAGCGCATAGAGCGGCTCCGGGATGGCAGCGAGATAACCGGTCATGCCCTGGCCGATTGCCGCCGCCATCTCGGGCCGTACCGCCGCGATTAGGCCCATCGGCACCGACCACAGCAGCAGCGTGTACATCACGTAGAGAAAGCTCGGGCGTGCCCGGCTGGTCCACGGATCGGCCGACTGCGCTTCCGCGACGATCGCCGACAGCTGCGCCTTGACCACCTCGAGATCCTGGCTGCCCTGCAGCTTGAGCAGTTCCAGCTTGGCGGCGTCGCGCGCCTTGGGGTCGGGAATCAGCTTGTCGAGCAGGCCCGCGACCGGACCGATCATCGCGTCGAGGAAAGCCATGTCCAGGTCTCCATATTCATTAGACGTGGATTATGGACTAACCGATATGGCACATAATGTCAAGTGATAAGCCACGATTGAGAACCAGAATGGCACAATTCCTAAGACTGGGGATCGGTGAACTGGTCGGAGCGACAGGATTCGAACCTGCGACCCCTTGACCCCCAGTCAAGTGCGCTACCAGGCTGCGCCACGCTCCGACCGGCGGACCGTGTAGGCGGCACGCCTTGCGGATGCAAGCGCTACCCCGGCACCTCGAGCCCATACTGCTTGAGCAGGTCGTAAAGCGTCGGCCGGCTGACCCCGAGCAGCTTTGCCGTCGAGGAGATATTGCCTTCCGTGCGCGCCATCGCGAGGCGGATGGCGCGACGGTCGGCCTGTTCGCGCGCAGTCTTCAGGTTGAGCGCGGCCGCCCCGTCGCTCTTGTCGCCGAGATCGAGATCGTTGGCGTCGAGGCGGCTGCCCTCCGCCATGATCACCGCCCGCTTGAGGCGGTTCTCCAGCTCGCGGACATTGCCCGGCCAATGCCAGTCGGTCATCGCAGCTACGGCATCGGCGCTGAAGCCCTTGAACAGCCGGCCATGCTCGCGCCCGAACTTGCCGAGGAAATGGTGGGCGAGCAGCGTCGCATCGCCGGGCCGCTCCGCCAGCGACGGGATGCGGACGACGATTTCGGCAAGGCGGTAATACAGATCCTCGCGGAATCGCCCCGTGCTGATCATCTCCTCGAGATTCTGGTGGGTGGCGCAGACGATCCGCACGTCGACCGGGATCGGGCGTCGACCGCCGATCCGCTCGATGACGCGCTCCTGCAGGAAGCGCAGCAGCTTGACCTGCAGCGGCAGCGGGATGTCGCCGACCTCGTCGAGGAACAGCGTGCCGCCCTCGGCCAGCTCGATCTTGCCCTCGGTGGTCTTGGCAGCGCCGGTGAACGCTCCCTTCTCATAGCCGAACAGCTCGCTCTCGAGCAGGTTCTCGGGGATCGCCGCGCAGTTGATCGCGATGAACGGCTTGGCCTTGCGCAGCGAGGCGTTGTGCAGGCCCCGCGCCAGCAACTCCTTGCCGGTGCCGGACGCGCCGAGCAGCATCACCGACACGTCGGCGGCGGCGACACGCTCGATCATCCGCGCCACCTTCAGCATTTCGGGGCTGCCGGTGATGATGCCGCCGAGTACGTCCTGCGGCCCGGCGACCTCGGCGAGGCGGCGGTTTTCTGCCTCCAGGTCATGGACGTGATAGGCGCGCCGGACGATCAGCCCGAGCTCGTCGATGTCGACCGGCTTGGCATAGAAATCGAATGCGCCCGCCGCGATCGCCCGCAGCGCACTGTCGCGTGCGCCGTGCCCGGACGCGACGATGACCTTGGTGCCGGGGGCCGCGCGCAGGATCTCGGTTAGTGTCGCAAAGCCTTCGGAGGTGCCGTCGGGATCGGGCGGCAGGCCAAGGTCGAGCGTCACCACCGCGGGGGAATGGTGGCGCACCGCCTCGATCGCGGTGCTGCGGTCGCCAGCGATGACGACCTCGTAATCCTCATAGCTCCAGCGCAACTGGCGCTGCAGGCCTTCGTCGTCCTCGACGACCAGCAGCTTGCGGACGGCGGTTGGGCTCAAGCAACTTTCCTCTGTACGATCGCGCGTTCGAGAACGGCCGCGTCGGCGCCCATAACGGGCAAGACGACGGTGAACAGCGTACCCTCGCCCTCGCGGCTGACGACGTCCAGGCGGCCGCCCAGCGACCGGGCAATTTCGCGCGCCTCATAGGCCCCGATACCGAAGCCGCCGGGCTTGGTCGACCGGAACGGCTTGAACAACTCCGTGCGGATGAACGCCGCCGACATGCCGGTACCGTGATCCGCGATGGTGATCACGACCTCGCTGCGGCGCGACCGGATGCCGATATCGATGCGTGAGCCGGCCTCGCTGGCATCGACGGCGTTCTGGATCAGGTGGGCGAACAGCTGCTCCAGCCGCGCCGGATCGGCGGCGACGGTCGGCGGCTCGCCGTCGACGGTAAGGTACAAGGCGTCGTGCGCGCGGCGCTTGGCGCTGACGATCTGGCCAATTAACTCGGCCGCATCCACCGGCTCCGGCGTGTCGGGCCGACCGGTGTTATGTTGGGCGAGGCGCGCCAGCAGGTCGTTCATCTTGCCCACCGACGATTGCAGCGTTGCCACCATGTCGGCGCGGAAGGCAGGATTTTCCGCATGGCGCTCGGCATTGCGCGACACCAGGCTGAGCTGACTGACAAGGTTCTTGATGTCGTGCATGATGAAGGCGAAGCGGCGGTTGAATTCGTCGAAGCTGCCGGCCTCGTCGAGCGCAGTCTGGGTCTGCGCCTCAGCGATATAGCTCGCCGCCTGCCGGCCCAGCGTCCGCAGCAGCTCGAAATCCTCCCAGTTCAGCTCGCGCGGCGCGAGCGTGCGCTCGAGCACGATGACGCCGGCCAGCGCATCGAGGTGGACGAGCGGGATCGCCAGCCACACCCGCCGCTCGGTCGCCGCCCATTCCGGCACCGCCAGCCCGTCATAATTGCCTTCCCCGTCCCGCCATTCGTCGAAGTCGAGAATTCGCTGCTGCGTCGCGAGATAGCGCGCCAGGCCGGGCGTCGGCGGCAGCCGCTCGCCGAGGAAGTCGTCGCTGTTCCACCCGTCGACGAGTTCGAAATCGTCGTCGTCGCCGACCGCGTACAGGGCCCCGCCCGGCGCATCGACGACCACGGCGACCGCTTCGACGACGCGCTCCGCCAGCGGCCGCCCATCGGTGCGCGACACGATCGCGATGAAGCGCAGCCATTCCTGCCGATAGTCGAATTTATAGGCGAAGAAGTTCTTGGCGATCAGCACCCGCAAACGCGCCCGGAAGCGTGGCGAGATGACCACCCCGAACCCCAAAATCGAGGTCGCGAAGATGAAGCTGATCTGGAGCAGCCGCCCCCAGTCGCCGCCGACGAGCCTGAGCCCGTAAGCCGTCAGCGCCATGACGATGAGGTAGACGCCGATCAGGCTGAACGACAGCGTGTGGAACACCACCTGCCGCGATACCTGGACCCGTGCCACCCACGCCGAGCTCGCCGACATCAGCAGCAGCGGCACGACGATCGCATCCACCGCGCCGCGGATGTTGAAAAGATCCTGGCTGAGCGCCCCAAGCAAGAATTGCAGCGTGTAGAGGTTCAGGTCGTAGCCGAAGAACCCCGCCAGTCCGATACACAGCAGGCGGATGCCCGACTGCGTCCCCGGCACCGCGTTGACGTAGAGGTTGTGCAGCAGGACCAGCCCTGAAATGGCGACGGTCAGCCGGCTGATCACGAACAGTGTGGCGAGGAAGGGCCCGCCCTCACCGCCCATGTTGCCGAACAGGTCGAGCATTAGCTGCACGCTGGTGACGAAACCGACCGCGCCGGCGATCACGAACGACGAGCGCACCCGGTCGTCCAGCGACCACGACACCCTGAGCAGCGACAGCACGAAGGCGATCCACGCCGACGTCCGCAGCGTTTCCAGCGGCGACAGCCACATTACTGCGCTGCCGCCGAACCGCGCCGCGGCAACGAAGCTTATCGCCCAGACGCCGGTCATCACCGCAGCAAGGACCAGCGCGAGGTTGGTCTCGCTGAAACGGCGGCGCCACAACACACTTATGCCGAGCGCGAAGAAACCGATCGCGGCGATCAGGTGGCTGAAAAGGCCGACATCGGTCAGCTTCACTTGGCTTTGCCCGGCCCTTGTTGCTACGTCCCCAGCGACGACCCTAGCGCCAAAGCCGGGCGCTTGTCACTCGCAAGGGGCAACCGCTTACGATGTCTTCACTAATCTGGCCGGTAATACTGTCGGGCGGCGCGGGGACGCGGCTGTGGCCGCTGTCGCTGCCGGCGCGGCCCAAGCAGTTCCTCGCGTTCACTGGCGCTCAGACTATGCTGCAGGAAACGGTCGCCCGCACCGCCGGCCCCGGCTTCCATCCGCCAATTCTGGTCTGCGGCACAGCCCATACCGGCCTGATCGATACCCAGCTGAACGAGATCGGCATCGCCCCGGCCGTCGTCATCGTCGAACCGGCGGCGCGCAACACCGCTCCAGCAATCGCTCTGGCGGCGCTGGAAGTCGTGCGGCGTGAACCCGCCGGCATGATGCTGGTGATGCCCTCCGATCACGTCATCGACCGGCCGACGGCACTCCTCGCCGCCGTGGCGCGCGCGACGCCGGCCGTGGCCGACGGCTGGCTGGCGACCTTCGGCATCGCGCCGACGGGCCCGGAAACCGGCTATGGCTATATCGAGCGGGGTGAACCGCTGGCGGCGGGCGTCGACCGTGCCGTCCGCTTCGTCGAGAAGCCGCCGCTGGCGGACGCCGAAGCGATGCTGGCGACCGGGCGCTTCGCCTGGAACGGCGGGCTGTTCCTGCTGCGCGCCGATGCCTTTCTCGACGCGCTCGCCGAGCACGCGCCCGGCGTGCTCGCGGCGGCCCGCGCGGCGTTCGCGGCCGCGACCCGCGACGGCGCCCTCCTCCATCCCGACGCCGCCAGCTTCGCCGCCGCGCCGTCGATCTCCGTCGACTATGCGGTGATGGAAAGGGCCGCGCGCGTCGCCGTGGTGCCGGTCGACATGGGCTGGTCCGACATCGGCTCGTGGCACGCCGTGCATGGCCACGGCCCGGCTGATCCCGACGGCAATGTCGTGCGCGGCCCCGCCGTGCTGATCGACACGCGCGACACGCTGGTGCGCAGCGACGGGCCGCTGGTCGCGACCCTGGGGGTCGAGGGCCTGATCATCGTCGTTACCGACGGCGCCGTGCTTGTCGCCGACGCCTCGCGATCTCAGGAGGTTAAGGACATCGTCGCACGCCTGCCCGCCGGCTGAAGCGCCGCCGCCAGCCGGTGACGGTCGAGCCCGCCCTCCCAACCCGCGACGACGATCGTCGCTACCGCATTGCCGACGAAATTGGTCAGGCTGCGGCACTCGCTCATGAACCGGTCGACCCCCAGGATCAGTGCCATGCCCGCCACCGGCACGCTGGGCACCACCGACAGCGTCGCCGCCAGCGTGATGAAGCCTGCGCCGGTGACGCCCGCCGCCCCCTTCGAACTCAGCATCGCCACACCCAGCAGCAGCAGCTGTTCACCCAGGGACAAATCGATGTCGCAGGCCTGCGCAATGAAAAGTGCTGCTAAAGTCATATAGATATTCGTGCCGTCGAGATTGAACGAATAGCCCGTCGGCACCACCAGCCCGACGACGCGCGGCGCGCACCCCGCCGCCTCCAGCTTGCCGATCAGCGCCGGCAGCGCCGCCTCCGACGACGAGGTGCCGAGCACCAGCAGCAGCTCGGCCTTCAGATAGACCAACAGCCGCCACAGGCTGAACCCGGCCAGTTTCGCGATAAGGCCCAGCACCACGAACACGAACAGCAGCGACGTCGCATAGAAAGTTGCGACCAGCACCGCGAGATTGGCGATCGAGGCGATCCCGTATTTGCCGATGGTGAAGGCGATCGCCCCGAACGCACCGATCGGCGCCGCCTTCATCAGGATCGCGACCAGACGGAACACCACCTGCACCGCGCTCTCGAACAGGGTCAGCAGCGGGTGCGCGCGCTCGCCGACCAGTGCCATTGCGGTGCCGGTCAAAATGGCGACGAACAGCACTTGCAGGATCTCGCCGTCGGCGAGCGCGCCGACCAGCGTCTTAGGCACGATGTTGCTGATAAACCCGACGATCGTCGTGTCATGCGCCTTGGCCGTGTACTCGCCGACCGCCTTGGCATCGAGCGTGGCGGGGTCGATGTGCAGGCCGGTGCCCGGCTGGACGGTGTTGGCGACGACCATCCCGACGATCAGCGCCAGCGTCGACACGACGAAGAAATAGCCCAGCGCCCGGCCCGCGATCCGCCCGACGCCGCGCAGCTCGCCCATGCCGGCGATGCCGGTCACCACGGTCAGGAAGATCACCGGCGCGATGACCATCTTGACCAGCTTGATGAACAGGTCGCCGAGCGGCTTCAGCGCCGCCCCGGTCTCGGGCCACACCGCCCCGACCAGCACCCCAAGCGCGATCGCCGCCAGCACCTGGACGTAGAGGTGGCGGTACCACGGCAGGTGAACGGGCGGCGCGGCGGCGTCCGGAAGCTGCATGACAATGATCTCCCCGCGTCACCTTGCCCTGCGGTGCCAAGCCCGCGCAAGACGCGACCGCCGGGCGCTGTTAAGGTGCCCTCAGATGTCCGACGAACCCTCGTACAAGAACCGGCCGTTCAGCGCGCGCGTGCTGTTCGCACTCGCCGGCTGGCGCAGCGGCTGGCGGCGCGAGAGCAGCTTCCGCGCGCACTGCGGGTTCGCTGCGCTGGCGGCGGTGGCGCTGCTCGTGCTGCGGCCCGCGCCGGTTTGGTGGGCGCTGGTAGCGCTGACGATCGCGCTGGTGATGGCGCTCGAACTGGTCAATTCGGCGATGGAGTCGCTGATCGACCTGCTCCATCCGGCGGTCCATCCCGAAATCAAGATCATCAAGGACATGGTCGCAGGCGCAGTGCTGATCATCAGCGTCGCCGCACTGGTCGTCGCCGCGGCGATGGTCATCGCCAGTGTCCCCGGTTTAATGGGATGATTCGCCGCAGCGGCGGATTGCGGGTCTCGCGGGCGGCGGCGTCCCGGTAAAAAGTGAAACAATGGCAGACTGGGGAAGCCTGATGCACAAGACGACACTCGCCGGCGCACTGGCGCTCGGCCTGGCGATGGCCGGGCCGGCACAGGCCAGCGACAAATTCTGGCACACTTTCGCCGATGCCGGGCTAGTCGGTATTCCGGCGGCCGCGCTCGGCATCACCGTGCTCAACCACGACCACAACGGCCTGATCCAGCTCGGCGAGACCGAGCTGCTCAACATTGGCATTACCGAGGGGCTGAAATACGCCGTCAACGAGCGCCGACCGAACGGCGGCAGCCACAGTTTCCCGTCCGGGCACACCTCGGTCGCCTTCGCGTCGGCGGCCTATATCCACCAGCGCTACGGCTGGCAGACCGGCCTGCCGTTCGAGGTGCTGGCGGCGGTCGTCGGCTACAGCCGGGTCAAGACGCGCGACCACCACTGGTACGACGTTGTCGCCGGTGCCGCGATCGGCGAAGGCTCGGCATTCCTGTTCACCCGGCGCCTCAACGAGGATACGCGGGTAAGCATCGGCGGGGACAGCAAGGGCGGCGTCGTCCAGTTCGCGACGCGCTTCTAGCCCTCCCGCACGCAAATGGGGCCCGGTGTCGCCACCGGGCCCCACTGTGTCGCCGCCCCTTGCGGGTCCGCCTGCGGCTTGCGCCATGGGCAACCCTGCCAGTGCTGCGGCACTGCAACGAGGGGGTCCATCGCCCGAAGGCTCAGGTGCAACCTCGCCGGGCTCCGCGTCCGGTTCGCCGCGGGTCTGCAGACTTCGCCGGTTCCCCGGGTAGCCCGCACGCTCGCGCGTCGTCTCGCATCGCCTAGCCCTCACGCCGCACCATCAGCTTCGTCTGCACGCCGCTGCGGCCCTGCGTCCGGGCTGTAACCCTTTGCCGAACCTCGGCATTTCTGCCGCCGCCCCGCTCCTGGCTACCCATGGATGATGTCCCCAGCGGTCGAGTCGGCAAAGCGTAATCTGGCGCTCCGGGCCTGTGGATAGCGAGGATAACGGGGACACATCGGCCATCCGCAAACCCAGCCGATCGCCGATGGTCGTTACGCTAACAAATCGTATTTTTTCCCAACCTCCGGTAACACAGCATCTCCGTGTTACGGTAACATGACAGAAGATATTTGGCTAAACCACTGATTTAGATGAAAAACGACCCGGCGCGTGCAGTTGGCACAGCTTATGCAATGCACTTGGCATGAGCCACCGGGTGGTCCGGAGGCCATAGACGAAGGACAGTCCACATGTTCGCCACGAACTTCGCCCGCAACGCCATCGGTGCCTTCGGCGCCGTGGCCATCGCGGCCACCTGCCTGGGCGTTGCGTCGGCGCCAGCCGCCGCCACCGAGACCGGGGTCGCCACCAAGACCGTCAGCTACGCCGACCTGAACATGAACAGCGCCGAGGGCCGTGCCCGGCTCGATGCCCGCATCCGCGCAGCGGCGAAGAGTGTCTGCGAGGCGCCGGTGGCCGAGTTCGCCGCACGCGCCACCCAGGGCCGCTGCATCGCGACCGCCATTCGCAAGGCCAACGCTTCGTAATCGGCGCGCAATCAGCTCCCGAAACGAACGCGCCAGCGGCGATGCACCGGCAACCAACCCGGTGCATCGCCACGCTGCAATCTGCACGGCCTTCCAAACCGGCGTAGTAAAGTCTACATGCTGCACCGCGGCAGGTTTGTGGAGGTCCGATGCGTTCGACGACGATACTGCCAGCCTGCGCCCTGGTCCTTCTCGCCGCCGCGTGTGCCAAGAAACAGGACGGTGCCGCTGGCCCGGGTGGCCCTGGCGGTCCCGGCGGTCCGCCGCCGCAGGTCACTGTGGCGTTGCCGCTGATCAAGCCGATCGTCGACTGGGACGATTATGTCGGCCGCTTCGAGGCGATTCGCGAGACCGAGGTGCGCCCGCGGGTCTCCGGCTACATCAAGTCGATCAATTTCCGCGATGGCCAGTTCGCGCATGTTGGCCAATTGCTGTTCGTCATCGACCCGCGCCCGTTCCAAGCGGTGCTCGACCAGGCCAAGGCCGATTCGCAGCGCCTCCGGGCCGCGGCCGAGGTCGCGCGCACCGTATTCGCCCGCACCAAGACTCTTCTGGAGGCCAACGCCGTCAGCAAGGAAGAGTATGAGAACGCCGAGGCGACCTACAAGCAGGCGCTGGCCGCGCTCGCCGCCGGCGACGCGACCGTCAAGGCGAAGGCCCTCGATGTCGAATTCACCCGCGTCACTGCACCGATCGCCGGGCGCCTGTCCGACCGCCGGCTCGACGTCGGCAACTACGTCACCGCCGGCACCACGGTTCTGACCACCGTCGTTGCGCTAGATCCGATCTATTTCGCGTTCACGGGCTCGGAAGCCGTCTACCTCAAGTATCAGCGCGCCAACCAGGCGGGGACGCGGCCCTCGTCGCGGATCGCGCCGAACCCGGTCGATATCCGGCTCGGGGATGAAAGCGAATACCGCTGGCACGGCCGCATGAACTTTGTCGACAACGCGCTCGACCAGGGCAGCGGCACGATCCGCGCGCGGGCCACGGTGCGCAACCCGACCGGCTTCCTGACGCCCGGCATGTTCGGCCACCTGCGCCTGCTCGGCTCGGGCAGCTATAACGGCATGCTGATCCCCGAGGATGCGGTGGTCACCGACCAGACGCGCAAGGTAGCGCTGGTCATCGGCAAGGACGACAAGGTCGAGCAGCGGGTCGTCGAGCTTGGCCCGATCGTCGATGGCCTGCGCGTCGTCCGCTCGGGACTGAAGCCCAGCGACCGGGTCATCATCGCCGGCGTGCAGCGCGGCCGGCCGGGTATGAAGGTCAGCATCAAGCAGGGCAAGATCGTGCCGCCGGCACCCGGCACCGGGCCGCAGCCGCCCGCCATCACCGAACCGCCGGCGACGTCGGCTACCGACGCGACTGCGGCTCGCTAGGCGCATGCGGTTCTCACACTTCTTTATCGACCGGCCGATTTTTGCCGGAGTGATCTCGGTGCTGATCGTGCTGATCGGTCTGTTCGCCTATCCCAGCCTGCCGGTCGCGCAATATCCAGAAATCGCGCCGCCGACCGTCGCCGTCACTGCCAGCTACCCGGGCGCCAACGCCGAAGTTCTCGCCGATACCGTCGCCGCGCCGCTGGAGCAGGAGATCAACGGCGTCGAAAACATGCTCTACATCACCTCTTCGTCGACCGCGAACGGCCAAGTGACGATCAACGTGGTGTTCAAGCTGGGCACCAATCTCGACACCGCCCAGGTGCTGGTGCAGAACCGCGTCGCCTCAGCCGAGCCGCGCCTGCCCGACACCGTCCGCGCGCTCGGTGTGACGACGCGCAAGAATACGCCCGACATCCTGATGGCGGTGTTCCTGACCTCGCCCGACGGCAGCCACGACATCCAGTATCTGTCTAACTATGCAACTCTGCAGGTGCGCGACAAGCTACTGCGGCTGCAGGGCATCGGCGGCATCAACATATTCGGAGCGCGCGACTATGCGATGCGGATCTGGATTGACCCCGAAAAGGCCGCAGCACGCGACCTGAACGCTGGCGATATCGTCAATGCGCTGCGCAGTCAGAACGTCCAGGTCGCGGCCGGCAGCGTTGGCGCGCCGCCCTATTCGCGCGGCGGCTCCGGGTTCGAGCTGAGCGTGCAGACCCAGGGCAGGCTGACCACGCCGGAGCAGTTCGGCGACATCGTCATCAAGCGGGATACGACCGGCGCGCTGACCCGGATCAGCGATGTCGCGCGGGTGGAGGTCGGCGCCCAGGATTACGGCACCCGGGCCTATGTCAACGCCACCCCCGGTATCGGCCTCGGGATTACCCAGCTGCCGGGCTCGAACGCGCTCGCCACCGCCGAAAAGATTATCGCTACGATGGAGGAAGCGAAGAAGAGCTTCCCGCCCGGCGTCGCCTATTCAATCCCCTACAACCCCACCGAATATGTGCGGAAGTCGATCGACAGCGTCCAGGAGACACTGATCGAGGCGATCGCGCTGGTCGTGCTGGTGGTGCTCGTATTCCTGCAGAACTGGCGCGCCGCGCTGATCCCGGTGCTCGCCATCCCGGTGTCGCTGATCGGCACGTTCGCGGTCATGGCGGCCTTTGGCTACAGCCTCAACAACCTGTCGCTGTTCGGTCTGGTACTGGCGATCGGCATCGTCGTCGACGACGCCATCGTCGTCGTCGAGAATGTCGAGCGCGAGTTGCGCAACGGGCTCAGCCCGCACGATGCCGCGTTCGCGACGATGGACGAAGTCGGCGGCGCGCTGGTCGCGATTGCGCTGACCTTGTGCGCGGTATTCGTGCCGACGGCGTTCATCAGCGGCATTTCGGGGCAGTTCTACAAGCAGTTCGCGCTGACCATATCGGCGGCGACGCTGATCTCGTGCGTGGTGTCGCTGACCCTGTCGCCGGCGCTCGCGGCGCTGCTGTTCAAGCCGCACATGGACGAGCATGACAAACCGCACGGCTGGTTTGCGCCGGTGCAACGCGCCGCCAATGGCTTCAACCGCGGCTTTGACTGGCTGTCGGACCGCTATGGCCGGCTGACCGCCCGCACGGTACGGTTTATCGGCGTCATCCTGGTCATCTACGTTGTCCTGCTCGGCCTCGCCGGCTGGCGCTTCAGCGCTACGCCGACCGGCTTCATCCCGGCGCAGGACCAGGGATATCTGATCGGCGTCGTCCAGATGCCGCCGGGCGCGACGCTCGAACGCACCAACGCGGTCATGCAGGCGGCGGTCAAGGACGCGCTGACCGTCAAGGGTGTCCACCATGTCGTCAACATCGCCGGCCTCGACGGGGCGAGCTTCTCGAACGCGCCGAACGCCGGCACCATGTTCCTGGCACTCGACGACTATGCGGTGCGCAAGGACAATCACCAGACCGGCGCCTCGATCCTCGGCGACCTGCGCAAGAAATTCAGCAGCATCGACGCGGCCAATTTGCTGGTCATCCCGCCGCCGCCGGTGCGCGGCATCGGCACCGGCGGCGGGTTCAAGATGATGGTCCAGGACCGCGGCTCCAACGGTCCGCGCGCGCTCGAGGCGGCGACTACGGCAATGATGATCCAGGCCAACCAGACGGAAGGCCTGACGTCGGTGTTCACGCTCTACAACACCGGCACGCCGCGCATCTATGCCGACATCGACCGCCAGAAGGCGGAACAGCTGGGCGTTAACCCGTCCGATATCTTCGCCACGCTCCAGACCTATCTCGGCTCGACATACATCAACGATATCAACCTGTTCGGCCGCACCTACCGCGTCACCGCCCAGGCCGACGCCCCCTATCGCGCCCAACCCTCCGACATCGTGAACCTGAAGGTTCGATCGGCATCGGGCACCATGGTGCCGATCGGTTCGGTGGCGACATTGAAGGACGACGCCGGTCCCTATCGCGTCGTGCGCCACAACCTCTATCCGGCCGCCGAATTGCAGGGCGATACCAAGCCCGGCTTCTCGTCCGGCCAGGCGCTGAACGCCATGGAACAATTGGCGGCAAAGACGCTGCCGGCTGGCTTCGGCTTCGAATGGACCGAGCTTGCCTACCAGCAGAAAACGCAGGGTAATACGGCGACCGTCGTGTTTGCCCTCGCCGTGGTGTTCGTGTTCCTGCTGCTGGCGGCGCAGTACGAATCGCTGACCCTGCCGCTGGCGGTGATCCTGATTGTGCCGATGTGCCTGCTGGCAGCGATCCTCGGCGTCAACCTGCGCGGCTTTGACAACAACATCCTGACCCAGATCGGTCTTGTCGTGCTGGTAGGGCTGGCGGCCAAGAACGCCATTCTGATCGTCGAATTCGCCAAGCAGGCGGAGGAGCGCGGCGAAGATCGCTGGCAGGCCGCCGAAAGCGCCGCGCGCACCCGTCTGCGCCCGATCTTGATGACCAGCTTCGCCTTCATTCTCGGCGTGCTGCCACTGGTATTTGCCAGTGGCCCCGGCGCCGAGATGCGCCAGGCGCTTGGTACTGCGGTATTCTTCGGCATGATCGGCGTGACCGTGTTCGGCCTGATCTTCACGCCGGTCTTCTATGTGATCGCCAGCTGGCTGCAGTCGAAGCTGCCGAGCCGGCATCGCGACGCCGATGGCCCCAGGCGGCTGCCCGCGCCGCAGCCGGAGCCGGCCGAATGAAGCGCATTGCGGCCGGGGCCGCTATCCTGTCGCTCGCCGCCTGCGCTGTCGGGCCCAACTACCACCCGGCGATCGGCCCACGGGGCGCATCGGGGAAGTTCGACGCAGCGGCGCGGGTCGTCTTCGACCAGAGCGATGCACCGTCAGTGTGGTGGCGGCTCTACAACGACCCCTTGCTCGATCGGTTGATCGAGCAGGCCTTCCTCAACAACACCGACATTCGTATCGCGAATGCCAATCTGCGTCGCGCCCGCGCCGTGCTAAGCGAATCGCGCGCCGGCCGATTGCCGACCACGACGACCTCGGGCAGTGCCGAATATAGAAGGTTCGGCGGCTACCAGTCGAGCGGCGCCACGTTCGGCGGCGGGGCCACGGGAAACAGCGGCACCCCGGCCAAGCCGCGCGAGACGTTCCAGAGCGACGTCTATTCGGCCGGGCTCGACGTCAGCTACGAGATCGACCTGTTCGGTCGCATCACGCGGCTGATCCAGGCTTCCCGCGCCGATTACGAGGCGCTGGCTGCGGCCCGCGACACCACACGAATCACCGTCGCCGCCGAAACCGCCCGCGCCTATGCCGACGCCTGTTCGGCGGCGGCGCAGATCGCGGTAGCGAAGAACTCGTTTGAGGTGCAGCGCCAGACCTTCGATCTGACCGAACGCCTCTACACCGCCGGCCGCGGCACCCCGCTCGACGTCGCCCGCGCCCGCGCCCAGCTCGAGACGACGCGCGCCACCGTGCCTCGCTTCGTCGCGGCGCGGCAGAGCGGACTCTACCGGCTCGCGGTGCTGACCGGACAGACCCCGGAAACCGTCATTCCCGAGGCGAACGCCTGCACCAGGGCACCGGTGCTCGCCCGCCCGCTGCCCGTCGGCGACGGGGGAGCCCTGCTCCGCCGGCGCCCCGACATCAGGGAGGCCGACCGCCGCTTTGCCGCCGAGACCGCGCGCATCGGCGTCGCCAAGGCCGACCTGTTTCCGCGCATCACCATCGGTGGCGGCGTCTCGAGCTCGGCCTTCAAGGTCGGCGACCTCGGCAAGAGTTCGAGCGTCGCCTATAATATTGGGCCGCTGCTGAGCTGGAGCTTCCCCAACATCTCCGTCGTCCTGGCGCGCATCAAACAGGCCAAGGCAAGCGCCGAGGCCGCGGTAGCAACCTATGACGGCACCGTGCTGGCCGCGCTGCAGGAAACCGAGGAGGCGCTGGCCAGCTACGCCGGCGAGCGCGATCGTAATGACGCCCTGCGCGCGGCGCGCGACCAAAGCGCGGAAGCCGTCCGCATCGTCCGCCTGCGCTACGGGGCCGGCGCGCAGAGCTTTATCGACGTGCTCGACGCGGAGCGTACGCTGAGCACCGCCAATGCCGATCTCGCTGCGTCGGACGCGCAGCTGGTGACCAACCAGATCGCGGTGTTCAAAGCGCTCGGCGGCGGCTGGGAGGCAGCACCTGAGCCGGTCGTGCAGCCCCTGCCATGGCAAGTTGCGACGCCGTCGCCCAAGTGATATAGCATGGTAATACACAAGGAGTATTGCCCGTGCGCCTGATCCCGCTGTTCATTGTCCTGCCCCTGCTCGCGGCCTGCAGTGCCAGCAACGACGAGGACCGGACGGTTAGCAAGACTGTCGTTATCACCGACGACAGCAAGGCGGTCGCCGCGGTCGGTGGCGAGAGCGGCTTCAAGATCGACACCGACAAGTTCAAGGCCTCGATTGACATTCCGGGTCTGGAAATGGGCGGCAAGGACTTCGACATCGACGGCATGAAGCTGCTGCCCGGCTCCAAGGTCCGTGGGATGAAGGTGGTCGCCAGCGAGAAGGCCGGCGACAAGCACGGCGTCGTGACGATCAGCTTCGTCAGTCCGGGGACCCCCGACGCGGTCCTGACCCACGCCGCCACGCAGGCCAGGGACAAGGGCTGGACCGTAGCGCGCAGCACCAGCGGTCTCGGCGGCACAAAAGGTGAGAAGACCGTTGCCTACCGGGTCGCCGCGGCGGGTGGCCAGACCAGCGGCACGGTGACCCTGACCGGCGACGACGACAGCTGATTCCCGCTTGTTTGGCCGCGCCGGGCGTGGGACGAGCCCCGCGTTGCCGGCATGAAGACCGGCCGGGAGCGGAAGCCATGCGCGAGATCGACCATTTCATCAGCGGCGAGAGTGTCCGCGGCACGTCGGGGCGTTTTGCCGACGTGTTCGATCCCAACACCGGCCGGGTGCAGGCGCGGGTGCAGCTGGCCAGCACGGCAGAGGTCGATGCCGCCATCGCCGACGCCGCCAGGGCCCAGGTCGGCTGGGGCGCGACCAACCCGCAGCGCCGGGCGCGCGTCCTGTTCGAGTTCAAGCGGCTGGTCGAGCGCGATATCGAGAGCCTCGCCGAGCTGCTGTCGAGCGAACACGGCAAGGTCGTCGCCGACAGCAAGGGCGACATCCAGCGCGGCCTCGAGGTCATCGAGTTCGCCTGCGGCATCCCGCACCTGCTGAAGGGCGAATACACGCAAGGCGCCGGCCCGGGCATCGACGTCTATTCGATGCGGGTGCCGCTCGGCGTCGGCGCCGGCATCACGCCGTTCAACTTCCCGGGCATGATCCCGATGTGGATGTTCGGCGTCGCCATCGCCTGCGGCAACAGCTTCGTCCTGAAGCCCTCGGAGCGCGACCCGTCGCTGCCGGTCGCGCTGGGCCGGCTGATGATGGAGGCGGGCGCGCCGCCGGGCGTGCTAAACGTCGTCAACGGCGACAAGGAAGCGGTCGACGCGCTCCTGCACTCGCCCGTCGTCAAGGCGGTCAGCTTCGTCGGGTCGTCGGATATCGCGCATCATGTATTCTCGACCGGGAGCGCCAACCACAAACGCGTCCAGGCGATGGGCGGCGCCAAGAACCATGGCATCATCATGCCCGACGCGGACATGGAGCAGGTGGTGGCGGACCTGTCGGGCGCGGCGTTCGGCAGCGCGGGCGAGCGCTGCATGGCCCTGCCCGTGGTCGTGCCGGTCGGCGAGAAGACCGCGCTCAGCCTGCGCGAGAAGATGCTGCCCGCCATCGCCGCGCTAAGGGTCGGTGTGTCGACCGACCGCGATGCGCATTACGGCCCGGTGGTCACCGCAGCGCACCGCAGCCGGATCGAGGGCTACATCCAGATGGGCGTCGACGAGGGCGCGGAGCTGGTCGTCGACGGCCGCGGCTTCGCGCTGCAGGGCCATGAGGAGGGCTTTTTCATCGGGCCGACGATGTTCGACCATGTCCTGCCGGCTATGAAGTCGTATCAGGAGGAGATCTTCGGCCCCGTGCTGCAGATCGTCCATGCCGAGACGCTGGAAGAAGCGACCGCCCTGCCCTCGCGGCACCAGTACGGCAACGGCGTCGCGATCTACACCCGCAACGGTGCGGCGGCGCGCGACTTCGCGGCGAACGTCGAGGTCGGCATGGTCGGCATCAACGTGCCGATCCCGGTACCGGTCGCCTATCACACGTTCGGCGGCTGGAAGCGTTCCGGCTTCGGCGACCATAATCAGCACGGTCCCGAAGGCGTGCGCTTCTGGACCAAGGTCAAGACGGTGACCCAGCGCTGGCCGGCGGGCGGCGTGCTCGCCGATTCGAGCTTCGTCATCCCGACGATGGGCTGAGCGCATGAGGATCGCCTTCATCGGGCTTGGCCACATGGGCTCGGGCATGGCCGCCAACCTGGCGAAGGCCGGCCATTCGGTCTGTGCCTATGATCTCAGCGAGGCGGCGCTGGAGCGGGGCGTCGCCGACGGCTGCCACCGGGCCGGGTCCGCGACCCAGGCGGTCGGCGAGGCGGATGCGGTGGTCACGATGCTGCCGGCCGGCAAGCATGTCCGCGCGGTCTACGAGGACGAGGTGTTCGCGGCCGCGACCCGCGAGACCATTTTGATCGACTGTTCGACCATCGACGTCGCCACCGCCAAGGCGGTCGCCGCGGACGCCGCGTCGCGGGGCCTGACCATGGTCGACGCGCCGGTCTCCGGCGGCACCGCGGCGGCGACCGGCGGCACGCTGACCTTCATGGTCGGCGGCCCGGACGACGGCTTCGCGCGCGCCCGGCCGATCCTCGCGGCGATGGGCAAAGCGGTCATCCACGCCGGCGGGCCGGGCATGGGTCAAGCCGCCAAGATCTGCAACAACATGATCCTGGGGGCGACGATGGTCGCCACCTGCGAGGCGTTCGTGCTGGCCAACAAGCTCGGCCTCGACGCGCAGACATTCTTCGACATCAGTTCCAAGGCGAGCGGCCAGTCGTGGTCGATGACCAGCTATTGCCCGGTACCAGGCCCGGTGCCGGCGGCACCGTCGAATCGCGATTATCAGGGCGGCTTTGGCGCCGGGCTGATGCTCAAGGACCTGAAGCTCGCGCTGGAGGCGGCCGCCGGTGCGGGGGCGAGCGTGCCGATGGGGGCGCAGGCGGAGGCGCTCTACCAGATGTTCGCGGGCCTCGGCGGCAGCGCGCACGACTTTTCCGGCATCATCAAGCTGCTCGACGGCAGCTGGCGTCCGAAATGAATGGTGAGCCCTGCGGGATTCGAACCCGCGACCTACTGATTAAAAGTCGCATCGGACGGTATTCCGCTGCGTCTCATATTGTCTTAAGTGCTTGAATTATTGAAAAGCGCGTGTACCATTCTGACCATTATATCCCGGGGTATTCCACCGAAAATGTTACCTAGGTAACGAAGCGTCGGGATATTCTGGGTGGAAATCAGAGGGTGCAGAAATGGCTGCGGTCGGGCTTACGGACGCTAAAATCGCGGGTCTCAAGGCACCCGCGTCTGGTCAGGTCGAGATTTCAGATCAGATCGTCCCGGGGCTCCGCGTGCGGATCGGCGCGCGCGGCAAACCAACCTTTATCTTTCGCAAGCGTATTGCGGGCAGGCTTCGGAATATGACGCTCGGAAGCTACGGCGAGCGGTTCACGCTCGCCGACGCCCGAAGAAAGGCGCGGGGCCTGTTGGTCGATATCGGGGCCGGCAGGGACCCTACCCTCAACCATGCGACGCCTCGACGCGGCGGAGCCGATGCAGGAACGGTTCGCACGCTTTGGGCACAATATCTCGAACGCGAGGTCGCCGGGCGGAAGCGCTCGGCAGGCGAGATCGAGCGTGTCGGCAGAGTTTATATTCTTCCCAAGATCGGTGACCGGCAGGCAGACGCAATTACCCGCGGCGACGTGACGGCCCTTGTCGAGAGCGTCACCTATTGCCGCCCCGAACGACCAACGCCGCGCATGGGCCGAATGGTGCATCAACAGCTGAGCGCATTCTACTCTTGGGCGCTGCCAAAGCTCGATCGATTGCCTGGTAATCCGTGCCGAGATGCCGGTCGCCCAGCTGTATCGAAGCCTCGCGACCGTCATCTTTCCGATGTCGAAATTGCGGCTTTCTGGCGCGCTTGCAATGGTCTTGGATGGCCTTTTGGCCCGGCTTTTCAGCTGCTATTGCTTACGGCGCAACGACGGTCGGAGGTGTTCGACGCTGATCGCAGCGAGTTCGGCAGCACCGCTTGGACGATCCCGGCTGCAAGGGCGAAAAACGGGATTGAGCAAGTTGTCCATATATCGGCCGCAGCCTGGGGGATCCTCGACGCCCTGCCCGCTTTTGCCGAGACCGATAAGCTTTTCCCAGCACGTGGAAACGGCGAGGCGAGCGCAAGCGGTATCGGCAAGGCTCACGACCGCCTGCTGACGGCAATGACCGAAGAGCTTGGCAGACCCGTCAAGCGCTTCACGCCGCACGATCTGCGACGCACCGCGGCCACCGGGATGCAGCGGCTCGGCATCACGCAGCCAGTTGTCGAAGCAATCCTCAATCACGTTTCTGGCAGCCGGGCCGGCGTAGCAGGCATATATCAGAGGCATCATTTCACTGACGAAAAGCGGCACGCTTTAGATGCTTGGTCGGCAGAGGTAATGCGATTGATCAAAGTAAAGCGTGACTAAGCTAGCCGACTTCTGCTCTAAACGTCTCACGGCAATTATGACCCGTAATCGGCCATCCAGCGGCTCATCACTGCCTCCTGAAATTAGCCGCTTGTTCAGGTCTGTCCCAAGGCGCTTTCGGCTGCGCTAATCTTCTACCGAGCCGGTCTGACGTGGTCGATTTCGGAGCGTCTGGTTTCGAACGGAGTAAAGAAAGAGTCTTGCGGCGTGCGATTTGACTTGCTTGTGTGGATGGCCAGAATTTCGGGTCGTGTCTCGTCTGGGCCATTAACGCGAAATTCTACGAGCCGGGTGTTACGACCGTAAAGTCAATCCATGAGACCGGATTTTGGTAGGACCATTGGGCGCTGCCACCCTTAATCGGTAGACGCATGATCATTCCATTACTCGGATCACCCGGCTTTGAGCGACTCGGGTCAACAAGGTATACGTATGTACCGTCAGAACCTTTATCTTGAAAAGTGAAATAAGAGTTTGGTGCGTAGGGCGGGTACTCTAGCCATAGGCTTCCCTGCTTCTTAAAGTATCCAGTTGGCTTGTTGAAAAGAGTAGGTGCGCTGGTGCGCGATTGCGCGGCGCTCCCAGGCGCCAGACTTGGGACCATTATTGGAGCTAACCGATTGAAGACATCTCTCTTACAATCGTTGCCATCCTTGATCGCCGAAGCTAGGTCCTTCTGCAAAACGCCTTTTGATCGACCTACATTGTACTTTGCAGCGCCAGAAATGCCAATATCCACAACCTTGCTGATCGCGCCCGACAGCTTTGCCTTAGCGTTTCCCGAGAGATCGACGGTCTGATTTGACTGCTCGATTGGCGCGACCTGACATATATCGGCTGCTGTGTCGCGGATTACCTTCAAGGCTGCCGTTTGCTGTTGAAGGGTTTGAGCAGTCAGAGGCGCGGTAATTACGAAGGCGGCAAACACCCACGATGACCGCCGGAACAGCATGGTAAACTCCCCCACTTTGGACAAATATCAACCGTCTTCTAGGGCAGATAACAGTTACCCGTATCCAGACGAACATGTCCTCAAAACTACGTCATGTCGAAAAGCCGTGCTACTGATCGTCCGAGTTTTTGCCTCAGAAAACGCGATTTTGCAATGCATCGGGAGCGACCGCTCAGATCAGTCGTGTCCAGTTTTGAAGTCCGGTAACGGGCGACCGCGGAGCCAGTGCGGATGACCAACTCTGGGCATCAGCAGACCGGCAGCTTCACGGCGGCGAGGACCCATTTGCGGACGTTCCGACTACGATCGCGCCTCCCAAAACCGGACGCTCATACAACTTCCGTTTTAGGCTAAGATCGACCAATCGCCGCCAGCCGCTTTCGGGACGGAGACTTGGAAAAGTGTCAGTCGGGTAGAAATCAAGCAAGTCCGGCAAAACCCTTTATGGGACACTCAAGATCGGCTCGGCGCTATTCGTCAGCCTCTTGATCATCGCCTTCTCGTTTATCTCGGTGTTTACCCTGCGAGCGCTGGCGCTGGAGGTCGACGTAATCTGCGCCCTTGCTAAGGTGTGGCAGTGCGGCCACGCCGGCTACAGAATTACTGCAACTGGCTCGCAATAACACTTGTACATGACAACGCCTCGCAATAGCGTCGTGTTCTGCCCGAAATGACTCGGGCAACACGGAGACCGGCCATGATTCGATCGCGATCGCGCGCGCTTGCCGCGGCGGTGCTTGCCGCTGGCCTGGTCGCAGCTCCTGCCGCCGCTCAGTTTCGCGCCACCAACCTGGTTGCGACCGATGCCAAGTACGGCGCACCCATCATCGACCCGACGCTGACCGACGCCTGGGGACTGGCGATCCGCCCGGCCGGTTTCGGCGGCTATTTCTGGGTCACCGTCAACGGCTCGGGTGAGTCGGTCGAGTTCGTCGGCGATGTCGGCGGCACGCCTCTGCATCAGGACGGTCTCAAGACTGTATCGGTGCCGTGCAGCGGAGGTGCCACGGGGACCCCGACCGGTGTCGTCTTCAACGGATCCGCCAATTCCCAGATCACTCAGGCCCATCCGAACGGCGCGATCACCAACAGCGCGAAGTTCCTGTTCGCTTCGACCGACGGCACCCTGTCGGCGTGGACCGAGCGCAACAACGGCGGCGGAAACTTCGATCGGCCCGGCACTGCGCTGACCGTTGTCGACCGCTCGGCGGACGGCTCGCGGTTCTTCGGGCTTGGGATCAGTGCCGCAGGCGACCTGCTGTACGCCGCCGACTTCGGCGCGACGACAGGGGTGCGGACCTATGGCGGCGACTTCACCGACCTGACCGCCACCAACGCTTTCACCAACCCGTTCGGCGGGAACTTTGCGTCGTTCAATGTCCAGGGCTTTGCGGTGGGCGGCAGCGCTGCCGTGTTCGTAACCTACGCTGCCCAGGATGCGCCCGGTGAGGAGATCCACGGGGCCGGCCTCGGCCGCCTCGCGCGCTACGACGAGGCGGGCAACCTCGTCGCTGTCGCCGACGACAAGGGATTGCTCAATTCGCCGTGGGGTCTGGCAGTCGCACCTGCGAGCTTCGGCCACTACGGCGGTGACCTGCTGGTCGGTAACTTCGGCGACGGCACCATCGTTGCCTTCGACCCTGTCACCCTGAGCGCCATCGACTATGTCCGCGACGCGAGCGGCAACCCACTAGCCATTGATGGCCTGTGGGGGCTGGTCTTCGGCAACGGTGCCAGCCTGGGCCGCGCCGATGCGCTTTATTTCGCGGCCGGTCCCGAAGACGAGACGCAAGGCCTGTTTGGCCGCATCACTGCCGTGCCCGAGCCCGCGACCTGGGCCATGATGATGGCGGGGCTCGCGCTGACCGGCGGCGCATTGCGGCGGCGCCGGATCGCCGTCGCTGCCTGAACCGAAATCAATGATCAATCTGCAGGATTTCCAATGAACAGACTTGCCTTGCTGCTTGCTACCACCGCCATGATGGCGACCGCGCCGGCGCACGCCAGTGACGCGGCTCTGATGGCCGAGGTTGCGGCGCTCAAAGCACAGCTGGCGGCACAGTCCGCCCGGCTCGAGCGGCTTGAGGCAAAATCGGACGCGATGGCCACGGCGGTCGAAGCGCAATCGACCGCAAGCGCCAACTACGCGGCCGCGTCCACGCCCGGTGCTGTGCAGCGGTCACCGGCATCATCGGCTGCGGTCGAGGTCGCCAAGGCCGAGTCCGACACCACGATCGGCGGTTACGGTGAGCTGAACTACAACGGCTATCTGAAGGATAGCAGTCGCAACCTTGCCGATGCGCGCCGCGTCGTGCTGTTCGTCGGCCACAAGTTCAACGACAAGCTCAGCCTCGTGACCGAATTCGAGGTCGAGCACGCGATTGCGAGCAGCTCGGACAAGGGCGAATTCGCGATCGAGCAGGCCTATCTCAATTATCGCTTCAACCCGGCGCTCAACCTGCGTGCCGGGCTGTTCCTGCTGCCGTTCGGGTTCATCAACCGCAACCATGAGCCGCCGCAGTTCTACGGCGTGGAACGTAATTTCGTCGAGACGCTGATCATCCCCTCGACGCTGCGTGAAGGCGGCTTCAGCCTCTACGGCGACTTGGGTTCGGGCTTCTCCTACGATGCCGGCATCACCACCGGCTACGACGTTTCGAAGTTCGACGGTGCTGACGAGCCGCTGGGGTCGATCCATCAGGAGCTGACCTTTGCACGCGCCGCGAGCCTTTCGGCCTATGCTGCACTCGAATATAAGGGCGTGCCGGGGCTGACGCTCGGTGCGGCCGTGTCGTCGGGCAACTCGACGCATAGCAACGGCGCGCATCGCAACGACGACGCGACCCCCGATCTCGCCGGTATCAAAGCGCGGGTCACGCTGTTCGATGTCCACGCCCGCTACCAGATCGCCGGCTTTGACTTCCGTGCGCTCTATTCACGCGGCACGATTGGGCAGGCCGGCCGCGTCACGCAAGCTTTCGAAGATGCGAACGCGCTCGACGGCGGCGACCGGCCGGTGGTGCCGTCGCGCTTCTACGGTTATTTCGTCGAAGGTGCGTATACCTTCGATCTCGGCGGCGATTTCGCCTTGTCCCCGTTCGCCCGCTATGAACGCTATGACACGCAGGCAAAGCTGCCGCTCGGCATTGCCCGCGACCCCGAAAATCGTGACAAGGTGCTGACGACCGGGTTCTCGTTCCGCCCCCATCCCCAGGTGGTGCTCAAGGCGGACTATCAGAAATTCTTCGATAACGACGCCAACGACCGCATCAATCTTGGTGTCGGCTACATGTTCTGACGGAGCGACGACAATGACGTCATGGTTTAGGGTGCTGGCGACAACGGCGGTGACGCTGCCCGCCGCAGTTCACGCGACCCAGTATCTGGCGGTTGAGGAAGCCCGTGCCGCAGCTTTTCCGTCGGCGACAATATTCGCCGACGGGTCGCTGACCTTTTCCCCCGAGCAACTCGCAGCCGTGACCGCTCGCGCTGGCGTCGCACCAGCGACGCCGGGTGTCCGCGTGTACGAGGCGCGCGCCGATGCCCGGCGGCTCGGCTGGGCGATCGTCGACCGGGTGATCGGCAAGCACGAACTGATAACGTTCATGGTCGCGCTCGATGCCAGCGGCAGCATCATCCGGGTCGAGATTCTGGACTACCGTGAAAACTATGGCGGCGAGGTCGCCAACCCGCGCTGGCTCCGGCAATTCATTGGCAAGCGACCGGGGTCTGCGGTCAAACTCGACCGCGATATCCAGAATATCTCAGGCGCGACGCTCTCGAGCCGCCACGTCGCCGACGGGGTCCGGCAGGTGCTGGCAATCTACGAGACGATCCTTGCCCGCAGCTGAGCTGGTTACGCGCTGCCGTCCCTGGCTGGGCACGTTCGTCGAGGTGACGGCGGACCGCATCGAAGCGGTCGAGGCGGGCTTCGATGCAATCGCCGTCGTTCACGCGCTGATGAACCGGTACAATGCGTCCAGCGACGTCGCAGCGATCAACGCGGGGCGAGCGCCGGGCCGGATCGCCGTTCATCGCTGGACAGCGGCGGTTCTGGCGCGGGCCTTGTTCTGGTCACGACTGAGCGAGGGAGCGTTCGATCCGATGCTCGCCGGCGATTGGCGTGAAATGGCGTTGGCCGGGCGGAGCGTCGCCCTGCCTGGCGAGATGACGATCGATCTTGGCGGCATCGCCAAGGGCTTTGCCGTTGATAGCGCGGTGCAGGCGATGCGAGCTGCCGGGGCCGTGGCGGGGCTGGTCAATGCCGGTGGCGACATGCGCGGGTTCGGCCCGCGCCCCTGGCCGGTGACGCTGGTGGAGCCGTTGCATCGCAACCCGGTGGTCGCCGTGACCCTCGACAACTGTGCGCTCGCCACGAGCGCGGTCCGGCCCGGAGGAGCGTCCGATCATCTGCCTGGGCGCTGCGCCGGGGTGCTGTCGGTGACGGTGCGGTGTCCCGCCGCGATCGACGCCGATGCCCTGACCAAGATCGTGCTCAGCGGCAGTCCCGCTGCTGGTCGCTGCCTCGCCGTGGCGGGCGCGACCGCACTGATGATCGAGGCTGGCGGGCGCGTTGTCGAAGTCGGCCCACTGGCGCGCGCCGCATGAGCCGCGCGCTGCTGCACCAAAGCAACCGGCTGCCGAAATGGCACGAACGGGCCGTCTACCTCGGGTTCGGGATGTTGCTGCTGTCCGGCAGCGCCTGGCTGGTGCTGCATCATTTCGTTATGGTCGCAGGCAGTTTCGGGCCCGAGCATAGTCCAGCCGAGTCCTGGCTGCTCAGACTACACGGTGTCGCCGCATATGGTTTTCTGATCGTTGCCGGGGCGCTGATCCCGAACCACATTCGCCTGGCGTGGCGTGCGCGACGCGCTCGCCGGACCGGAACCACGACCGCCGTCTGCATCACGATTCTCGCCGCGAGCGGGGTCGGGCTCTACTATATCGCAGGCGAGCACTCGCGGTCGCTGACGAGTATCGTCCATTGGGCGATTGGCTTGGCAGGCACGCTGGCGCTGATCGTCCACGCCACTCGCGCACCCGGACAAAGCATTGATTGACGCGACGGGCAGCGGGGCGCCTGACGTAACAGTACGGCTGGCGCCATTCACGCCCCCCCGCGCCTGTCGATGGGCGTCACAACCTTGCTCTGATGTAATCCACTCAACCGCTCCAAGTGTGTCGAGGAACGATCAGAGTGTTTACTTTCAAGCTGAGCCGCTATTGTGGTCGGCGCCGACGTGCCGCAATCCCGATGACTCCGAAACCGCTGATTATCAGCGCCCGAGAGGCCGGCTCCGGAACCGCGCCAACTTCGCATGTAACGTTATCGATCGCGAACCCAAAGGTTGCTGCCGCGACGTTCAGGAATGTGATGTTTCCCGATTAATCGCCAAAGCCAAAAAATTTGTTGCCGACGCTGCGGCTCCGCAGGAAATGTCCGCTTCTCACCATTAGCTTCCTTACAACGGTAAGTCCTCTTCGTCCCCGATTCCTGCCGTAAGTCGGGCAATCCCAAGACGTTTGGTTGCGTTCGCTTTCGGCTAGCAAATTCGACGAGCTATGTGAGCGATGGGGTCTTTAACTACTGCCTAAGAGATGGCTGGACACGCGGCTGCAACGGTGCCCGGCCTCTCGAAAGCGGACGGGCCGGTTTCCACCCAACGTCGGCCGTTGGCCGAATTATGCGGAAGGTCAGATCAACCGGTTGTTTCTGGGGTCGCGGGCTACCCTCTGGACGAGCGCCGTTGAGCGTAAAGCACCCAATACTCAGCGCGCCAGCCCTCGTCCTCGGCCGAATCCGATCCAGTCAGGCAGCGCCTGCGAGAGCGGCCTTTCGATGTAAGCCGGGATGCCAAGATCGCGGTGACGCTGGCGGAGCAGCGATTCGACCTGCGGATCCCGCTCCAGGCTTTTGGCGAGCCCGGCCATTTGACTGGCGACGCCGCGCATCGCGCCGTCCTCCCCGCGACGCTCGAACAGTTCGTGGCGGTCGCCAAGCTCACGCCATGATTTGATGAACTGGTCCGCCCTGAGCTGGGGATCGGTCCGGTAACGGCTCTCGACGTCCATCGCGCCGATCGCAGCGCGGCTATTCCCGCTTGATGCGTCATCGAGCAGCCCCATGTCGCGCACGAACGCCGCGCGCAGATCGCGGGCGCCGTCGGGCCTGACCGAGTTGAGTGAGTGGTTCGCCGCGGCGAACGCCGCCGTCTGGTGGGGCAGTTCCTCAAGGCCCTGCCTCCGCATCTTCATGATCTCGTCGGTTGTCCGGGCGAACCGCACGACGGCGTCGTGCAGCGATAGTGGTCGCGCGGCAGGTGCAGGCTCCAGCTTCGGCTGTTTAGGCTCAGGAGTTGGCGACGCTCGGGCGGGCGTCTGCACCCGGACGTAGTCGCTGGCCATGTCCTTGCCGCGGTCGCGCGACAGCGCCTGCACCAGCCGGCGCTCGTCAGCAAAGTCATCCTGACCGTAGTGCAGGTCGACCCGGTCGCGGTGTCGCGACAGCGCAACGTACGCCGCATGGCGATCGAGGCCCGGGGTCGCCAGCACGTGCACCCGGTCGACCGTCACCCCCTGCGCCTTGTGCACGGTGGCGGCATAGCCGTGGTCGAGGGTGGCGTAGTCCTTGACGTCGAACGCCACCGCACGACCGCCATCGAGCATCACCGCCATGCGCGCCGTACTGACGCTCTCGACCGTGCCGAGCGAGCCGTTCTTGACGCCGAGCCCTCGCTCGTTCTGCAGGAACATCACCCGGTCGCCGCTCGCGAACGCACGCGCGCCGCGCTCGGTCTGGATCTTCACATCGGCACCGAGTTCGCCCGCCTGGCGCAGGCGCTCGCGCGCGCCGAGGTTGAGCGCTCGCACCTCGTCGTTGGTGTGGGTGAGGATGATGCGGCTGGTATCGGGAGCATCCTGACGGTCGCGGTCCCAGCGCTCGATCAACGCGGTTCGCGCATCGTCGCGAGTGGAGGCGGCGTGCATCTGGTCGTGCCCGGCATAAGCGCGCACCGCTTCCGCGGTCCGCCCCGTCGCCAGCTGGCGTGTCGCGAGCCGCTGCCAGTCGTCTCGCTGCCGACGGATGTCGGTGATTTCGATGGCGCCATGGCGCTCAGCGACGCTGCGGAACGCCGCCCCCGCCTCGATCGCCTGCAACTGCTCCGGATCGCCGACCAGCACGACCTTGGCACCGCGCTTCTGCGCCTCGCTGACGACCCGCTCCAGCTGCCGCGTGCCGATCATCCCGGCTTCGTCGACCACCAGCACGTCCTTGCTTGTCAGTAGATCGCGATCCTTGGCCCACTGGTGTTCCAGACTGGCAATAGTGCGTGACGCGATGCCCGACCCACTCTCCAGATTCTCGGCCGCGATGCCGGATAGCGCGATGCCCTGCACGTTGTAGCCCGCGCTCTCCCAAGCCTCGCGAGCCACCCCGAGCATCGCCGACTTGCCGGTGCCGGCATAGCCGACGACGACGCCCAGACCCTTGGCCTCCGTAACATGCGTGAACGCCGTCTGCTGTTCTGACGACAGCACCAGGCCGCGCATCTCGGCGCGAACCAGCGCCAGCTTGCGATGCTGCTC
>JBBQWN010000002.1:0-141627 GCA_038210595.1 Sphingomonadales bacterium | reverse complement strand
CGCAGCCGCTCGTTGATCTGGCGGTTGGCGCGCTCGCGCCGCTGCTGGATGGTGACCATGACCAGCAGCCGCACGCCGACGCCGATCAGCGTCACCAACCCGAGGCCGACGAGGGTCAGCAGCACGCTCTGCAACGAGCTGAAATCGATGTTGCGCAACGCAAAGTCTCCACCCGGCCCGCCGCCCCGGTCGCGGCCAGAGCTAGGGGAAAACCACCGGCCGCTCAAACCGCGGCGCCGGTTGCGTCCGCCGCCCGCCTGCCTAAGCTCGGTGCGGAGGGAGAACGAGATGCGGGCGATCGGTCTGATAGCGGCATTGCTGGCCACGCCGGCGGCGGGGGCGACGCTGGTCGTCACCAACGCGCAGGTCTTCGACGGGCTCGGCGGCGCGCCCTACACCGGCTGGGTGGCGGTCGACGGCGACCGCATCAGCGGCGTCGGCACGGGGCAGCCGCCGGCCGCGACCCGGACGATAGACGCGCGCGGCATGGCGGTCGCGCCCGGCTTCATCAACATGCTGAGCTGGTCGACCGAGAGCCTGATCGAGGACGGCCGCGGCGTCAGCGACCTGAAGCAGGGCGTCACCCTGCAGGTCATGGGCGAAGGCGAATCGATGGGGCCGCTAAGCCCGGCGCTGAAAGATTATGTGCGGAAGCAGCAGTCCGATATCAGATACCCGGTCACCTGGACCACGCTGGGTGAGTATCTGGCCATACTGGAGAAGCGCGGCATCGCGCCCAATGTCGCCAGCTTCGTCGGCGCGACGACGGTGCGCGAGCACGTGCTCGGCTTCGACGACATCGACCCGACGCCGGCGCAGCTCGACGCCATGCGCAGGCTGGTCCGCGAGGCGATGAACGAGGGCGCGATGGGCGTCGGCACCTCGCTGATCTACGCGCCCGCCTCCTATGCCGAGACTCCCGAGCTGATCGCCCTCGCCACCGAAAGCGCCAAGTGCGGCGGCATGTACATCAGCCACATGCGCTCGGAGGGTGACCGGCTGGTCGAAGCGGTCGACGAGCTGATCGAGATCGCGCGGGCGTCCGGTGGCCCGGCCGAGATCTATCACCTGAAACAGGCGGGCAAGGATAATTGGGGCAAGCTCGATACCGTCATTGCCCGCGTCGAGGCGGCTCGGAAGGCGGGCATCCGCATCACCGCCGACATGTACAATTACACCGCCGGCGCCACCGGCCTCGACGCCGCGATGCCGACCTGGGTGCAGGCCGGCGGCTATGACAAATGGGCCGAGCGGCTGCGCGACCCGGCCACCCGCGCCCGGGTGATCGCCGAGATGCGCAAGGGCGGCAGCGACTGGGAAAGCCTGTACCTGAAGGCCGGCACGCCGGACCGGGTGCTGTTCCTGGCGTTCAAGAACCCCAAGCTGAAACCCCTGACCGGCAAGACGCTCGCCGAGGTCGCGAAACTGCGCGGCACCAGCCCGGAGGACACGCTCGTCGACCTGGTGATCGAGGACGGCAGCCGCGTCGGCACCGCCTATTTCCTGATGGACGAGGCGAATGTCCGCCGCCAGGTCGGGCTGCCATGGATGGCGTTCGGCAGCGACGCCGACGCGTCCGCGCCGGAGGGCGCGTTCCTGCTGTCGAACCCCCACCCGCGCGGCTATGGCAACGTCGCCCGGCTGCTCGGCAAATACGTCCGCGAGGACAAGGCGGCGACGCTGCCCGACGCGATCCGGCGGCTGACCAGCTTCCCCGCCGACAACCTCGGCCTCAAGGATCGCGGCCGGCTGGCGGCAGGGGCGTTCGCCGACCTGGTCGTGTTCGATCCCGCGACGATCGGCGACCGCGCCACCTTCGAAAAGCCGATGGCCTATGCGACCGGGGTCGCGCAGGTCTTCGTCAACGGCGTGCAGGTGCTGAAGGACGGGGCGCCGACCGGAGCGGCAGCGGGTCGTTTCGTGCGTGGCCCGGGCGCGGGCAAATGCCCTTGAGGCGGGTTCGTTACGCGTGCTAGTCGTCTGACACACCACCACAGGAATCCGTCCATGCGCCGTTTCGCGAGCCTCGCCGCCCTGTTCCTTGCCACGTCGGCGCTGGCTCAGACCCCGGTCGACCAGCTGGCCAAGCCGCCGGCGGATGCGAAGCACTTCATCATCCAGTCAACCGGCGGCAAGCACGGCGATTCGTACAGCTGGGTGACCGCTGACGGCACGCGGCAGGCACGCGAGAGCATGAACCTGCGTGGCCAGGTGTGGGAGATCGACTATAGTGGCAAGGCTGGCGCAGACGGCATGCCCGCCGCCGTCACCATCCGCGGCGTAGCGCCGGACGGCGATGTCGCCGAAACCTATACCCGCACCGGTAACACCGCGACCTGGAAGAGCCAGATCGACGGCGGCTCGGCCGCCTATAACGGACAATTCTATGCAACTGTCGGTGGCCCGATGGACACCAATGCGTGGTTCCTGGAGCGACTGCTCGCCAGCCCGGACAAGACGCTGAAGCTGCTGCCCGGCGGCACCGCGACGGCCGCCAAGCTGACCAGCCTCGAGGTCGGCACGGGCGCCGCGAAGAAGACCATCGACCTCTGGGCGATCAGCGGCATCAGCAACTCGCCGCTGCCGCTCTGGGCGACCGCCGACGGCAAGTTCTTCGGAGTGTCGTTCGGCCTCGCCTGGCTGCCGGAGGCCTATGCGGGCGAGCAGAAGAACATGGAGGCGGCGCAGGCGAAAGCGCTGTCGGCGCAGATGCCGGCGCTGGCGAAATCGCTGGCGGTCACCCCGGCCGGCCAGGTCGCGTTCAAGAACGTGCGGCTGTTCGATGCCGACGCCCGCAAGTTCGTCGACGACCAGACCGTGCTGGTCGAGAACGGCCTGATCACCGCCGTCGGCCCGGCCGCCAAAGTGAAAACCAAGATGCAGGCGCAGGTCATCGACGGCACCGGCAAGACGCTCGTTCCCGGCCTGTGGGACAGCCACATGCACTTCGGCGACGATTCGACCGGCCCGATGCTGCTGTCGATCGGCGTCACGTCGGTGCGCGATCCGGGCAACGTCACCCAGTTGACCATCGCGCGGGCGCAGCGCCGCGCGAAGGGCGAGCTGCTAAGCCCCCACGTCTATGCCTCGACGCTGATCGACGGGAAGGGCCCCAACACTGCGCAGGTCGCCGAGGTCGCGACGACCGAGGCCGAGGCCATCGCCAAGGTCGACAAGGCCAAGGCCGACGGTATGACGGGCGTGAAGTTCTACGGCACGTTCAACCCGGCGTGGGTCAAGCCCGCCGCCGCCGAGGCGCACAAGCTCGGCCTCCACGTGCACGGCCATTTGCCAGCCGGGATGCGCACCAACGAGGCCATCGATGCGGGCTATGACGAGATCACGCACATCTATTTCGTGCTGATGCAGGCGATGCCCGACAGCGTCGTCAACGTCTCCAACGGCTTCGCGCGCTTCGAGGGGCCGGGCCGCTATGCCAAGGGCGTCGACCTGAACGCCGAGCCGATGAAGTCGCTGATCGCAAAGATGGCGGCGAAGAAGATCGCCAGCGATCCCACCCTCGTTGTCGCCGAAAGCCTGTACGTGCCCGAAAACGGCGACCTGTCGCCCGCCTACGCGCCGTTCGTCGGCACCCTGCCTCCCGCCACCGAGCGCGGCTTCCGCTCCGGCGGCTTCGCGCCGCCGAAGGACCTGACCCGTGCCGACTATCGCGCCTCGTTCAGGAAGCTCAGCGACCTCGTCGGCGCGATGCACAAGGCCGGCGTGCCGATCGTCGCGGGCACTGACGGCAGCGGCCTGGAGTTGGTCCGCGAGCTGGAGCTGTACGTCGCGGCGGGCTTCACCAACGCCGAGGCGCTGTACGCGGGGACGCAGGCGACCGCGACGCTGGTCGGGATGGGCGCCAAGACCGGCTCGATCACCGTCGGCAAGGCCGCAGACCTCGTCCTCGTCGACGGCGACCCGTCGAAAGTCATCGGCGACCTGCGCCACACGAAAGTCGTGATGATGGACGGCAAATTGATGGACGCCGACGCGCTGCGGGCCGCGGGCGGGTTCGCGGGCAGGCCAAAGTTCCAGGATTGAGGACGGGGCTCGGTAGTGCCGGGCCCGTCGATGCCTGCAATCGGCGCCGGGAGCTCAGGGTAGATTGAACGCCGCGTTGTGCGCGCCGTAGAATTTGCCCTTTTCGATGACGCGCCGTGTCGCGCCGGTCACGGGGTCGGTGTAGCGATAGGTGCGCGGCCCGCTGGTGCAGGGGCCGTTGCTGTGGAGCAGCTCCGGCGCGCAAATCGCTTCGTGCGTTTCCGGGTCGTAGACCCCGACATAGTGATAATAGACATAGCGCTTGACGACAGCGACCTTGCCGGCTTCGACCTTGTCGTTCTCCTGCTCGACCTTCTCCGCGGCCTCGGCGCCGGCGGGGGCACGCTGCAGCAGCGCCCACCGGGACTTCACCTTGATGTGTTTCACCGGATCGTTGTGGACCGGGACCAGGCCGGCCTGAAGCGCGTTCAGGTCGGCCGCCTGCGGTGCCTGCGACGTATAGGTATGAACCCAGACTGCATCCCCCCATTGCGGCTCGGGCGGGTCGGCCGGGTCCAGCGCTTCGACAGCATGCACGACCGCCTGGACGGCGGCGGGCACCCCGGCGACCGGTGCCACATAGACCTGGATCGGCGCCGGCGGTATCGGCCCCATGCCGGTCCACTGCGCTTGCGTCAGCGTGCCTGGCGTCGCGGTATCCGGCACCAGCCAGTGATAATGGATCGCGCCGGGTGCCGCGCTGAGGCCGAAACTCAGGCCGAAGTGATCGCAACCGCTGTAAGCATAGCTGGCGCCCTGGCCGTACAGCCAGCAGCTGTCGCCCTGCGTCGGCGGCGCCTTGGGGACATAGGCGACGCCGTCGCTCGAAAAGCTGCCGTACCTGGCGACCCATTTCGAGCCGTCCCAGGTTGCGGCCCAGCGGATCCGGACACCCTTCTTGCCGCCGATGGCGGTGTCGTCGAAAGCGACGATGGTCGGCAGGCCGAACCTCTGGACCTGCTCCTGCCCGACGAAGTTCGAAGGAAACGCCCGGGTTATATCGGAGGGAGAGATATCCTCGACCTCGATCTCGAAACCTTCGGCGGTCACGCCGGTATCGTTGACGCAGTCGAAGTTATCGAGCGAGCCGATCGCCTGCCCGAACACCGGGGCGGCACCGAAGGCCAACGCGCAGCACCCGGCAAGCAACATCCGCATATGCAACCTCTTGTAGCTCAGTGTGTCTCGTGCGATCCCGTACCTATCGTTTGATATATTATTACTGTGACAAAACGATGATGCGCTCGGATCAGCGTGGCTACCTTGGCGGCGTGGGTGCCGTGCGCCTTGTTCCTCCTCCGCCCCCCTGCTAACCGCGCCGCATGTCTGTCGATAGCGCCACCATCAAACGCATCGCGCATCTCGCGCGCATCAAGCTGAGCGAGGCCGAGGCCGCGCCGCTGGAGGCCGAACTCAACGGCCTGATCGGCTGGATCGAACAGCTCGGCGAGGTCGACACGACCGGCGTCGAGCCGATGACCGCGGTCATCCCGCTCAAGCTGAAGTGGCGCGACGACGTCGTCACCGACGGACAGGACACCGGCGGCGATGTCCGCGACAAGGTGCTGAGCAACGCGCCCGCCGCCGGCTACGGCTTCTTCGCGGTGCCCAAGGTGATCGAATAATGACTGCGCTGACCGACCTGTCGATCGCCGCGATGCAGGCGGGACTGCGGGCGCGGGAGTTCTCGGCGCGCGAATTGGCGACGGCGCACAACGACGCCGTCGCGGCGGCGCGGGGCCTGAACGCCTTCATCGTCGAGACGCCCGAGCATGCGCTCGCCGCCGCCGATACCGCCGACGCCGCGCTGGCGGGCGGCACGGCGCGACCGTTGAGCGGTATTCCGCTCGGCATCAAGGATTTGTTCTGCACTGCCGGCGTACAGACGACGGCGGGTTCCAGAATCCTCGAGGGCTTCGTGCCGCCATATGAATCGACAGTCACCGCCAAGCTGTTCGCCGACGGCGCGGGCATGCTCGGCAAGCTCAACATGGACCAGTTTGCGATGGGTTCGTCGAACGAGACGTCCGCGTTCGGCAACGTCGTCTCGCCGTGGCGCGCGCGCGGCTCGAACCGGCCGTTGGTGCCCGGCGGCTCGTCCGGCGGCTCGGCGGCGGCGGTGGCGGCGCGGCTGTGCGCGGGCGCGACCGGCACCGACACCGGCGGCTCGATACGCCAACCCGCGGCGTTCGTCGGCATCGCGGGCATCAAGCCGACCTATGGCCGCTGCTCGCGCTGGGGCGTGGTGGCGTTCGCCTCGTCGCTCGACCAGGCCGGGCCGATGGCACGCGACGTGCGCGACTGCGCCATCCTGCTGACCTCGATGTGCGGCTACGACCCCAAGGATTCGACCTCGCTCGACATGCCGGTGCCGGACTTCGCGGCGCTGCTGACCGGCGACCTCAAGGGCAAGCGCATCGGCGTGCCCAGGGAATACCGCATCGACGGCATGGACGCGACCATCGCGGCGCTGTGGGACCAGGGGCTGACGTGGCTGACGGACGCGGGCGCGACAGTGGTCGACGTCTCGCTGCCGCACACCAAGTACGCCCTGCCCGCTTATTATATTGTCGCGCCGGCGGAGGCGTCGTCCAACCTCGCGCGCTATGACGGCGTCCGCTACGGGCTGCGCGTCCAACCCGAGGGCGGCAACCTTGCCGACATGTACGAGGCGACCCGCGCCGCCGGCTTCGGGCCGGAGGTCAAGCGCCGCATCATGATCGGCACCTACGTCCTGTCGGCGGGTTTCTACGACGCCTATTACCTTCAGGCGCAGAAGGTCCGCGCGCTGATCGCCCGCGACTTCGACCTTGCCTGGGAACAGTGCGACCTGCTGCTAACGCCGACCGCGCCCAGCGCCGCGTTCGCCGCCGGCGACAAGGCCGACCCGCTGGAGATGTATCTGAACGACGTCTTCACCGTGCCCGCGTCGATGGCCGGGCTGCCCGCGATGAGCGTGCCTGCCGGCCTCAGCGCCACCGGCCTGCCGCTCGGGCTGCAGGTTATCGGCCCGGCGTTCGGGGAGGCGGACGTGCTCAACGCCGGTTACGCCATCGAGCGCGCCGCCGGTTTCGTCGCCCGCCCCGATCGCTGGTGGTAGCAGACACGGCCTTGCGCGGCCCGGGGGCGTGGACGCCCTATGTCGCGGCCTGCCTCGCGGCAATGCTGTTCAGCTGGATGGCGGTGTGGAACCTGTATCCGCTGATCTACGAGGACACGCAGGGCTATCTGCAGCGCCCCGCGACCGCCGCCGCCGCGCTGACCGGCGTTCGCAGCGAATGGGCGGACCCGTCGAAAGTCGCGCGCGTCGCGGTTGCGGCACCCGGCACGACGCCGGGGACCAAGGCCGGTTTCAAGGGCGGACGGTCAATCTACTACGGCACCGCGGCGTGGCTGTTCGACTGCATCGGCGGCCTGTGGGCAGTTGCGGCGGCGCAGTGCCTGTCGGTCGGCATCGTCATTTCCCTGCTGTATTATCGCGGGCTTGGCCTGACCTCGCACCTGGGTTTCGCCGTGGTGGCGGCAGTGCTCGCCGCAGGCAGCGCGGCGACATTATTTGCCAATTTGATCATGCCCGACGTCTTCGCGGGCGTGCTGATCGCCGCGCTCGCGGCGTTGCTCACCTGCTGGCCGCGATTGCGCCGGGCCGACCGTATCGTACTCGTGCTCGTCGCGGCGTTCGCGGTGACGGCTCACGATACCCACCTGCTACTGGCTGGCGCGATGCTTGTGGCGGCGCTGCTGCTCCGCCTGCTCCCGTCGCTGCGCGCGACGCTCGGTTGGAGCGGAATCCGGGCCACCGCAGGGGTGGTGACATTGGGTGTCGTCGCGATTTTCGGTTTCGCGCTTGCGGTGCGCGCCGTCACCGGCCAGCCGCCCGAACGGATGCCGTTCATGACCGCGCATTTGGCCGGCAAGCCGGTGCTCGCCGAGTTCCTGACGACGCATTGCGACGACACCCCGCCGCAATGGGCGGTGTGCAGGTTCCGGTCGCGGCTGCCGATCCACTGGATCGCGTTCCTATTCGACCCGCGGCCCGCGAGCGGCTCGTTCCAGACCGCCGACCCGGCGCTAAAGCAGGCGATCGCGCGGCAGGACATGGCGCTGATGCTCGCGGTACTGGCGGCCGAACCCGTGCAGACCTCCGCCATGCTCGCGGGCGACGCAGCGCTGCAACTCGTCAGCTTTTCCTATGCCGACCTGTCGCCGCGCGGCAAGGTCGGCTTCATCGACCGCCGGTTTCCGCCGCACGTCGTCGCCCGGATCCACGCCTCGCGGTTGTGGCATGACGACCGGCCGCTGGAGATATGGTCGACGATCCAGCAAGCCGGCGTGGTATTGTCAATTCCGGTGATCGTGGCCGGCCTGGTGCTGATGGCGCGGCGGCGAGACGCGATGGCGCGCGTGCTGATGCCGCTAGTCTTGCTGCTCATCGCCGGGGTCGGTGCCAATGCCATCGTCTGCGGTGTCCTCGCCTCACCCTACGACCGCTTCCAGGCCCGCGTCGTCTGGCTGCTGCCGCTCGCGGCGCTGCTGATCACGGCCTGGCTTTCGTCATCCCGCCGTCCAGCACTGTCCCGCAGTTGAGATTGAGTACCCGCCAGATGCCAGTTCCCGACCTTGCCGAAACCGTGGCCAAGCCCGGTGCCGGACGCAGCGCCCGCCTTGGTGACTATCTCGCCATCGCCCGCTTCGATCACGCGACCAAGCATGTCTTCATCGTGCCCGGCATGGTCCTGGCCTATCTCATGCGCGGCATCCATTCGCCCAGCCTGGTGCTGACCATCGCGCTCGGCTTCATGTGCGCGGTGGCGATCGCATCGGCGAACTATACGATCAACGAGTATCTGGACCGCGAGTTCGACAAGCATCACCCGACCAAGTCGGCGCGCACCGCGGTGCAGGTCGAGCTCGATCCGCGGCTGGTGGCGCTCGAATGGGTGGCGTTCGTCGTCATCGGCCTGACCTGCGCCGCGCTCGCCAACATGGCGATGTTCTGGGTCGCTGTGGTGTTCGCGATGCAGGGCATCGTCTACAATGTCCGCCCGCTGCGGTCGAAGGACGTGCCCTATTTCGACGTCGTCAGCGAGGCGATAAACAACCCGCTCCGCATGATGATCGGCTGGGCGATGATTGACCCACACACGCTGCCGCCGTCGTCGGTGCTGCTCGCCTACTGGACTGGCGGCGGCTTCCTGATGACCGCCAAGCGCCTGTCCGAATACCGCGAGATCACTGCCAGCCACGGCCACGCGCTGCTGACCCGCTACCGCGCCAGCTTCGCCGGCTATACCGAGGTCAGCCTGACCGTCGCCTGCCTGTTGTATGCGATGCTCAGCGGCTTTTTCCTGGCGGTGTTCCTGGTCAAATACCGCATCGAATATGTCCTGACCCTGCCCGCCTTCGCGGCGCTGTTCGCCCAGTATATGGCGCTGTCGATGCAGGCCGGATCGGTGGCGCAGAAGCCCGAGAAACTGTTCGGCGAAAAGCGGCTGGTCGCGGTCAGCGCGGTGCTGGTCGCGCTGCTGGCGCTGTGCACCTTCGTCGACATGCCGTGGCTGGCGACGCTGTCGACCCAGAACTACATCTCGCTGGACTGAGCGCGTGAGCTTCGACTGGCAGGGCGTCGAGCTGGTGGTGTTCGACGTCGACGGCACGCTGTACCGGCAGAGCGGCCTGCGCCTGACGATGCTGCGCCTGCTGGCGGTGGACGCGCTGCGGAGTCGTTCGCTGCGTACCTTCCGGGTGCTGTCGGACTATCGCCGCGAGCGCGAAGTCCTGGCCGACGCGTTCACCGAAGGATTTGAGGCGACGCTGATCGCGGCGGTCGCCGCACGCACCCGGACCCCGTCCACCGAGGTCGAGGCGCTGGTCGCCCACTGGATCGAGACCCGACCGCTGCCGTATCTCAGGCCCCACATGGTCCCCGGTGCGCCGCCCCTGTTCGAGGCGATCCGGCGCAGCGGTCGCACTGTCGGCGTGCTTTCCGACTACCCCGCCGCCGCCAAGCTGAGCGCGCTCGGCCTCGCCGCCAGCCATGTCGTGTCCGCCGCCGACGTCGGCATCATGAAGCCGTCGCCCGACGGACTGCTCGAGGTCATCGCCCGCGCCGGGGCCACGCCCGCGACCACCGTCCTGATCGGCGATCGCGTCGAGCGCGACGGAGAGGCCGCCCGCGCCGCCGGCACGCGCGCCCTGATCCGGTCGGCAAAGCCCGTCCACGGCTGGCGCACCTTCGCCGATTTCACCGATCCGCTGTTCGCCCCCCTGCTGGCGGCATGAAGGACTGGCGCACCACCGCCGGACAGGCGAGCCGCTACCTGCTGACCGGCGGCACCGCGGCGCTGGTCGACATCGGCGGCTTCGCGCTCGGTCTCCACGCCGGCCTGCCGCTGATCCCGGCGGCGACGCTCAGCTTCCTCGTCGCAGCACTGGTCAACTACCTCCTCAGCTCGCGCTTCGTGTTCCGCCAGGCGCGAACGCTTCGAGCCTATCTGCTGTTCGTCGCGGTGGCGACGCTTGGCCTCGTCCTCAACGTCACGCTAACGACGCTGATCGCCGCGCATACCCCCCTGCTGCCGGTCGTCGCCAAGGTCGTCGCGATCGGCATTTCGTTCGTGTTCAATTTCGCGCTAAACGCGCTGGTTGTGTTCAGGCCCCGTGACGGGGGCGACGCCGCCCGCTAAGGTCGCGCGCATGACCGAAACCTACACATTGCCCGGTAAGACCGGTCCCTGGGAGATCGTCGTCGGGCTCGAAGTGCATGCTCAGGTGACGTCCGCCTCCAAGCTATTCTCCGGCGCGTCCGCGACCTATGGCGGCGAGCCCAACACCCACGTCAGCCTCGTCGACGCCGCGATGCCCGGCATGCTGCCCGTCCTCAATGGCGAGTGCGTCCGCCAGGCGGTCCGCACCGGCATGGCGCTCGGCGCGCAGATCAACCGCTGGTCGCGCTTCGACCGCAAGAACTACTTCTATGCTGACCTGCCGCAGGGCTATCAGATCAGCCAGCTCTACCACCCCATCGTCGGCGAGGGCGTGCTGACCGTCGAACCCGAGGGCGAGGCCCCCAAGGCCATCGGCATCGAGCGCATCCACCTCGAGCAGGACGCCGGCAAGTCGGTCCATGACCAGTCGCCGGGCGAATCCTATGTCGACCTCAACCGCAGCGGTGTTGCGCTGATGGAGATCGTGTCGAAGCCCGACATGCGCTCGCCGGCACAGGCCGGAGCCTATGTCCGTTCCTTGCGCGAAGTGCTGCGCTATGTCGGCAGCTGCGACGGCAACATGGACGAAGGCTCGATGCGCGCCGACGTCAACGTCAGCGTCCGCAAGGCCGGAGCCGAGTTCGGCACCCGCACCGAGACCAAGAACGTCAATTCGGTGCGCTTCGTCATGGCGACGATCGAGTTCGAGGCCCGCCGCCAGATCGAGGTCATCGAGGCCGGCGGCACCATCGTCCAGGAAACCCGCCTGTTCGACCCCGACAAGGGCGTGACACGCTCGATGCGGTCTAAGGAGGACGCGCACGACTATCGCTACTTCCCCGATCCCGACCTGCTGCCGGTCGAACTTAGCGACGCCTTCATGGCCGAGTGCGCCGCCAGCCTGCCGGAGCTGCCGTCCGCCAAGCGCGCGCGGTTCGAAAGCGCGCTCGGCATCAGCGCCTATAACGCCGCCGTGCTGACCGCCGACAAGGACACCGCCGACTGGTTCGAGGCGCTGCTCGCCACCGGCGCGGATGCGAAAAAGGCCGCGAACTGGGTGGCGGGCGAACTATTCGGCGCTCTCAATCGGCTGGAGAAGGACATCGCCACCTCGCCCGTGACCCCGGTGGCGGCAGGCGAACTGCTGGCGCTGACCGCCGACGGCACCCTGTCCGGCCCGCTGGCGAAGCAGGTCTTCGAGCTCATGCTCGATACCGGCGACGCTCCGGGCAAGATCGTCGAGGAGCGCGGCCTCAAGCAGGTCAGCGACACCGGCGCCATCGACACAGCCATCGCCGCGATCCTGGCCGCCAACGCCGACAAGGTCGAACAGTACAAGGCCGGCAAGGAAGCGCTGTTCGGCTTCTTCGTCGGCCAGACGATGAAGGCGATGGCGGGCAAGGCCAGCCCGGGCGTGGTCAACGCGCGGCTGAAGGCGGCGCTCGGCTGAGCGCCGCCTTCAGCCGCGCGCGCCGCTCAGAACGCCTTGCGCACCGTTACCCCGAAGGTACGGGGCGTGTTGGTGGTGAAAGCCAGCCGGGCGCGGCCGCCACGCTCCCGGTCGAACGACAGCCGGGCGTTCTCGTCGGTGACGTTGGCGATGTAGCCGGTCAGGCTGAACCCGGATTCGATCTCGTAGACGACGCTGAGGTTGACCAGCTGGTATGACGGCAGCTTGAGGTTGAGCAGCGTCACCTCGGTGCCGGTGGCGCCGCCGAAGGCGAGGCCGGAGACGAAGCTGCGCGGGTTGCCCTCCTGGTCGCTCGGCTGCGTGTAGCGGCTGCCGACGTGCTGGACCGAGCCGTTGAACACCAGGTTGGACGCAGTGCCCAGCGGCACGGTGTAGCTGGCGTTCGCCGAGATCTGGAACTTCGGCACGGTCGGCAGGCGGTTGCCGTCGCGGATGCCGGCGATCACCACGCCGGTCGTCGTCGTCACGCTGCGATCGAACTTCGAGTCGATATAGCTGCCCGACACTCCGACCTGGAGGTTCTCGAGCGGCCGTGCCGACAGCTCGCCCTCGATACCGACGGTGTGCGCCTTGGGCACGTTGAAAACGACGCGCGACGAGCAGCTGCCGGCGTCGGCGGTGACCTGCAGGTTCTTGATGTCGGTGTAGAAGGCGGCGGCGTTGAAGGTGAAGCCGCGGCCCTGCGTCTTGATGCCCGCCTCATAGTTCCACAGCGTCTCGTCGCCGTAGCGCGGCCGGTTGCCGTAGGTCAGCGCGTCGACGCCGCCGGCGCCGCCGCTGCACAGCGGGATGTTGAGCGGATCGTTGACGCCGCCGAGCCGGAAGCCCTTCGACGCCTGCGCGTTGACCGTGACCGCGTCCGACGCCTTGTAGCTGAGCAGGAAGCGGGGGGACACGCCGTCCGACTTGGTGCGGTCGTCGATCCGGGTGTCGCTGTTCGAGAACAGGCCGCCCGAGATAAAGTCGCGCTTTTCCTTGAAGTTGTAATAGCGCAGGCCGGCGGTCGCGGTCAGTTTTTCCCACAAACGGTAGCTGGCCTCGCCGAACGCCGCATATTGCTTGATGTTGTAGGGCAGCGAGGCGTTGTAGGGGGAGTCGAGCGGGAAGCCGTTGGCCACCGCGACCGAAGTGCCGGCGCCGAAGCGGGCATCGGTGAACACGTCATAGCCCGGGGTCGGCAGCCGCTGATCGTACTTGCGGTCGGTGTCGGAATAGAAGCCGCCGATCACCCACTGGAACGGGCCGTCGCCGGTCGAGGCGAGGCGCAGCTCCTGCGTGTACGACTTGACCTTGGTGGTATCGCGCAGGTTCGACGGCAGCAGCACGCCCGCGACCGGGTAGCCGAGATCGATCGAGACGCTGCCGGTCAGCGCGCTGGCGTCGCGGCTGACCAGGATGTTGCGGTCGGTATAGGTCGACACCGAGGTCGCCAGCACGCCGCCGAAGTCCGCCGAGGCGGTGAGGTCGGCGATCAGCGTCTCGTCGCGAAATTTCTCGCGCAGCAGCAGATACTGCTGGCGGTCCCGGGTCGGGACGACGCCGCGGGTCGTGGTGAACGGGTTGCCGTAGAGGTTGAACACCTCCTCGCGATTGAAGCCGCCGGTGTCGATCTTCTGATAGACGACGCGCGGCGTGATCTTGATGTCCTCGGTCGGCTGGAACAGCAGCGCGATGCGGCCGCCGTAACGGTCGCCGTCGTTGACGTTCTTGCCGCCGGCCGGGCCGACCGCATCGATGAAGCCGCTGTAATGGGTGTAATAACCGACCGCGCGCGCCGCGAGCTTGTCGTTGATCGGGATGTTGACCGCGCCCTTCAGGCTGCCGCCGACATCGCCGCCGTCGACGAAATTGACGTCGCCTTCGGCCAGGCCCTCGGTCTTGCCGATGACCGGCTGGTTGGTGATGTAGCGGATCGTGCCGCCGACCGAGCCCGAGCCGAACAGCGTGCCCTGCGGGCCGCGCAGCGTCTCGATGCGGTTGAGGTCGAACAGGTCGAGGTCGGGCGTGAACAGCGACAGCGAGATGACGCTCTCGTCGAGGTAGATGCCGACCTGTTCCTTGACGCCCGGCTGGTCGCGGACGATCTGGCCGGCGGAGACGCCGCGGATCGACACCTGGCTCTGGCCCGGCCCGAGGTTCTGGATGGTCAGGCCGGCGACGTTGCGGCTGATGTCCTCCAGCGTCGTCGCGCCGGAGCGCTGGATGTCGGCCTGGGTCTGCGCGTTGATCGAGAACGGCACGTCCTGCAGGCGGCTGTCGCGCTTGGTCGCGGTGACGATGATGTCGTCGTCCGCGGCGGCAGAAGCGGTGGTGGTGTCGGCCGCCGTCTGGGCGAACACCGGCTGTGCGGCAAGCGCGGCGAACGAAACGCCGGCAAGCACGGCGAGCCAGCGCGTATTACGATCGATCATGTCTAGCGTCCCCAAGGTCTTTTATGACCGTTGGATAGGTCGGCCGGGCAAAGCCGGTCAATCCGGCGAGTGCTTTGCAGCGCGCAAAATCGGCACACTGTGGCTTTCCCGCATCCCGCGACACCGCGCCACTTGCCCTTGCACGTTCAGGAACATACACCGAACACGTGGCCCATCTCGACACCCGCGCCAAGCTCGCCATCCTCGCCGACGCGGCGAAATATGACGCCTCGTGCGCGTCGTCGGGAGCCGCCAAGCGCAACTCCGCCGGCGGCAAGGGCATCGGCTCGACCGAGGGGTCGGGCATCTGCCACAGCTATGCGCCGGACGGGCGGTGCATTTCGCTACTTAAGATCCTGCTGACCAACAGCTGCATCTTCGACTGCCATTACTGCATCAACCGCCGCTCCTCGAACGTGCGGCGGGCGAAGTTCACGGTCGACGAGGTCGTGCGGCTGACGCTCAGCTTCTACAAGCGCAACTATATCGAGGGGCTGTTCCTGTCGTCGGGGATCATCGGGTCGTCGGACTATACGATGGAAGCGATGGTGCGGGTGGCGAAGACGCTGCGGTTGGACCATGATTTCCGCGGCTATATCCACCTGAAGTCGATCCCCGATGCGGCGCCCGAGCTGCTCGACCAGGCGGCGCTCTATGCCGACCGCCTGTCGATCAACGTCGAGCTGCCGACGGTCGAGGGGCTGGGGCGGCTGGCGCCCGAGAAGGACGCCGGCCGTATCCGCGGCGCTATGGCGGGGCTGAAAACCGGCATCGCCGAGAACAAGGAGGCGCGCGCGAAGTTCAGGAGCGCGCCGAAGTTCGCGCCCGCCGGCCAGTCGACCCAGATGATCGTCGGAGCGGACGCCGCCGACGACAGCGCGGTCGTGGCGAGCGCCTCGTCGCTCTACGGCAAGTTCGGGCTGCGGCGGGTCTATTACTCGGCCTTCTCGCCGATCCCGGACGCGAGCGCGGTGCTGCCGCTGGTCCAGCCGCCGCTGATGCGGGAGCACCGGCTGTATCAAGCCGACTGGCTGCTGCGCTTCTACGGCTTCAACGTTGCGGAAGTGCAGGACTCGACCGATGCGGGCATGCTGCCGCTCGACATCGACCCGAAGACGGCGTGGGCGTTGAAGCATCGCGAGCAATTCCCGATGGACGTCAACAAGGCGCCGCGCGAGCAGCTGCTGCGCGTGCCGGGTCTGGGCGTGAAGGCGGTGGGCGCCATCCTGCGGGCGCGGCGGCAGCGGCGGCTGGAGCTGGCCGACATCGGGCGGCTGACGCGCGGTATCGAAAAACTGCGGCCGTTCCTAATCGCCGCCGACTGGCGGCCGGTGGCACTGGCGGAGCGCGACGACCTGCGGCCGCGGCTGGTCAAGGCGGAACGGTCGCAGCTGGAACTGTTCGCCTGATCGCGCACTGATCCGCGATGCCGACCGTCACCCTCGCCGCGCCCGACGATTTCGACGGCTGGCGCGATGCGGCGCGGGCGCTGGTCGCGGGTGCGGTGCCGCCGAGCACCGTTACGTGGACGGTCGCGGGCGAGGCCGGCGACCTGCTCGGCGGCGACACCGCGCTGCCCCCCGCCACTGAGCCGAGCTTCACCGTGCCCAAGGCGTTCATCGAGATGGCGCGGCGGGTGGCGTGCAATGCCGAGCCGGAACGCTTCGCCCTGCTCCACGCCGCGCTGGCGCAACTCCGGACCCGGCCCAAACTGCTCGACGACACCGCCGACCCGCTGGTCAACCGCCTGTATCTGCTCGACAAGGGCGTTCGCCGCGACGTCCACAAGATGCGCGCCTTCGTCCGCTTCCGCGAGGTCGAGGACCCCGACGGCGAGCATTTCGCCGCGTGGTTCGAGCCCGAGCATCACATCGTCCGGCTGAACAGCGGCTTCTTCGTGCGGCGGTTCGCGCAGATGCGCTGGTCGATCCTGACCCCCGAACAATGCGTCCATTGGGACACGCGGGAGCTGACCTTCACTCCGGGCGCGGCGAAGGCGGATGCGCCCGACGGCGATCCGATCGAGGCGGTGTGGAAGACCTATTACAGCCACATCTTCAACCCGGCACGGCTGAAGGTAAGCGCGATGACCAAGGAGATGCCCAAGAAATACTGGAAGAACCTGCCCGAGGCGGCGCTGATCCCCGATCTGATCGCCGGTGCCGCGGAGCGGGTACAGACGATGATCGATACCGCGCCGCGCGCCACCGGCATCGCGGCGCTGCGCGCTGAGGCCGCAGCCTGCACCCGCTGCCCGCTCTACGCCCCGGCCACCCAGACGGTGTTCGGCGTGGGGCCGGAGACGGCGCGGCTGATGTTCGTCGGGGAACAGCCCGGGGACCAGGAGGACCTGGCCGGAACGCCCTTCATCGGTCCGGCGGGCCAGGTCTTCGACCGGGCGCTGGCAGCCGCAGGGATCGACCGCGCGGCCGCCTACGTCACCAACGCCGTCAAGCATTTCAAGTTCGAGCCGCGCGGCAAGCGGCGCATCCATTCCAAGCCCGGCGCGGGCGAGATCGAGGCCTGCCGCTGGTGGCTCGACCAGGAGCGCGCGGCGATCAAGCCCGCGGTGACCGTGGCGCTGGGCGCGACCGCGGCACGGTCGTTGCTGGGCAAGGTCGTGACCATCGCGAAGGAACGCGGCCGGGCCATCGCGCTGCCCGACGGCTCCGAGCTGTGGATTACCGTCCACCCGAGCTTCCTGCTGAGGATCGAGGACCGGACCGCCGCGGACGCCGAGTTTGACCGCTTCGTAGCGGACCTCCAGCAGGTCAGGCAGCGGGTCGCGGACCTTTCGTGACGCTCGCGGGTTGACCGGACGAACCAGTCCAGGAGTACCCCTTATGAACCGCATCATGCTCGCGATGGCCGCCGCCGCGACGGTCGCGACGTGCAGTGTCCCTGCCACGGCACAGGTCAACGTCCGCCAGCTGAACCAGGAGCGCAACATCGACGCCGGCGTCCGCAGCGGCAAGCTGACCGCCCGCGAGGCGCGTAACCTGAGGGCTGAAGTCCGCGCCATCGAGCATCAGAAGCGCGTTTACCAGCGCAACGGCTACACAAGGGTCGAGAAGGCCCGCATCCACACCATGCAGGACCGGCTCGCCACCAAGATCGACCGCCTGAAGGCGAATGGCCGCCGCGGCTAGGCCGCCTCGCGCGCGGCGCGGCGCTTTGCATAGGCCGCCTCGACCCGGGCCAGAATCTCGGGCCGGGCGGTCTTCGGCGTCCCGCCGGCCAGCGGCTCGGGATCATATTCAAGCGCCAGCTGGATGGCCTCAGCGACATCACGGCCCTGCAGCTCGGCGATGACCCGGAAGGCAAAATCGATGCCCGAGGTGACGCCGCCTGCGGTGATGCGATTGCGGTCGATGACCGTCCGCTCAGCCACATAAGTGGCGCCGAACGCCGCCAGCTGGTCGCCAGAGGCCCAGTGGCAGCCCGCCCGGTAGCCGTCGAGCAACCCGGCGGCCGCGAGGATGAGCGAGCCGGTGCACACGCTGGTGACGAGCTTCGCGCCCGCCGCCTGCGCCCGCAGCCAGTCGAGCACGACCGCATCCTGCATCACCGCGTAACAGCCATAGCCGCCAGGCACGCAGACCAGGTCGAGCTGCGGGCAGTCGTCGAGGGTCACCGTCGGTACCAGCGACAAGCCGCAATCGCTGGGCACCGGATCGCGTGTCTTCCAGACAAAATGGATCTCCGCGCCCGGCATGCGATGCAGCACCTGCGCCGGGCCGGTGAGATCGAGCTGGGTCAGGTCGGGGTAGAGCAGGAAGCCGACACGGTAGCTCACGGCACGAACTCCAGGCCCAGCGCCTCCGCCACCGCGGCGTGGCGGATCTTGCCGCCCGCGACGTTGAGGCCGGCGGCGAGGTGCGGGTCGGCGGCCATCGCTGCCTCCGCGCCGAGGTTGGCGAGGCGCAACACGAACGGCAGCGTCGCGTTGTTGAGCGCAAACGCCGAGGTGCGCGCCACCGCGCCGGGCATGTTGGCGACGCAATAGTGGATGATGCCGTCGACCACGTACACCGGGTCCTGGTGCGTAGTCGGGCGCGAGGTTTCGAAGCAGCCGCCCTGGTCGATGGCGATGTCGACCAGCACGCTGCCGCGCTTCATCAGCTTCAGCATGTCGCGGGTGATCAGCTTCGGGGCGGCGGCACCGGGGATCAGCACCGCGCCGATGACGACGTGCGCGCTTTCCAGCATCGCCTCGATCGCGGCCTTCGACGAATAGACGGTCTTGACCCGGCCTGAGAACATCTCGTCGATCTCGGCGAGGCGGCTGGTGGAGATGTCGTAGATGGTGACGTCGGCGCGCAGGCCCACCGCCATCTGCGCGGCATTAATGCCCGAGACGCCGCCGCCGAGAATCGCCACCCGCGCCGGCGCGACGCCGGGAACACCGCCGAGCAGAATGCCGCGGCCGCCCTGCTCCTTCTCGAGGTAGTGCGCGCCGACCTGCACCGACATGCGGCCCGCGACTTCCGACATCGGGCGCAGCAGCGGCAGGCCGCCGGCGCGCTCGGTGACCGTCTCATAGGCGATGCAGATCGCATGGCTGTGCATCAGCGCTTCCGCCTGCGGCTTGTCGGCGGCGAGGTGGAGATAGGTGAACAGCGTCTGCCCCTGCCGCAGCATCGCGCATTCGTGGAGCTGCGGCTCCTTGACCTTCACGATCAGGTCGGCGTTGGCGAAGATCGTCTTGGCGTCGGGCGCGATCGTCGCACCGGCGGCGCGGTAGTCGTCGTCGGTGAAATCGATGCCCATTCCCGCCCCGGTCTCGACCGTGACCGCGTGGCCGGCGGCGGTCAGCTCGGCGACCGATGACGGCGTCAGGCCGACGCGGTATTCGTGAATCTTGATCTCCTTGGGAACACCGACGTGCATGGCTGAAACTCCGTTATCTGGACGCCGCGGCTATAACGCCGCGATGCGGTGCTGTCGCCTCGTTGCTATGGTTGCGGGGCGGTGCTAAGGCCCCGCGCCTTGAGCGTCCGGGGCCAGCCGAGCATGCAATCGTGATCCTTCGCGGCAACCGGTCGCGCATCCTTGCGCGCGAGCCATTCGTTACACCGAGTCTATGAGCGCAACAGCCGCAATTCCGGTCGATAGCAAGGCCGGGCATCACGCCCCGCAGAGCATGACCAAGCTGGCGCTGGGCGCCATCGGCGTGGTGTTCGGCGACATCGGCACCAGCCCGCTGTACGCGCTGAAGGAATCGTTCGTCGGCCACCACCCGTTGACCGTCGACCGGCTGCATGTCTTCGGCGTCATGAGCCTGATCTTCTGGACGATGACGATCATCGTTACACTGAAATACATCCTGCTGATCCTGCGCGCCGACAACCGCGGCGAGGGCGGGTCGCTGGCCCTGCTGGCGCTGATCAACCGGATGACGCCGGGGTCGAGCTGGTCGAAGGGGCTGGTGCTGCTCGGCGTGCTGGCGACGGCGCTGTTCTACGGCGACTGCATCATCACCCCGGCGATCTCCGTCCTGTCGGCGGTCGAGGGGCTGGTCGTCGTCCAGTCGAACCTGGCCCCGCTGGTCTTGCCGATCGCTATCGTCATCCTGATCGGCCTGTTCCTGATCCAGGCGCGCGGTTCGGCCAAGGTGGGCGCGCTGTTCGCGCCGATCATGGTCGTCTATTTCATCGTCATCGCGGTCATGGGCGTCAATTCGCTGATCGCCCGCCCCGAAATCCTGCTGGCGCTGAACCCCTATTGGGCCTTTCGCTTTTTCGAGATCGATCCGATGCTTGGCTTCCTGGCGCTCGGTTCGGTGGTGCTGTCGGTGACCGGGGCGGAGGCGCTGTACGCCGACATGGGCCATTTCGGCCGCAAGCCGATCCAGCGGAGCTGGTTGCTGTTCGTCCTGCCCGCGCTGCTGCTCAATTATTTCGGCCAGAGCGCGCTGCTGCTCGACGACCCGAGCACGATCCGCAATCCGTTCTTCCTGATGGCGCCGGAGTGGGGCCGGCTGCCGTTGGTCTTCCTGGCGACCATGGCGACGATCATCGCCAGCCAGGCGGTCATCTCGGGGGCCTATTCGGTCACCCAGCAGGCGGTCCAGCTCGGCTTCCTGCCGCGCCTGAAGATCAACCATACGTCGGCGAGCGCGGCGGGGCAGATCTACATCCCGCTGGTCAACTGGGTGCTGCTCGGCATGGTCATCCTGATCGTCGTGATGTTCAAGAATTCGGGCAACCTCGCGTCGGCCTATGGCATCGCCGTGACCGGCACGATGTTCATCACCACCTGCATGATGTCGGTGCTGGTCTTCCGCGTCTGGAAGTGGAGCCTGCCGCTAACGGTGCTGAGTATCGGCACCTTCATCCTGATCGACATTGCCTATCTCGCGTCGAACCTGACCAAGATCCCCGATGGCGGCTGGTTCCCGCTGGCGGTCGGCGCGCTGGTCTTCACCTTCCTGACCACCTGGGCGAAGGGTCGTCACCTGATGATGCTGCGGCTGCGCGAGAGCGCCATGCCAATCGAGGTGTTCATCAAGTCCGCCGCCACCGCCGCCACCCGGGTGCCCGGCACCGCGGTGTTCATGACCAGCAGCCCGACCGGCGTGCCTCACGCGCTGCTCCACAATCTGAAGCACAACAAGGTGCTGCACGAGCGCATCATGATCCTGACCGTGGTCATCGACGAGGTGCCGTACGTCGACGATGAGGATCGGATCGAGGTGCGCGACCTGGGGTCGGACTTCTACCGCATCGTCATCCGCTATGGCTTCATGCAGGAGCTCGACGTGCCCGCGGTGCTCAAGAAGGTCGAGAACTGCGGACCGAAGCTGAAGATGATGGACACCAGCTTCTTCCTCGCCCGGCAGACCCTGCTCGCCAGCGACCGGCCCGGCATGGCGATCTGGCGCGAGAAGCTGTTCGCCTGGATGCTCCGGAACGCCGAAACCGCGATGGAATTCTTCAAGCTGCCGACCAACCGCGTTGTTGAGCTGGGCAGCCAGGTCGAAATTTAGCGACATCCCCGCACCGGGCCCCTTGCGGGTGCACGGTGCGGGGTGCCCGGCTCAGGCCGCCAGCGCGTGCACGTCGGCAGCGCTCAGCGGCGTGCCGCCGATCGCCCAGTTGCCCTGCTCGAATTCTTGGATGCGGACCCAGGTGACGCCGCGTAGCGCTTCACCCTCGACCGACACCATCGCGTCGGTGACGCGTTCGATCAGCGTGCGCTTCTGCGCCGGAGTGAAAACGTCCTTGATGACTTCGATGTTGACGAGTGGCATGTCGTGTCTCCTTGGCAGGCGTTTCGTTACGGCACTGGAAAAGCGCGCCGCCGCCGGGTAATGGGCTAGCAGCGCCGCCGCCCCCGCTGCCATGACCGGAACGCCGCAAATGCTTGCCGAAACACCGACCGGCGATGTCATCGCCGACGTTCTGCAGGGCGTGCGCCTCAACGGCTCGGTCTTCATGGACGGGCGCTTCGCCGCACCCTTTGGCGTCATCAGCCCGAAGCGCTGGGACGAGGGGACACCGCAGGCCCGACTACATCATGTCAGCGTCTTCCACTTCATCGCCGAGGGTGCCTGCACGCTGGCGATGCCGGGCGGCACCGAAACCGCCTTGCGCGCGGGCGACATGATCCTGCTGCCGTTCACCCAGGAACACCGGTTCTGGCAGGGCGAGCACGATGGCTTCGTCGATGCGATGACGCTGATTTCGCCCGGTCCGATTCCCGGCGTGATGCTGTGCCAGAAGCCCGGCAGCGGTGCGGAGACACGGCTGATCTGCGGCTTCCTCGAGTCGGCCGAACTGATGGCGACGCCGCTGTTCCGCTCGTTGCCGCCACTGATCGTCAAGCGGGCGAGCGACGGGCATGTTGCCGGACCGGTTGCGACGGCCGCCGCCACCCTGATCCGCGAGCTGGAAGGGGCCGCGACACCGGCGCTGCAACTGATGCTGGGCCGGTTGATGGAGTTGCTGTTCGTCGAGATGCTGCGGAGCCATGCGGCGGCCTTGCCCGAGGATGCCAAGGGCCTGCTGGCCGCCAGCCGCGACCCGCTGGTCAGCCGCGCGCTAACCGCCCTCCACCGCGAGCCGGCGCGCAAGTGGACCGTCGACGGCCTGGCGGATGCAGCCGGCACCTCGCGGTCTGTTCTGGCCGAGCGTTTCGGCGACCTGCTCGAGATGCCGCCGATGGAGTATCTGACCGGCTGGCGGATGCAGCTGGCGAGCAACCGCCTGCGCGGCGGCCGCGAACCGCTGGCCAGCATCGCGGCCGATGTCGGCTATGACAGCGAGGCGGCGTTCAGCCGGGCGTTCCGGCGGGTTGTCGGGATCAGCCCGGGGGCGTGGCGGCAGGTCGCGTAAGGCGGGTTGGGGCCGCTTCGTTTTCGCGCCTCAGGTCCGCCGCACCACCAGGCCCGCCAGCCAGCCGGCCAGCAGCGCCAGCGCCACCGCGACCAGCCCGTACAGCAGCGCGTACTGGCGGCTGAAGACATAGACCCAGCGTTCGAAGCCGGACTTGTCGATGCTGATCGGCGTCGCGGAATGGGCGATGACCTTGCCGCGGCGGATCAGGAAGATTTCCGCGGTATAGTCGCCGACCGGCACGGCGCTGGGGATGGCGATGCGGGCGCGGTAGAGGACGTTCTGCGTCACGCCGACGTCACCCTCGTGCTCGGCGTACAGTCCCGTGCGGCGGCGTAGCGCGACCAGGCCCTGTTCGAACTCGCTGGTCTGCGCGCGCGCGTTGCCGCTGGCCGGCGACAGCTGGAGGTTGGAGACGCCGATCTCGTAGATCGCCGCGGTGCGCTCGTCGACGAGGCTGCGGATCGGGGCCGAGGTGGCGACGGCGTAGAAGCCGGGCGCGGTCTCGAACCGGACGCTGTCGGTGTTGACCCAGATGCCCGCCACCCGCGCCTTCTTGCGGACGGTGATCGGCACCGGCGGGCCTCTGACCACGATGGCGAGGCCGGGCGGCTCGTCGGGCACGCTGCCGCGCGGATACTGGATCGCGCCGAAGACCAGCAGCTCGGCGCCGCGGAAGGTGTAGACGATGTCGATGCGGCGCTGGCTGATGTCGGTGATCAGGCGGATCGGCGCGGCCCCGACGCACAGCGCCCAGGCGAGCACCAGGATCAGCGGCCTCATGTCGGGCCGTACACCGTGAACAGCTCGGCCGGCCGCCAGGTCAGGCCGATGGCGAGGCGGATCGCCACCGCGACGACGATCAGTGCAAGGAACAGCCGCAGCCGCTCGGGCGGCAGCGTCTGCGCGGCGCGCACCCCGAACTGCGCCCCGACGACGCCGCCGACCAGCAGCAGCATCGCCAGCACGATGTCGACCGACTGCGATTCGACCGAGTGGAGCAGGGTCGTCGCGGCGGTGACGAAGACGATGTTGAACAGGCTGGTGCCGACCACCACGCCGGTCGACATGCCGAGCAGGTAGATCATCGCGGGCACGATGATGAAGCCGCCGCCGACACCCATGATGACGGTCAGGATGCCGACCAGCAGCCCCAGCGCGAAGGGGGCCAGCGGCGAGATGTACAGGCCGGACTTGTAGAAGCGCACCCGCCACGGCAGCGCCGCGAGCCACGGCTGGTGCGGGTGCAGGCGGCCCTTGCCCGCCACGCCGGCGCGCGCCTTGCGCACCGCACCGAGCGCCTCGCGCAGCATCAGCCCGCCGACGATGCCGAGGAACAGCACGTAGATGATGTTGATCGTTACATCGATCTGGCCGAGCGTCTTCAGCCAGGCGAACGCCACCGATCCCAGTCCCGCCCCGGCGATACCGCCCGCCGTCAGCACCAGCCCCATCGGCACGTCGACGCCGCCCCGCCGCCAATAGGCGAGCGCCCCAGACACGCTGGAGCCGGTGATCTGCGTCGCCGCGCTGGCCACCGCGATGGCGGGCGGGATGCCGTAGAAGATCAGCAGCGGCGTCGTCAGGAAGCCGCCACCGACCCCGAACATCCCCGACAGAAAACCGACACCCGCGCCCAGGCCGATGATCACCAGCCAGTTGACCGACATCTCGGCGATGGGGAGGTAAAGGTTCACGCCACCGGTGATAGCCTCCCCGCCGCCCCGGCGCGACCCCGCGCGCGCAGGCCCGCGAACGGGCGCAGCCACGGCAGCTGGCGCGCCGCGAGATAGAACAGTGCGCAGCCCGCCGTGGTGACCGCGACCAGGATCACGAACTCGGCCCAGCCCGGCAGCGCGGCGGGGCGCAGCCCGTATTCCACCACGATGATGATCGTCTGGTGCGCGATATAGGCCGGGAACACCGCTTCGTTCAGCGTCGCGCGCCACGGATGGTCGCGGTTCCAATAGCGATGGGCGAAGCCGAGCAACGCCAGGATCGCGCCCCACAACTGGACGCTGCGCATGACCCGCACCGCCGCCAGCGTCGCCGGGTTCCAGACCGCATCGTCGGCGACCATCAGGTCGCCCCACGCCACAACGGCCCAGCCGGCCAGCGCCGCCGCCCCGGCGTACGGCCAAACCCGGTCGATCGTCGCCCAGGCCGTGCGGCTGCCGGCCAGGCCGACCCCCATCGCAAAGGCGAAGCCATAGACCAGGTGGATGCCCCAGTCGTCGATCAGCGCATGGGTCTCGGGGAAGCGGTCGTTGAGCCCGACGCGCTCCGCCGCGAACCAGGCGAGCGGCAGCGCGACGAGCCGCCAGCCGCCGAACAACCGGTCGAAGCCGGCCTGCAGCGAGCGTCCGCGGAGCAGCGCCGCACCGCCCGCGAGCAGCATCGTGTAGCACCACAGATACGCCACGAACCACAGGTGGTTGTAGGTCGGCACGACGATCCCGAGCGCCTTGTCGAAGCGCCAGTAATCGCCGCTCCAGAATTCCAGGAAGCTGCCCGCATAGCCGTGGTTGAGCGTGACATCGACCCACGCCTGCGGCGGCACCACGACCGCCACCGCGAACAACAGCGGCCACAGCAGCCGCGCGCTGCGGGAGCCCGCGAAGCCGCCCGCCGTCTTCGTCATCAGGAAGCGCGACGCCGCGCCCGAGATCAGGAACAGCAGCGGCAACCGCCAGGCGTTGAGCAGCAGCATCGGGGCTTCGACCCAGCGCGCCGGATGGGCGGTCTTGATATGAAAGTCCCACGTCACGAACACCATGCCGACATGGTAGAGGATGAGCAGCGCGAAGGCGGCGATGCGCAGCCAGTCGAGGTCGTAGCGGCGGTCTGTCATGGTCGGTCTCCGGCGTTTGCTGGACGGCGGCCCGAAAGCTATGGCGGACCAGGGCGCGCGGTCGCCACCCGGGGGATGTCCGGCGGCGCGGCAGGGACGGAGGCGGGGTGAGCGGGACGAGCGGCAGCTGCGCAGGGACGAGTCGCCGCCGCCGGCTGGGCTGGCTGGTCGCAACGGCGGTCGCGCTGGTCATCAGCGCGGTCAATGCCGCCAGCACTTTGCATGACGCCGGCGGGGCGGGCGCCCGCCTGGACGCCTGGGAGCCGTGGGTTTGGGAGCTGAGCAGCTCCAGCTTCTGGATTCTGGTCATGCCGCTGCTGTGGTCGGTGGCGCGCTGGTTGCGGCCACCGCACCTGCCATGGCCGGGAACGGCGGCGGCCTATCTGGCGCTGACGCTGCCGGTTTCGGCGGTGCATCTGCTGTGGATGGCGGCCCTGCGCCCGCCAATCTATACCTTGCTTGGCAGCCACTACACGCCCGACTGGTCGGCGACTCAGTTGCTCTATGAATATCGCAAGGACCTGCTGGTCGCGCTGATGCTGATCGGTGTCGGCGTCCTCATCGACCTATGGGCGGCGGCGGCTTCACCGGTCGCAGCGATCGCCCTGCCCTGGCGCCTGGAGGTCCGCGACGGCAGCCGGCGTCACTGGTTCACCGCGACCGAGATCGAACGGGTCGAGGCCGCCGGCAACTATGTCGAACTGCACACCGCCCGCGGCCCCGTCCTCCACCGCGCCACGCTGGCGTCGGTCGAAGCCGAGCTGGCGATCCACGGCTTCGTCCGTATTCACCGCTCCCGCCTCGTCCGCCGCGACGCGGTAACAGCGGTTGCGGGTACGCCGTCGGGCGATTTCGAGGCGACGCTGGCGGGGGGCGCTGTGGTGGCAGGGAGCAGGCGATTCCGGGCCGCGCTGGGATAACCCGAGCCGCGCTTAGTCGTCCTCGTCGTCCATTCCCACCAGGTCGAGCGCCCGCGCCTTCATCTGGCGGGTCTGGCACCAGTGGACGAGCGCCTCCTCGCGGCCGTGCGTCACCCAGACCTCGTTGGGGGCGAGTTCGGTGCAGGTGTCGGTCAGCTCGGTCCAGTCGGCGTGGTCGGAGATGATCAGGGGCAGCTCGACCATCTTCTGCACGGCGCGCTGGCGGACGCGCATCCAGCCGCTCGCCATCGCAGTGATGGGGTCGGGCAGGCGGCGGCTCCAGCGGTCGTTGAGGGCGGACGGCGGACACATGACGATGGCGCCCTTCATTTCGGCGGCCTTCAGGCCCGCGGCGGGGCGGAGGTCGCCCAGCTCGACGCCGAAGCTGGCGTAGAGGTCGCACAGGCGTTGCAGCGCGCCGTGGATGTAGATCGGCGCGTCGTGTCCGAGGGCGCGCAGTTCGCCGATGACGCGCTGCGCCTTGCCGAGCGCATAGGCACCGATCAGCACGCAGCGCTCCGGGTTGGCGGCGAGCGCGGTCAGCGCCTTGTTGGCCTCGCCCGTCGTGTCGGGGTGGCGGAACACCGGTAGGCCGAAGGTCGCCTCGGTAACGAAGATGTCGCAGGGCACGGGTTCGAACAGCGCGCAGGTCGGGTCGGGCCGGCGCTTGTAGTCGCCCGAGACGACGATGCGCTCGCCCTTGTGCTCCAGCACGATCTGGGCCGAGCCCAGCACATGGCCGGCGGGCACGAACCGCGCCGAGACGTCGCCGACCTGCACGGTCTCGCCGTAGCGGACGCCCTGCCCGCCAAGCTGCTCGCCGTAGCGGACGTTCATGATCGCCAGCGTCTCGGTGGTCGCCAGCACCTTCGAGTGGCCGCCGCGGGCATGGTCGGCATGGCCGTGGGTGATCAGCGCGCGGTCCTTCGGGCTCGACGGATCGATCCAGAAGTCGCCGGGCGCGACATAGATGCCCTCGGGGTGGGGCTGGAGCCAGGAACCTGCGGGCATGGTTGGGATATGGGCGCTAGAACGCCAATTGGTAGCGGACGGCAACGCCGCGGTCATCGGGTGCGGCAGCGACATTGCCGGGTTCGCGCCGCCAGTAGAGGTTGGCCGCCAGCCAGCCGCCGCCGACATCGGTCGACCATGTCGCCTCGAGGTCACGCTCATGGCCGCGCGGCGTGAGATCGAGCCGGGTGTCGAGGGCGATCAGGTCGAGGCCGCCATGGGTGACGCGCAGCGGCTCGGCATAGCGCAGCGCGAGGCCGCCGTGCGCCAGCTCCACCGACAGCGCGCGGGTGTCGAGCGTGGAGGCCGCGCGCACGCCGCTGCCCGCGATGCGGGTGAAGCCCTGCCGCAACGCGCCCGCCAGCCGCCAGCCGCGCGCCGAGACCCCCAGCGTCGCATCGGCGAACCAGCTGTCAGCGCCGCCGCCGCCGAGTGCGGCGGCAAAGCGCGCGCCGAGCACGGTGCCGCGCTCGCTGAGTTGCGTGAGCCCGGCGGTGGCCCGGAACGGCCCGGCATCGCCGTCCAGCGTCCACGCGGCGCTGCTGTAGCGTTCGCGCAGGTCGGCACGGACCAGCGCGTCACCGGCGGGCCGCGCCAGCCAGACGCGACCCTGCTCGGCCGCGACGGTCAGCCCGAACCGCCCGAGGCGCTGCCGCACCGCCAGCGCCGCCGACGGGGTGCGCGCGAAGCCCGACCCGGCGTCGCCGCGCTCCGCGATCAGGAAACCGGGCTCGCGGTCTTCGCCCAGCGCGCGGGTCAGGCCACCGCTGCCCTGCGCCGCACCGAACGCCAGCGCCGTGGCGGGGCCGAGTCGCGTCATCACCGACCCGGCGAGCGGACGCGGCGCGGCGCCGGGGACGCCGGCCAGCGACAGCGAGACCAGCGAATTGCCCTGGACCGCGGCGACGCCGCGCACGCGCAGGTCGAGTGCCGGCAGCAGCCGCGCGGGCAGCGCCGCGCGGCGCAGAGTCGGCGCAAGATCGACGGCGAAGTCGCGGCCATAGGCATCGCGGATCGTTGCCGCCAGCCCGTGGCCGACCTGCGCCGCGTCGCCCATCGCCGGGCTGAGCGTCGCATTGTCGGTCAGCGATACCGGTTCCTTGCCAAGCGAGGTGGAGCCCGCCGGCTGGAAGGCGCGGGCGATATTGAGCTCGCCGTGCCCGTAGACATCGTCGACGCCTGGCGCGCCGAGGTCGGTCGCGCTGCGCAGCAGCAGGTCGACGAGCTGCGCCGGGGTCAACTGGGGGAATGCCTGCGCCAGGAGCGCCAGCGCGCCCGAGACCACCGGCGTCGACAGCGAGGTGCCGCTGAACAGGAATTCGCCGCCGGTCTGGTCGATCGACAGCACCCGCCGGCCGAGCGCGGTCAGGTAGACCGCCCGGCCGTTGCCGGCGCGGTTCGAGAAGGTCGTGATCACCTGGCTGCTGTCGGTCGCGCCGGCGATCAGGACCAGGCCGTGCGCCGCCGGATCGAGTGCGATCTGCGCCAGCGGATCAGGATTGGCACCGAGCACCGGATCGGTGTCGAAGTCGTTGCCGGCCGAGATCACGATGATCACCCCGGCCGCCGTGGCATGATCGATCGCGGTGCGCAGCTGGGCACTTGCCGGAAAGCCGCCGAGCGAGATGTTGACCACCTTGGCACCGGCACTGACCGCCCGGTCGAGACCGCGCGCCATCGCGCTGTTGTTGTAGGTGCAGCCCTCTGTGCTGGCGCAGCTGCCCGGCGTATCGGTCTTCAGCACCAGCAAGGTCGCGTCGAAGGCGACGCCGTGGATGCCGCTGTCGTTCTTGGCACCGAGCACCACGTCGGCGATGGCGGTGCCGTGGCCGTCCTCGTCGGCGATCGCGCGGCTGCCCGCGAAGTCGCCCGACTGGCCGCTGATCCGTCCGGCGAATTCCGGGCTGGCGGCATTGACCCCGCTGTCGATGATGCCGACCGTGATGCCCCGGCCCGTCGCGCCGTTGGTGTAGGCGGTGATCGCCCGCGCCTGAACGGCCGCGTTCGAGGCCTGGTACTCGGCCGTATCGAAACCGGGGGCGGGTGCAGGGGCCGGAGCCGGCGCAGGGGCCGGTGCCGGTGCCGGGGGCGGCGCCGCGATCGGTGCGACGCCACCGCCGCCACCACCGCCGCCGCCGCACGCACTAAGCAGCAATAGCGGCACCACCGCCGCCACGAAACGCTGCTCTGCACTGGCCACGCGACGCTCCCCACCCCGAGACGCCACAGCCTAAACCCGGCATCGCCGCGCGCAAGCATCGCGCACGCTCAAGTTTCCCGGATCCGTGACTATATTGGCGGCGTGTCAGAATTACCGCAGGTCTTTGCCGACTGGTTCGCCGCCCGCGGCTGGGCCGTGCGCCGCCACCAGCGCGAAATGCTCGACGCGGCCGCCGCCGGCGACCACGCGCTGCTGGTCGCGCCGACGGGGGCGGGCAAGACGCTGGCCGGGTTCCTGCCCAGCCTGGCCGATTTGGTCGCCAATCCGGTCGATGGGCTGCACACCGTCTACGTCTCGCCGCTGAAGGCGCTGGCGGTCGACGTGCAGCGCAACCTGCTCGGCCCGATCGGCGAGATGGGGCTCGACATCCGGGTCGAGACGCGGACCGGCGACACGCCGTCGGACCGCAAGGCGCGGCAGCGCGAGCGCCCGCCGCAGATGCTGCTGACCACGCCGGAGTCGCTCAGCCTGCTGATCTCCTACCCTGACGCGTCGCGGATGCTGGCCGGCGTGAAGACCGTCATCGTCGACGAGATCCACGCATTCGCGATCACTAAGCGCGGCGACCAGCTCAACCTTGCGATGTCCCGGCTGCAGGCGCTCAGCCCGGGGCTGCGCCGGGTCGGCCTCAGCGCCACCATCGCCGACCCGGAAGCATACCAGGGCTGGCTCGCCCCCGACGCCGATGCCGCGACAGTACGGCTGGTGCAAGGCGATCCGGGGGCCGAGCCGCACGTCGATATCCTGGTGCCCGACGGCCGCATCCCGTGGTCCGGGCACAACGGGCGCTATGCGGCGAAGGAGGTCATCAAGCTGATCGCCGGCGCGCGGCTGACGATCGTTTTCGTCAATACCCGCGCGGTGGCGGAGCTGGTGTTCCGAGACCTGTGGGCGGAGAACGACGACGCGCTGCCGATCGGCATCCATCACGGCTCCTTGAGCCCGGAGGCGCGGCGCAAGGTCGAGGCGGCGATGGCGAGCGGCCGCCTGCGCGCCATCGTCGCCACCGCCAGCCTCGACCTCGGCATCGACTGGGGCGACGTTGACCTGGTCGTGCAGATGGGCGCGCCGAAGGGGTCGAGCCGCCTGCTCCAGCGCATCGGCCGTGCCAACCACCGGATGGACGAGGCGTCGCGCGCCGTCGTCGTGCCGGGCAACCGATTCGAATATCTGGAGAGCCTCGCCGCGCGCGATGCGGTCGAGGCGCACGAGCTCGACCACGACACCTTCCGCCCCGGCGGCCTCGACGTGCTGGCGCAGCACGTCATGGCGTGCGCGTCGTCCGCACCCTTCGCTGCCGACGACCTGTTCGCCGAGGTGCGGTCCAGCGCGCCTTACGCCGGGCTGCCGCGTGCCGAGTTCGACCGGGTCATCAGCTTCGTCCAGTCGGGCGGCTACAGCCTCAAGGCCTATGACCGCTACAAGCGCCTGACGCAGGGGCCGGACGGCCTGTACCGCATCACCCACCCGCGCATGGCGGCGCAGCATCGCCTCAACGCGGGCACCATCGTCGAGGCGGCGGCACTCAATATAAAGTTCGGGCGCAACGGCCGCAGCCTCGGCAAGGTCGAGGAGTGGTTCGCGTCGCAGCTCCGGCTCGGCGACAGCTTCATGTTCGCCGGTCAGGTCATCGAGGTCACCGGCTTCGACGGAGCGGACATGTATGTCCGCATGTCGAAGAAGGACCCGCGGGTGCCGACTTATGTGGGCGGCCGGATGCCGCTGTCGACCAACCTCGCGCGCCGGGTCCGCGAGCTGTTCAATGCCCCCGAACGCTGGGGGTCGATGCCCGACGACGTCCACGAGTGGCTCGACTGGCAGACCATCCGGTCGAAGCTGCCCGGCCTCGACGACGTGCTAGTCGAAACCTTCGAGCGCGACGGCCGCTGGTTCATGGTCGCCTACGGCTTCGCCGGGCGCAACGCGCACCAGACACTCGGCATGCTGCTGACCCAGCGCATGGAGGCGGCGGGGCTGCAGCCACTGGGCTTCGTCGGCAGCGATTATATGGTCGCGGTGTGGAGCCTGCGACCGGTCACCGACCCGCGGCCGCTGTTCTCGCCCGATGTCTTCGAGGACGAACTGGCCGAATGGATCGCCGCCTCGCCGTTCCTGCGCCGGGCGTTCCGCGAAGTCGCGATCATCGGCGGGCTGATCGACCGCCAGCAGCCGGGCCAGCACAAGACCGGCAAGCAGGTGACCTTCAGCAGCGACCTGATCTACGACGTGCTGCGCCGTCACGAGCCCGACCATCTGCTGCTGACCGCGGCGTGGACCGATGCGCGCTCGAAGCTGACCGAGATCGACCGGCTCGCCGGGCTGCTCGAACAGGCAACCGCCAACATGACCCACATGGCGCTCGACCGGGTCTCGCCGCTGGCGATGCCGGTGCTGCTGGAGGTTGGCAAGGAGCGGGTGTTCGGTGCGGCCGACGATGCGCTGTTGCTGGAAGCCGATGCGCTGGCCGCTGAAGCAATGCCGAACCATGGTGAACAGGCACCGATGCCGGCCGTGATTCCGGGGCCCGGATGAGTGGACGCTGCGAGCGGTTCTGCTAAACTGATGCGCGTCCGTAACGGGCCGAGGGAGATTTCAATGACTTTCATGCGCAATGTGGCACTTGCGACGACGATGATGCTAGCACTCGGTTCGTCGGCGATGGCTGCGGTCATCACCAAGACGACCAAGCCGGTTGGCACGATCACCATCGACGAAACCCAGGTCGGCTTCATCGTTGGCGGCAGCGGCGGCGGCGGCGTCCTGCACTTCGGCGGCAAGTCCTATCCGTTCAAGGTCGGCGGCCTGTCGTTCGGCAACGTCGGCATCTCCAAGATCAAGGCGTCCGGCGACGTCTATAACATGACCAAGGTTTCCGAGTTCGCCGGCACCTATGCCAAGGCCGAAGCCAGCGCGACGCTGGGCGCCGGCGAGGGCGTACTGCGGCTTGAGAACGACAACCACGTCGTCATCGAGCTGACGACGAGTTCGAAGGGCCTGCAGCTCAGCGTCGGCGGTGGCGGCGTCAAGATCACGATGAAGAAGGCGAAATAGTTCGAACCCCCGCCCGGCACCCTCGCGATGCCGGGCGGATCGGCTCTCTGCCCCTTGTGCGGGTCCGCGAGCGCGCTATACGGCGGGCCATGTCGGCTGTTTCCTTTCTGTTCGCCGGCGAAACCTTCCGCCCGATGCCGTGCGGGGGCCTGTTCTGGCCGGCGCGCAACGCCCTGCTGGTCGCCGACCTGCATTTCGAGAAGGCGAGCTGGTTCGCCACTCGCCAGCAGTTCCTGCCGCCCTATGACAGCACCGACACGCTGAATTGCCTGATCGATTCGATCGAGGCGAGCGGCGCGGCGCATGTCTGGTGCCTTGGCGACAGCTTCCACGATGCCGGCGGCCCGGCCCGGCTGGCAGGCGGCCCGCGCGCGGCGCTGGAGCAGCTGACCCGTGGCCTCGACTGGGTGTGGATCACCGGCAATCACGACCACGAGGTTGCGCGCAGCCTGGGGGGGCGGGTGATGGCGGAGTGCGCCGTCGGCGGCATCCACCTGCGCCATGAAGCGATCCCCGGCGATCCCGCGCCCGAGATCTCGGGACATTTCCATCCCCGCCTCCGCCTCCGCCATCGCGGCCGCGGCATCGCGCGGCGCTGCTTCGCGGTGACGCCGTCGAAAATCGTGCTGCCGGCGTTCGGCGCGCTGACCGGCGGCCTCGACGTTGCCGATCCGGCGCTGCGCCGTGCGGTCGGCGGTCCGCTGACGGCGCTGGTGCCGACGCCCGGTCGGCTTTTGCGGTTCCCGATCGCCGCCTGACGGCGGCGACGCGGAGTTGAAATATTACAGCCCTATCGCACGAGTGTGACACCGACTTGCCGCACCCTTGCCATGCTGCTCGTCGCGCTGGCGGCGGGACGGGCAGCCGCCGACCCCGTCCGGCTCGGCATCGACGCCGGGGCGGGCACGACCTACGACAGCAACCTCTTCCGCCTGTCACCGCTGGAAAAGCGGATCAGCCGCTTCCAGTCCGTTGATGATGTCACGGTGCTGCCGCATGTCGCCGGGCAGCTGGTGGTCCCGCTCGGGCTGCAGGAACTGAGCCTTGCGGGCCGGGTGTCGCGGCAATTCCACGCCTATAATACCGATCTCGATACGACCGAGACGGGGCTCGCCGCGCGCCTGCGCTATGCCCTGCCGTTCGATTGTTCGGGAACGCTGGGCGCGCACCAGTTCCGGCGGCTGACCGCTTATGACGACATCCTCGGCAACCCGCGGCGGATTACGGTGCGCGACCGGCTCGCCGAGGGCAGCGCGCTATGCAGCATCACCCCGTCGCTCGCCGCTCGTGCCGATGCCAGCCTGGGCGACCGCGCCAATCGCGACCCGCTGCTGTCGGCCTTCGACCTGCGTGAGCTGAGCGCCCGCGGAGAGATTGCCTATGGCCTCGTCGATACGCTCCAGCCCTTCGTCGCGGCGCGCTACCGCCACCGCGAGCAGCCCAAGTTCGCCTCGGCGCTGACCCCCGACGGAACCCGCGCGTCGATCGTGGATGCCGGTGGCGGGCTGCGCTGGTCGCCCACCCAGTATCTGATGCTGTCGGGTGCCGCGAGCTGGACCCGGTTGCGCGAGAACAGCCACCGGCGCGACGGCGACCTGGCGACCGGCGAGATCGTCGTCGACTGGGACGCGACCGGCAAGACCCGCCTGCATCTCGAAGCGGTGCGCAGCCTCGACGTGTCGCCCAATGTCGGGGCCATCGCTTACCCGGCGACGACGCTGCTGGCGCGCGCCAGTTGGGACGCGACGCCGCTGCTGACCGCCAGCCTGGAGACGCGTTACCGGCACCGCGCGCTGCTGCGCGACCTCAGCCTCGCCGCGCTGCCGCTGACCCGCCGGGAGCGCGACAACACCGTCGGCATCGACGCCCGCGTCGAATACAAGATCACCGACAAGTTCGTCGCTCGCGCTGCCGCCGGCTACCGCGACCGCAGCGCCAATTTCGCCGATCTCGAATATCGTGCGGCGATCGTGACGGTCGGGCTGAGCTATCGTTTCGCCGGGCCGCCGCTCGATGTCGGCCTGGAGTAATAAGGTTGTGACATGACGATGCTAGGGGCGAGGCGCATGTGGCGGGGGCTGATTCTGGGGGCGATACTGTTGGCTGGCGCGCCGGCGGCGGCGGCGCCTGAGGACTATGTCCTCGGGCCGCTCGACCAGATCGAGATGAACGTCGCGAACTTTCCCGACCTGACGACGAAGACGCGCATCTCGACCTCGGGGCGCGTCGTGCTGCCGCTGATCGGCGAGGTCGAAGTCGGCGGCCAGACGCCGGCGGCGGCGGCGCTCGATATCGAGCGGCGCTACAAGGCCGGCGGCTATGTCAACGCACCGTCGGTGCGGCTGGAAATCCTCGACTATCAAAGCCGCAAGGCGTCGGTACTCGGTCAGGTCGGCACGCAGGGGCTGATCGTGCTCGACCGGCCGTATACCGTGGCCGAGCTGATCGCGCGTGCCGGCGGGCTCAACCCCGACGCCGGGGACATCGCCACCCTGACGCGCCAGCGGCCCGGCGGCGGGCCCGAGACGCTGTCGATCGACCTGACCGAAATCGGCGGCGCGGGCGCGCTGACGCCGATCAAGCCGGGCGACGTCGTCTATGTCGCGCGCGCCGCGACGGTGTCGGTGGTCGGCGCGGTCAACAAGCCCGGCGTCTTCCGCCTGACCGCGGGCATGACCGTACAGCAGGCGCTGGCCACCGCCGGCGACGTGGCGCGGATCGGCAGCCGCAGTGGCCTGAAAATCCGGCGCTCCGTGGCGCGCGGCGCGACGACGACGATCCCGGCGGGGCTCGACGACCGCGTCCAGCCCGGCGATGTCGTCATCGTGCGCGAACGCCTGTTTTGATCCATCGGCTGATCATCGCAGCGCTGTCGCTGGGGCTGGCGGCGACGGCCGGCGCTGCGCCACGGCTGACCGGCGTCAATCTGGCGGGCGGTGAGTTCGGGGGCCTGCGCAGCGTCTATGCCAAAGGCTATATCTATCCGTCCTATGGCGAAATCCGCGCCTTTCGCGACATGGGCGTCAACACCATTCGTTTGCCGATGCGCTGGGAACGCCTCCAGCCAAGCCTGACCGGCCCGCTCGATACGGCGGAGATGAACCGGGTCGATGCCGTCGTCGCGACTGCGACCGGCATGGGCATGGCGGTGGTGCTCGATGTCCATAACTATGGCCGCTATCAGCGCCAGCCACTGGGCTCTGCGACGGTGCCGGCGGCGGCGCTCGCCGATCTGTGGGAACGGCTGGCGGCGCGCTACCGGTCGAACCCGCGCGTCATCTTCGGGCTGATGAACGAACCGGTGCGGATCGGGGCCGCCGATTGGGCGGCGATGGCGGCGCGTGCGGTGCGCAGCATTCGCGGCACGGGCGCGGCGAATCTCATCCTGGTGCCGGGCATCAACTGGTCGGGTGCGCATTCGTGGCGCAAGCGCATCGGCCTGCAGTCGAATGCCGAGGCGTTGGGCGCGTTCACCGATCCGGGCAATAATTTCGCCTTCGACTTCCATCAGTATTTCGACACGGACTCATCCGGCACCCGCGCGACCTGCGTCAGCCCCGACGAGGCGACGCGGCGGATCACGGTCGCAAGCGACTGGCTGCGTGAGGTGAACGGCCGCGGGTTCCTGAGCGAGTTCGGCGTCAGTGCGCTGCCCGAGTGCCAGCCGGTACTGCGCGCCGCGCTGCAGGCGATGGCGGCACGGCCCGAATGGATCGGCTGGACCGCCTGGGCATCCAGCGCCTGGTTCGGGACCTATGTCTTCAACCTCTATCCGTTAGGCGCAGCAGTGCCGCCGCAGCTGGCGACGCTGAGGCCGTTCCTGTCGCCGGCGCGGCCTTAGTCGGACGCACGTCGCGCGGCCACCAACCCACGGGGATATCATGGACACGACACTGCTCGACCGCTTCAAGGCGCGCGACATCACGGTCGGGGTGGTCGGCCTCGGCTATGTCGGGCTGCCGCTGTGCATCGCCTGTGTCGGCGGCGGCTATCGCGTCATCGGCTTCGATGTCGATGCCGCCAAGCCCGCGGCGCTGCTGGCCGGCGAAACCTATCTCAGCTCGATCCCGAGCGAGCGGGTCGCAGCGCTGGCGGCGAGCGGCAAGTTCGACGCGACCACCGATTTCGCCCGCCTGGCCGAGGCCGACGCCATCGTCATCTGCGTGCCGACACCGCTGACCCAGCACCGCGAGCCGGACCTGTCCTACGTCACCGCCACCGCCGCGACGATCGCCAGGACGCTGCGCCCCGGCCAGCTGGTCGTGCTCGAATCGACGACCTGGCCGGGCACCACGGCCGAGGCGGTGCGCCCGATCCTCGACGGCACGGGGCTGGTGTGCGGCACCGATTACTTCCTCGCCTTCTCACCCGAGCGGGAAGATCCGGGCAACCCCGACTTCGGCGCCAGCAACACCCCCAAGGTCGTGGGTGCAGACGATCAGGCGGCGCGCGACCTTGCCTGCGCGCTGTATTCGGCGGTGACGCAGCGCATCGTGCCGGTGTCGTCGACCCGCGCCGCCGAGGCGGTCAAGCTGACCGAGAACATCTTCCGCGCCGTCAACATCGCGATGGTGAACGAAATGAAGACCGTCTACGCCGCGATGGGCATCGACATCTGGGAAGTGATCGACGCCGCCAAGACCAAGCCGTTCGGCTACATGCCCTTCTATCCCGGCCCCGGGCTGGGCGGCCACTGCATCCCGATCGACCCGTTCTACCTGACGTGGAAGGCGCGCGAGTTCGACATTCCGACGCGCTTCATCGAGCTGGCGGGCGAGATCAACACCGGCATGCCGCGCTATGTCGTCGAGCAGACCGCACAGGCGCTGGACCGCCGCGCCGGGCGCGGCCTGCACGGCGCGCGGGTGCTGCTGCTCGGCCTGGCGTACAAGAAGAACGTCAACGACATGCGCGAGTCGCCCGCGGTCAAGCTGATCGAGCTGTTCCGGGCGCGCGGCTGCCATGTCGACTATGCCGATCCGCATGTGCCCGAAATCCCGCCGTCGCGGGAGCATCCGGGACTGACCGGCCTGCGCGCCGTGCCGGTGGCGGACCTTGGCGGTTATGACGCGGCGGTCATCGTCACCGACCACGACGGCTTCGACTATGCCGCGATCGCGGCGGGCGACACGCTGATCGTCGACACCCGCAACGCCTGCGGCTCGCGCGGCCTGACCGGAGCGAACATCGTCAAGGCTTAGCGACGTAGCTCCAGCCCGGCCGCCCGGCGTTCTGGCGGACGTCCCAGCGGTAGCCGTGGCGGCTGAGTGCGTCCCAGCCGATCACCCAGGCGAAGCGGTTGTCGATCACGTAGGTCGCGGGCGCGCCGTGGCGCACGACGTCGACCGTCAGCACGGCATGATATTCGCGCGTTTCGGTCCACACCAGCGCCAGCCGCAGCGCCGCCGCCGGCCAGCCCAGTGCCAGCAGCCGGGCGCGGGCGAGCAGGGCCATGTCCTCGCAGTCGCCGCCCTGCGCATCCGCTGCCTGCCAGTATTCGGCGCGGCGGAAACGCTCGTCGTCACGCACCGCCGGCAGCGCCTGGATGGCGCGCGCCAGCGTTGTCAGCTGATCCCAGCGCGCCTCGTCGAGCTCGGGCGCGGCGTGCGCGGGCAGCGGCAGCGCGGCGATCAGGAGCGTCAGCAGGCGTCTCACCGGGACACCGGCGCGCAGGCGGCATCGCCGGGCGTGCGGCGGCAATAGTCGCGCCAGCCGCGCGGCGTCGGGGCGCGGTCGCCGTCGGGCATCGCGACGGCGACGGGCACGGGATCGCAGGGGCCACCGTGCTGGCTGCAAAAGGCCAACCAGCTCGGCGCGGGCGGGGCGAGGCCGCTGGTCGAAGGCGGCGGCGTTGCCGCACAGGCGGAGACCGTCATTGCCACCACCACGATCAAACGCCGCATCGCCGCCACTCCGCCAACACCGTGGCCGGAATCACGTCAGGCGGCGGCGCGGGCTAAGCTTCGCAACGGTCGGTTCAGCACGATTGTGGCGCGGCTGTCCGGAATTGTCACAATCCTGTGGCAGGTCCGCCCGGCGGCGGGCTTGCCCTGCCCTTCACCATCCGGCACCGCTTCGCGTGCAGCTCTGGAGCCCGACCCGCCATGACCGATTCGCTGCGGCCGCTGCGCCCCGCCCATGACCGCGTGCTGGTCACCGGCGCGGCGGGTTTCATCGGGTCGCGCGTGGTACCGCTGCTGACCGGTCTGGGCGTCGAGGTCGTGGCGCTCGACGACCTGTCGGTCGGCATGCCGCTGCCCGCCGCTGCACCCGGCCTGGTGCCGATCGTTGCCGACATCCGCGACCGCGACGCCGTCGCGGCCATCGTCGCGGAGCACCGGCCGCAGGCGATCGTCCACCTCGCCGCCGTGCACCATATCCCGACCTGCGAGGCCAAGCCGGCGCTGGCCTTCGACGTCAACGTCATGGGCACCCAGTCGGTGCTCGATGCGGCGCAGGCGGCGGGCGTCCGCGACGTGCTGCTCGCCTCCAGCGGCGCGGTCTACCAGTGGGATAGCGGCCCGCTCGACGAGGAGCGGACGCCGCTCAAGGCCAGCGACGTCTATTCGATCACCAAACTGGCCAACGAGGCGCAGGTCGCGGGCTGGGCCGGGCGCAGCGGCGGACGCGCCGTCGCCGCACGACTGTTCAACACCATCGGCACCAACGACCCCAACGGCCACCTGATCCCCGACATCCTGGCGCAGGTCGCCCGCGGCGGTGCGCGCGTCGAGATCCGGCTCGGCAACACCGCGCCCAAGCGCGACTACATCTTCGTCGACGACGTCGCGTCGGGGCTGGTGACACTGCTCGGCGGCTTCGTCGAAGGTCGCGACTTCGAGGCGTTCAACCTGTGCAGCGGCCGCGAAGCCTCGGTCGCCGATCTGGTCGGCCTGATCGGCGATCTGATGGGTGCCGAGGTGGTCATCGCCACCGATCCGGCGCGGGTCCGCAAGATCGACCGGCTGCAGCAGCTTGGCGATCCCGCCAAGCTCGCCGAGCGCCGCGACTGGCGCGCCGCCTGGACGCTGCGCGACGCGCTCCGGCAGATCATGACCGCGACCGGCTACCTGGCAAGCGACGCGCCGCGCGCCGCCGCCTGACCATGCGCGTCCTCCACGTCCACAAGGATTTCGAGCCGCTGACCGGCGGCGGCGGCACCGCGCGGCACATCCACGGGCTGGCGCGCGCGCTGACCGGGCTGGGCTGCGACGTCCGCGTCGTCGCGCCCGCACCGGAATTGGTGACCAGCCCCTATGTCTCGGTGACCTGCCCACCCACCGGCCTCGGCGCGCATATCGACTGGGCCGATGTCGTGCATATCCACGGCGCGCGCTCGACCTATGCAGCGATCGCCTCGGTTCTGTGCCGCCGTGCGGGCAAGCGCTGGCTGTACACGCCGCATGCCTATTACGACGGCGAGGGTGGGAGAGGCCCGCTGGTCAAGGCGGTGTGGGACCGGACCGCCGAGCATCACCTGGTCGCGCGCAGCAGCGCCACCATCCTGCTCACCGAAGTCTGGCGCGGCTGGTACCGGGCACGCAGCATCCCGGTCGACCGGACGGTGATCATTCCCAATTGCGTGCTGCTGAGCGACCTGACCATCGCCGCCGCCGCGCCCGACGCGCCGCGCCTCGCCGGGTCGCCCGCGATCCTGTCGGTCGGGCGGCTCGATCCGGTCAAGCGGCTGCGCGACGTCATCGCCGCGCTCGCCCGGCCGGAACTGGCGCAGGGCCATTTCAACCTTGTCGGCAGGGGCAGCGAACGGGCGTCGCTGGAAGCACTGGCGGTGCAGCTGGGCGTCGCCGACCGCGTCACCTTCCACGGTTTCGTCGACGATGCCGGCGTCACCGGCATGATCGGCGGCGCCGATGTCTTCGTGCTCGCGTCCGAGCAGGAGGGGCTGCCGACCGTGCTCCTCGAGATGCTGATTTCGCGGCTGCCGGTGGTGTGCTCGCGCATCCCGGGTAATCTCGCGATCATGGACGTGGCCGGGCTCGATACCACCCATGACGTCGGCGACGTGGCGGCGCTCGCCCGTCAGCTCGCCGCCGCCAGCGCGACCGCCGTCTCGGACGCGACCGTCGCGGCGGTGGAGAACGCCTTCACCTGGGAACGCCGCGCCGGTGAGATCCTGACCCTCTACCGTGCCGCGGCCGCCTGATGCGCATCGTCGTCCTGTCCGGTTTCCATGACTATCGCACCAGCCGCCGCGCCAGCATCCAGGCACTGACCGACGGCTTCGTCAGGCTGGGCCACGAGGTGTCGTTCGTCTCGACCCGCTTCAGCCGGCTGTCGAAGCGGACCGGCGATTCGCGGGTCTTCCTGTGGGACCGCGCCAACCGGCCGGAGGTCGTCGACGGCGTCACCTGCTATCTGTGGCGGACCAGCGTCCACCCGTTCGCGTCGCGGCAGCCGTTGCTGTCAGCCGTTATGGGGCGCGTCTTCCCGCTGTTCGCGGCGCTGCCCAACCGCTGGTTCGACGACACGATGCGCGCCGCCGACGCGATCATCATCGAATCGAGCGTCGCGGCGATCTATGTGCGGCGCATCCGCCGGCTCAACCCGGCGGCCAAAATCATCTACTTCGGCACCGACCGGCTCGACACCCACGGCGCGCATCCGCGGGTGCAGCAGGAGCTGGTCGCCGCCGGTCCGCTGATCGACCATTTCGCGCTGCGCTCGCCGGCGCTGGCGAGCGAGTTCAGCTGGGCTGCCGACCGGCTGTACCTGGCAGGCTTCGGCGTCCATCCGCCCGACTTCGCCGGCATCGGCCCCAGCCCTTACGCAAGGCCGCTGAACGGTGTCTCGGTCGGCTCAGGGCTGTTCGACCCCGATTTCTTCGTGCGCGTCGCGCCACTGTTTCCGCACGTCGATTTCCACGTCATCGGCTGCGGCACGAATTTCGCCGCGCCACCGAACGTGCATATCCACCCGGAGATGCGCTTCCGCGACACACTGGCCTGGCTGAAGCACGCGACCTTCGGCATCGCGCCCTACACCTATGCGGTCGGGGCGGAGTATGTCGCCGATTCGAGCCTGAAGCTGGCGCAGTTCGAATATCTCGGGCGCCCCGCAGTAACCGCAGCGTTCGCGGCCGGCAGCAACCCCAACCGTCACGGCTACACGATCGGCGATACGGCCTCGATGGCGGCGGCGGTGACGGCGGCGCTGGCGCAGGCCGGCAAGGTCGAGCCGCGCGCCTTCCCGAGCTGGGACGAGGTCGCCGCGCGGGTGCTCGACCCGGCGCGCTACCCGGAAACGAAGATCGGCTAGGCCGCCGCGGCCGCCTGACGGTGCGCGAGGATCGTCAGCAGCTGCGGTGTGAAGGCGTTGGTGAAGCGATAGGCACCAGCCGCGAGCGGCCCCGCCTCCTCGAGCACGCCGATACTGGCGAGACCGGCGCAGAATTCCGCGACACGCCCGTCGCCCATCGCGCCAGGACGGACGAGGTCCTCGCTGTCGCGGAGCGCGCTGTCGGCGAGGCGCATCAACGCATCGCGGCCGGGCCCGGGGCTGCCGAATTCGGCGCGCAGGCGGGCGAAGCCGGCATCGATCCGGGCATTGTCCTCGACGATCTCGTCGAGCACTGCGTTGAAGCGCGCCGCGTCGACCGGCGCGTCGCGGCTGCCGCCCGCCAGCTTCTGTCCGATCAGCTGGGCGTGATAGGCCGAGCCAGCGACCAGCGCGACGATCGCGGAGACCATCGGCGCGGGAATGTCGATCGCGTCACGGCCGGCCTTGTCGCGGAACAGCGTCTCGATCGCGTCATGCGACAGGCGCGACAGCGGCACGCAGCTGAGGCAGCGATGGACCGACGGGTGATAGCCGAGGATGTGCGCCGAATCGGTGGCCACGCCAACCAGCAGGAAACGCACCGAGCCGGTCAGATCGGAAACGTCCTTGATCAGCTCGACGACACTTTCCCGCGTGTCGTCACGGTCGACGCGGTCGAACTCGTCGAGAATGAACACGACCGAATGCTCGCCGACCGCGGCGAGGATGGCGGCGACCGAGGGCACCGTCAGCGGCGTCCCCGCGTCGGGCATGGGCGTGCCGATCTCGGCGGCGAGCTCGGTGAGATAGCTGCGCAGCAGGTTGTCGAAGCCGACGCCGCGCGAGCACGAGGCGTAGATCACGACATGGCCGAGCGAATCCGCGACCTCGCCGAACACCCGCACCAGCGAGGTCTTGCCATAGCCGCGCGGCCCATAGATCAACGCGCTGCCGCGCTGATCCAGCACCCGCGCCTGCAAGCGCGCCAGGTCCTCACCGCGCCCATACAGGTCGTCGCGTTCGACGACGGGCCGGTTGGCGGAGAACACCGACGGTTGCGGCCGCCGCGGCCGGACCGGCGGTGTCGGCAGCGTGACGATCTCGGCACTGTTCGTCGGCCGCGTCGCCAGCCGGTCGAGCGTCGTCGCGGCGAGCGGTCCGCCGATCCCGTGCGGCGGCAGGACCGGGCGCGCCGCCGCCGGCATTTGCAGGCTGCGGCGGGCGGGCCTGCCGGTCCCCGCGCCGCGCAGCGCAAGGATCGCCGAGCGCAGCAGAAAGATCGGATTGCCCATCACATAACGGCGGAAAAGGCGGCGCGGTTCGAGACCCAAGCGAAATACCCACTCCATGCCAGCGCGGCGCATCCATAACGGCGCGCGCGTAATATGTCCCGACAGAAAGTCGAGGATGGCACCGCCGCAGACGATCGCAACATCCTGGTGCAACGCCTGCTTCATCAGCCGTGCGACACGCTCCTGCTTGGGCATGCCCATGCCGAGAATGACCAGCGCCGGCCGCGTCCGCGCGACCAGATCGACGTAATAGCCATCGGCGTGGAAACCATGCGCCGCGATCGGCTCGCAGCCCAGCTCAACGCGCAATTTCTCGCCGACGCGCTCGGCCAGCGGCAATTGCGTGCCGAATACCGCGACGCGCTTGCCGGCGAAGCGAGAGATCAGCTCAGGCAGCAGGTCGGTGCCGTTCAGGTTGAGACCGGCGCGCCGGCCGAGCAGGCGGTACAGCGCTTGGACGCCGATACCGTCGCGCACGACGCTGCCAAGCGCCAGTATGTCGGCGGCGAACGCCGGATCGACGACGCACTGATTCATCGCGTGCGCGTTCACAAAGCCCAGCGTGCGGACCCCGAAGCGGCGCGCGAACTGGTCGAGCAACTCGGTCTTGGTCTGCTCGTCGGGGGTCAGCGCGACATGGCCGACGATGGCCTGCCAAAGCTGCCGCCAGTTCGGCGTGACCGGGTCGGGAAAGCTGAACGGCGCCCCGCCGAGCGTCGTCGCGCCGTCGCCATAGTCGAAGTCACGCCACATTGATCACCGAGCCGATGATCCGGCAGCCGGCCGCATCCAGCCGCTTGGCAGCGGCAGCAAGCTTGTCGCTACGGGTGAAGTTGCGGCGCACCACGACCAGGACAGCGGGCTGCGCCGGACCAAGGCCGAGCGCGTCGTCATAACCATCGATCGGCGGCGTATTGAGAATGACCAGCCGGGCACGGGTTGCCGCCCTCAGCGCCGGCAGCAGCGCAGGCAGGCGGGACAGCAGCTCGACCGGATTGGGTGGCGGCGGCCCGCCGGGAAGGAAGCTGAGGCCCGGAATCTCGGCGATCTCGACCGGTCCGAGGGTCGCATCGCGCGAGGCGAGGACAGTCGACAGGCCGGGACTGCCGGCCACCCCGAACAGGCGGTCGAGCGCCGGCACGCGCAGGTCGGCGTCGATCAGCAGGGTTCGCGTTCCCGCCTGCGCAAAGGCGATCGCGAGATTGCTGGCGATCACGCGCCGACCGACCTTGCCGGTCAGGCTGGTGACCATCAGGACTGGCTCGTCGACCGCCGCCAGGTCCGCGAACAGCCGGACGCGCAGGCTGCGGATCAGCTCCGAAGCGTGGTCGCCGCCGCCATGCGCCACGACCAGTGCCGGGTCGAGGCGGGTCGTCTCCGAACGCGCGACGGCGAAGTCGAAATGGCCGGCAAGCTCCTCGTCGACGCGCGCCTGGCCGACGAAGCCGAGCGCCACTGCCGCCTCGCCAAAGCGCATGCCGCTCGCCACCTGAGTCCGCGCGACCTGCTCGGCCTGGGCGGCGGTCAGCACGCCGGCCGCGACCAGACGTGTCCCGATCCGCCGGTCGCCGTCGACCGGCGGCGGAGCGCTGTGGATCGGGAAGTCGACGACCGACCGGCGACTGCTGTGGATACGCATCGTCAGGCCGCCATGTCACAGAGAACCGGAGCGCCGAGCGCCCATTCGACGTCCCGCCAGCTGCGGACCCGCGGCCGCAGCAGTTCGGCGATCAGAGCGGCCAGAATGCCGCCGACCAGTCCTGCCAGCGCGCCGGCAACGACGGCCAGCGGCCAGCTCGGCGCACTGGGCAGCAGCGGCGGCGCGGCGTCCGAGAGCACGGCGGCGTTCGGTGCGGGCAGCGAACTGGCGAGTTCGACCTCGGCCAGTCGGGCCGTTACCGCGTCATAATTCGCCTTGGCGCGATCGACGTCGCCAGACAGCGCCGCCAGCGCCGAACGCTGCGCCGCCGACGACGACAGATCCTCGCGCTTGCCGGCCTCCAAGGCGCCGATGCGCCGATCCTCGAGGTGGGCGGAGGCGTTGCGGCGGCGCAGGCCTTCGGCGATCGCCGCATTCTCGTGCGCGAGCTGGGCACGCAGTTCGGCGAGACGCTGGCGCGCCTGGATCACACTGGGGAAGTTCGGCCCACGCAGCACCGTCAGGTCGGCAAGAGCAGCAGTCTGGTCGGCGATATCCGCACTCAGCCGCTGCGCCACGCTGTTGACGATCGTGCCCGCCGCGACGCCGGCCCCGACGTTGCCGACCGCGACCTCGGCGGTCGATTGCGCCAGCTGCGTCTGCGACGTGGTCCGCTGCTGGGCCAGCGTGCGCAGCTGCATGTCGTCGGCACCCGAGGCGATCTCGCGGCCGGTCATGCCAGTCTTGCTGAGAAAGGCATCGAGCTTGGCACTGGCGCCCGCGAGTTCGAGGCGACGCGCGTCTTTCTGCCGGCGGTAGAACGCGACATTGACCCGCGCCGGGGCGACGCGCAGATCGAGATTGGTGGCGAGATAGGCGCGGGCCACGCCGTTGGCGATCAGCGCGGCGAGATCGGGATCGCCCGCAACCGCGGTAACCGTCACGGTGCGGCTGTTCTTGTCGTTGGTGACGGTCAGCGCGCCCGCAATCGTCCGTACCAGCCGATCGGTGGCATCGCCGCGCCACCCCTTCGCGGCAATCAGGGAGCGGACCGGTGCTTGCCGCAGGAACGCCGGGTCCGAAGCGAGCCGTTCGACAACGCGCCGGCTGGTCAGCAACTCGACCTCGGCGGTGAGATAGGCGTTGAAACTGGTCCCATCGCCACGATCGACGATAGCATCCGTCGCGCGGCTGTTAAAGATGATGTCGGCGGCGGCGGTATAGCTGGGCGGCACCAGAGCCGTCACGATCAATGTCGCGGCAAATATTGTCCCGGCGACAAGCGCCGCCAGACGCCACCGCGCGCACAGTGCCAGCCACATCTGGGAAAGACTTGTGAAGCCGATCATCTAATCTGAGCAGTCCTGCATCATTTATTTGTCGAATTCAGACTTGGTAGCAAAACAACTGTCGAACAACCTGCGCACCGAAAAACAACATGAGCGCAACCGCGAACAGTCTTGGCAATCGATGACAGTTCGATTACAAGCGATTTCAGCGAAATAAATCTGTAACATTTGTCTTTGCTTGTTTATCGCTGGTACACGACTGGGCGGAACTGCAAAAGACTTTTCGTGGGCAGGCGGGGACGAATGCTGCAACGCATTGTAATGTTGCCGATCTGCGCCCTGCTGGTCGCCGCACCGGCCTATGCCGATACGGCGGCACCTTTTACGGCTGCGTTCGGTCGTCTGGTCGAGCCGGGCGCTCCTGCTGCCCAGGCTGCGACCGTGACGATCCCGACCGCCGCGGACGATCCGGCGCATCGCGCCGCCATAGATTGCCTGGCGCTGGCCATCAATTACGAGGCCGGTCACGAGCCGGCGGCTGGCCAGGCGGCGGTCGCCGAAGTCATCCTGAACCGCTTGCGCCACCCGGCCTTTCCCAAGACGGTGTGCGGCGTCGTCTACCAGGGCTCCGAACGGCGGACCGGCTGCCAGTTCAGCTTCACGTGCGATGGGTCGCTGGCCCGGCGTCGCGACCCGCGCATCTGGCAGCAGGCGATCGCGGTCGCGACCCAAGTGCTGGATGGTCAGCGGGCGGCGACGGTCGGCCGCGCGACGCACTATCACGCCGACTATGTAAATCCCTACTGGGCGCCCGCGCTGACCCGTGTCGCTGTAATCGGCCGGCACATCTTTTATCGCTTCCCAGGCGCCGAGGTCGCGGCGACCGGTGCTGGGACTGCACCTCCGGCGGCTACGGCGGTACCCTCATTCGCGCCCTGGGGACTGCCAATTCCGCTGCCGGTTCCGAGCCCCATGTAATGTTTCGGTAATCACGATGTCACGCCGCTCGCGTAGCCCCGCACCAACAATCCGCAACACACAGGGGAATTACGATCATGGCGACCTACACCGGCACGTCTGGCGACGACACGATCACGGCGGTCGATGACAGCGATTCCACCTTTATCGGCAAGGGCGGCTCCGACACGCTGACCGGCGGCGGTGGTAACGACACCTTCTTCGGCGGCTTCGGCAACGACATCCTCGACGGCGGCGCCGGCGACGATCAGTTCAATGTCGGCCTGCGCGAGGGCGTTGACCGGGTTATCGGCGGCATCGGCTTCGACCGCATCGTCGCGAGCGCCGACAACGTCCTGATCGGCCTCAGCTTCATTAGCGGGGTCGAGGAGATTTCGGCAGGCGGGTTTACCAACGTCAACATCATCGGTTCGATCGGCGACGACGTTCTCGACTTCACCGGCGTCAACCTTGTCGGCATCGGCATGATCGGCGGCGGCGCGGGTGCCGACACGATCACCGGCACCTCGGCCGGCGACGTGATCAACGGCGGTACCGGCAACGACACGCTGAACGGTGCCGGTGGCGACGACCGCTTCCTCATCGGTTTCAGCAACGGCTTCGACAACATCGACGGCGGCACCGGCACCAACTCGATCGAGGCGATCGCCGACAACGTCACCATCGGGCTGAACAGCTTCGTCAACATCGCCGAGATTTCGGCCGGCGGCTTTTCCAACGTCAAGGTCCGCCTCAGCGACGCCGACAATGTCATCAGCTTCGGTGCGCTGCAGCTGACCGACATCGTCGATTTCAGCGGCGGCAACGGTAATGACTTCATCACCGGCGGGAACGGCGACGACATCATCTCCGGTGGGAACGGCAACGACCACCTGGTCGGGGGCAACGGCAACGACACACTCAACGGTGGCGGTGGCCTCGATCTGCTCGAGGGCGGAGCTGGCGACGACATCTTCCTTGTCAACGCCGGCGGCGCGGGCCTCGACACCTATCGCGGCGGTGCCGGCTTCGACACCATCCAGGGCAACAATGATTCCGCCAAGCTGCTGCTCACCGGCAGCAACTTCAGCGGGATCGAGGCGGTCAACTCGGGCGGCTTCGCCAACTTCACGATCGAAGCGGTCGCCACCGACGGGGTCGGGGCAACCTTCAACCTGACCGCGATCCAGATCGACGAGGGCGACATCGCTGCAATCCGCGGCAGCTTCTACGACGACAACATCACCGGCTCGAAGGTTGCCGACAACATCACTGGCGGTGCCGGCAACGACCGCCTGTTCGGCGGTCTCGGGGACGACACCATCGATGGCCAGGTCGGCGACGACTATGTCGATGGCGGTGCCGGCTTCGACATCCTCTTCGGCGGCGAGGGTAACGATACGCTGCTCGGCCAGGGTGCCAGCGACGAACTGCATGGCGGTGCCGGCAACGACCGGTTGGACGGCGGCAGCGGCAGCGACACGCTGTTCGGTGACGAGGGCGACGACATCTTCCTGGTCGGCCCTTCCGCGGGCATCGACAGCTTCGATGGCGGCGACGGCCTCGACACCATCCAGGCCACCAAGAACGGCGTCATCATCAGCTGGTCGTCGATCAGCGGCATCGAGGCGATCAGCAGCGGCGGCTTCACCGGCGTCGTCATCAATGGCACCACCGGCGATGACATCATCGACCTGACCGGGATCGCGTTGACCGGCATCCGGAACATCAACGGCCTCGGCGGCAACGACACGATCACCGGCTCGTCGGGCAACGACACGATCATCGGCGGCAACGGCAACGACACGCTGTTCGGCAGCGACGGCAACGACACGTTGACCGGCCTTACCGGGCTCGATCACCTGACCGGCGGTGCCGGCAACGACATCTTCCGCGACCTCAGCACCAACCTGAACGGCGACACCATCACCGACTTCGCCGTCGGCGACCGGATCAACGCCTCCAACCGCGCGTTCAGCGCCGCCGGCACCGCGGTCTATGCCGCCGGCGACCTGCGTATCGACTTCGACGGTGCTGGCGGCACACCGGCAATCACCGTCCACCTCGACGGTGTCTTCAACAACAACTTCTCGCTCAGCGCCGATGCGCTCGGCGGCACGGCCATCGTCTACAACGGCTGAGCGATCGGCACGCGACGCGACAGGGGCCCGCCGGCAGCGATGCCGGCGGGCCTTGTCGTCGGTGCGGACCGCGTGAGCAGCACGCCCAGGAACAGCCAGTAGAACGCCGCGGTCTTGATCGACATCATCGAGATGCTGACCAGGATGCTGAGCGCGAAACTGAGCGCCGTGCCATGCAGCATCAGCCGCTGGCGCTTGTCCAGCGGTTGGACGGTCAGCCACAGGAACAGCTGCATGACGACAACGCCGGCAAGCGACTGCGCCATGACGAGATACGCGATACCGCTGTCGGCGAGCGCCGGCGTCGGCACCGAGAAACCGGTCAGCTGATAGACGTCGAGCTTGAACAGCCCCTTCATGCCGCGCGCGATCCGTCCGGGAAAATTGTCCTCGAGCGGGTTCCAGGCGAGCGCGCGGCTGAGTATGCGGGCGAACACGACCGCCAGCGGCAGGTAGGCCAGCGCCAGAACCGCCGGCAGGCGGATCAGGACCGGCGCGGCAAGGACGAGCAGGACCGAAGAAATGCCGGCGAAGCGGCTGTCGCTGCCGACCAGCAGCAACGCCCAGCCGACGAGCAGAGCGATCCGCAGCGGCCAGCGCCAGTCACGCCAGAACACCATCATCATCAGCGTCGCGAAGCTGCAATAATTGCCGAGCGACAGCGGCTCGAGGAATAGCGACGACGCCCGGTTCCAGCCGAGTGCGGGCAGGAAATAGCGCTCGTCGGGCCGGGTCGCGCCGAATAGCTCGAGATCGCCGTAGAACTGGTCGGCGCTGAAACCCCGCGTCGCGATGACGTAGCTGCGCGAATTGACCAGTGACGCCCAGACATTGGGCACCAGCACCTCGAACAGCATCACCGCCAGAATCGCGAAATGCAGGCCGACGAACAGCCGCCGCGCCGTCGGTTCGCGGACCGTCATGCCCAGCATGACGAAGGTCGCGATCATCAGCATGTCGCGCAGCGACTTGGGATCGAAGCCCTGACGCAACAGGCTCAGCACCGCCGACGACAGTACGAAGACTCCGATCATTGCCGCCCAGCGGGTCATGTCCGGGCGCCACTGCGAGGCCGCCAGCACCAATGCTGCACCGATGATGACGACTTCGACGCCGATCAGCGCATTGCGGCCGACACCGACGACATGGGCGTTCAGCAGCGCCAGCGGCAGATTGTAGGTGACGGCGGCGATCAGCAGCAGCAGCGCTGCGGTTTCGCGCCATCCGCCCCGCCGGTCAGAGTCGCCGGCGGGTGACATAAGGCGGATCCCTCTGGCCGGTCAGTTCGACGATCGTCGTCCGCCGCAGGCGAAGCCCACCAGGGCGGCTCGCCTCGACGATGATGTCGAGGTCACGGCCGATCAGCGAGCCCGCATCGGCAAGCTCGATCGCGGTGCGCTGGCCGGACAGTTCGCGTTGCCGCTGGATGACCGCCGGTGAATCGAGGCCGTTGCCGCTCATCACGGCCAAGGCCACCGGTAGCGCGTTGGTATCGTCGAAACCTTCGCGCTGGTCGCTGTATACCGCCACGATCGGCCGCAGGCGTTCGATCGTAGCGCGGTCGATGCCCTTGATTGCCGCCAGTTCCTCGATGGAGCGCAGACCGCCGTTGCGCGGCCGGTAACCGAGGGGGGCATAAGCGCCAACCTCGGCACCGGAGTCGCGAACGTCATCGTCGTCATCGCGCCAGTCGAGGAAGCCATCGGTCATGCGGTCGAGCCGCTCGCCAGTAACGCCGACCGCCTCGAACATCGCGCGCGCCTGTTCGTCGGTGATCTGGTTGATCGGGATCTTGCCGCGTTCGTCCTGGACGACAACGACCAGGTCGGTGCCGGCAAAGCGCAGCCGGTGCGGCCGCCCATCGATGCCCCAGCGACGGGTCCGGTCGGGGGTCGCGAGGTTGGCGACCGCCAGCGCCAGCCCGGCATCGGCGGCGGCGGCGAGCTGGGCATGGACGACGGTGGCGCGCGCGCTTTGCGTCGTGCCGCGGGCGGTATCGAGCATAGTCACCGCGGCCCAGGCGAACAGCACCATCGCGAGGACCGCGGTAACCATAGCATAGCCGGCCTCGCCGCGCCTGACGCTCACGGCGGCGAACCGCCGCTGCGGATCGGCTCGACCGTCCGGATGCGGGCGCGGAGTTCGTCGGTGATCGCGGTGCCGTCGTCAACGGTGCGGATGACCCGCGGCTTGAGCAGCACCAGCAGCTCGGTGCGAACCTCGCTGTCGTTGATCCGGCCGAACAGCAAGCCACCGAGGAGGGGGATGCGGGACAGCCACGGCAGGCCGGTCTTGCCCTTGGTGTTGGTGTCGCGGATCAACCCGCCGAGCGCGATCGTCTGGCCGTCCTGCACCGCGATCGAGGTCGCGATCCGGCGCGTCGAAATGGTCGGCGAATTGATGCTCGAGGTGCTGGTCTGGGCGACGTCGCTGACCTCCTGTGCGATATCGAGCAGCACCAGCCCGCCGGCATTGACCCGGGGGGTGATCTTCAGGATGACGCCGGTATCGCGATACTCGATCGAGTTAACGATCGGGCTGTCGGGATTGACGACGCCGACGGCGGACTGGGTCGCGATCGGCACCTGATCGCCGACCTGCAGCGCCGCGGTCTGGTTGTTGAGGACCACCAGCTTCGGTGCCGACAACACCTTCACCTTGGTCCTCGTCTCGAGCGCGTTCAGAGCCGCCATGATCGACTTGCCGTTGTCGAAGAAGAACGAAAAGCCCGGCGAGATGGTGATCGGCGACCGCGTCGCGCCTTCGCTAAGCGCGAAATTGGTCTTGCCCTCCTGGAAATTCCACTGGACGCCGAAGCGCAGCGCATCGTTCAGAGTCACCTCGGTGATCGCCGCCTCGATCAGCACTTGCAGTGGTGGAATGTCGAGCTTGCGGAGCGCGTCCTCGACGACCGCGAAATCGCGCGGCGTGCCGAAGACGATAACGGCGTTGTTCGCCTCATCGCTGGAGATGATCGCCTGCGGGCCGTTCGCCGCGGCCGCAGCGGCTGCTGCTGCGGCGGCGGTGGGATTTGTACCGGGCTGCGCGGCTGCGGCCGCCGCCGCTGTGACCGCGTTCACCGGATTGCGCGGGTTATAGCCGGGGTCGCCAGGGCGTGCTGTGCCGGTCGCGTTGCCGCCGCGCTGCGACCCGTCGAGCGAGAAGTCGTCGCGGCTGGGGCCGCTGTCCGTTGCCGCGCCGCCACCATTACCGAACGCGGCGTTGATCGTCTTGGCGAGCTCCTTGGAGCGGCCGTTCTGCACCTTGTAGACGAATAGCCGCCGCTCGTTGTTGGCACCCTCGCGGTCGAGGATCTCGATCCAGCGGCGGACATCGTCGAGATACTGGCGCTGCGCGGTGATCGCCAGGATGCCGTTCAGGCGTTCCATCGAGATCAGGCGGACCAGCCCCCTGGTCGGCGCGCCTTCGCCGTTAATCAGTTTTTCGAGCTCGGGGACGATCAGCCGGCTGTCGGTGCGCTGCGGTACGATCAGAGCGAAGCTCATATTGCGCAGCCAGTTGACGTCGAACTGCTTAAGCAGCTCCCGAACGCTGTTGCGCTGGCCGGTGGTGCCCGCGACGACGAGCGTGTTCGAGCCCGGATCAGTCCGCGTGATGACCCCCGGCACGATCGGATCGAGCAGTTTCTTGATCTCGTCGGCGCTGACGTACTGGAGCGGGATCGTTTCCGTCGCGAAGCCGCTGACGCCGGGCGCGGAGAGCACGCCCTGGACCTTGGCGGCATCAAGCTGCCGGACGGTGAACACGCCCGCCTCCTGGGTGACGGCGAGGTTGCCAGCCCGGAGCGCATCCTCGAACAATGCGAACAGTGCGGTGCGCGGCACCGGCGTCGAGGTGACCAGCGTTACCGGACTGGTCACCCCGCCAGCAACCACGAACGGCAGGTGCAGCTGATCACCGAGAATCGCCTGGGCGACGACGCGGACATCGGAGCCCGGGAAATTGAGGGTGATGTCGCCGGTCTTCGGGGCCACCACCACCGGCGGGCTGACTGGCGCGCGAGGCTGGCCGGCGACGACGGTGGCGCGGACCTGCGGATCGGCGACGACCGCCGCCGGCTCAGCTTCGCCGGTGAAGGTCGGCATGCGCGGTTCCGGGGGCGCCGGCGGATGCGCGGGTTGTGGTGCGCAGCTGGCGATCAGAGCCGCTGTTGCCAGCAGGACGGGAATGCGGCTGGTCATGACGGGGTTTCTTCTTCCGCATTCTGGTCGATGAGGGAGGAACGGCCGGGCCGGACCGCGACGCCGCCGACCGCGACGTTCAACCGCTCGCCATTGCGGACGAAGACCACCGACGCCGTGCTCACCGCTGCCACCTGCCAGCCTTCATAGAGCGATCCGGGGCCGAGCGTCGACAATTTGCCGCTGGGTGCCACCATGAACACCCGCGAGCGGCCCGGCGACAGCGTCACGCCGGCGACCCGGGCACCGCCCAGCGGCGCGATAATCACCGTGCTGCCGTCCACGGTCTTGGCGCCAGTGTCATTGCGCCGTGTCGGTGAGAACAGGGTGCGCTGCACGATGACCGGATCGGTCAGCGGGACGCCGGGCTCCAGGCGCGGCAGCCGCAGCGGTGCGACAAAGCCGCCCTCAGGCAGGGGTTCGGCGTTGGGCAGCACGATGAGCACGGCGAGCCCGGTGGCGAGCAGCGCACTGAGCGCCGCCGGCAACCAGGTGCGGTCAGCGCGGCTGGGGCGCGGCGGTAGCGGCAGAGGCTTCAAGGCGGACATCCATGGGGCCGGCGTGGGTGACGATGGCTTGCGGGTCGGTGGCGACGGTCAGGGTATCGAGACTGAGCAGCGGCGGTTCGCCGCGCAGGCGGGTCAGCACCGTCGCGAGCTGGGCCAGGTCGAGCCGCGCGTCGAGCCGGGCACGCGCGACAGCGCCGCTGCGCGCGAGGTCCTCGACCAGCCGCACCTCGCCACCGGCGGCGAGCACGGTCGCGCTCAACCGTTCCTTCAACCGGTCGGCAGCGACCGTCGCGCTCGGCGCGGCAATGACGTAGCGGTCGCGGTCGCGGCGCTGCGCAACGGCAGCGCGGCGCAGCGACGGCAACTGGCCGATGGCACGCTCGTCGCGGTCGTAGCGGATGAGCGCTTCGGCGCGGGCGTCGGCCCGGTCACCGAACCCGCCGACGATCGGCGCAACGACGAGTAACCAGGCGAGCAGGACCGCCGCAATCGCGAGGCCGCCGGCGATCAGACGACGTTCGCGCAGGGTCAGGCTGGCGATCATCGCGGGTTCGCCAGCTCGGCGGTAACATCGAACGGCTGTCCCAGCGGTTGCGGCGGCGCAATGTCGGAGCTGGAGGGTCGCACGGCACCGAACACCGCCGCGGTACGCAATGCCGCGACCGTATCGACGCCGCCATTTTTGAACCCGACCAGCCGTAACCGCGTGCCGTCGAAATCGAGCCGCTGGACCCAGGCATTGTCGGGCAAGGCGCGGGTAGCGGCGGCGAGCAGGCGCAGTGGATCGCGGGCTTCGCGCCGCGCCAGCCACGTCCGGCGACGGGCGTCTTCGGCCAGCACGCGCAGCCGGAGCGCCCGCGCGCTCGCGGCCCCCTCGCCGTGCGCCGTAACCAGCGCATCCAGCGCGCGGGTGCGCTGGACATCGCGGACGATCAGCGTCGCCACCAGGGCTGCGGCCAGCACCGCAACCAGGGTCCACCAGAACCGCGCCGCGCCGCTCGAGCCGCGCTCGCCCAGCTGCGGCAGGAAATCGAAACCGCTGGCCAGCCCGAGCCGGCGCGGCACCAGCCCGGCCGACCGCGCCGCGGTGACTGCCCCGGCGGCTGTGGCGCGCGGCATCGCCGCAACCGTGACCAGCACGCGGCCATTGCCCGCCGGCTCACCCGTCTCGAAATCGAACACCGCGCTGCCCGGTGGAAACGGCATCAGCCGATCGATCTCCAGCGCGATCAGCTGCGCCAGGTCGCGCCGCCCGACGGCCGGCAGCGGCAGCGTCCGGGTCAGGACCAGCGACGCCGGCAAGACAATCGCCGCCGCCACCGGTTGCGCCGGATCGGCAGGCGGCAGCGGCACACCATTGCGGCTCAGCGCGAACGTCTCGCCGACGAGCACGGCCGTTACGCCCGGACGCGGCGCAGCGAGCCGCCGCAGCGACGCGGGCACCATTCCCGCCAGCTCATCCGCCCACCACGCAAAGCCGCCGCGCAGCGTCTGCGCCAGCGTCGTCATGTCCATGTCGAGCATGCCCGCCATGTCAGGCGGCACCGACGCGGCAGCGGCCGCTCGACGGATCACGCACGCACGCGGCGGTCACCGTGGCGGCCGGGGCAATCACCAGATCCGGCCAGCGGCGACGATCGCCGGGCGCGAAGCCGACCCGCACCCGGACCAGCTCGGGCAGGGCCGGGCGGTCGATCCAGACGTTGCGCCAGCGGCGGATATTGTCGGGCGGGGCGGCCCCGAAATAGGCGATGTCGAGCGATGCCGCTCCGTCGACCAGCGGTCCCACCCGCCAGCCCCGGTTGCCGGGCGCGGCAGGGTTGATCCGTGTCGACAACGGATCGGCATCGAGCAAGGCGACAGTGCCGCTGCGGCCGATCGCCAGCCGGAAACGGCGGGGCGGGCCGCCGTTGTCGGAATCGGCGGCGGGCGCATCGAAACTCAATACCTGCGCTTCGCCGCGCAGATCGACATAGGGTAAGCTGGCGTCGAGGCGCAGCGTCGGTAGCGCGGTTTCGATCCGGCTGCGCAGGATACCTTGCGCCGCGGCGATGCGCTCCCCGCCGGTGGCGACACGTTCGGCCCGGTTCCAGCTGCCGCGCGCGCCGGTCAGGCCGGCGACGAGCAGCGACGCCGTGACGGCGGTCAGCGCCAGGCTGACCAGCATTTCGACCAGCGTGAACCCCCCCTGCCCGCGCATCAGCCGGCCAGCCGCAGGGTGCTCAGCGTTGCCAGCGGCCGCCGCCCCTCACCGTCCGACACCCGTACCGTCACTTCGTTCAGCTCGAGCGAACCGCCATCGTCGAAATGCCCGACCTCGATCGACCATGTAAACGCCCCGTCGACGCCGCGGGTCACACCCGCCGAGGCCGGCACCACCGACCCGACGCCGGCAAGCTGCGACTCCGCCACAAGCATCGCCCGGGCGCGCTCGTCGAGACCCCGAACCCGCGCCGCGCCACCCCGGATCGTGTCGAAACCGACGCCGACGGTTGCAGCGACGATCAGCGCAGCAACCAGCGCCTCGATCACCGCCGAGCCGCGTTCCTGATGGCGAGGCGTCACGAGACGCTGGCCAGGCCCGTCACGGGCGACACGGCGAAGCGGATGGCAGCGCGGGGTCCGCGCACCGCGACATCGCCGCCGCTCGAAGTACCGTCGGCGTAGAAGAGCATCCGCCCCGGCCCGTCGATCCGGACGCTGGCGGGCACGCCGATCCCGGCTGTACCGACGCCGTAACTGGCATCGGTGTTGACGAAAGCGACCGGCACGCCGCGCAGGCGGGCGGCGGCGCGCGCGCTGCGCAGCGCTGCGGCGACACCGCTGATCGCCGCCTGCGCCTCGGCCCGCGCGGTCGCCGCCTGAAGCCGCGGAAATGCGATGCCGCCGATCAGCCCGGCGATCGCCAGCACGACCAGCATCTCGATCAAGGTAAAGCCGCGTGCGCTACCAGTTGCCGACATCGCGCGCCTCGCCGGTGCCGCCCTCGACCTTGTCGCTGCCCAGCGAATAGACATCGACCTCGCCGTGCTGCCCCGGCGCGCGGAACTTGTAGGGCTGGCCCCAGGGATCGGTCAGCGCGCTTGCCTGCTGCATATAGGGCCCGTTCCACGCGACCGCGCCAGCCGGTGCCGTGACCAGCGCCTGCAAACCCTGTTCGGGCGTCGGATAGCCACCGGCGTCGAGCCGGTAGAGTTCCAGCGCCGCGGCAATGTTCTTGACCTGCACGCTCGCCGTCTGGGTGCGCGACGAGCCGAGATACTTGATCACCTGCGGGCCGATAATCGCCGCCAGCAGCCCCATGATCGCCAGCACGACGAGCAGTTCGAGCAGCGTGAAGCCGCGTTCGTCCGGATTGCGTCGCATCATCCCACCGCCAGATCGTTGAAACCGAGAATTGCCGTCATCACCGCCGCAATGATACCCGCCACCGCCGCGCCAAGCACCACCGTGATCGCCGGGGTCAGCCAGCCGATCAGCCGCTGCAGCCGCACCCGCACGTCGCGGTCCAGCACTTCCGCCAGCCGCCCGAGCATCGGCCCCAGCTGCGAAGTTTCCTCGCCGGTCCGGAAAAAGCCGATCGCCAGGCGCGGGAACACGTTCGCCGCCGCCAGCGGCGCGGTCAGGCCGCCGCCTTCGTTGAGCCCGTTGGCAACCCGCGCCACCGCCGCCGCCAGCCAGCTGTTGCCCAGCGACCGCTGCGCCATGCCCAGCGCCGTCGGCAGCGCCACCCCGGCATCGACCAGCACCGCCAGCGTCCGCGAAAACTGCGCCGTCTCCGCAAACGAGATCAATGTGCCCAGCTGCGGCACGCGCAGCAGCAGCCGGTCGGTCGTCAGCCGCAGTTCTGGCCGCCGCAGCAGCTGCCGCGCGATCAATACGAACCCGACCAGCGCGCCCAGCATTGCCCAGCCCCAGCTCCGCACGAAGCGGCTCGCATCCATCACCGCCATCGAAGCGGGCGGGATCGCGCCCGCCGGCGCCCCCTGCATCATCGATTCGAACTGTGGCACGACGAACAGCAGCATCATCAGGATAACGCCGACCGCGACGACGAACAGCGCTGCCGGGTAGATCAGCGAGGTGATCATCAGGCCGCGCAACTCCTCGGCGCGCTCCAGGCTGGCCGCCAGCCGTGCCATCGCGTCGCCGAGCCTGCCGCTCGCCTCGCCGGCCTCGACCATCGCCTGCGCCATCGGCGGGAACAGCCCCGGCCGCGCCGCCATGGCGCGGGCCAGCGGCGCGCCCTCCTTGACCGCGCCGAGCAGCGCCGTGACCTCCGCCGCGACGCCCTTGTCGTCGATATTGTCGATAGCCAGCGCCAGCGCCCGGTCCAGCGACAGCCCGGCATTGAGCAGCACCGCCAGCTCGCCGATCAGCTTGGCCACCGCCTTGCGGGTCCGGCCATTGGGCCGCAGCGGCCTGGCGTTGGCGCGGGTCGCGGCGGCGGTGACCTCCAGCGGCGCGACGCCCTGCGCCCGCACCAGCCGCAGCGCCGTGCCGCGATCGGGGGCCTCGACCCGCCCGCTCGACGCCTGGCCGGTCGGCGACACGGCACGATACTGGAACTGGGCCATGGCCTCAGCCGTCCGCCGCGACGCGCAGCACTTCGTCGAGCGTCGTCGCCCCGGCGGCCGCCTTGGCATAGCCGTCGTGGAGCAGGCTGCGCATCCCCGCGGCCAGCGCCGCCTGCTCGATCTCGCCCGCCGAGGCGCGATCGAGCACGAGGCGCGACACTTCGTTGTCGACGGTCAGCAGTTCGGTCAGCGCGACGCGGCCCTTGAAACCGCTGCCTTCGCAGACGCCGCAGCCGCCCGGGGCCCAATGGCGGTCGTCCGGCCGGGCGACGTCGGCAAAGCGCGCCAGCGAGCCGGCGCTCGGGGCCTGCTCGACCCGGCATTCGGGGCACAGCCGCCGCACCAGCCGCTGCGCCAGCACGGCGTTCAGGGTGGAGGTGATCAGGAACGGCTCGACCCCCATATCGAGCAGCCGGGTCACCGCGCTCGCGGCGCTGTTGGTGTGCAGCGTCGACAGGATCATGTGACCGGTCAGCGCCGCCTGCACCGCGACCTGCGCGGTCTCGATATCGCGGATTTCGCCGACCATCATGATGTCGGGGTCCTGGCGCAGGAACGACCGCAGCGCCGCCGCGAAGGTGAGCCCGATGGCCGGCGCGACCTGGGTCTGGACGATGCCCGGCAGCCGGTATTCGATCGGGTCCTCGACGGTCAGCACCTTGCGCTCGCTGCTGTTGAGTTCGGCAAGCGCGGCATAGAGCGTGGTCGTCTTGCCGCTGCCGGTCGGTCCGGTGACCAGCAGGATGCCGTGCGGGCGATGCAGTATGCCCCGGAACCGCGCGATCATCGCGTCGTCGAAGCCGAGCGTCTTGAAATCGAGCGCCAGCCCCGACCGGTCGAGGATGCGCATGACGATGCTCTCGCCGTGGATCGACGGGGCGGTGGCGACGCGCAGGTCGATCTCGTGGCCGCGCACCGCAAGCCGCAGCCGCCCGTCCTGCGGCAGGCGCTTCTCCGCGATGTTGAGACCGGCCATGATCTTGACGCGCGAGATGAACGCCAGCCGCATCGCGGCGGGCAGCGCGTCCTGTTCCTGCAGCACGCCGTCGATGCGCAGGCGGACGACGAGCCGGTCGTCCGCCGGCTCGACGTGGATATCCGAGGCGCGCGCCGCCACCGCCGCGGCAATCAGCCGATTGACGGCGCGGATGACCGGCGCGTCGGACGCCAGATCCTTCAGCCGGTCGAGATCGGCGTCATCAGCGACTGCCGCGGTCTCGGCGTCCTGCACCGTGCCGTAGATACGGTCGATCGCCGCATCGAGATCGCTCGCGCGGACGATCACCCGCTCCACTTTGCGTCCCAGCGCGAAACCGATCGCCGTAGCGGCAAAAGCGTCGAGCGGGTTGGCGACGCCGACGGTCACGGTGTCGGCATCGAGCCGGATCGGCAGGGCATGGACATCGCGCAGGAAGGCCGGCGACAGCGCGTCGCCGCCGAGCGCCGCCTCGGGCAGATCGCGCGTCTCGATGACCGACAGTCCAGTGGCCTGCGCGAACGCCCGGGCCAGCGCCGCCTCCGGCACAAGGCCGAGCCGCGTCAGCACGGCCTCGAAGCGTTCGCCGGTCTGCTGCTGGATCAGGCGGGCCCGCGCCGCCCCCTCGGCACCGATCAGCCCGGTCGCGACAACCAAGGCCTCGACGGAATCGACCACCAGCGGCTCCGCCGCGGCCGCGCGGTCATCGAATATCGCGGCGGGAACGAACGCGTTCACTTCTCGGGCAACCATTCTCTAGGCGACGCAGGGTCGATGCAGTGACGGCCATGCGAGCATGGCCGTGCCGCCAGCTTAAGCGCCTAGGCAGGAATTACGACGATTAGGTTTAAAATTTGTGACAATCCGCCGCTCATCACAAACGTCCAGCAGCTATCATAAATCCGTCACTCCGTTCGACTACCTAGGCGGCGTCCACAGATTGTGGGCCGAGCGGAGGGTGAGTCGAGATCGACGCGAAACGACATCGCTTGGTCGATGTCGATCTCGCTGTGTCTTGTCAGCAGTATTCATGGCTGTTCTGGAAAGTGCTTGCACGATCAGATTCCCTTTCGGGATCGATATTTGCGCGTTCAGCCTGTTACTTTGACCAGCGTAGTGAGAACTTACCAGATTTCTCGACGCAGTGTTCACCAATGTTATGACTAAGTCGTTAACACGTGCTTACCCAATCAACCTTTTCTGAGGGGAATTCCCGAATGACCAGTTTCAAGCTCCAGCTGCTCGCGGCGACCGCCGCGGTCAGCGCCCTGGGCGGTGCCGCCCAGGCCCAGTCGGCGTTTCCGGCCGCCCAGCTTTACGGCGCCGGCGCCTCGCTGCCGCAGACCATCGTTCGCCAGACTGCCGATTGCTATGGTCTGAAGTCCGACCTGGCCTTTGGTGTCAACCAGAACACGAGCGGCACCGCCACGGCCCCGGCTTCGACGGCGCTGTTCGACTACATCTATGATACCCCTGCCGCCGACACCCTGGGCAACCACTTCAACTGCGCCGGCAATTCGGCCAACCCGCCGATCGTCGATCCCGACGGTCCCGGTCCGCTGACCACGCCGTTCAACGACCCGCGCATCGTGCAGCCGAACATCTCGATCCTCTACGTCTCGACGGGTTCGGGCACCGGCGTGAACTCGTACCTGCGCGGTCAGCTCTTCGGCAGCAGCGGCAGCGGTGCCACTTTGAACACCGCCGTTCCGGTCGTCGTCAGCACGGGCTATGACGCCGGCACCACCGCCGCCACCGGCTTCCAGTTCGCTTTCTCGGACACCGCGCTGAGCAGCGGCAACCTCGCCACCTACAACGGCACGTCGACCCCGGTCGTCACCATCAACCCGTTCGGTGCGCAGCCGGCCGCCGACACCGCCCTCAACCTGTTCGGCCCGGCGATCCAGGTGCCGCACGCGATCGCCGCCGTCGCGGTCGCCTATGATCCGGTTTATGCCAAGGTTCGCAACAACGGCGGCCTGATCAACGAGTACCGCTTCGTCATCGCCGGTGCCCGTGCCGATGGTTCGGGCGGTCTCCGTCTGACCCGCGCCCAGTATTGCGGTATCTTCAACGGCACGATCACCAACTTCAACCAGCTGCCGACCTCGGTCGTCAACAAGGACGTCAATGACCCGGCGGCCTTCGACGTGCCGATCAAGCTGGTCGGCCGCTCGGAGACTTCGGGCACCACCTCGCTGTTCACGCGTGCCATCGCGGCCCAGTGCGGCACCACCGGCAACAAGTTCGGCAACTCCGAGAATCGCTTGCCGTACGACGCCAGCGTGACCATCAGCGGCACAGCCTACACCGGCACCGCGGGCACGATCAGCCCGACGAACTCGATTTCGGGTGCGTTCTTCAACAAGTCGACGGGCGTGCTGACCGGCACCGAGACCGCCGGCCTGTTCGGCGTTGCCAACGGCAACGACGGCGTCGCGCAGTACACCAACTACCACCCCGATCCGTCGGCGACGATCGGTGACCGTACCCTCAACGGTCACGTCGCCTACATGAGCCCGGAGAATGCCCTGCCCGCGACGCTGTTCAACGGCAGCAACGGCTACGGCCTCAACACCGCCAGCCTGCAGGTCAACGGTACCGGCACCACGTATGTGGGTCCGGATGCCAAGCAGGCGACCGCGGCGTTCACGGGCATCCAGCCGCCGCAGTCGAAGGGCACGGTTGGCGCGTACGACTCGACCGTGACGACCAGCGATCGGGCCAACCCGCTCGATTGGGTTCAGGCTGCCAGCAAGACGGTCAGCCTGGCTGCTCCGACCAAGGGCTATCCGATCGTCGGCACCACCAACCTTCTGCTCTACACCTGCTACTCGACGCCTGAGAAGCGCCGCGCGGTGGACGGCTGGGTCGCGACGATCGTCGGCAAGACCACGAAGGACTTCAATAACCAGGTCATGCCGGCCGGACTTGCCAGCGATCCCACCTACGGCACCTATGCGCGCAATGCCCTGTCGCCGATGCCCGGCGCCTGGCGGAACGCCATCGCCGAGACGTTCCTGAAGAGCTCGGCTCAGCTCGGCGTCGCCGGTCAGTCGGCGACTCGTCTCGGCCTGCGCAACCTGTGGATCCAGGACCGGATCCCGACGACGCCGACCGGCACCACTTCGGTGACCGCCGGCAACGCCACGGTCTGCTTGGGCAAGCCCGGCGCCTGACACGCTGGACTCTCGATCGATCTGAAGGGCGGCCCCGGAGCGATCCGGGGCCGCTTTTCTGTGTCTGTACCGACCGTCTGTAAACGGCTCCGACAGCGTCGCTCGTGATCTGAATAATTGCCCCCGGCCGAAGACCGCAGCGTTAATGGCAGGATCGGTGGTGGCGGGTCAGCGCCGGCTACGGCTGCGACACTGTTGTAGCGTTAGACGCGACGGGGATCAGGCAACCGGGCCAGCCTGTGCAATCTAGATAACTAGGACAGAGGTCTGACGGCCGATGGGGGATCGGCTACCAGCCTCAGACCGGAATGCGCTGGTCGGTCCGGCACCTCATCGGTGCGTGCAATGCGGCGGCCCCGACGATTGCCCGGACCGCCGCAGTTTCGTCTGCAGGCTACGGCGTCGTCGGAGCGGGGCAGTTGGTCGGGCGGGGCTTCGCGTCGCCGCGGCACGGATCGTCGTTGGGATCGCCACCGAAGCCGAGCACGTCGACGGTGATCCGCGTCCGGTCGCCGCCGTTGACGCCCTGCGGGTTGACCGCGGCCGCTGCGGCGGCACCGGCGGCGCCGGCGGCGTTGGCGTTGGCGGCTGCCGTGGTGTCGACCGCCGCCGCGGCACCCGAGCCGGTGATCGAGCCGCCGGCCGAGATCCCGACCGCATTGGCAACCTGCGCCGCCGCAATGAACACATTGCCCGCGGCGCGGACGCCCGCATCGCCGGCATCGACGGTGCCGACCGGGGCGACCAGAATAACGTCGGGCGCAGGAATGTCGGGGCGCGGCTGAAACGCCGCGATACCGGCACCCGCGACCGCGCCGGCCGTATCGACCTCGCTGAAGCCGTTCGGCGTGAAGCGCAAGACCACCGGCGGGAAGTTGGCCGCCGTGCGCGGACCCTGGCCGGCGTTGAGGTCGCCATTCGAGGAGAACAAGGTGATGTCACCGCCCGCCTGGGTGAACAGGCGGCTCTGGTTGAGCAGGAAGTCGCCGTCGGTGAAGGACCGAATGCCGCCCCCGCGCAGCGTCAGCACACCTTCGAAGCCAAGCGGGATCGAGGCTATGCGCGCGGCACTCGTACTGTCGCCAACTGTACCAAGCGCGCGACGCTGGCCCTGGAACAGGTTTGCCCCGGCAACTTCCTCACCGCGCCGTGCCGCCTGGGCCGACGTCGCGACGACCGAACCGGCGACGGCACGACCGCCCGGCCCGAGGATCGTGACATCGCCGCCGCGCTGCGTCTCGATCGCCGCCAGGCGCAGGTCGAGGTTGCCGGTGAGCACCGGAGTGCCGCCGTTGGATGCGCCCGAAGTGTCGTTGGCGGTGTAGCCGAGCGCTGCCGGGAACAGCAGCTCGACCGCTCTGTAACTACGAGCATATTGGTTGAATGACGCACCAGTGGGGCGCGCGGGAACCGATAACTCGTTGAAATAGACCGTGTCGAGCAGGAACTGGCGCTGGACCAGTGTCTCCAGTCCGGTCAGCGCCGTATAGGCCGCCGTGGCGGATGTCGTCGAGACGTTGAACCGGCTGCGCAGCACGTCGGGCGCGTTCTGCGCCAGCCAGCCGATCAGGGTCGAGCCGCTGATCGTCGTCGGCGCCGGCGGGACCGCGAACGCCGTTGCCGCGGCCGCCGGCGTCAGCAGAGTCGGCGCACGCGCCACGCGCCGGTCGATGACGACCTGGCTGCTGCGGATGCCGCCGCTCGGCAGATAGGGCAGATCGACCAGGAACTGCGCCCGGGTCGCGGCATCCAGGCTGTTGAGCAGCGGCAGCACGTCGGCCGAGGTCAGGCTGATCGGCGCACCAAAGGCCTGACTGAGTGCGTCGGGCGCGTTCTCGAGCAGCCAGGCGACCAGCGCCGGGGCATAGATGGGCTTGGTCCGGTCGGGAATCCGGTTGTCGTTGGCGTCGAAGCCCTGCGCGAACAGGTCGCCGTCGAGGTTCGCGACATTGGCCGGGTCGACATAGGTCTCGCGCAGCGCGTCATAGTTCGCGCCCTTGCCGACACCGAACTCGGCATAGATTTTCGCGCCCTGGGTGCCGAGCCAGGGGTTGTAATCGTTGCCGACGGTGATGATGCCGCCCGAGTAGGACAGCGTCGGCCCAAACGGCACCGCGACATTGCCTGAATTGAAGAACGGCCCGAGATCGCGCCCCGCCTCGACGAACAGCGTGCCCGGCCCGCCGAGCGCGAAGGTATTGCCCTGCAGTGTCGGCAACCGCAGCGTTACGGTTCCCCCCGTCGCCGTCGGCACGGACACCGGTGCGATGCGCGTCGTCCCGATGATGTCGCGCCCGGCCGTGATGCGGGTGACGTCGCTTGCGGCGACATTCTGACCGATGAACACCGTGTCGACCAGGTCGCCGCCGGCGCTGAGCCGGGTCGCCTTTGGCGTCGCCAGGGTCAGGCGGTCGATCGAACCGTCGACCGCGATGCGCACCGGCTCCGGGTCGCCGGTGTGGGTGATGCTCGGGTTATGCAACAGCCGCCGGTCGGCATCGCTGGTGTTCGGGAGAATCACGGGGAAGTCGTACAGGCGCGTCCCCAGCCGCGGTACCCGGCTTTGCGTGTCCCCTTCTGTCGGCCGCAGGAGAGAGAAGCCCGACAACGCGCCGGGTGCGAGCGACGGATCACCGTCGTCCATCGATAGGGTCACCGTTTGCAGGCGGCCGCCGGCGTACAGATGCAGCTGGCCGATCGGGCTCGGGAACAGGACCACACCCCGGATCGAGGTGCCGGGCCCCGCATCGAGAAGGTCAATATCGCCGAACAGGGATGCGACGCCCAGGGACGCCGGCAGCAGCACCGATTGCAGCAAGGCCACGGGGTTCTGGCCCCGCGCGTCGAAGCCGGTGTTGGCGAGCGTGAAATCGCCATTGCTGACAAACGATGCCCCGGATGCCGCGGTGTAGAAGCCGCTGCCGTTGACCGGGGTCGATTCCCGGGTGCCGAGCGCGGCGAGCGATCCGACCGTGATCGACTGGCGGGCCTGGGTCGCAAGCTCGGCATCGGTCACGCGGAGACGCGTCAGATTCTCGCGTATGGCGCCGCTCGACACGGTTCCCGTGGCGGTCGAGACGCTGCCGTCGAGCCGCAGCAGACCGGCCGAAGCGACCTTGCCGCCGACATCGACGGCACCGACGCCGGAGGCCACGTCGATCTGGCCACCGAGCAGATCGCGACCGGTCGCAACGCTGACATTGCCGTGGCCGAACGTCGCCAGAACGGCCGCCGGCGAAGTCTGGGCGGGGTCGTCGACACTGCCGGTGGTAACGCTGGTATCGGCGACGACGGCGAGCTCGCGGATATCGCGCCCCGCCACGACATCGACGTTGCCGCCCCCGAGCGCCCCGACGCCCGTCGAGAACAGCTGCGGATTGATCCGGATGTTGGTCGTTCCGACGACGGGGGCATCCGGCGCATCGATGCCGACGTTGCCGACCCGCCATTGCTGCGTGGTCGCGCCCGCACTCGATTCGCCGCTGCGGAACACTTCGCTCGCCACGTCGCGGCGGGCGGCAACGTCCCGTCCGGCGCGGACCGACAGATCGCCGCCGCCTTCGGCATAGACGAGGTTCGGCTGCAGAACACCGTAGAAGCGGATCGATCCGTCGGAATCCGGGGTCAGCGGGCGGGCGGGCGGGCTGAAGTCCGCCGATGCGGCCGGATCGACGAGCAGCTCGAGATTGGTGCCCGCCACGGCCGCCGTGCGCGGCGCGAGCGAAGCCGTGACCCCCGCGGTGTAGACCGACGTACCGCCGACCTGGGCGGCGCGAGGATTGCCCTGCACCACCGTTCCCCCCGATGCCAGGCGGTAGACCGGCTGGTCGGTGCCGCGCAGATCGACGTCGCCCGCCGCGGCGATGTCGATGCTGCCGCTGCCGGTGCGGACCAGCGACCGGACATATTGCGTCGGGGCGTTGACCGAATCGGGCGCAAAGGCGGTGAGCGGCGCATAGCCCAGCTGCCCGGCGGCAAGCCGCGTGCTCAGACCCGGACTGGCGGCCATTTCCTCGGTGGCTGGCAGGTCCAGATCGACATAGGCCAGGAACTCGGTCAGCCGGGTCAGCGACGCGGTCAGCGCGGTCGGCGCACCGGCCGGGCCGAACAGTTGGAACTCACCGGGCTTGTCGGCGAAGAACAGCGCGGCCCGTTCACGCAGGAAGGCGCGCGTTTGCGCCGGTGCCGCCCCGAAGGTCAGCCGTGTCAATGCCTGCGCGTCGGCCCCCGACGTGGGGACGATATCCTCGATATTGTCCGCCGGCACATCGGCATTGCCGCGGCGGTTGAGCGTATAGCGAACGTCGGGAATGAACACCGGCTGGCCCCGCGTGCCGACGACGCGGTAGCGGGTCTCGCCCGACACGCTGACGCTGGCCGCGGTCTCCGGTGCGACGGTCAGCGGGTCGGCGCTGGCAAGCCGGGCCCCGGCGACGAACCGATAGCTCGCCGAATCGGCGGCCGTGCCGTCGGTCAGCCGCGGTGCGAGCGCGGCGCTGCCGATCGGATCACCGGCACCATCGGTCTGGAGACCCAGCGCGCCGGGCGAATTGGCCGCATCGCTATAGGGTGCGGGCTCGAGCGGCGCACGGTCCCCGCGCGAGACGACCGCGAAGTTGACGGTGATCGATTCGCCGGCGTTCGGCAGCCGCGGCAGCATGTCGGTGTCGAAGGGCGGGATGACCGAGCAATCGGTGTCGACGCCGCAGGCGAAGTTGAACGTCGGCCGGATCTGCTGGTTGCCGCCGCCGAGCTGATAGCTGAGATACAGCGGGTCGGTCTGGTCACTGAACGCGAAGAAGCCGTCGGTGATGCTGCCGCGGATATCCAGATTGCCGCCGGCGCGCAGCGTCAGCACCGGGGCGGCACCGCTGGCGACGCCGCCGACGCGGTAGATGAAGTCGGTGAAGTCGTTGTAAAGGCGGCTCTCTGCCCCGGGCGCGACGTAGTAGCGGCCGTTGCCGAGCTGGGTGCTGGCGATCAGCACCGGTGACGGGTCGGCCAGCGCGGCCGCGGTATTCACCACCCCGGCACCCAGGTTCCAGTTCGACGCGAGCACGATGTCGCCGGCATAGTCGAGCTCGACGCCGGGCCGGGCACGATAGCCCGGCAGCGCGGTCAGCGCGCCCAGCCGTGCCGCTGCACCGCCGATGTCGAAGCTGCGCACGAAGTTCGGGATACTGCCGGCGAAGTCGTCCGCGAGGATGTTGGTGTGGGGCGTTGCATTCAGGTCAAGCACCGCCTGACCGGCCTCGTTGATGCACACCGCCGCCGCCGCGCAGTCCGCGCCCGCGCCGAGGATCGCGAGATCGAAGCGCTTGACCGCCTCCACCGCGACTTCGCGGGCCCCGGTGATCGTGCCGGCGAAGTCGATGGCGACGCTGTCGGCGCCCTCCTGCTCAATGATCGGCGCGCGCAGACGCACCAGTCCGCCGGTATCGCTTTCGGCGTAACGGTAGACGGTGGTGTCGTTGAGGTTGATGTCCTTGCCGATGCTCGCCGCCAGGCGCGCGCCCGGGCGGCGGGCCGAGACGTCGATGCTCGCGCCGTTGGCCAGGGTCAGCACGCCGCTGCCCGACGTGCCAAGCTCGACGGTCCCGCCGCTCGCTACCCGCGTGTCGGTGGCACCATAGCCGCTGGCGCGGGCATCCAGGATCGCGGTCGCGCGCAGCGTCACGCCGCCGGTCCCGAACAGGCCGATGTTGCCGCCGTTGATGCCCGACGTATCGATCCTGCCGGCAATGTCGACGAGGCCGCCATCGGCGGTCAGCCGCAGGCCGGTTGCGCGGACCGTCTGATCGGCCGCCAGGACGAGATCGCCCGTCCCGCTGCGCACCCGGATGTCGCCCGTGAAGGGTGCGCCGCGGGCGGTCAGGAAGCCGGCGAAATCGAACGCGCCGCCGGTATCCAGGTGCAGCGACGCCCCGTTGCCGGGCGCGGCCGCGTCAATGGCACCGTCGAGCGTCACCAGCCCCGTCGCCGCCGACAGTTCGAGCGTCCCGGCCTCACCAGCGCTGCCGCCGATCACCAGCCGGGTCGCGCTGCCCAGCGTGACGTCGCCAGTCTGCGATGCCAGCGTCAGCCGGCCGCCCGGCGCGCTGATCGTCACCCGGTCGGCGGCGTCGCCAAAGCTCTTGGCATAGCTCGGGGTCGCGATGACGGCGCCGCCGCTGACGATGATGTCGCCGACCGCGCGCGCCTCGAGCGTGCCGGCGCTGGCGCGCAGCTGCGTCCCGTCGATGGTCAGCGCGGCGAGCGGCGTGTCGGCGTCGCCGAGATACAGCACCGCGCCCGGCGCCTGCGCGACGACCGGCACCGCGAGGTTGCCCGGGTTGCTGATCGCCAGCGTGCCGCTGGTCGCGATCGTCAGGTCGGGCTGGACCTTGGTGCCGCGCGGATCGGCGCTGAGCGCCCGGTCGCCGAGGTACGGCGTCGCGAACGACAGGGCCGCGCCGCCGACGTCGAAACGCCCGCTGCCTTCGACGAACACGCCGTTCGTCGCCGTCACGCCGACGCTACGATCGAAGCCGTAGATGCGCATCGCGCCGGAGCCGAAATGCACGGTCGCCGCCTCGATCGCGAGGCTGTTGCCGGCGGTGCCGCAGGCATTGACGTCCACACCGCCGCAGGGGCCACGGTCGATGTCGCTGTTGGTCAGGCTGAAATCGCGGGCGCGGATCGTCACCGCGATCGGCACGCCGGGATCGAGCGGCGTCTGCGGTGTCGCTGCGGGGTCGAAGCCCGGCGGGGATGTGTCGCCATAAGGCTCGAGCGGCAGCGCCTCGCCGGGCCGGAAGGGCCGGATGCCGCGCACGTCGAGCACCAGGTCGTTGAAGACATGGGTGCCGCCGGAGAAGCCGATGATGCTCTTGCTGCTGATCGTCAGACGCTGCGCGGCGGCGAACACAGCCTCCATCTCGGGCGTGATGGTCAGGCCGCGGAAGCCCGAGGGCACGCGCGTGAAGAACACGTCGTCGCCGCCCAGCGCGAGGTTGGTAGCGGTGATCCGCGCTTCCGAGGCGTCGGTCGCGGGATTGTCGTAGATGACCAGGTCACGCGACGAATCGAGCAGTACGGAGGTGCCGGTCAGGGTCACGCCGCGCGTACCGGTGGCGCTGCCGACGATGATCGACGTGTCGCTGAGGCTGTTGGCCAGCGCGACGTCGCCGGGACGCGTAACCAGTCGCTCGGGGCCGTTGGCGACCCGCACGATGCCGCCGATCGCGGTCTGGGTTGCGCCGGGCGTGATGACATAGGCACCGGCACGCGTGTCGGCGAGCGTGCCGGTCGCGATCACCGCACTGCCGTCCGCGATCGTGATTGCCGATCCCTCGCCGTCGACCGCGAGCACGATCTCCGGGGCCGACAGCGGGTCGGCGGCGCTGTTCGCGATCGCGATCGTATGGGTACCGATAGCGAGCGCGGTGGTGCCGTCGGCGAAATCGGTGCGAATGCCGCCGATCAGCAGGCTGGCGGCGTTGAGATTGGCGAAATCGGCAGTCCGCAGGACCACCGCATCGGTCAGCGATCCCGGTGTCCCGGCGGTGACGATCTCGAACGCGTTGCCGGTGATGTCGACCTGCCCGCCGCGACCGCCGCGGGCCGGATCGGTCAGGAACCGGGTGTTGACGTTGAGCTCGGCAAGCGGCGTCAGCACCAGCCGGCCGGCGTCCGCGGGCAGCCGCGGGACGACGAGCTCGTCGCGGGTCGCCAGATCGCTGAAGGTCTGCGACGCCGACGTCTGCGCGATCCGCGAGAACTGGCGGAAGCTGGCCTGCGTCTGGACGGTGAAGGTGCGCCGGGTCGAGTCCTCGATGCCGGTGCCAGCCACCCCGTAGCGGCCGTTGATCACCATGCTGCCATCACGCAGCGTCGTCGTCGACCCCAGCGCGCCCGGCGCCTGGCCGACATTCTCGACGACGCGCAGGCCGCCGGGCAGCAGCGCGTACCGCGCCGGCAGCAGTGTGTACCAGCCCGCCGCGATGCCGCTGCCGCCTTCGAGATAAACCCGTCGCCCGGCGTCGCTCGACGCATAGAGATTGGCATAGTCGGCCGAATAGATCGGATCGGTCAGCGCCACGCGCAGGTCGGCCATCGACGGCACGATGGCGTAGACCTGGCGGCCATCGGGAAATTGCAGGCCGTTGCGGCTGCTGAACGCATCACTGTTGAAGCGGCTCAGCACATCGCGCGAGCCGCCGACGCCGCTTGCGAATTCATAGGCATAGAGGTCACCGCCACCGCTCAGATCGACGGTCGCGTTCGCGTCGACGGTGACAATGCCGCCGCCTAGCCGCAGCTCGGCGGCAGGCGGCGCGGTCAGGCGGTTGTTGCTGGTCGGGGCGAAGAAATATTCGGTCAGGTCGGTGGTGGTGCCATAGGGGATGCTGAGACCGCCCGCCGAGACTGCGGTCAGGCTGCCCGCGCTCAGACGCAGCGTGTCGGTCGCAGCGACGGTCTGCGTAAACAGGTCGTTGTTGTTCGCGCCAGGCAGGATGATCGGCGCGGTTCCGCCCAGCGTCAGCTTCCCGACGGGAACGCGGATGACGCCCCCCTGGTCGATGGAGGACGCCTGGATGGTCAGGTTGCCGCCCGCCGAATAGGGCGTTGCCGGGGTTGCCGTACTCGCCCGCTCGATGCGGATCCGCGACGCCTCTCCAGCCGCCGCGATCAGGTACGACGCGACCTCGATCGACCGCCCCTGGCGCGCCGCGTCGATCTGCTGCTGCAGGTTGCCGGTGCCGGTCGTCGGGTACAGCTGCGCCGCGCGGATCGTCAGGTCCCCGCTGGTGACCAGCTGGCCGGACAGCGAGGGCGGCAGGCTGCCGCCCGAGGGGTCGAGCACGTTCGCCAGTGGCTGGACACCGGTGACCCGCACGTCGCCGCTCGCCAACAGGCGCACCAGCGCGACGGTCGGATCGAAGTAGGCCGAGCCGATGATGTCGATCGCCCCGGCATTGAAGGTGATCGACCCGGCTCCCGCCTCGATATTACCGCGCGCCGAGATGGTCTGCGTCAGGCTCGACAGCTGCACATAGGGGGCGCTGATCGCCAGCGCGCCGGTCGCCGCCGCGCTGATGCCGTAGTCGGAAAGTGTGTTGCCGTCGAAGGCCTGGTTGGTCAGGTAGAACGCCCGCCCCAGGTTGAGCGACACCGCGCCCTGCCCGCTCAACTGCTGGAGCGCGATGAAACTGTCGAAGCCGGCCGCCATGATCTGGTTGGCCGACAACAGGTTGAGGCTTCGATCGGCGGTGTCGGCCTGGCGCAGGATCGGCGTGCGCCAGGTGAGAATGCCGCCTTCGGCCTGCGGCGCGCCGCCGTCGGCGCGCACCAATGCGCCGGCGATCGATCCGCCGGCACCGGCGGTCAGGCGTCCGCCGTTGCTCCACACCGGCGTCGGCGCGAACACGCCGAGCGTGACCTCCTGATCGTAATTATCGGTGACACCGCCAAGGTCGATCGTCGAGCTCGGCAGCGCATTGAGCGTCAGGCCGGCGCGCGCGACCCTGATCACGCCGTCGCCGGAACCATAGCGTGCCACCCCGAACTGTGCGCCCGCGAACAGCGGTCCGCCCTGGCCGCCGAAGGCCGCGCCGGTCTCCAGCGTCCCGCCGCCGACCAGACGGCCCTCGACCCGCTGGCGGCCGGTGACACCGTTGGTGATGGCGCGCGGGTTGCGGACGCTGACACCGGACAGGTCGGTCATGCTGCCCGCGGTCAGCCGCGCGCCTTCGCCGCGGCCGACGTCGCCGAGCATGTAAATCGCCCGGAACTGCAGCCGCCGGGTGACGAGCTCGGAATTGCTGAGCACCGCGTTCGCAGGGTTGTTGTCGATCCGCAGGCCGAGCGCGTTCGGCGCATCCGGGTCGAACAAACCGTCGGCATTACGGCCGCCGCCGAAGACGTCGGCAAGATCCTGCACGCCGATCGCGCTACGCGTGCCATTCAAATAGAAGCTGGGCAGCGTCTCGACCTGCCGCAGGGTGCCGCCCGGCAGGCGGATCGTCCCGGCGTTGAGCAAAGTGCTGCTGGTCAGCGAGGTCCCGTCAGCACCGATGATCCGCCCGCCGGCATCAACATCGACCTCGGTCAGGCCGTCGAAGGTAACCGCGACGCCGCGCTGGTCATACGCCTCGACGGGCACGCTGCTGCCGAGCAGGGTGCCGATGTTGCCCTCGCTCGCCAGCCCCCGCACCGCCGTCAGCTGGGTATTGTTCAGCAGCGACGGCAGCAGCGCCTGGGTCAGGTTCAACGCTTCGCCGCCCGCGACCCGTACCTGCTCGGTGGCGAGCAGCGCGGTCCTGCCGGCGACACCGTTGGCGAACACGCCGTTGTTCGCGGTGACGCCGTCGGCGAGGTTGCCGCCGCCGAGGAACTCCGTTCGATAGGTCGTGAAGCTGAAGCTGGCAAAGCCGGTCGTCGCGATGAAATTAAGCGGGATCGCGGTCCCCGTCCCCTCCGGCCGCGCGCCGAAATTCAGGTCGGGAGTGACCAACGTGAACTGGCCTCCGCCGGCAAAGCCGCTGCCGCGGATCGTGTCCGGCGCGATCACCACCTGTGCGTAGGTCAGCAGCGGCGACGCCCCGGTCACCCGGTTGTTGGCGAGCGGCACCCGGAAGCCGGGCAGGAAGGTGTCGACGAAACTCGACTGCGGACTGCTGGCGAGGTTGGCCGGCTCGTTCTGAAGATTGAAATAGGTCGTCTGGTTTACCAGCGCGACATTGCCGCCGCGCGCGGTCAGGACCGGCGTGCCGTTGGCGCGCACGGACGCACCGGCGCTGACGTCGAGCAACGCGCCCGACTGGATGAACAGGCTGCCGCTGTAGTCGGCGGCGAAGTCGGCCGGTGCGTTCGCGCTTTCGGCGATCGGCAGCAGCACGCGCGGTGCGACGGTCAGGCTGATCGTGCCGCCGTCGGCATAGGCAGTGCCGAGGAACGCGCCGTCGGCAACCAGCGCGTCGTTCTGGAACCGGCCGCGGGCCGACAGGATGCCGGTGACGGTGATGTCGAACAGGTGCGGGGCCGGCGCATCCGGGGCCGCGTTCACGAACAGCGGCAGATCGTCGGTCGTGGCGAACACCGAGCCGATCGCAATCTCGTACGTCCGCGCGCTGATCGTGCCCGATGGGGTGCGCACCGTCCCGTCGAGCCGGATCGAGCGCCCGGCATCGATTGCCAGCCCGCCGTTCGGGGCCAGGCTGACCAGGCTGCCCGACAGCAGGCTGACGCCGCCGCTGGTCTGCAGCGAGACCGCCGCCAGGCCGCTGCTGGACAACAGGGTGTCGGAGAGCAGGATCGAAGCAGCGACGCGCGCCGGGGCGGCGGCGCTGCCGTTGTAGACGACGATGTCGGCCCCGCCGGCGTCGGCATCGAGGCCGCCGGCGTAGGCCTGGACCTTGAACAGGCCACCGCTCGGCAGCTGCAGCGGCGTCGCCTGCAACGTCCTGGTGTCGCCGCCGATGCTGGCCGCCGCGCTCCCCTCGCTCGCCCGCGCGATCTGCTGCGTGCCGGCAAAGGCCTGGCCGAACACCGCGGCGCCAAAGCTGTTCGTCGACGATTTGACGATCAGCGCGCCCGCATCGCGACCCTCGACATAGCCGGTCTGGAAGTCGGGATCGGTCGCCAGCGGGTTGCCGAAGCTGTCGGTGAACCCGAACCGCTCCTGGCTGACGCTGTACGGATCGACGACACGCACGAAATTGTCGTTCGGGTCGGCGCGGCCGATCTCGACGAGCCGGCCATCAGCGGTCAGCAACCGGCTGGTCTGGACGACGCCATCGGCAAAGCGCACCCACCCGCCGGAGATATCGAGCGTCACGTTCGGTCGCACCGTGACGATGCCGAGCGGGCTGCTGGCGGCCGTGCCCTGGACGATATTGCCCGCGCCCAGCGTCAGCGTGCCGCCACGGGTCAGCAGTTCGGCCGCCGTGACGCCGATCTGGGCGACCGCGCTGCCCGCCTCGATCAAAGGTGAACCGACCCAGGTGACGCCGTCGGCGCGGACCCCCGACAGGCGCGCGTCGATGTACAGCGTGCTAGGGTTGAGCGTGAAGCTGCCGTCGGTGGTGACCTCCCGGTAGTTCGGCGTATCGCGCAGCTCGTTGCGCTGGACCGGGGAGAGCCGGACGCTGTTGCGTGACGCCGGCAGCACGAGGTCCTTGACCCCGCTGACGTCGATCGTCGCACCACTGTCGATCAACAGCGACCCGGCCCCGATGCCCGGTTCGGTGATGCCGTTGTCGACGCTGTTCGCCGAGGGCGTGCCGCCGATATTCGCGCTCGCGCCCGGTGCGTAGATCAGCGCATCGGCGCCGATGCTGATGATCGCCGGGGTCACCGCGGCGGCCGAATTGGCGTTGCCGATATCGATCACCGAGCGCCTGAAATTCGCGACCGAATCCGCCGCCTGCGGGATTGTCTCGCCATTTGTGTCGGGCGTTATGGCAATCACCGAGCCGCGGCCGGCGGTCACCGTGCCGGCCGTCAGCGCAACCTTGCCATTGCGCGAAACGCTGGTCGTCGAGGACAGCACGCCGTTCTGGACGATCTGGCCGGAATAGGTGCCGCCGATCGAAATCAGGCCGCGCGGCGAGCTGATCAGCCCGGTCGCGGTGTTCGTGATGCTGTCGCGGAAGGGTGTCGTCAGGCTCTGCGAATTGCGGCTTTCCGAACGGAGGATCAGCCCGCGCACGTCGGCGTTTGCCGCGCCCGGACCCGGCGTCGTCAGGTCGGGCGCACCGGTCGACGAGACCGCCGTGATCGTCTGGCCCGAGACGAGGCTGACCTGGCCGTTGCTGGCGCTGAGCTGTCCGGCATTGGTGATCTGCGGCGCGGCAATGATGACGAAGCCGCCGTCGCCGGCGCTGATCGCGGCCCCGGTCGCGACGCTTACGCCGCCCTCGATCGACGGTCCGTCGACCACGGCGAGGCCGTTCTGCATACCGATCACCGACAGGAACGTCGGGACGCCGAGCAAGCCATTCTGCAGGAACGCGTTATTGCGTTCACCGATCGTCGTCGGCACCCGCCGCGTCGCGGTCGACCCCGGTCCCGGAACCAGCGCGGTCCGCGACTGGTCCCCCAGCTCGATCGTCGACACCAGGAACGACCGCGTGTTGACCTGACCGGTCGCGCCGAACATCACGCCGTTCTGGTTGAGCACGACGACCGTGCCCGCCCCGGTGATCTGCCCGAGGATGGTGCTCGGGCGCAGGTTGCCCGCGTCGGCCAGGCGGCCCGTCGCGGGATCGATGTTGGCGACGATGCGGTTGACCACCACCCAGTCGGGCTGCTGGTCGAAGTGGAGGATCGTATCGCGGCTGATGTTGAAACTCGACCAGCTGAGCAGCGCGCGTGCGTCCGTCTGCTTGACCGTCACCGTGGTGGTCGAACCCGTCACCGCCGACGTCGGCTGGGCCGCACCCTGCCAGGTGTTGAGGCCGGTCGGATCGGCCGCCGCGCTGACCGGGTTGGCGACCGGCACCAGGCCGCCGGGCAGAAGCCCGTTCGGTATCGATGGCACCGCGGCAGCGGCACGCGCGGCGGCATTTGCCTGCTGCGCCAGCGACACCGCGCTGGTGACACGCGCCTGGTTGGCGATGGCGCGCGCGCTCGCCGAACTCAGCCCGGCGGCGTTCGGCGTGATCGCCTGGACCGGCAGCGTCGCCGCCGGCGTCACCACCGGCGTGGTCAGCCCCGCGGTCGAACGCAGCATCTGTGCGGTCTGCGCCAGCACCGGCGCGGCAAGCACGCCGACGAGCATCGCACCGGCGCTGACGCCACGCCGCAGCACCGCCGTCCGGCGGCGGGTCGCAGTGGCAGGCCGATGAGTCGTCATGACGCGCAACCTAACACTGTCGGGAAAGCATTTCGCCAGAACTTACAATCGTTTACCATGAATTTGTGTGACAGTTTCATTGCGGTATCGCAGCCGTCTTGGGCGGCTCGACATCGGCGGCGACGCGGTCGCCCATTGCCTGCGCTTCGTTCTCGATCTTCACCCGTGCCAGCTGCAGCGGCAGGTATTTGCGAGCGCCGTAGCGCTTGATGTGCAGCGCCACGAGTTCGCGCCCGGTGTCGACCAGCCGGGCGTTGCGGGCACTGCACGCCTCCAGCGACGCCGCGCTCGCCGTCGCCGCCTGCTGGCTCGTGGCGGCGGCGGTCCGCGCTTGCGCCAGCTGCGCGTCCTGCGCCCGCAGCCGCTCGCCCGCTTCGGTCAGCCGGGCGTTTGCCGTCGCCAGCGCGGCTTCGGCAGCGGCGGCGCGCGACGCCGCTGCCGCACCGTCGCTCCGGGCCGCAGCCAGCGCCCGCGCCGCGCCCGCATCGGGGGCCGCCGCCTTGGGGGCGGCCTTGGCCGCGTCGCGCTCCTTTTCGGCCGCCAGCTTGGCGGCGGTCAGTTCGGCCTGACTCGCCTGCAGCGCCCGCAGTTCGGCGGCCGTCGAGCGCAACTGGTCGCGCATCCGATCCTCGAGCGGGGTCGCCCCCGCCGGCACGGCCGCGAGCAGGACGAGCGCCAGGCCGATGCGGCGCATCAGAAGGCCGCCTGAAGGTCGATCTGCAGCACGTCGATCGCCAGCGGCGGGCCAGATATGGCATTGGCGCTCAGCCAGCGGCCGGTCAGACTGACGTTCTTGAACAGCCCCAGCGTCGCGCCGACGGTATAGCCCTTGGTGTTGGTGCCGCCGAGATGGAAGTCGCTGTCGGTAAGGCTGTCGAGCACCGCGTCGGATTCGAGGTAGCGGTAGCTCAGCTCGACGTTCCACTCACCGAACTTGGACGGCTTCTTGGTGCCGACCACGCCGTAGACCATATAGCCCTTGTTGCCGCCGTCGAAGCTGGCGACGGTCTGCCCGGCCCCGGCGCTGCACGGGTTGGTATTGCCACCGGTGCCGACGCCGATGTTGTTGATCGGCAGGCCCCTCGGGTTGTTGCGGCACAGGTCGTTGCGGTCGAAGCCGAGGTTCTGGACATAGTTGCCGCCAAGCTCGACGCCGATCGTGTCGGTCACCTGCGTGTGCGCGGCGACATTGATGTCCAGAATGTCGTAGTCGAAGCTGAGGCCCAGCAGCTGCGGCTGCGCGAAGTTGAGCGGGTTGGCCGGGTCGGGCAGGATGTTGCGCGACAGGAACAGCGTGTTGCCCTTGCGCAGGAAGGTCGGCCGCAGCTGATCGGTCGAGCACTGGCGGTTGCCGTTGAACAGAGCGCACGGCTCGGACAGGCGGCCCTGCACCTTGTCGAAGCTGTGATAGGCGGCCGCCGCACTCAGATCGACCGTATCGGCGATGCGGATGCTGCCCTTCAGCTGGCCCGAGAACAGCCAGCGGTTGGTGTCGCCACGCTTGTCGTCGGCATTGTTCGGGAAGTTCGCGTTGGTGAAGCCGAGCGGGAAGGCACCGCCGGTCACCGCCAGCGTCGTGTTGGCGGGCAGGAAGTTGCGCGCGTCGGCGGTTCCGACGATGCCGTCGAAGTTGAGATCGTCGTCGAACAGCAGCTGCGTCGACACGAACGGGTTCGGGAAGCGCCCGAACGTGGCGCTCGCGTACGGCACCGGGGTCAGGCGCAGATAGGCGCGGTCCAGCCAGATGTCCTTCTTGGCGAGGCCGCCGCCCAGCGTCTGGTTGGTCGAGATCGGGCTGTTGTCGTCGCCGCTCGCCAACCGGAACGAGGCGAACACCTGCGGCGAGATATTGGCATCGAGGCCGATCCGGGCGCGGATGCGGAACCGGTTGGTGCGGTCGGTCCGGGCGTTCAGGATCGGGAAGCCGGTCGGGTTGGTGTTGCCATTGATGTCGATCGGCGAACTGTCGTTGAACGCCTGGAAGTCGATCAGGCCCAGCGAGTTGTTGTTGTCATAGAAATCCGACTGGCTGCGGAAGCGGATATCGCCCGACAGCTTGATGCCCTTGATCCATTCCGGGATCTGGTTCGGGCGCGCCCAGCCTTCGAAATCGGCCTGTGCCAGCACCTCCTGCTTGATGTCCTCCTTGATCTTCGCCCGCAGCGACTCGGGGATATAGGGGACGCGGATAGTGCCCTCGGCCGCGGGCGGCAGGCCGGCGTCGGCGGTTGCCACCGGGGCCTGTGCGGCGCGCGCTTCGGCCGCCTCGGCCTCGGCCTGCGCCAGCAGCGCCTGGCCCGCCTGCGCGGTGATCACCTTCTGCTCGATCAACAGCCGGATCAGGTTCGCCGTGGCATTGGTCGATGCCGCCTGCGCTCCCGTCGCTGTGCCCGCCAGCAAAGTTGCGATCAGCGCCGCCTTCGCGCCAAGGTTCATGGCCATCGTGCCGCCCTTCTGTCTGTTCATTGCGGTGGTCATCCGAAACTGCCGCCGCGTTGTCCGCGCACGGTGATCTTCTGGGGAAAGCGTAGCGACGCCGGCGGCGGATCGAGGCCGCGCACGGCCTCCAGCAGCGCCTGCAGCGCGGCGTCGCGCTTGGCGTCGCTGCTGTCGCGGACCATCATCACCCGGGTGACGCGGCCCTGCGGGTCGATCCAGATATTGAAGTCCGCGGAGAATACCTGCCGCGCCAGCCGCTTGTCGTCAGCGACCTTCTCCTGCAGCGCGCGCGCCAGGTTGCGGCCATAGAAATTGTCGATGACGCCGCCACCGCCCGCGGGGCCCGTGCCGGTGCCGGTCGCACCAGTACCGCCCATGCCGCCGGGGCCGCCGCCTTTGAGCCCAAAGGCGTCGCCGCCGGCTTCGCTGGCCGCGTCGATGCTGACCGCGGCGGGCGCGTCGGCCTTCTGCGGCGTCGGCGTCGGGGTCTCGACCGGCACGGGCTTCAGCGTCTCGGTCGGCTCCGGCGGCTTTTCCTGCTCCGGCGGCGGGGGCGGCGGGGGTGGCGGCGGCGGCAGCAGCATCGCCTGCGTCGGCGGCGGCTCCGGCTTCGCCTTGCCGACGGTCTGGTTCATCACCGCCATGATCGCCCAGCCGATGCCGAGCAGCACGATGCCGCCGATCACCCACGGCAGGACGCGCCGCCACGCCGGCGGCCGCTCCTCCTCGTCCAGGGCGTAGGCGGCGGCCACGGTCAGCTGCCGCTCGGCTTTCCGGTCGGCAGGCCGACATGGTTGAGCTCCAGCCGCCGCAGCAGGTCGAGCACCTCGATGACCTTCTCATAGGGCACCTTGGCGTCGGCCTTGACGACGATCGGCACCTCCGGGTTCGCCGCCTTCTCGGTGCGCAGCCGCGCCTCCAGATCGGCGATCGTCACCGGGAACGCATCCAGGAAGATCTGCCCGGCATTGTTGATCGTGATCGCCTTGGTCTTGGGCGCCGCGAGATTGGTCGCCGAGCCGGCCTTGGGCAGCTCCACCTTGATCCCCTGCACGCTCGCCGTGGCGAGCAGGATGAAGATGACCAGCAGCACGTAGGCGAGGTCGAGCATCGGCGTGATGTTGATGTCGTCATAGGCCTTGCGGCCGCCACCGGCTTTCATGGTGTCAGCACTCCTATTCCGCGGCCACGGCGAGCGGCGGCAGCGGGTTGGCGCGGTCCGACTGCATCTCGGCGAGGCGGGTCACCAGCCGGTCGACGAAGACCCGCATCTCGTCCGCCATCTCGGTGATCTGGCTGTTCAGATAATTGTAGCCGAACAGCGACGGGATCGCCGCCGCGAGGCCGGCGATGGTCGCCAGCAGCGCCGCCGCGATGCCGGGCGCGATCGCGTTGACGTTGACGTCGCCGGCCAGCGCGACGCCGCCGAAGGTGATCATCACGCCGATGACGGTGCCGAGCAGCCCGATGAACGGCCCGCCCGAGATGGCGATGGTCAGCAGCACCATGTACTTGTCGAGCTTCTGGTTCTCCTCGACCTGCTGGGCATCGACCGCGGAGCGCAGCGCCTCGACCGCCTCGCCGGACAGCGGCCGGTTGCCGCGCGCCTTCTGGCGCACCTCGAGCTCCTCGATGCCGACCTCGTAGAGGTTGCCCAGCGGCGACGACTTGATCAGCTTGCGCTCCGCCGGCGGTATGTCGGGGATCGCGTCGATCTGGATAAGGTCTTCATGCAGCGCCCGGAAGCGCTTCATGAACGCCTTGTTGGCGCGCCGCTGCCTGCCGATGTACTGCGCCTTGGCGATCATCACCGCGACCGCGGCGATCAGCAGCACGATGCACAGCGCGATGACGCCCCAGTCGAGGCCCGGCGTCGCCTTCAGGATGTAGACCACGACGCCGCCGCCGCCGCCCTGCTCCTCGTCCTTGCCGAAGCTGGTCAGCTTGCCCTCGGGGCCCTCGCCCGCCGCCTCGGCGAGGATCGCCGCCGCCGGCCGCGCCACCTTGGACAGGCGGGTTTCGTCGATGCTGCCGCTGAACGGTGCCGCCGCCGAGCCGCCGATGGTCAGCGGGCCGGCCATCGCGGGCAGCGCCCCGGCGACGCTGCCGGCCTCCAGCCCGCCGACATACAGGCGCGTCGCCTTGCCGTCGGCGGTGACCGCGATATGGGTCCACTGCCCGGCCGGGGCCGGCTTCACCGCCGCCGTGCGCGCGCCGCCGACACCCAGATAGGGCACGCCGTTGGCGAGGCCGATGACGACGCCGTCGCGCGCGAACAGCGCCTGGTCGCCGGTCGCCGCGTCGGGCTTGACCCAGGTCGAGAAAGTGAAGCCGCCGCCCGCCGCGATCGCCAGCGACGGCGTCGCCGGCACGGTCATGCCGGGGCTGGCGGCGAACTTGCCGCCGCGGCCGATGATCGACGCCTCGTCGCTGCTCGTCGGGCCGTTGGCGGGGTTGTTCTTGAACGCGGTCTTGTCGGCGATCGGCGTGCCGACCGCCTCGTCGTAATGCAGCACCAGCACCGTGTCGGCGTCGTAGGTCGACGCCGTGTTGACCGCCGCGGGCGCATCCTTGTTGCCGTGATACAGCCAGATTTCCTGCTTCTCGCCGCCCGCCAGCTTGGGCACGTCGACCCAGACCGCGCCGACGCCGAGCAGCGGGTCGAAGCTTTCGATATGATAGGTCAGCGGGGTCTTGTTGTCGGCCGCCAGCACGCGGATATCGGCGCCATTATCCGCCGACAGGCCAAAGTCGAAATTGCCCGAATGCAGCCGCAGCAGCACCGGTGTGCGCCCGATCGGGCCACTGACGTTGACCCCGGTCGAGGTCGTGTCGATGGTCACCGGCTGGCGCGCCGGCCAGTCTTTCTGCCACCAGCCGCTGCCCGATTCGGCGCAGCCGGCCAGCGTCAGCAGGGCCGCGACTAGGATCGCTCGCTTCATGTCCGCTTCTCTTTGCTGGGCGCGTCGGGGCGCATGATCAGAACTCCGCCTTGACCGAAAACACGATCTGGCCGTCGCCGGCGCTGGTCGTGCTGCCGTCGGTCAAGGCCACGCCGTAAGCGACATCCCCGCGTACATTGCGGAACAGTTGCACCCGCGCGCCGCCGCCGACGCTGACCAGGGTGAAGGTGTCGGTCTGGTCGGGCAGCGGGCGGCGGATCCGGACAAAGCCGCCATCGGCGAAGACGAACAGCCGCGCCTCGTCGACGAAGGTCCCCAGGAAACTGGCGAACGACGGGCTGCGCACCTCGGCGGTGCCGTTGACGCCGTCGTCGCCGACTGCCTCCGACTGGAAATAGCCGCGCACCGAGGTGTGGCCGCCGATCGAGAACTGCTCGTTGGTGACCAGCGGCGAATCCGCCAATTGGCCCGAGAAGCGTAGCATCCCGACGAAGTCCCGGGCAAAGCTGCGCGTATAATCGGCATCGAGGTTCAGCCGCACGAAGTTACCGATCGCATCGAAGCGGCGCGTCTGGATGATGCGCTCGCTCGAGGCGAGGCCGCGCAGCCCCGCCGAGACGGTGACGTTGACGTTGGCGGCGGTATGTTCGGTAGCGCGCTGCGCCGAATAGGCGACGGTGACCGGCACATAGGCGATCGGCGTTTTGATCGTCGTGTCGGGGATGGCGGGGTCGCTCGACGGGACGAACACGTCCTCCTTGAAGTCTTTGTAGTCGAAGCCGAAACTGACCGACTGCTGGACCTTCTCACCGGGCAGCCGATAGATGCCGCGGATGCCGAGGTCATAACCGTTGCCGAGCACCTGGGTACCGCCCAGCGCCGCGATATCGCTGTTCGACTTGTAGCCGAAGGCGAGCACGGTCCAGCGCGTCCCGATGATCGGCGCAAGATAGGAGGCCGAGAACACCTCCGACTGGGTGCGGTCCTGCGGCGCCACCAGATAGGACGCGGTCAGCGTGTGGCCGAGCTGGAACAGGTTGGTGTAGCGCGCGCTGGCGATGACGCGCAGCGGCTCGGTCGCGGCGCTGTGGTCGTTGTTGACGGTCACGCTGGCGTGGAAGGGCAACGTGTCCTTGACCTTCAGATCGACGTCGATGGTGCCGGGGATGCGCCCGGCGCGGATCGACGGCGTCACTTCGCGGTCGGGGAAACGGTTGGCCTCCGCCAGCTGCGCGGCCGCGGTCTTGAGATCGGGGACCTCGCCTTCCTTCAGCGCGGGCAGCTGTGCGGCGACGATCGTCGGCGCGTGGAATTTGGTGCCGGTGACGCGCAGACGGCCGATGGTCGCCTCCGTCACGCGCAACGCGACGATGCCGGCGACGAAGCTGCCGTTGGGTTGCGGCGGAATCTCGACCAGCACCGATTCGAAACCGCGGGCCTTGTACGCATCCTCGAGGGCCTTGCGGGCCGCCTCAACGTCGGCCGAGGTCTTGTCGGGGCCGGCAAACGGATAGACCGCGTCCTCGATCGCGCGCGTGTCGAGCACATGGACGCCGGTCACGTCGAAAGCGGCGATCTCGAACCGTTCGGGTGCCGCGCGCACCGGTACCGCCGCAGGGGACGCCTGCCCCCACGCCGCGGTCGCGCCGAGTACCAACCAAACCGGTACAACACGCGAGCAAAGAACCGGTAGTGATTTCATGCTGCGCGACTTCGCCTGAAACACGCGGGAACAGCCAGGCCGGCTTGCCCCCCGCAAGTGAGCGGAGTCTTACCAGCGCGATCATGTAAGTTTTGCGACAACGCCGCCGCGTGCGGCCGCCAAACGAGCATTGTCCGGCGCAGTGTGACAAAAGTGTAAGCTTGGTCGCGTAGCCCCGCGTTCAGATGAACAGGAACCATGATTTGCAACGCTTTGGCGACACCGCGCGGACACATTGGTGACGCCGGTCCCGGTCCACGTCATCAGCCTGGCCGAATCGCCCCGCCGCGTCGGCATGGCGCGCCAGCTCGATGCGGTGCCCGGCCTCGACTGGCGCTTCTTCGACGCGCTGCGGGCGTTGCCGGACGGCCTGAGCTATGATCCTGCGAGCGCGGTCCGGGCCGTGCGTCGCACACTGACGCCGGGCGAGATCGGCTGTTTCGCCAGTCACGCGGCGCTGTGGCGCGCGGTCGCCGCGGGGGACGCCCCGGCCGCCGTAATCCTGGAGGACGACCTGCTGATCGATCCCGGCTTCTTCGCGCAGCTGCCCGAGGTGACCTCGGCGCTGGCGGCGCATCCGTTCGTCCGGCTGCACGCCAAGGCCCCGGTTGGCGCAAAGGTCATCGGCGCGGCCGCCGGGCGGCATGTGGTGCGCTACCGCGGCATCGCCTTCGGCACCCAGGGCTATATATTAAGGCGTGAGGGCGCGGTGCGCTGGCTGGCGTCGATCCGCCGCGTCGTGCGCCCGGTCGACGACGAGATCGACCGCTACTGGGTGCACGGCGTCGCCAACATCGGCCTGCACCCGTTTCCGGTGATGGAGATCGGTCTGCCCTCCACCATCGAGGGCGAGCGCCGCCGCCTCGGCCCCCCGCGCTGGCACGAATTCGGCTGGCAGGCGCGCCGCGCGCTCGACAGCGCACGCCGCCGCCTCGCCAACCTGGGACACTGACATGGCCGCCAAGCCCAGCCTGACGTCGCGGGCCCGCACCCGCCTGGCGCGCTACCGCGAGCGCCTGCGCCGCGCCGGACCCGCGGTGCGTCCCGAACGCTTCGTGTTCATCGTCACATATGGCCGTACCGGCTCGACGCTGCTCCAGAAGATCCTCAACGCCATGCCCGGCGTCTATGTCGCGGGCGAAAACTACGGCGTCGTGCGCGGGCTGTTCGAAGCGTGGCGCAACGCAACCGTGCTGAAGGATAAATACGGCTGGGGGCACCAGGCGGTCGATCATCCCTGGCACGGCGCGCTTGCCGCCGATCCGGGCGCGTTCGCGCGGTCGCTCGCCGACAGTTTCGTCGCGACCATCCTGAAACCGCCGCGCGGCAGCCGCACTGCGGGCTTCAAAGAAATCCGCTACCTGACCGCCGACCTCGACGAGCAGCTGGCGTTCATGGCGCTGGCCTTCGCCCCCGCGCTGTTCGTCTTCAACACCCGCAGCGTCGACGAGGTGGCGCGCTCGGCGTGGTGGCAGGATGCCGACAAGGCGACGCTCGCCGCCGACATCGCGCGCTTCGAGGCGCACGCCGACGCCTTCGTCGCCGCCAACCCGGCAACGGCGGTGAAGGTCGACTATGCCAGCTGGACGACGGATCCGGAGGCGCTGCGTCCGGTCCATGCCCTGCTCGGCGCGCCGTTCGATGCAGCGGCGGTGGCGGACCTGCTCAGCGTTCGGCTCGAGCACCTCCGGCCACCCGGCTGAGCGCGGCGCGCCACCCGCGGGTACTCGCGGCACCAAAGTATCCCAGCGCGCCGCGGAGTTCGTCTTTCAACAGCGTTGGTCGGGCCCGCGCCCGCCGCAGCAGCCCTGCCCACGCCCGCAGCCCCGCCCCGAACCCACCGCGCGTCAGCAGCAGCTTGGCATGGAAAGCCCCGCGCCCGACGTCATAGTCGCGATACAGCGGTGCGAGGTCGCCCGGTTTGCGGCCGTGATGATGCCAGACCACCAGCGCAGGATCATAGACCCCGGCCCAGCCCGCCAGTGCCGCGCGCTGCGCCGCGTCGGCATCCTCGGCCGGAAACCGCGCGCCGCTGCCGAACAGCGGGTCGAACGGCACGCCGCGCTCGGCGATCTGGTCGAGCACGGTCCGCCGGAAGCCGAAGTTCGCCCCCTTGACCGCGCCCGCCGGCAGGAAGCGCCCGGCGGCAAAGCGCAGCGGTTCGACCGACTCGTTGACCGTCACCGCCGCATCCTCGGGGTCGAACAGCCGGACTCGCCCGGTGACGAAGCCCACCGCCGGATCGGCAAACGCCGCCGCCGCGGCGTCGAGCAGGTCGGGCTCGACGTAACAATCATCATCGGTGAACAGCATCAGGTCGCCCGCCGCCGCCGCGACCCCGGCGTTGCGCGCGTTGCTGAGGCCCTTCACTGGCTGGTGGACGTACCGGACCGGGAACGGCGCGCCCGCGGCAAAGGCGCGGATGATCTCGGCAGTCGCGTCGGTCGAGCCATTGTCGACGATCACCGCCTCCCACGGCCCGGCATGGGCCAGTGCGGCGATGCGCCGGAGGCAGTCAGCGAGCGCAGCGGCGCGGTTGCGTGTGCAGACGATCAGGGAAATCATGGCCGCCATGTCTTATTGGCTTAACGTGACGGCTGCGAGCGTCCCGGCTAAGGCCCCGCCGGAATGACCCGCGCCCGCATCGCCACCAAGGTTTCGCGCTCGGCGCGCTGGGCGTTCGTCGAAAGCCTCGCGTCGGCGGGCGCGTCGGCGCTGACCGTCATCCTGATGGCGCGCTTCCTCGGGCCCGCCGACTTCGGCCGGGCGGGGCTGGCGGTGGCGCTGACCGCGATTCCGCAGGCGGCGCTGCTCGGCGGCATGCCCGACGCGCTGGTCCGCACCCGCTCGGTCCACACCCGGCTGTCGGACGCCTTGTTCTGGACGACGAGTGCCATCGGCGTCGCGACCGCACTGCTGGCCGGCCTTGCCGGGCTGATCGTCGCCTGGGGCATCGGCGACCGGCTGCTCGGCGCGCTGGTCGCGGTGCAAGGCTTGACCGGCATCGGGCTCGGTCTCGCCGCCGCCCCTACCGGGCTCCTTTTGCGCAAGCTCAGGACGCGGGCGCTGGTGCAGCGCACCGTCATCGCCAAGGCGGCGGCACTGGTGGCCGGCGTCGGCGCGGCAGCAGCAGGGGCTGGGCCGTGGGCGCTGATCGTCAGCAACCTGGTGATGCAGGGCGCGGCGGCGGTGCAGCTGCTGGCGACGATGCGCCGGCCCCGGCTGCGCATCGCCGACCCGGCGCTGGCCGAAACGCTGCGGCTGGGCATTCTCGGCGGCGCACAGGGCAGCCTCGGCACGCTGACCACGCGCGGGTTCGTCATCGCCTACGGGGCCGTCTATGGCCCGCACGCGGTCGGTCTGTTCAATTTCGCGCTGCGACTGGTCGAGGAAAGCTGCGGCATCGTCATCACCGCGCTGCGCCGCGTCACGGTCACCAGCTTTGCTGCCGCCAAGCGTGCCGGTCTCGACCTCAGGCCGCTGTTCCACCGCGGCACCGCGATCATCGCCTATGTCTCCGCGCCACTGTTCCTGGGCCTCGCGGCGGTCGCGCCCGATGCCGTGCCGCTGATCTTCGGCCCACAGTGGATCCCCGCTATTCCCATCCTCCAGCTGATGCTCGTCCTGTGGGTGATCCGTGCCACCCGGATGCTGGTCAACGCCATCATGGTCGTCGACGGGCGGCAGCGGGCGATGGTGATGTTCGGTCTCGCGGGCGTTCTTGCAACAGCCGCAGCATTCGCGCTGTCGCTGCCGTTCGGGCGCGACGCGACACTGATCGCCTATGCCGCGACGCTGACCGGCGTGGTCTTCGGCGGCCGGGCGTTCGCGCGCTCGACCGGTATCGGCGCGTTAGCGCAGCTGGCGGCGGGCGCGAAGCCGATCCTGTTCGCGCTGGCGATGGCGGGCGTCGTCACCTGGCTGCGGCTCGGGCCGCTCGCCGAGGCGGTGCCGGCGCTGCGCCTCGTGGCGACGATCGCCGCCGGCGGGATCGTGTTCGCGGGCCTGGCCCTTGGCTTGGACCGGGCCGGCGTCCGCGACGTGCTCAGGGCGCTGCGCCGCTAGCCGCCTGCACCAGCCACAGGCCGAACGCCGCCGCCGACAGCATCGTGCCAAAGGGCAGTTCCGCCGCCACCGGCCGCCGCAGCAGGCGCAGCACGCCGACCACCGCCAGCCCGCCGACCGCCGCGACCAGCACGACGTCGGGAAGCGCCGTCCAGCCCAGCCAGGCGCCGATCGCACCGAGCAATTTCGGGTCGCCGCCGCCCAGCCCGTCCCGCCCCCGCACCCGGCGGAAGCCCCAGGCCAGCAGCCACAGCGACCCGAAGCCCAGCGCCGCGCCCAGCACCCGTTCGCCGAGCGGCGGCAGCAGCCCTAGTGCGCCCGCCCCCAGCCCGCCAACCAGCAGCGGCAACGTCAACCGGTCGGGCAGCCAGCGGTGGCGCAGGTCGAGCGCGGCGAGTGTCAGCAGCGTCCAGCCGAACAGCGCCCCCGCGACGCCGCCCCAGCCCGGATCGACCCACAGCGCCGCGCCGCCGACCAGCGCGGCTGCCGCCTCGATCGCCGGATGCCACGGGGCGATCGCCGCTCCGCAGCGCGCGCACCGGCCGCGGTTCCACGCATAGCTGAGCAGCGGCACCAGCTCGAACGGCGACAGCGACCTCCCACAGCCGTCGCAGCGCGAGCGACCGGCCAGCACCGAACGCTCGGGCCAGCGCACCACCAGCGTCGCGAGGAAGCTGCCGACGACAAGGCCGAACACGGCACCGAGGATGGCGGGCAGGGACACGCTGCGCCCGCTAGCACAGGCCGCCGCGGAAGCGCAGCGTGTGCACCTGCACAACGGCTTCACGAAAGTGACACACGGCCCGTGCTAGCCGGACGCAGCAACAACGCGGCCCGCCGGGGCGCGGGCGGGAGCATCGGTCATTTTCGGTCGTCTGGGGCTTTGGCTGGTCGTCGCCGCTGCGGGTCAGGCCGTGCCCGGCAGTGCCGCGCCGCCGGAGCCGATCGCCCTCCCGATGCCGTCGGGCGCGCCGCAGGCGATCGATTTCACGCGCGATCCGCTGGTCATGTTCGACCGCGCCGCCGGGCCGTCGCAGCCGTTCCTCGAACTCGTCGGTCATGCCGTCGAGGTGCATCCGGCGGTCGGCGCGGCGATCGCCGGGGCACAGGCCAGCGCCGCGGTGCGGGTCCAGGTCCGGTCCGGCCTGTTCCCGCAGATCAACGCCGGACTGGTCGGCGACATTGCCTTCGCGCGCGATTTCGGCAGCCGGACTGCCGTCGTCGAAAGCCTGCGCCCGCGCAGCCGCGCCGACGCCGTGCTGAGCGCCGACCAGCTGATCTATGACTTCGGCGCGACCGGCAACCGCATCGCCGCCGCCGACGAGCGCATCCTTGCCGCCCGCGCCGATGTCGAGCGCGTCGCCGACGACACCGCGCTGCAGGCGATCGCCGCCTGGTACAACGTCCTGACCTATCAGACGCTCGTCGATCTCGCCGGCGCGATGGCGGCGCGGCAGCGCGACATCCTGGGTGATGTGCGCTCGCGCCTGGCGCAGGGCCTTGGCGCCGGCGGCGACGTCGCGCGGGCCGAGGCGGTGCTGGCCGATACCGAGGCGGCGACGGCGCGCTACGAGCGGCTGCTCGCCCAGTCGCGGGCGCGTTACCGCGAGGCGTTCGGCACCGACGCGCCCGCCCGGCTCAGCCGGGCGCTGCCACCGGCGTCCGCGGCGCAGAGCCTCGACGCCGCGACCATGCTGGCCGACAAGTCGCCTGTGGTGATCGCGGCGCGGCGGCGAGCCGAGGCCGCCCGGCGCGACTGGCGCGCCGCCCGGGCCGACGGCCGGCCGCGGCTGACCGCCGGGGTTAACGGCTCGCGCTACGACGTGTTCACCGGCTCCGACTATGAAGTGCGCGGCAGCTTCGCGCTGCGCCAGAGCCTGTTCGCCGGCGGCCATCAGCGCGGCATCATCGCCGAGGCGGACGCGCGGGCGCGCGGTGCCAGCTTCACCGCCGACCAGGTTGCCGGGGTGACCGAGCGCGACGCCGCCGCCGCCTTCACCGATGTCGCCGCGCTGGCGCACAGCACCGCCGCGCTGGGCAGTTCCTATGCCGCCAACCGCCGCGTCCGCGACGGCTATGTCGAGCAGTTCCGAGTGTCGCGCGGTTCGCTGATCGAGCTGCTCCGCGCCGAGGAGGATTATTTCAACGCCGCCGCCGCCTATCTGCAGGGCGTCGTCGACCTCGACATCGCGCGCTACACGCTGCTGGCGCGGACCGGCGAGATGCTGCCGGTCATCGGCATCAAGCTCGATATATGAGCGACCTGGTCCCCCGTCCCCGTATCGCCGAATGGCTCGCCGGGCCCATCCGCGCCAATCGCGGCCTGTACCTGCAGGTCGCGCTGGCCGCGGCGCTGGTCAATATCTTCAGCCTGGCGACCAGCCTGTTCTCGATGACGGTCTACAACCGCATCGTCCCCAACAACGCCACCGACTCGCTGATCGCGCTGTCGATCGGCATCGCCATCGTGCTCGTCTTCGACTTCCTGCTGCGGATGCTGCGCGGCTATTTCATCGATATCGCCGGCAGCCGCATCGACCACGAGGTCGGCGCGGCGATCTTCGCCCGCATGCTGTCGATGCGCCTGGAAAGCCGGCGCGGCTCCAGCGGCGCCTTCGCCGGGCTGCTGCGCGAGTTCGAGGCGCTGCGCGACTTCTTCGCGTCCGCGACGCTGGCCGCCATCGTCGACGTGCCGTTCATCATCCTGTTCATGGTCATCGTCGCCGCGATCGGCGGCTGGCTGGTGATCGTGCCGCTGGTCATGGTGCCGCTGGTCATTATCACCGCGGTGCTGTCGCAGCCGCTGCTGGCGCGCCTGTCGGCGCAGGGCCTGACCCAGGGCATGTCGAAGCAGGGCGTGCTCGTCGAGGCGATCAGCGGTCTCGAGACGATCAAGTCGTCGTCCGCCGGCCCGCTGCTGGCGCGCCGCTGGGCAAAGGCGGTCGACGATCATGCCGCGTCGTCGCTGCGCCAGCGCCTCGTCGCATCGGTCAGCATCAACGTCGCCCAGTCGGTGCAGCAGGTCTGCTACATCGGCGTCGTCATCCTCGGCGTGACGATGATCGCGCAGCGCGAGCTGACCATCGGCGGTCTTGTGGCGTGCTCGATCCTCAGTGGCCGCTGCGTCGCGCCGCTGACCCAGATCGCCGGCCTGCTGACCCGGCTCAGCCACACCCGCTCGGCCTATCAACAGCTCGACCGCGTGATGCAGGGCGGCAGCGAGGCGCGCGACGACACCGATTATCTGCGGCGCGGCCGGCTCGACGGCGGCGTCGAGTTTCGCGGCGTCACCTTCAAATATCCCGGCGCCAGTGCCAAGGCGCTCGACAATGTCTCGTTCCGCATCGCGCCCGGCGAGCATGTCGCCATCGTCGGCCGCGTCGGCAGCGGCAAGTCGACCGTCGCCCGGCTGATCCTCGGCCTCTATGCGCCCGCCGACGGCGTCGTGCTGATCGACGATGCCGATGTCCGCCAGCTGCACCCCGACGACCTGCGCCGCAACATCGGCGCGGTGCTGCAGGACGTCTTCCTGCTGACCGGCTCGGTGCGCGAGAACATCGCGCTCGGCGAGGCGGCGATCGACGATGCCGCGGTGCTGCGCGCCGGCAAGTTGAGCGGCACGCACGAGTTCATCGGGCAGATCCCGAACGGCTATGACCTCCGCCTCGCCGACCGCGGCGAGGGCCTGTCGGGCGGCCAGCGCCAGGCCATCGCGATCGCCCGCGCGCTCGTCCACGAACAGCCGATCCTGCTGCTCGACGAACCGACCAGCGCGATGGACCTGCAGTCCGAGAACGCGCTGATCGCGCGGCTGGAGGGCGAACTGAAGGGCAAGACGGTGGTGCTGGTGACGCACCGGCGCTCGATGCTGAAGCTGGTCGACCGCATCATCATCCTCGACAAGGGCAAGGTGGTCGCCGCCGGCCCGCGCGACGACGTGCTGAAGTCGGTCGCGGTCAACTGACATGGCCAGTGCCGCCGACACCCTGCCGCGCCTGCTCGAACCGAGCCGCGCCTCGCGCTGGCTGTTGTGGACGATCGCGGCGCTGACCGTATCGCTGCTCGCCTGGGCGGCACTCGCCAAGGTCGACGAGACCGCGACCGCCTATGGCCGGGTGATCCCGTCGCGCCAGTTGCAGATCGTCTCCAACCTGGAAGGCGGCACGGTCAAGGCCATCCTGGTCAAAGCCGGCGAGGCGGTCCGCGCCGGCCAGTCGCTGGTGCTGCTCGACAGCACGCAATTCGACGCCGAGTTCGGCAAGACCAGCGAGACCTATAACGCGCTTGTCGCCCGCGCCGCGCGGCTGCAGGCAGAGGTCAGCGGCGGCAGCCCGCATTTCCCGCCCGCGCTGGTGGCGAGCGCGCCGCGCCTCGTCGCCACCGAACGCTCGCTGCTCGAGGCCCGGCGCGCCGACCTTGCCGCCGCGAGCGCGGTCGAGAGCGCCAAATACGACCAGGCCCAGCGCGCTCTCGGCCAGACCGAGGTGGAGGCGCAGACCCGGGCGCTCGGCACCGCCGCCGCCGACCGCGAACTGGCGATGCTGGCGCCGCTGGTCGAGAAGGGCATCGAGCCGCAGATTTCGCTGATTCGCGCCCAGACCGCGGCCGCACAGGCGCATGGTGCCGCCGACAGCGGCGCGCTGGCGGTGCGCCGGGCGCGGGCCGCGGTCGCCGAGGCGGCGTCGGGCCTGCGCGCCGTGCGCGACCGCTACCGCGCCCAGGTATTCGCGGAGCTGACCGCGGCGCGCGCCGATCTCGCCGGTCAGGGCGAGACGCTGCCGGCGCTGCTGGACCGCGTCCGCCGCACCGAATTGCGCGCGCCGATCGCCGGGACCGTCAACCGCGTCCTGGTCGCCACCGTCGGCGGCAGCGTCCGGCCCGGCGAGCCGCTGGTCGAGATCGTGCCGGCCGGCGACACGCTGGTGGTCGAGGCCGACGTCCGCCCCGCCGACATCGCCTTCCTGCACCCCGGCCAGCGCGCCACGGTCAAGCTGACGGCCTATGACTATTCGGTCTACGGCGTCCTCGACGGCGTCGTCGAGCGCATCTCGCCCGATGCCGTTGTCGATCCGCGCACCGGAGAAAGCCACTTCGTCATCCGCGTCCGCACCGATGCCAGCGCGCTGAAGGGCCAGGACGGCAAGCCGCTGCCGATCGGCGCCGGTATGGTCGCGCAGGTCGACGTGCTCGGCCACAAGCGGACGATAATGTCCTATCTGCTGACCCCGGTCAGCAAGCTGAGCGATAACGCATTCCGCGAGAAGTAGCGCTCAGTCCTCGCCGAACTTGGTCTCGACCAGGTTGACCAGCGCCGCCAGCGCCGCGTCGGCGTCGTTGCCCGTCGCGGCGATCTCGATGGTGTCGCCCGGTGCGGCGGCCAGCATCATCAGCCCCATGATCGAGGTGCCGGTGACGCTGTGTCCATCCTTGGTGACGGTGGCGACAGCGTCGAAGCTGCTGGCCAGCGTCACGAAGCGCGCGCTGGCGCGGGCGTGCAGCCCGCGGCGGTTGGTGATCAGGACCTCGACCGGACCCGCCAACTCAGGCGGCCCCGCTGCCGGAGGCAGCAATCACGCTGCTTCTCCGAGGATCTTCGAGGCGACCGAGATGTACTTGCGCCCGGCCTCCTGCGCCGCCGCGACGGCGGTGGCGACATCGGCGGTCTTGCGGACGCTGGCGAGGCGGATCAGCATCGGCAAATTGACCCCGGCGATGACCTCGACCTTGCCGCTCGCGCCCATCAGCGAGATCGCCAGGTTGGACGGCGTGCCGCCGAACATGTCGGTCAGGACGATGACGCCCTGCCCGCCCTCGACCGCCTGGATCGCCCGGGCGATGTCGCCGCGCCGGGCCTCCATGTCGTCGTCGGCATCAATGCAGATCGCGGCCGTTGCCTCCTGTTTGCCCACGACATGCTCCATCGCCGCGATGAATTCAGCCGCCAGGCGGCCGTGCGTCACCAGCACCAGTCCGATCATGCTTGCGCTTGCTCCAGTGGCAGGGGGGCCGCGTCGCCGGCGACGGGCCCGGCCTTGTCGCGGTGAATGAGGTGCGGGTCATAGCCCGCCGCAGTCAGCCGCGCCGCCAGCGCGCCGGCGACGAACACCGACCGGTGCCGCCCGCCGGTGCAGCCGAGCGCCACGGTCAGGTACGACTTGCCCTCGCGGCCATAGCCGGGAAGCAGGGTCAGCAGCAGGTCGCTGATGCGCTCGAACGCGGGCTCGAAGGCCGGGTCGGCGGCGACATAAGCCGCGACGCCGGCGTCCTCGCCGGTCAGCGGACGGAGCGCGAGATCCCAGTGCGGATTGGCGAGGAAGCGCAGATCGAAGACCAGGTCGGCGTCGCGCGGCAGGCCGCGGGCAAAGCCGAACGACATGACGGTGAGCGTCAACGGGCGGCCGCGCTCACCGCTGAAGCGCTCATTGACGACATTGCGCAGGTCGGCAGCGCGATAGTCGGTGGTGTCGATCACCGCGTCGGCCCAGCGGCGCAGCGGCGCCAGCAGCTCGCGCTCGGCGGCGATGCCGTCGGCGGCGGGCCGGTCGAGCGCCAACGGGTGGCGGCGGCGGGTTTCGGAGAAACGCCGGGTCAGCTCGCCGCCGGCGCAATCGAGAAACACCAGCCGCACGTCGAGCCCGTCGGCGCGCAGCGCCTGCAGCCGCGCCGCAATCGCCTCGCCGTCGAAGCCGCGGGTGCGCGAATCGATGCCGAACGCCACCGGCCGCCCGGTCGTCAGTTCCTCCGGCGACAACAGCCGGTCGAACAGCGCCAGCGGCAGGTTGTCGACCGCCTCGTAGCCGAGATCCTCCAGCGCTTTCAGCGTCGTCGACTTGCCCGCCCCGGACATGCCCGAGACGACAAGCACGCGCGCCGGCGGGGCAGCGTCGGTGCGGGGCGGAGGCATGGCGGCGGGCACGGGCGCGGCTTCTACTCCCTTCGCCATGACGGTCAAAGCGGCTTCGACCTTCAGCGCGGCAGACGGTTCGAAGGGTGCGAGCGCCAGGCATCGCAGCGCCACCCCGCCGATGGCGCGCGCCGCCGGTTCGGGCAGCCGCTCGGGCCGTGCGGCGAGATCGAAGGCACATACGACGGGCACTGCGGACAGATACGGACGGGCGACGATGCCGACGCCGCGGACCTCGATCAGCCCGGCGATGGTGGCAGGCGGCGCGGCGAGCAGCCGGCCGCCGTCGCGGGTCAGCTCGACCTGGTCATCGGCGACCAGCCGCCACCCGCGGTCGAGCAGCCGCAGCGCCAGGTCGGACTTGCCGCTCCCCGGCGGCCCCAGCAGCAGCACCGCCTGCCCGCCGCGCGCGACGCAGGTGGCGTGGACGCGGATCATGCGGCGGGCAGCGACACGGTGAAGCGCGCGCCGGGTCCGTCCTCGCGGTCGCCGACCTCGATGCTGCCGTCGTGCGCCTCGACGATGGTGCGGACGATGGCGAGGCCCAGGCCGGAATGCCGCCCGAACTCCTCGCCCGCCGGCCGCTCGGTGTAGAAGCGGCGGAAGATGTCCTCGCGGTTTTCGGGCGCGATGCCCGGCCCGGTGTCGTCGACGCGGAGCAGCACGCGGTCGCCGGCATGGACGACGGTGACCACCACCAGGCCCGTGTCGGGGGAGAACGACACCGCGTTGTCGACCAGGTTCCTGACCACCTGCGCCAGCCGGTCGCCCTCGCCCATCACCAGCGTCGTCGCCGCCTCCGGGCGCGCATAGGCGATCTGCACGCCGCGCGCCGCCCCGGCGGTGTCGATGGCGCGGATCAGGCCGCCGGTCAGCTCGCCCAGGTCGATCGCCTCAAACCGGGTCCGCGACAGCTCCGCGTCGAGACGGCTGGCGTCGGCGATGTCGGTGATCAGCCGGTCGATGCGCCCGACGTCGTCGCGGATGACCTCCAGCAGCTGCGTCTTCTGCGTCGCGTTGCGCGCCGTCTCCAGCGAATCGACCGCGCTGCGCAGCGACGCCAGCGGGTTCTTCAGTTCGTGCGCGACATCGGCGGCGAATGCTTCGGTGGCGTCGATGCGCTCGCGCAGCGCGCCGGTCATATCGCTCAGCGCGCGTGCCAGCTGCCCGATCTCGTCGCGCCGCCGGGCAAAGCGCGGCACCGTCACCTCGCGCGACCGGCCCAGCCGCACCCGCTGCGCCGACACCGCCAGGCGCCGGAGCGGCCGCACGATCGTCGAAGCGAGGAAGTTGGAGAACAGCACGCTCATTGCCAGCACGCCCAGGAAGACGAGCCCCAGCGTGCCGCGCTCGCGGCGCACCAGCCGGGTGATGTCGCGGGTGTCGAGGGTCAGTTGCAGCACCGGCCGCGGCGTCGCGCCCGCGCCGACCGGCGTCGCCGCGCCGATGATGATGGTGCGGTCGGGGGCGCGGCGCAGCGTCGTCGCGCCGGTCCCGGCCTGCGCCCGCTGCACCTCGGGCCACGCGGCGGCGCTGTCCGACGCCGGCTCGACATAGTCGGGCAGCACCTCGTTGTCGCCGAACCCCTCGATGATCTTGTCGAGCGTGCGGGCCGCCTCCCGCTTGAACGGCTCGGTCCTGGGATCGCGCAGTTCAAAGGTCGGGCCGGTGGTCCGCCAGCTGTCGGCCGCCAGCGCCCCGTCGGGCGCGTACAGCCGCAGCCGGGTGCCGCCGAGCCGGCCATAGCGCGCCAGCTGCCCGGGCCATGCGGCCGGCGGCGCGCCGCCCAGGAAATCGGCGATCAGCCGCCCCTGCATGGTCAGCTCCCCGACCCGCTGATCGATCAGGCGTTCGCGGAAGCTGTCGAGATAGATGACGCTGCCCATCAGCGCGAGCACCGCGAAGAAATTGACGGCAACGATCCGCCACGCGAGGCTGAAGCGCCAGCGCGGGGCGGCGCTGTCAGATCTCGTTGAAGCGGTAACCGACGCCATACAGCGTCTCGATTCCCTTGAACTCGTGATCGACGGCACGGAATTTCTTGCGCAGCCGCTTGATGTGGCTGTCGATGGTGCGGTCGTCGACGTAGACATCGTCCTGATAGGCGGTGTCCATCAGCTGGTCGCGCGACTTCACGAAGCCCGGGCGCTGCGCCAGCGCCTCCAGGATCAGGAATTCGGTGACGGTCAGCGCCACGTCGTGGCCGTTCCAGCCGACCCGGTGGCGGGCCGGGTCCATCGTCAGCCGGCCGCGCGTAATCGCCGGGCCGGGCGCTTCCTCGCCTTCGGCGGGCGCATCGCCGCGGCGGCTGGCGACCCGCCTCAGCACGGCGCGGATGCGCTCGATCAGCAGGCGCTGGCTGAACGGCTTGCCGATATAATCGTCCGCCCCCATCGCCAGGCCCAGCGCCTCGTCGATCTCGGTGTCCTTCGACGTCAGGAAGATCACCGGCAGCTCAGACTTCTCGCGCAGGCGGCGGAGCAGTTCCATGCCGTCCATGCGCGGCATCTTGATGTCGAGCACGGCGAGGTCGGGCGGGTTCTCGCTCAGCGCCTTCAGCGCCGCCTGCCCGTCCGAATACAGCCGCACCGCGAACCCCTCGTTCTGCAGCGCGATCGACACCGAGGTCAGGATATTGCGGTCGTCATCGACCAGCGCGATCGTCGGACTGGAGGGCGGGGCGGCGGCCATGCGGCCTTGCTGTGCATCGCGCCCGGATGCGTTGCAAGCGGCCACGGGAACCGCGTCGTTCCCGGTCGGTTGGAACGCCAGTAAACCCTTGGGAGACCTCATATGATCCGCCTGACCCTGATCACTGCCGCCGCGCTGGCCGCGGCACCGCTCGCCGCTGCACCGACGACGAAGGCGGCCGAATTCCTGCCGCAGGCCGCCGCCAGCGACCTGTTCGAGCGGACCTCGAGCCAGATCGTCCTGAAGGACGCGAAGTCGCCGAAGGTCCGCGACTTCGCCAACATGATGATCACCGACCACACCAAGTCGACCGCCGAAGTCAAGGCGGCGGCCGGTGCCTACGGCATCAAGCCCGGCGCGCCCAAGCTGAACGCGGAGCAGACGAAGCTGATCGCCGCACTGAAGGCCGCCAGCGCCGCGAACCGCGAGAACGTCTACCTCGCCCAGCAGGTCACCGCGCACCAGAAGACGCTCGCGGTCATGCAGGCGTACGCGCAGGGCGGCGACAAGGAGCATCTGAAGGGCGTCGCCGGCAAGATCGTGCCCACCGTCGAAACCCACCTGAACGAGGTCAAGACGCTCGCCGCGATGTAAGTCGCGAAACCGCCGTACGGCTTGACCAAAGGTAAAGCGCCCGCACGCCGTTTTGACGGCGGCGGGCGCAGTCCTGTATGCGCGACTCATTCCGGCTGCCCCCCGCCGCCACTGCCCGATTTCCAGGAGACGTTCGTTGACCGCATCGCGCCATGGCCTCGATACCCAGGGTTTCCCGACGGCCGCGACGCTGCACTGGAACCTTGGCACTGCCCCGCTGATCGAGCTCGCCGTTCAGCGCGGCGAGGGCCTGCTGTCGAAGGACGGCGCGTTTGTCGTCGAGACCGGCGCGCACACCGGACGCTCGGCGAACGACAAGTTCATCGTCAAGGACGCGGTCACCGGCCCGGCGATCTGGTGGGGCAAGACCAACAAGGCGATCACGCCCGAACAATTCGCCAATGTAAAAGCGGACTTCGCCGCCGCGCTGGCCGCCAGGGAGACTCTGTTCGTCCAGGATCTGTTCGGCGGCTCGCAGGCCGAGCACCGCGTCCAGGTCCGCGTCATCACAGAGCTGGCGTGGCATTCGCTGTTTATCCGCACGATGCTGGTCCGCCCGGAGGCGGGGAGCCTCGCCGAATTCCTGCCCGAGTTCACGATCGTCGACCTGCCCAGCTTCAAGGCCGACCCGGCGCGTCACGGCTGCCGCGGCGAGACCATCATCGCGGTCGATTTCGAGGGCAAGACCATCCTGATCGGCGGCACCAAATACGCCGGCGAGATGAAGAAGAGCGTCTTCTCGATCCTCAACTACCTGCTGCCGGTGAAGGGCGTCATGCCGATGCACTGCTCGGCCAACATCGGGCCGAAGGGGGACACCGCGGTGTTCTTCGGGCTCAGCGGCACCGGCAAGACGACGCTCAGCGCCGACGCCAGCCGGACGCTCATCGGCGACGACGAGCATGGCTGGTCCGACACCGCCGTGTTCAACTTCGAGGGCGGCTGCTACGCCAAGGTCATCCGCCTGTCAGCCGAGGCCGAGCCGGAGATCTACGCGACCACGAAGCGCTTCGGCACGGTGCTGGAGAATGTCGTCATCGATCCGGTCACCCGCGAGATCGACCTCGACAGCGCCGCGCTCGCCGAGAACAGCCGCGCGAGCTATCCGATCGACTTCATCCCCAACGCCAGCGACGACAATCTCGGGCCGGTGCCCAAGAACATCATCATGCTGACCGCCGACGCGTTCGGCATCCTGCCGCCGATCGCGAAGCTGACGCCGGCACAGGCGATGTACCATTTCCTGTCGGGCTACACCGCGCGGGTGGCGGGCACCGAGATCGGCGTCACCGAGCCGGACGCGACCTTCTCGACCTGCTTCGGCGCACCGTTCATGCCGCGCCACCCGTCGGTCTATGGCAATTTGCTCCGCGACCGCATCGCCAAGGGCGGCGTCGATGTCTGGCTGGTCAACACCGGCTGGACCGGCGGCATCTACGGGGTCGGCAAGCGCATGCCGATCCGCGTGACGCGCGCGCTGCTGGCGGCGGCCCTCGACGGGTCGATGAAGGACGCGCCGTTCCGCACCGATCCGTTCTTCGGCTTCCAGGTGCCGACCGCGGTGCCGGGCGTCGACGCGCAGATCCTCAACCCGCGCGAGACCTGGTCTGACAAGGCGGCCTACGACGCCAAGGCGGCGGCGCTGGTCCAGCTGTTCATCGCCAATTTCGCGCAGTTCGAGGATCACGTCGACGCCGGCGTGCGGGACGCGGCACCGAAAGCCGCGTAAATCCCCATCGACTTGGTGGGCAAAAGACGCCTTCGCCCCGATGTAGAAAGCCTTGCTGGCAACCCGGCGGTGCAGCGACCATCTGCATTTGATGATCAGAGTCATCACTGGCCGTGTCCTGCTCGTCGGTGCCGGCCCCGGCGCGCCCGACCTGCTGACGCTCCGCGCCGCCCGTGCGCTCGCCAGCGCCGACGTCGTCGTCCATGACGGGCTGATCGACCCGGCCGTCCTCGACCTCGCGCCGAACGCCCGCCGGATCAGCGTCGCCAAGCGCCGTGCCCGCCATACCCTGCCGCAGGACGAAATCGGCGCGCTGCTGGTCGCCGAGGCGCGCGCCGGTCACACCGTGGTCCGCCTCAAGGGCGGCGATCCGTTCGTCTTCGGGCGTGGCGGCGAGGAGGTCGAGGACTGCCTCGCGGCCGGCATCGCGGTCGAGGTCATTCCCGGCGTGTCGTCGGCACTCGGCGCGGCGGCCGAGGCGCTGATGCCGCTGACCCATCGCGACCACGCCTCGTCGGTCACCTTCGTCGCCGGCCAGTGCAAGGGCCTCAGCGACCAGAACTGGGCCGGCCTTGCCGGCAAGGGCCGCACCCTCGTCATCTACATGGGCGTCAGCGCCGCCGACGCGATCGCCGACAAATTGATCGCCGACGGCCTCAGCCCGGACACGACGTGCGCCATCCTCGAGCGCGGCACCCTGCCCGGCCACCGCGCCTTCCGCACGTTGCTGGCAGACCTCGGCGGCGCCGTCGCCCGGCTGGACATCGCCTCGCCCGCCCTGCTCGTCGTCGGCGATGTCGCCGCCTTGGGCGTCGCGCACGATGCCCTGCTGCCCCTTCCGGAGACCGTCACCGCATGATCAAGCTGCTGACCGGCAACGACCTGCTGACCGGCGATGTCGTCTGGTGGACCGGCTCGGCGTGGAGCCTGCACCTGCGTGACGCGGTGCCGGTCGAGGCTGGCGACCCGATCCTCGCCAAGTCCATCGCCGAGGAGCGCATCAACGACCCGGCGCTCGTCGATGCCGAAACCGGGCATCCGCCCGCCCCCCGCACCGCCCGCGAGAAGATCCGCGGTATCGGTCCCTCCGTGCGCCCCGACCTAGCGAGAGCCTGATGTATCAATACGACCATTTCGACCAGGCGATTGTCGATGCGCGCGTCGCCGAATTCCGCGACCAGGTCGCGCGCCGCCTCGCGAACGAGATCACCGAGGACGAGTTCAAGCCGCTGCGGCTGATGAACGGCCTCTACCTGCAGCTGCACGCCTATATGCTGCGCGTCGCCATTCCCTATGGCACGCTGTCGTCGAAGCAGCTGCACATGCTGGCGCACATCGCGACGAAGTATGATCGCGACTACGCGCATTTCACGACTCGCCAGAACCTCCAGTACAACTGGATGAAGCTGCACGAGACGCCCGACCTGATGGCCGACCTCGCGTCGGTCGAGATGCACGCCATCCAGACCAGCGGTAACTGCATCCGCAACATTTCGAGCGACCAGTTCGCCGGCGCCGCCGCCGACGAGGTCGCCGACCCACGGCCCTATGCCGAGCTGCTCCGCCAATGGTCGAGCTTCCACCCGGAGTTCAGCTTCCTGCCGCGCAAGTTCAAGATCGCGGTGACCGCCAGCGCCACCGACCGCGCCGCGATCCAGCTCCACGACATCGGCCTGCAGCTGATCGAGAAGGACGGCGAGCTGGGTTTCCGCGTCCTCGTCGGCGGCGGCATGGGCCGCACCCCGATGATCGGCCACTGGATCCGCGAATGGATCCCGGTGCGCCAGTACCTCAGCTACTGCGAGGCGATCCTGCGCGTCTACAACCGCCACGGCCGCCGCGACAATATCTACAAGGCGCGTATCAAGATCCTCGTTCACGAGCTCGGCGCGGAAGAATTCACCCGCCAGGTCGAGGCCGAATGGGCGCTGCTGGAGCCGCTCGGCATCGACGCGCCGCAGGCCGAGTATGACCGCATCATCGCGCAGTTCGCGGAGCCGGCGTACGACACCGCTGCGCCCGACACGCTCGACCGTTCCGACCCCGATTTCGCGGTCTGGGTCGACCAGAACGTCCATGCCCACAAGCAGCCCGGCTATGCGATCGCGACGATCAGCCTGAAGCCCAAGGGCGGCATCCCCGGCGATGCGTCGTCGGCACAGATGCACCTGATCGCCGACCTCGCCGAGCGTTACAGCGTCGGCGAAATCCGCGTGACGCACAGCCAGAACCTGGTGCTCGCCCATGTCCGCAAGGCTGACCTGCACGCGCTGTGGAGCGCGCTAGCCGAAGCCGACCTGGCAACGCCGAATCTCGATCTCGTCACCGACATCATCGCCTGCCCCGGCCTCGACTATTGCACGCTGGCCAATGCGCGCTCGATCCCCGTCGCGCAGAAGATCGCGGCGCGGTTCGAGGACTTGGGCCGCCAGCGCGACATCGGCGAAATGAAGATCAAGGTGTCGGGCTGCATCAACGCCTGCGGCCACCACCATGCCGGCCACATCGGCATCCTCGGCGTCGACCGGAAGGGCGAGGAATCCTACCAGCTCAGCCTCGGCGGCTCGGGCGCGGAGGACGCGAGCCTCGCCAAGATCCTCGGGCCCGGCTTCTCGGAGGCCGGTGTCGTCGATGCCGTCGAGAAGGTCATCGAGAAGTACCGCGAGGTCCGCAGCAGCCCGGACGAGCGTTTCCTGGATACCTACCGCCGCCTCGGCGATGCCCCGTTCAAGGAGGCGGTCTATGGTTGATGTGCAGGATCAGCAGGCGGTCGCCGGTGCCGCATCGCCGGCGCTCGACGATGCGCCCGCCCGGCTGCGCTTCCGCACCGACGCGCCCGACGACGGCCCGCTGGTGCCGCTCGAGGTATTCCTCGGCGACAGCAATGCCGCCGCGGTGCGGCTCGACCCGGCCGACGATGCGCGACGGCTGCTGCCCGTGCTCGGCCGCGTCCGGCTGATCGAGGTCGCCTTCCCGAAGTTCCGCGACGGCCGCGGCTATTCGAGCGCCAAGATCCTGCGCGAGGCGGGCTATACCGGCGAACTCCGCGCCGCCGGCGACGTGCTGCTCGACCAGATGGTATTCTTGGCGCGCGTCGGCTTCGACAGCTTCGCGCCCGCCAAGCCGCTCGACGCGGCGCGCGTCACCGAGGCGCTGGCGCGGTTCCCGTTCGTCTACCAGAAATCGGCGGACACGAAGCCGCCGGTATGGGCCCTCCGCCATGGTTAAGCTTGCCCGCGTCCCCGACACGATCGACACCGCCCCGGCGTTCACGCTCGCCGATGTCGCGCGCCTCACCGCCAAATATGCCGGCGTCGATACGCAGACGATGCTCGCGGACCTGCTGGCGGGCGAACTCAGGGGCCGGGTCGCGGCGGTGTCGTCGTTCGGCGCGGAGTCGGCGGTGCTGCTCGACATGGTCGCCAAGGTCGACCGCGACGTGCCGGTGATCTTCGTCAACACCCAGAAGATGTTCGGCGAGACGCTGCAGTACCGCGACGGACTCGCCGAGCGGCTCGGTTTCACCGACCTGCGCGACTTCCGCCCCGACCCTTACCTGCTCGCCCAGAAGGACGCGACCAGCCTGCGCTGGAGCTATGATCCCGACGGCTGTTGCGACCTGCGCAAGGTCGAGCCGCTGCGCCGCGCGCTGGCGCCGTTCGATGCGTGGATCAGCGGGCGCAAGGGGCTGGGTTCCCGCGCCGGCCTGCCGCGCTTCGAGATCGACGAGGGACGGCTGAAGATCAACCCGCTCGCCGACTGGTCGAAGCCAGCGCTCGACCTTTATTTCACCGAGCACAAGCTGCCCCGCCACCCGCTCGAGGCGCTGGGCTATCCCTCGATCGGCTGCATGCCCTGCACCAGCCAGGTCCAGCCCGGCGAGGATCCGCGCTCGGGCCGCTGGCGCGGCTGGGACAAGACCGAGTGCGGCATCCACGACCCGGCGTTCTGACGCCCCTGGTCGTCTGCGGCGTCGCCGCCAGCGGCAAGACCACGCTAGGGCGGGCGCTTGCCGAGGCGCTCGGCTGGCCGTTCGTCGAGGGCGACGACCTGCATCCGCCTGCCAATGTCGCCAAAATGGCTGCCGGCGTGCCCCTCGACGACGCCGACCGCGCGCCGTGGCTGGCCGCGATCGCCGGCCGGCTAGCGGCCGGGATACCGGTCGTGGTGACCTGCTCGGCCCTGAAGCGCGCCTACCGCGGCCAGCTGCGCGCCGCCGCCCCCGGCCTGCGCTTCGTCTTCCTCGACGCTGATCCCGCCCTGGTCAGCGCCCGCTGCACCGCGCCACGGCCACTTCATGCCACCGTCCCTGATCGCCAGCCAGTTCGAGACCCTCGAAAAACCCGACATGGACGAAGCTTTCATAGCCATTGACGCTGCGCTGCCCGTTGCAGCGCAGCTCGCCGCCGTCCGCGCCGCGCTCAGCGCTCGCTGAGCCCGATATAGTCGCGCTGCACCGGGCCCTTGTACAGCTGGCGCGGCCGGCCGATCTTCTGCTCCGGGTCTTCCATCATCTCGGACCACTGCGCGATCCACCCGACGGTGCGCGAAACGGCAAACAGCACGGTGAACATCGACGTCGGGAAGCCGATCGCCGACATCACCACGCCCGAGTAGAAGTCGACGTTCGGATACAGCTTCTTCTCGATGAAATACGGGTCGTTGAGCGCGATATGCTCCAGCTCGCGCGCCACGTCGAAGACGGGATCGCTGACCCCCAGCTGGTCGAGCACGCGCTTGGCGACGCCCTGCATGACCTTCGCACGCGGGTCGTAGTTCTTATAGACGCGGTGGCCGAAACCCATCAGGCGGAACGGGTCGTCCTTGTTCTTCGCCCGCGCGATGAACTCCGGAATCCGGTCCGGCGTGCCGATCTGCCGCAGCATGTTCAGTGCCGCCTCGTTGGCGCCGCCGTGCGCCGGCCCCCACAGGCAGGCGATGCCGGCGGCGATGCAGGCGAACGGGTTGGCGCCCGACGAGCCCGCCAGGCGGACGGTCGAGGTCGAGGCGTTCTGCTCGTGGTCGGCCTGAAGGATGAGGAGCTTCTCCATCGCATCCTCGATCACCGGATCGACGACATAGGGCTCGGCCGGCACGCCGAAGGTCATGCGCAGGAAATTACCGCTGAAGCTGAGCGAATTGTCGGGGTACAGGAACGGCTGCCCGATCGAATATTTATACGCCATCGCCGCCAGTGTCGGCATCTTGGCGATCAGGCGATGCGAAGCGATGACCCGCTGCTGCGGGTCATGGATGTCGGTCGAATCGTGATAAAAGGCTGCCATCGCCCCGACGATGCCGCACATGATCGCCATCGGGTGGGCGTCGCGCCGGAAGCCGCGATAGAATTGCGCCAGCTGTTCGTGGATCATCGTGTGGCGGGTGATCAGGTGCTTGAACTGCGCGTGGTCGGCGGCGCTCGGCAAGTCGCCGTTGAGCAGCAAGTCGGCGACCTCGAGAAAGCTCGACTTCTCCGCCAGCTGGTCGATCGGATAGCCGCGGTACAGCAACGTCCCGACGTCGCCGTCGATATAGGTGATCTTCGACTCGCACGCCGCCGTGCTGGTGAAGCCGGGATCGAAGGTGAACGCGCCGGTGTTCGCATACAGCTTGCGGATGTCGATGACGTCGGGGCCGATGCTGCCGGACAGCACCGGATAATCGTTCGCCTTGCCGCCGACCGCAATATTCGCGCTGCTCATGCCGCTTGCCCTTCTGCTTGCCTTAGCGCGTCTTCGATGCGCCCGAGTGTCTCGTTACGTCCCAACACCGCCAGCACGTCGAACAGGCCGGGCGAGGTGCTGGTACCCGTAACGGCCGCGCGCAGCGGTTGAGCGATCTTCCCCAGGCCAAGCTCACGGGCCTCTGCCAGCGTCTTGACCGCCGCCTCGAGCGCGCCTGCGGACCAGTCCGCCACTTGTCCGAGCGCGTCGTGCGCGGCGCGGAGGATGCCGTCCGGGGCGGACGCTAGCAGCTTCGCCGCCTTCTCGTCCATCGCCAGCGGGCGCGCGCGGAACAGGAACAGGGCGGCGTCCGCCAACTCGTTCAGGTCCTTCGCGCGCAGCTTCAATTCGCCCATCAGCGTGGCGAGCGGCGCGGCGTCGAACGGCCCGCCCAGCGCCGCTTCGATGCGCGGCGCGATCAGCGCCAGCAGCCGCGCATCGTCCGCCAGCCGCAGATAATGGCCGTTGACGTTCTCCAGCTTCTTGACGTCGAACCGCGCCGGGCCGCGCCCGACGCCGTCGAGACCGAACAGCGCCACCGCCCGCTCGCGGTCGATGAACTCCTCGTCGCTGTGGCCCCAGCCCAGCCGCAGCAGGTAATTGTTCACCGCCTCCGGCAGCAGCCCCAGCGTATCGCGATACTCGTCGACCGCCATCGCGCCGTGGCGCTTCGACAGCTTGGCGCCGTCCGGCCCGTGGATCAGCGGCACATGCGCATAGACCGGCTCGCGGAACCCCGCCGCGCGGATCAGCGCCAGCTGGCGGAAGGCGTTGTTCAAATGGTCGTCGCCGCGGATGACATGGGTCACGCCCATGTCCTCGTCGTCGACGACCACCGCCAGCATATAGGTCGGCGTGCCATCGGAGCGCAGCAGCACCATGTCGTCCAGCTCGGCATTGGCGACGGTGACCTCGCCCTGCACCCGGTCGGCGATCGTCACGCTGCCCTCCTTCGGTGCGCGGAAGCGGATCACGAACGGCAGGTCGGGCGTGTCGGTCCGGCCACGCCAGCGGCCGTCATAGCGCTGCGGCTGTTTCGCCGCGCGCTGCGCCTCGCGCATCGCGGTCAGTTCCTCGGCCGTCGCATAGCAGCGATAGGCATGGCCCGCCGCCAGCAGCGCGTGCGCCACCGCGGCGTGGCGCGGCGCGCGCGCGAACTGCATCACCGGCGGCTCGTCGGCATCAAGGCCGAGCCAAGCCATGCCGTCGAGGATCGCCGTCACTGCCGCGTCGGTCGAGCGTGCCCGGTCAGTATCCTCGATGCGCAGCAGAAAGCGCCCGCCGAAATGCCGCGCATACAGATAGTTGAACAGCGCCGTGCGCGCTCCGCCGATATGCAGATAGCCCGTCGGCGACGGCGCGAACCGCGTCACCACCTGTCCCGTTCCGGCCATTGCACCTCGGTTCGATTTGAACGACGCTCCACCCGGAAGGGGGCAGCGAGTGGCGAGTAGCATGGCGTCGCGCACGCTTCAAACCCGTGCCGCGGAGCTGCGGCTGGAAGCCTGGCTGTTCGCCGAACGCCATCAGTTGCCGCTGCTCATCCCGGTCGCGCTCGGGACCGGTGTGGCGCTATGGTTCGTGCTGCCGTGGGCGGCGGAACGCTGGGCCGCACTGGCGCTGGCGGGGGCGCTGCTGGCGGGCGGACTGGCAACAACCGGGCGCGCGGCCCGGCTACTGGCGTGGGGCGGCTTGCTGATCGCACTCGGGCTGGGCAGCGCCGCGTGGCGCAGCGCGCAGGTAACCGCGCCGGCCCTCGCCGACCGTTTCACCGGCGACATCACGGGCGTCGTCGACAGCGTCGAAGTGGTGCGCGGCGGCGAGCGCTTCCGCTTCCTGCTGCGCCCGACGACGCCGGGCTTGCCGCCGCTGGTCCGGATCAGCGTCAAGGGTGACCGGATCCCCGGGGTGCTGCCGGGCGCGCGGATCGCGGTCAAGGCGGCGCTCACCCCGCCGTCGGGGCCGAGCCTGCCGGGGGGTTATGACTTTGCTCGTAAAGCGTGGTTCGCGGGGGTCGGCGCGACCGGCTACCTGCTGGGGAACGTGACGGTGCTGACGCCGGCGCCGCCGCCGGCCGGGGTGGTGGCCTGGCTGGCGCGGCTGCGGGCGGCGATCGACGCACAGCTGACCGGTGCCGTGCCGGGCGCGGCGGGGGCGATCGCGGCGGCGTTCGTCACCGGCAATCAGGGCATGATCCCGGCTGATACCAACCAGCAGATGCGCGACGCGGGGCTGGCGCACCTGTTGTCGATCTCGGGGCTCCACATCGCAATCGTCGTCGGCGGCACGATGTGGGCGGTTAGGCGGGCCCTGACCCTGATCCCGTTCCTCGCGCTGCGGCTGCCGGTCAAGGCGATCGGGGCGGGTGCGGCGGCTGTCACGGGCATCGCCTACACGCTGCTGGCGGGCGGCGAGGTGCCGACCGTGCGCTCGTGCATCGCCACATTGATCGTGCTGATCGGTATCGTCATCGGGCGCGAGGCGCTGACGCTCCGGCTGGTCGCAGCCGCTGCCTTCCTGATCCTGTGCGTGCGCCCGGAGGCGCTGCTGGGGCCGAGCTTCCAGCTGTCGTTCGCCGCCGTCACCGGCATCGTCGCGCTGTACCAGTCGCGGCTCGGGCGCTGGCTGGCGGACCCGGTGCGGGAACATGGCTGGGCGGCGCAGCTAGCGCGGCACTTGCTGATGCTGCTGGTCACCGGCCTCGTGGCGGAGGCGATGCTGGCGGCGACCGCGCTGTATCACTTCAACCGCGCCGGGCTGTACGGCGTCGTCGCCAATCTGTTCGCGATTCCATGGACCAGCTTCGTGGTCATGCCGCTGCTGCTGCTGACGCTGCTCAGCGGCGCGCTTGGCCTTGGCGCCCCCTTCGCCTGGGCGCTCGGCAAAGCGCTCGACGTGCTGACCGGTGTCGCCGCCACCGTTGCCGGCTGGCCGGGTGCGGTCTACCGCCTGCCGCTGATGCCCGACGCCGCGTATCTGCTGCTGGTGCTGGGCGGCTTGTGGCTGTGCCTGTGGCAGACGCGGGCGCGCTGGCTCGGCGCGGTTCCGCTGGCGGCGGGCGCGCTGGTGGCACTGCTGGCGCGGCCGCCCGACCTGCTGGTCTCCGCCGACGGCCGCCACGCCGCCTATCTCGTCCCCGATGGCCGGCTGGCGTTCCTGCGCGACCGGGCGGGCGATTATATCCGCGACATGTGGGGCGACGCGACCGCCGCGACGACCGCCGACGCGGCGCTGAGCGAGCTGCCCGGCGCGCGCTGCAGCGAGGATGCCTGCGTCGCTGACCTGGACGCCGGCGACCGGCGCTGGCGGCTGCTCGCCACCCTGTCGCGCGATACCGTGCCGCGTGAGGCAATGGCTCCAGCGTGTGCCGCCGCCGACATCGTCGTCAGCAACCGGCGCCTGCCGGCGTGGTGCGCCCCGCGCTGGCTGAAGCTCGACCGCGCCGCGCTGGGCGAGACCGGGGCGGTGGCGGTGTGGCTCGACCCGCCGCGGGTGGCGACGGTCGCGGCCCGGCTGGGTGATCACCCTTGGCTACCGAGGCCCGCGCCGTACCGGCCACGGGCGAAGCGCCGCGCGGTGGCCGTGGAGCCCTCTTATGAGTGAGCGTCACTGGCTTGCCTGATGGCTGCTTTCCTACAATCGGCCCGCCCGCCAATGGCCCATGCGTTGAAGGGAACGCTCACGCGGCAGTGGTAGCAAGCCGACCCTGTCCCGGAGTTGTACCATTCGTGGCGCCCGCTCGTCGCCTCACAGTCGGTACCCTTCGACGCCACGCCTAGCTCGATCGCCCACCAAGGCAGATGCTGCCGAAGCCATGTGCGGCGACGGTAAGGCTGGCTAAACGAGCGGGATGGATCGACCACCGGAGCATCATGCCGGGCTCCCGGAACGTCTGCAATATCGCGATCCGCGCAAACCGCGCCGCGCGCTGCCCTCAGAGCGGAATCACTGTGTCATCGAAGCAGCGCCCCCCGCCCCTCAGTGATAACGCCGCAGCAGCCCCGCGAGCTTGCCCTGCACCTTCACCCGCGACGGGAGGTAGTGCTGCGGCTGGTGCGCGCTGTTCGCCGGATCGAGGCGGATCATGCCCTTCTCGCGGCGCAGATACTTGAGCGTCGCCTCCGCATTGTCGACCAGTGCCACGACGATGTCGCCGTCCCGCGCCGTGTCGCAGCGCAGGACCAGCGCATAGTCGCCGTCGAAGATGCCGGCGTCGATCATCGAGTCCCCGGACACCTCCAGCGCATAGTGGTCGCCCGGCCCGAGCAGGGCGGCGGGCACCGACAGCGAGCGGTCGCTTTCCAGCGCCTCCATCGGCAGGCCGGCGGCGATGCGGCCGTGCAGCGGCACCTCGACGACGTCGTTGGCGGGTTCGCGGACCCTGCGAGCCTCTGGGCGGAAATCGGGCGTCAGCACCTGTGCGGACGGCCGCGTCTCCGGCATCCGCAAGACCTCCAGCGCGCGCGCGCGGTTGGGCAGGCGGCGGATAAAGGCGCGTTCCTCCAGCGCGTTGATCAGGCGGTGGACGCCGGACTTCGACTTCAGGCTGAGCGCCTCCTTCATCTCCTCGAACGACGGCGACACGCCGTCGGCGGCAAGCCGCTGGTCGATGAAAACGAGCAGGTCATGTTGCTTGCGTGTCAGCATCGCCGCCTCCCGAAACGGAACCTTACGGGAACGTATGGGCAACGCCCGGAACGAAGTCAAGCGCGATGCAATCGACCATTGCATCCGTTTCGGCAGCGGGCGCGAACGGTACGCGCACGATCAGCATATTACTGTCCGCGAGCGTGTGCAGCATCGAGCTATCCTGGCGCGGCGCGGCCATGACTACGCCCTGTTCCAGGCGGGCACGCAGATAGTCCTGTCGCCCGTCGTTGGCAGGCAGGGGCGTGCCGAGTTTGGCCGTAAAAACGTGCGGCAGCGGGTGCGCGTCACCGCCGCAGGCGCGCAGGATCGGTGCCACGAACAGCGTCGCGCAGACGAACGCCGACACCGGGTTGCCGGGCAGCCCCACGACCCGCGCCGCGCCGAGCCGGCCGCTCAGCATCGGCTTGCCAGGCCGCATCGCAATGCGCCAGAAGTCGATTTCCGCGCCCAGTTCCTCCAGCACCGGCCGGACAAGGTCGTGGTCGCCGACCGACGCGCCGCCGACGGTGATGATCAGGTCGGCGCGGGCGCCCGCCAGTGCCGCCGCCAGCGCGGCGCGGTCGTCGGGAACGATGCCCCCGTCGGTCGCGTCCGCCCCGGCGGCGGCGAACAGCGCGGTCAGCATCATGCCGGCGCTGCTGACGATCGCGTGTGCGCCCGGCGCGGTGCCCGGCGGCACCAGCTCATCGCCGGTGGCGAAGACGGTGACGCGGGGGCGGCGCGGCACCGGCACCGCGCCGTGGCCCGCCGCGGCGAGCAACCCGAGCCGCGCCGGAGTCAGCCGCTCGCCGGCTCGCACCACCACATCGCCGGCCGTGAAATCGAGCCCGCGCGGGCGGATGTTCGCGCCTTGGCGCGGCGGCCCCTCGCCAGTCAGCCGCGCCGTGTCGCTGTCTAGCGCGACTTCCTCCTGCACGACTACGGTGTCGGCCCCGTCGGGAACCGGCGCACCGGTGAAGATGCGGACCGCCTCGCCCGCGGCCACGGTGCCCGCAAAGCCGCGCCCGGCCGCCGCCTCGCCGGTCACTGTCCACGGCCCGGCGCGGTCGGCCCAGCGGATCGCATAGCCGTCCATCGCCGAGGCCGTGAACGGCGGTTGGGTCAGCAACGCTGGCATGTCGCTGGCGGCGCGGCGACCGGCGGCGCGGGCCAGCGGCACCGTCTCGGCCGGCAGCGCCGCGATCCCCGCCAGCATCCGCGCCTGCGCGTCGGCGACGCCGAGCAGCGTCATGGCGCCCGCCAGTCCCCCGAGCGGCCACCGCTCTTGGCCAGCAGGCGGACGCCCGAAATCGTCATGCCGCGGTCGATCGCCTTGGCCATGTCATAGACGGTCAGCAGCGCGACGCTGACCGCGCTGAGCGCCTCCATCTCGACGCCGGTGGTGTGGCTGGTGCGCGCCGTCGCCGTCACCCGGATGCCGCCATCGGCTGGCTCGACCGTCACCTCGACCCCGGCCAGCGGCAGCGGGTGGCACAATGGGATCAGCTCGGCAGTGCGCTTGGCCGCCATGATGCCCGCGACGCGCGCGACGCCGAGCACGTCGCCCTTCCTGATGTCGCCCGCGACGATGGCGGCGAGCGTCGCCGCCTGCATCGCAATGAAACCCTCGGCGGTCGCGGTCCGCGCCGTCACCGCCTTGCCCGACACGTCGACCATGCGCGCGGCGCCGTCCGCGCCGATGTGTGTGAGGCTCATGCCGCGAGCAGGCGCGCGGTTGCGGCGGCGACATCGTCCTGCCGCATCAGGCTTTCGCCGACGAGGAAGCAGCGGACGCCGTGGCGCGCCATCGCGGCAAGGTCGGCGGGGCCGGTGATGCCGCTCTCGGCGACGAAGGTGCAGCCCGGCGGGGCGGCGGCGACCAGCTCGTAGGTCCGCGCGAAATCGACCGAGAAGTCGCGCAGGTCGCGGTTGTTGACGCCGATCAGGCGGGAGCGGAGCCGTAGCGCGCGGTCGAGTTCGGCGGCGTCGTGGACCTCGACCAGCACGTCCATGCCGCGCTCCAGCGCCGCCGCCTCGATCTCGGCCATCTGGGCGTCGTCGAGCGCGGCGACGATGATCAGGATAGCGTCCGCCCCGATGGCGCGCGCCTCCACCACCTGCCACGGGTCGACCATGAAGTCCTTGCGCAGCACCGGCAGCGTGCAGGCCGCGCGTGCCGCCACCAGATAATCCTCGTGGCCCTGGAAATACGGCGCGTCGGTCAGCACCGACAGGCACGCCGCACCACCGGCCTGATAGGCACGAGCGTGCGCGGCGGGGTCGAAATCGGCGCGGATCAGGCCCTTCGACGGCGACGCCTTCTTGATCTCGGCGATCAGCCCATATCCTGGCGCGGCGTCGAGCGCGGCCCGGAAGCCACGCGGGCGGGTCTGTGCCGCTGCCGCACGGTCGAGGTCCGCGACGGAGTGCACAGCCTGGCGGCGCGTCATCTCGGCACGCGTCGTCTCGCAGATCTCGGCAAGCCGGTCGGTCATGGCGAGCGGTCTAGCGCGCGGCGGCGGAAACGTCACCCCGGGCAGCCGCCGCGTCGGCAAGGTCGCGGCGTCCGACGGCATCGAGAAACAGGCAACCCTCCAGTGTCGCCAGCAGCCCCGCGACGGCGGCAGGGTCAGGGTCGTCGAGATGGCTGCCAGCCCAGTCGACGAAGCCATCCATGATCGCCGCTGCGACGCCGCGATGCGGCTGCAACCCGCTCGCCGCCGCCGCGGCAAGCTCGAGCCAGAGCCGCATATAAGGCCGCAGCGCCGGCGAGCCGACCGCGGTCCACACCGCCGCGAGCAGAGCGCCGTAGGGCAGTCGCGCCCCAGCCGGCAGCGCGGCGTCGAGCATGGCCGTCAGCCGCGACGCCACCGCACCCAGCGTTGCGGCCAGCAGCTCCTCCTTGTCAGCAAAATAATACAACAGCATCCGGTCGCTGGTCCCCGCCGCCGCCGCCAGCGGCCGCAGGCTGGCACCCGCCAGCCCGTGCGCCAGCACATGGTCGGCCATGCGCTCGATGGCGGCGGCGCGGCGGGTTTCACGAGTGACCATAGATTCCTGTAGCGCCCGCTTCACCGACGCGCTATGTAGCAATCGCTACAGAGGAGATGAGCGATGAGTAAATTTTGGCAGAACTGGCTGATGGCCTGGGTGACGATCGGCGTCGGGGGCTTTGGCGCGCTGCTGATCACCGGGGCGTTCGCGGCGACGGACGGCGCGCTCATCGCGCTGCTCGATGTCCTGAACGGCGATGCACCAATCGCGGTCACCCCGCCGCTTCGCTTTGCACTCGCGCTGATGGGCGCCGTGACGCTCGGCTGGGCGGGGACGATGGTCGCGACGCTGCGTGCCGCGGTGCAGCTCGGGCCAGAGGGCGGGCCGGTGTGGCGGTTGTTCGCGCTGTCGCTGCTCGGCTGGTACGCCATCGATTCGACCCTGTCGGTGGCGACCGGCTTCGCCCTCAACGCGGTCTCGAACACCGTGCTGATCGTCGCCTTCCAGTGGCCGATCTGGCGCAGCGGCGCGCTGGGCGACAGTCCGCCGGCGCGCATCTGACGGGGGTTTGCGCGGCCATCGCGTTCGTGCAATGTTCCTGCCAGCGACTCGCTGCGGGAGCGACCGATGAGCCTGGTTTTTTACACGAACCCAATGTCGCGCGGACAGATCGCGCGCTGGATGCTGGAAGAAGTCGGCGAGCCGTACGAACAGGTGCTGCTCGACTACGGCACGACGATGAAGGCACCGGCGTATCTGGCGGTCAATCCGATGGGCAAGGTGCCGGCAATCGTCCACGACGGTCGCATCGTCACCGAGGCAGCGGCGATCTGCGCCTATCTGGCCGATGCGTTTCCGAATCAGGGCCTGGCACCAGCGCCGGGCGAGCGCGCCGACTATTACCGCTGTCTGTTCTTTGCCGCCGGGCCGGTCGAGCAGGCCGTGATAAACAAGAGCCTCGGCGTGGTCATCCCGCCCGACAAGACGATGATGGCCGGGTACGGCAACTTTGCCCATGCGATGGATGGACTCGAGGCCGCGGTTGCGGGCAGGACGTATGTTGCGGGCGACCGATTCAGCGCAGCCGACGTCTATCTCGGGTCGCAAATCGGCTGGGGCCTCGCATTCGGTTCGATTGACCGGCGCCCCGCGTTCGAAGCCTATTGGACCGGTCTCAGCCAGCGCCCGGCATATCTGAAGGCGAAAGCGATAGACGACGCGCTGATCGCGGCGGCGCAGGCAGGATAGCGGCGGGCCCGCGAATGGGCCCGCCCGTATTTCAATAGCGATCGTTATTCATCACTTTCGTCCAGGCAGCGGCGAAGTCCTCGACGAACCGCTGCTGGTCGGCCTTCGTCGCATAGACTTCGGCCACCGCGCGCAGTTCGGAGTTGTAGCCGAAGGTCAAGTCGACCGGCGTGGCCCGCCACTTGATCCGGTCGCCGCTACGGTCCTTGCCGACATAAAGTGTGCCCTGCGGATCCGCCTTGCTCCAAACAGTGTCCATGCTGAGCAGGTTCATGAAGAAGTCGTTGCTCAACACACCCGGACGGGCGGTCAGGACGCCGGCATCGGACGCACCGGCGTTGGCGTTCAGCGAGCGTAGGCCGCCAACCAGCACCGTCATCTCGCGGGTGTTGAGGCCCAGGGTGGCCGCCTTGTCGACGAGCGCCTCGGGCGGGGTCAGGCGCTGTCCCGGCTGGTAATAGTTGCGGAAGCCGTCCGCCTTGAGCTCCAGGTAGTTGACGCTCTTGACGTCCGTCTGCGCCTGGCTCGCGTCGGTCCGGCCGGGCGTGAACGGCAGCGCGACCGCGACACCACCGTCGGCCGCCGCCTTCTCGACTGCGGCCGTCCCGCCGAGCACGATCAGGTCCGCCAGCGACACCGGCCGGTCGCCGTGGCTGCGGTTAAAGCCGTCCCGGATCGCCTCCAGCCTGGGCAGCACGGCGCCGAGTTCCTGCGGGTCGTTCACCGCCCACTCGCGCTGCGGCGACAGTGCCAGGCGCGCGCCGTTGGCACCGCCGCGCCAGTCCGTATTGCGGAAGCTGGCGGCGGCCGCCCACGCTGTGCGGACCAGTTGCGGGACCGTCAGCCCGGTCGCCATGATCTGCTGCTTGAGGTCACGAACGTCGGCTTCCGATATTAGCCGGCCGCTCGGCGCGGGCACCGGATCCTGCCAGACAAAAACTTGCCTGGGCACTTCGTTGCCGAGATAGCGCGAGACCGGCCCGAGGTCGCGATGGGTCAGCTTGAACCACGCCTCGGCGAATTCGGTCTTGAACTGGTCGGGATGGGCGCGGTAACGCTCGATCGTCGCCAGATAGGCAGCGTCCACCTTCAGCGACACATCTGTGGTCAGCATCATCGGCGGATGCTTGAGCTTGGGATCGAAGGCGTCCGGCACCAGCGTACGGGCCTTCGCATCGTCGGGCTCCCACTGCGTTCCGCCGCCCGGGCTCTTGGCTTTCACCCAGTTGAATTTCATGAGATTCTGGTTGTAGTTGTTGCTGAATCGGGTCGGGTCCTGCGACCATGCGCCCTCCAGGCCGGAGGTGATCGCGTCCTTGCCAACGCCAGTGACGCAGTCGCTATGCCAGCCGAAGCCCTGCTGCTCGATCGCGCCGGCGGCGGGCTCCTTGCCCTGGCACCGCTTTTGGTCGTGGGCGCTGTGCGCCTTGCCGATCGTGTGGCCGCCCGCGATCAGCGCCACCGTCTCGCGGTCGTCCATGCCCATGTTGCCGAAGGTCTGACGGATGTCGTCGATCGCGTGCGCCGGGTCGCTGTCGCCCAGATGCCCCTCCGGGTTAACGTAGATCAGACCCTGCGTGCTGTTCGCGAGCGGCTCGATCAGCTTGCCGGCCGCATCGTAACGCTGGACCGTCAGCATCTCGCGTTCCGGCCCCCAGAAGATATTCTCCGACGACCAGTCGTCGGTCCGGCCGCCGGCAAAGCCGATCACCTTGAAGCCCATCTGCTCCAGCGCGACGTTACCCGTCAGGATTATGAGGTCACCCCAGGACAAGGCGCGACCGTATTTCTGCTTGATCGGCCACAACAGCCGGCGGGCCTTGTCGAGGTTGGCGTTGTCAGGCCAGCTCGACAACGGCTCGAACCTCTGCTGCGCGCCATCCTCGCCGCCGCGGCCATCGGCAGCGCGATAGGTACCGGAGGCGTGCCATGCCAGGCGGATCATGAAGGGGCCGTAATTGCCATAGTCTGCCGGCCACCAGGGCTGCGACGTGGTCAGGGCCTTGGCGATATCGGCTTTCACGGCCGAGAGGTTCAGCGCACCAAATTCACGCGCATAGTTGAAATCGCGATACGGATTGCTGTTCTGCTCGTTGCGGCGCAGCACGGTCAGGTCGAGCCGATTGGGCCACCATTGTTGATTGGTCTTGCCCGTAACCCGGTCCTCGCTGGTCGCCGGCATCGGTGCGAGCGGCTTCACGACCGGCGTCGGCGGCGGCGGCAATTGCGCGGCGACCGCACCCGCAATGGCCAAGGCACCAAGTGACACCGCAGCCTTCGCCGACATGCATAAATTCTGGAACATCGAGCGCCCTCCCGTTTATTATGGCTCATCGATACGATCTTGAATCGTTCAAGAAAAGGGCTAAATCTGTCGCATGGAAGCGCGCACGGCCATACGTGACGCCGGGCTGCGGGTTACACGCCAGCGCGTCGCCGTTCTCGAAGCGGTGGCACGCCGGCCGCATGGCAGTGCCGCGGTCGTCCTGGGCGATGTCGCCGGCGTGCTGCCGGGCGTATCGCATCAGGCGATCTACGATTGCCTGGCCCATCTTGCCGAAGCCGGTCTCCTGCGTCGCTTCATCGTCGACGGCGGCCCGATGCTTTATGAGACGCGCATCCGGGACAACCACCACCACTTCGTCTGCCGGAGCTGCAACACGGTCGTGGATGTTGATTGCGCGATCGGCGCGGCACCGTGTCTGGACGCGACGCTGGCCGATGGCTTCGTGATCGACGAGGCGGAGGTCACCTATCGCGGCTTCTGTGCCGACTGCGTCAGAACGCCAGCCACGCCTTGAGCAGCGCCGCCGCGCGCCCGTCGTCGATCGTCGCCGCAGCAGTCTGGGCGCCATCGCGCCAGTCGCGCGCCGTGCCCGCGACGATCAGCGCGGCGGCCGTGTTCAGCAGCACCGCGTCGCGGTAGGCCCCCGGTTCGCCAGCGAGCAAAGCAGTCAGCGCCGCAGCGTTGAAGCCGGGGTCGCCCCCACGCAGCGCGCCGAGCGGGTGACGGATCAGGCCACAGTCTTCCGGCACAATATGCTGTTCTGGCGCGCCGCAGTTGCCGATGGCGAGCGCGCGGCTGGACCCGGCGATCGACAACTCATCGAGATTGTCCTCACCCGATACGACCAGCGCCGCATCCGTGCCCAGCTTTGCCAGGGCCGCGGCGACGACGCCCAGGTAATCGACCCGCGCGACGCCGACCAGTTGCCGCGTGACGCCGGCCGGATTGGCGAGCGGGCCGAGCAGGTTCAGGATCGTCCGCCGCCCGATGGCGCGGCGGATCGGCGCGAGGCGGCCGAGCGCCGGGTGGTGCTTCTGCGCGAACAGGAAGGCGATGCCGAGCTCGTTCAGGGCGTCCTCGGCGCTGGCCGACGCGCGATCGAGATCGAGGCCGAGCGCCTCCAGCGTGTCCGCCGCGCCCGCCTTGCTGCTAGCGGCGCGGTTGCCATGCTTGGCGACCGGCACGCCGCACGCCGCCACTACGATGGCGACCGCGGTCGAGATGTTGAGGCTGTGCGCGCCGTCGCCGCCGGTGCCGCAGACGTCGATTGCTCCGACGGGCGCGCGGACAATAATCATTCGCGCCCGCAGTGCGCGGGCGGCAGCGGCGATCTCCGTGGCGGTCTCGTCGCGCAGCGTGATGCCGAGCAGGAAGTCATGGATGGCCGCATCGGGCACTCGCCCGTCCAGGATATCACCGAACGCTGCTTCGGCGCCGACCGCATCCAGGGCTTCGCGCGGGTCGGGAAGCCAGATCATGGTGCTCATGCCGCGACCACCAACGGCGTGTGCGCGATCCCGGCCAGCGACAGGAAGTTGCCGAGTAGCGCGTGCCCGTGCTCGCTGGCGATGCTCTCGGGGTGGAACAGCACGCCGTGGAGCGGCAACGTGGCGTGGCGCAGCCCCATGACGATGCCGTCGTCGGTCCACGCCGTGGCGACCAGCGGTGCCGGCAGCGGACCGGCCAGGATCAGCGAATGGTAGCGCGTCGCGGTGTAGGGGCTGGGCAGGCCAGCGAAGACGCCGGTGCCGTCGTGGCGGATCGCCGAGGTCTTGCCGTGCATGACGTGGGGGGCGCGGACGACCTTCGCCCCGAACGCCTGGCCGATCGCCTGATAGCCGAGGCAGACGCCCAGCACCGGCAACCCGGCGGCGGCCGCCGCCGCAATCAGGTCGAGGCTGATCCCGGCCTCGTTCGGCGTGCACGGCCCCGGCGACAGCAGCACCGCCTGCGGGGCTAGCACCATGGCGTCGGCCACGGTCAGCGCGTCGTTGCGCACGACCTCGACCGCTGCCCCCAGCTCCTGGAGATAGTGAACGAGATTATAGGTGAAGCTGTCGTAGTTATCGATGACAAGGATCATGGCGCGGCCCGTCTAGCGGCTCGCCGCGGCGGCGTCACCCGACCTTGACGCCCTTCCAGAAGGCGACGCGGCCCTTGATGTTCGCAGCGGCATCCTTCGGGTCGGCATAATACCACGCCGCGTCCTTGTTCTCCGCCCCGCCGGCGCTCAGTGTGTAATAGTTCGCAAGGCCCTTCCAGCCGCAGACGCTGGTCGTCTGGCTGAGCTTCAGCAGCGCCGGGTCGATCGCCGACAGCGGGAAGTAGTGGTTGTTCTCGACCACCACCGTGTCGTCGGTGTCGGCGATGGTGACGCCGTTCCAGACTGCCTTAACCATGATCTGTCTCCTGCGCTGCTATTGCCCGTATCCGGCCTCGCCGGCGCGCGCCAGCGCCTCGCGCGCGGCTGCGACAAGTGCACCCGCCTTGGCCTCGCACTCGGCCTGCTCGTTCGCCGCGATGCTGTCGGCGACGATGCCGGCCCCGGCCTGGACGTGCATGACGCCGTCCTTGACCACCGCGGTGCGCAGCACGATGCAGCTGTCCATCGATCCGTCGGGCGCGAAATAGCCGACGCCGCCGGCATAGGCACCGCGCTTCTCGGGCTCGAGCTCGCGGATGATCTCCATCGCCCGGACCTTGGGCGCCCCGGTCACTGTGCCGGCCGGGAAGCCGCTGAGCAGCGCGTCGATGGCGTCGCAACCGGGCTTGAGCCGGCCGCGCACATTCGACACGATGTGCATCACGTGGCTGTAGAACTCGACCCCGAAGCGGTCGGTGACGGTGACGCTGCCCGATGCTGCCACTCGCCCGGTATCGTGGCGGCCGAGATCGAGCAGCATCAGGTGTTCGGCAAGCTCCTTGGGATCGCTCAGCAGTTCGTCGCGCAGCCGCGCATCGTCGACCGCGTCGCGCCCGCGCGGCCGCGTCCCGGCGATCGGCCGGATGGTCACCTCGCCGTCGCGGACCCGCACCAGGATCTCCGGGCTGGAGCCGATCAGCGCGAAGCCCGGCAGGTCGAGGAAATACAGGAACGGCGACGGGTTTATCCGCCGCAGCGCGCGATACAGGTCGAGCGGCGGCAGCGGAAAGTCGATGGTGAAGCGCTGCGCCAGCACCGCCTGGAAGATGTCACCAGCCGCGATATAGGCCTGGGCGCGCGCCACCATCGCGGCATAGGCACCCGCTGGCAGCACCGCCCGGGGTGCACCGTCGGGCAACGTTGCGTGTCCGGCGCGCCCCGCCGGCACCGGCTGCGACAGGCGGGCGGCGGCGGCATCGATCCGCTCGCGGGCGCGGCCTTCGTCGCCGCCCGCATAAACCGGGGCGACCAGGAACAGTTCGTCCTTCAGCCGGTCGAAGACCAGCAGCAGCGCCGGCCGGACGAACACCATGTCGGGCAGCCCGAGCGGATCGTCGCCCGGGGGCGGCAGGCGCGGTTCCGACAGCCGTGCCGTCTCATAACCCATGTAGCCGACCAGCACCGACAGCGCCGGCGGCAATTCCGGCGGCACCTCGATCCGGCACTCGGCGACCAGCGCGCGCAGGCTGGCGAGCACACCGCCAGGACAGGCGGAGAACGCCGTCCGGTCGGCCTGCCACTGCCGGTTTATCTCGCAGGTGTCGCCGGTCGCGCGCCAGACCAGGTCCGGGTCGAGCCCGATCAGCGAATAACGCCCGCGCACCGCGCCGCCCTCGACCGATTCGAGCAGGAACGCCCCCTCGCCCGGCCGCGCCAGCTTCAGCATCGCGCCGACCGGCGTCTCGGTATCCGCGACGATCCGCTGCCAGGCGAGCCGCGCCGCGCTCACTTGGGCGTGGCGTCGCCGATGATCCGCTGCTGCGTCGCCGCGATCGCCGCCGTGTTCAGCTTGATGCCGACCTCGCGCTCGACCGCGCGGCCGAATGCGCTGGCGAGCTCGTCCGGCGCGACGTCCTTCAATTGCTGCCGCGTCTGTTCGAGGAGCGGCGTTGCCGACGCCACGTCTCCCGGGATCACCCGGTCGGCATGCAGGATCAGGGTCGCGCCGTCCGGCGCCGCCAGGATTCGCGATTTCCCGGCGCTCAGCGAAACGAACTGTGCCAGCGCCGGCGACGGCTTCGCCTGCTGCAGCACGTCGATGCGGCGCACCCTGATTATCTGGGGCGGTTTCAGCCCGCGCTTAACCGCGGCCGTGTCAAACGCCATACCCTTGCCGGTATCCGCGACAACCGCGTCCGCGACCGCGCGCGCCGCCTTGATGCGCGCTTCGAGCGTCCACGCCGTCGCCACCGCGCCTTCGACCTGGGCAAGTGGAATGGGCGCGGGCGCCAATGTCTGACCAAGTTCGATCAGGGCGAAGCGGCCGTCGCCCAGTTCGACGACGGTCGCGCCGTCGGCAGGATCAAGATCGAAAGCCTTCGCCACGACCGGTGCGATCGCAGGCGCGCCGCCGCCCTTGCCGAGCGGCGCGACCGTCTCGGTGGGCAGGCCCTGTTCCTTGGCCGCGTCGGCAAAGCTCTTGCCGCTGCTCAGGCCATCCTCAAGCTTGGCGACGACATCGGCCAGCGCCGTCTCCGCCTTGGTGTCGGTCAGTTTGGCGAGGATGATCGGACGCAATTCAGCCAGCGACTTGCCTTTCGGCGCGACAATCTCGTCGACGCGGACCACGTTCCAGCCAAAGTCGGTCCGGACCGGACCGATCACCGTCCCGCTGGCCGCGGCGAACACCTGTGCCGCGAGGGCAGCGGTGGAGGCCGACGCGAACTTATCCCGGCTCAGCAGGCCGAGCGCGACGTCGCTGGCGCTCGCGCCGGTCGCTTGCGCGGCCGCAGCCGGGAAAGCCGCGCCGCCCTTTACGGCGGCGGCGAACGTCTTGGCCTTCGCTTCGTCGGGCAGCACCAGCTGCGACAACCGCCGCTGCTCGACCGCGCCATAGGTTTCGCGGTTCTTGTCATAGTCGGCCGCGACTTCTGCATCGCTGACGGCGACCTTGGCCCCCAGCCCGGCGCGATCGATCAGCGCGTAGCGGAAGCCGCGTCGCTCGGGTGCCATGAACCGCGCCTTGTGGCTGGCATAATAAGCCGCGACCTGCGCCAGCGTAGGCGCGGCGACGGCGGGGGGCGGCACGGTTGCGGCCGCCCCCTCGTGCACGTCGAGCAGCAGCCGCGTATAGGGCGCTGCCACGCCGCGCGGCACTTGCGCACCGGTCGCGGCCGGGATCAGCAGTTGTTTGCGCAGCAGGTCGGTGCGGACCTCTTCGCGGAACGCGGGTTCGCGGATCCGCTGCTGCGCGAGCAGCCGCTCATAGGTCGCCTGGTCGAACTTGCCGCCAATCTGGAACGCCGCGATCGAGCCGATGGCGCCGCCGACGGCACGGTCGCTGACCGCGATGCCATGCTTCGCTGCGAACGCGTCGAGTGCCGCCGCGCCGGCCAACTGCTGGGTGATCGCCTCGATGCCGCCCTGCCGCGCCGCTTCGGCCTGGGTCAGACCGGGACTCCGGGCCCTGGCATCGGTAACGACGCGCTCGAAACGGCTCAGCACCTGAGCCTGTGTGACCTTTTGGTCGCCGGCGCGCGCAAGATCGCCGCCGGCACCGCCACCACCGCCGAACGGATCGCCGACGCCGGTCACCACGAATGCGATGAGAACCAGGCCGAGCAAAGCCAGTACTGGCCACGAAGTCAGCCATTTGCGAATGAAAGCGAGCATTGAATTCCGGACCGGTTGAAGCGGCGCGGACCATAGGGACGGGCGTCACAGGCGGCAAGCCGGGCTTGGCGACGTCCGCGTCGCGCGCTACGCGACCCCGATGACCAAGCTCATCGTCGGCAATTGGAAGATGCACGGCCTCGCCGCCGCACTGGTCCAGGTTGCGGCCGTAGCGACGGCCGTTCCTGAAGCGGCCGAGCTGGCGATCTGCCCGCCGTTCACCCTCATCGAGCGAGCTGCTCGCGCCGCCGCCGGGTCGCGGCTGGCGATCGGCGGGCAAGATGTCCACGCCGCGCCGCACGGAGCCCATACCGGCGACATCTCGGCCGCGATGCTCGCCGATGCGGGCGCAACCCTCGTCATCGTCGGTCACAGCGAGCGCCGCGCCGATTGCGGCGAGACCGATGCGACGGTGCTGGCCAAGGCTCGCGCCGCCGTTGCCGCCGGCCTCACCGCGATCGTCTGCGTCGGCGAGACCGAGGCACAGCGCGACGCCGGACAGGCAGCGGCAGTGGTTGCCGCCCAGCTCGCGGGGTCGCTGCCCGCCGACCGCGCCCACCGCATTGTCGTCGCCTACGAGCCGGTGTGGGCGATCGGCACCGGCCGCACACCGACGCTCGATGACGTCGCTGCCATGCACGCGATGATCCGCGCCGCCGTTGGACCGGCGGTCCGCATCCTTTATGGCGGCTCGGTCAAGCCCGACAACGCGGCCGCGCTGCTCGGTCTGCCGAACGTCGACGGTGCGCTGGTCGGCGGTGCCAGCCTGACCGCGGCGAGCCTGCTGGCGATTGCCGCCGCCGCTCCGGTTGCGGACTGACGCCGCCACGGCTACATGCCGGGCCTGATCCCGTCTCCCGAGAAGCCTCCAATGTCCACCTTCGTCCTCGTCATCCACACCCTCATCGCCGTCGCGCTATGCTTCGTCATCCTGATCCAGCGTTCGGAGGGCGGCGGACTCGGCATCGGCGGCGGTACTGGCGGCGGACTGGTCAGCGCACGCGGCGCGGCCGACCTGCTGACTCGCTCGACGACGGTGCTCGCCTCGATGTTCATCGCGACCAGCATCATCCTCGCGGTGCTGGCGGCTGCGGGGCACAAGGCGCGGGTCATCGACACCTCGCTGGCGACGCCCGCGGCCCAGATCGCGCCCGCCAAGACCCCGCCCGCGCCCGCCGGCGTGCCACTCGCGCAATAGCGTGACGCCGGGGGGCCGGTTCCGTTCGCTGGCCGGCGGGTCGATTGGTAATCTGGTCGAATGGTATGATTTCTACGTCTATTCGGCGTTTTCGCTCTACTTCGCCCATGTCTTCTTCCCCACGGGGGACCAGACCGCGCAGCTGCTGAGTGCGGCGGCGGTGTTTGCGGTGGGCTTCCTGATGCGGCCGGTCGGGGGCTGGTGGCTGGGGGTCTATGCCGACCGGCACGGGCGCAAGGCGGCGCTGAGCCTGTCGGTGCTGCTGATGGCGAGCGGCTCGGCGATCGTCGCGCTGGCGCCCGGCCATGCCAGCATCGGCGTCGCCGCGCCCGTCATCCTGGTCCTCGCGCGGCTGCTGCAGGGCCTGTCGGTGGGCGGCGAGTACGGCGCGTCCGCCACCTATATGAGCGAGATCGCCGGCCCCCGGCACCGGGGTTTTGCCGCATCGTTCCAATATGTTACCCTGATCGGCGGGCAGCTGTTGGCGCTCGCCGTCGCGGTCGTCCTGCAGGCGACGCTGAGCGAGGCGGAGCTGAACGACTGGGGCTGGCGCATCCCGTTCGCGATCGGCAGCCTGGGTGCGCTGGTGGCGCTGTGGCTGCGGCGCAGCATCGCCGAGACCGAGGCCTTCACCACCCTCCCCGCCGACCGCGGCCAGGTCTTCGCCCGGCTGTGGGAGCATCGCCGCCGTGCCGCGCTGGTGGTCATGCTGGGCGCCGGCGGCAGCCTGAGTTTCTACACCTTCACGACCTATATGCAGAAATTTCTGGTCAACACCGCCGGCTGGACCAAGGCGGAGGCGAGCGCCACCAGCGCCGCGACATTGGTCGGCTACCTGCTGCTCCAGCCGCTGTTCGGGGCGCTGTCGGACCGGCTCGGGCGCAAGCCGCAGCTGATCGCCTTCGGCCTGATCGGCATGCTCGGCACGGTGCCGCTGCTGACCGCGCTGGGCAGCGTCCGCAGCCAGAGCGAAGCCTTCGTCCTGATCCTCGCCGCGCTGACCGTGCTCAGTTGCTACACCGCGATCAGCGGCCTGGTGAAGGCGGAGCTGTTCCCCGCCAACGTCCGCGCGCTGGCGGTCGGCCTGCCCTATGCGGTGTCGGTGTCGCTGTTCGGCGGCACCGCCGAATATGTCGCGCTGGCGTTCAAGAGCGCCGGGCACGAGGCCTGGTTCTTCTGGTACGTCGCGGGCATGTGCGGCGTCTCGCTGGTCGCGGCGCTGCTGCTGCCCGACACCAAGCACGAGGGACTGATCGACCGCTGACCGCCGCCGCAGCGACCGCCCGAGCTTGACATTTGTAACCAACCCGGTTATGATTGTCTAATGATACGAACCCGATTCCCCGATCCTCCCGTCCCCGACTTCACGCCGGTGCCGCGCGCGCCGCGGCGGGGCGGGTGGACGGCCGAGCGGCAGCGCAGCTTCATCGCGGCGCTGGCCGCGACCGGCAGCGTCACCGCCGCCGCCGATGCGGTCGGGATGCACGTCACCGCCGCCTATAAATTGCGCACCGCCGAGGGGGCGGAGAGTTTCTGTGCGGCGTGGAGCGCGGCGCTCGACGCCGGGGTCGCGGCGCTGAAGACCATCGCCTTCGACCGCGCCGTCAACGGCGTACCGGTGGCGGTGGTGTGGAAGGGCCAGATCAAGGGCGAGACGACGCGGTACGACAACCGCCTGCTGGTGTCCGTGCTGCGCCATTTCGCCGGCAACAGCGGCACGGCCGCCCCGGCCGGGGCCGTGCCCGAGGGCAGCGTGGAGCCGGCCGACGTGGCGACGCGCCTGTGGCATAATGCGATCCGCTATGCCGAGCAGCAGACCCTGTCGCTGATGTTCCGCAAGCAGATGCGCGACCGGCTGATCAAGCTCGCCGCCTTCCCCGACGCGCTCGACGACTGGGTGCGCGGCGACATCGGCTATTGCGAGCATCTGGAGGAGAATCTGCGCGCGCTCGACGCCAGGGTCGATGCCGGGCCGGAAGGGATGCGCGAGGCGGCGACCCGCATCCGCCTGAAGATCGCGTGGTCGCCGCTGTCGGAAAGCCAGCAGTTCGTCGCGGCCCAGGTGCTGGCCCGGCTGCGCGGGCAACCCGAGCCGGAGGGCCGGCAGCAATTCCCGCCCGCCGAGGTGATGGAGACGGTGCTGGGCGAGATCGCAAATGATTGGGCGCGCGACGGGTCGGAGACCTAGCCCGCCCGCCAGCGCGCCAGGCCGGTCTCGATCGCGGCATGGACGGCGGCGCGTTCGGGGGGTGACAGGCAGTGGCCGACGGTGACGCGGACCTGCCGCGACACCAGCGACAGGCGGTTGTCGCCGCTGGGCAGGTCCTCCAGCCGGGCGCGGGCCCAGAACGGCTCCAGCCGGAAGCGGCGCTCCCGCCCGTTGGCGGCGACCTTGCGGACGGTCAGGTCGAAGGCGTCGAGGCGCACCGTCTCATAGGCCCGGCCCGACCGGTAGCTGGCGCGGAACGCCCACCACAGCAGCGCCACGTCGATGGCCATGAACGGCAGCACCGGCCACGCGCCGAGCGCCAGGAAGCGCAGGCCCCCAAGCAAAAAGACGCCGCCGACGCCGGCGACCAGCCAGCGCGCCTGATGGCGCGGCAGCGAGCGGTTGGGCCGCAGCGTCAGATCGAGCACCGCCATCGCGGCAGCCTACGCGCGCCGGGCTGGACAGCCAACCGCCCGCCGCCGCACAAACGCCACGACATGACGCCGCAGCAGATCGAGCATTTCTTCAGCACGCTCGCCGCGGCGAACCCGGAACCGCGCACCGAACTCGCCTACGACGACCCGTTCCAGCTGCTGGTCGCGGTCGTGCTGTCGGCGCAGGCGACCGACGCCGGGGTCAACAAGGCGACGCCGGCGCTGTTTGCCGCCGGGCCGACGCCGGCCCGCATGGCGGCGCTGGGCGAGGCCCGAATCCGCGACCTGATCAAGACGATCGGGCTGTTCAACACCAAGGCGAAGCACGTTGCCGCGCTGAGCGAGACCCTGGCGACGCAGTACGGCGGCCAGGTGCCGCGCGACCGCGCCGCGCTTGAGAGCCTGCCGGGCGTCGGGCGCAAGACCGCGAACGTCGTCCTGAACGTCGCCTTCGGCGAGGCGGCGATGGCGGTCGACACGCACATCTTCCGGGTCGGCAACCGCACCGGCCTGGCACCCGGCAAAACGCCGCGCGCCGTCGAGGACGGACTGATGGCGGCGATCCCGGCACGGTATATGGTGCACGCCCACCACTGGCTGATCCTGCACGGCCGCTACACCTGCGTCGCGCGTACGCCCCAGTGCTGGCGGTGTCCGGTCGCGGTCGACTGCGCCTTCGAACCCAAGACGCCGGCGCCCGCGTTAACCGGGCGTGCAGCAAAGCCACCGCACACTGATTGAAACAGGGAGGACCAGCATGCGTCGCGCCGTTCCCGCTATCGTTGCCGTTGCCGCGCTCGGCCTGCTGGCCGGCTGCTCGAACGCGCCGCGCACCGCCGCGGTGCCGCCGCCGCCGCCCGCCAACACCGTCGCCGGGGGCAAGGTGCCGAGCTCACAGTGCGTCGAGCTGAGCCGCATCCGCGAATCGAAGGTGATCGACGACCGCACCATCGATTTCTACCTGCGCGACGGCACGGTGCTGCGCAACAACCTGCCCAACAGCTGTTCGCAGCTGGGGTTCGAGCGCGCCTTCAGCTATTCGACCTCGATCAACCGCCTGTGCTCGGTCGACATCATCACCGTCATCATCCAGGGCGGCGGCCCGCGCATCGGCGTCAGCTGCGGGCTGGGCCCGTTCGTGCCTTATACCCCGGTTCCCAAGTAGCCCGCCGCCTGCTAGGGGCCACCCCACGCACCGGTAGCTCAGCTGGATAGAGCACTGCCCTCCGAAGGCAGGGGTCAGGGGTTCGAATCCCTTCCGGTGCACCATTTTACCCGCTAGCTGTCGGCGATGCTGCCGCTTTTGACCCTCGCTGCGCTGCTGATCGCGGTGACCGCCATCGCCGAGGCGGGCGCGGGCCGGCTGGGGCTGCCGCAATCGATCCTGCTGGTGCTGGTCGGCACCGGGCTGAGCTTTATTCCCGGGCTGCCGCCGGTGCATATCGCGCCCGAGGTGGTGCTGCTGATCCTGCTGCCGCCGCTGTTGTACGGGGCGGGCGTCGGCATGAGCTGGCGCGGCTTCCGGGCCAATCTCCGCCCGATCCTGCTGCTCGCCATCGGCTGCGTGCTGTTCACCGCGAGCGCGGTGGCGGCCGCCTGCCATTACCTGCTCGGCCTCGACTGGGCGGTCGGCTTCGTGCTCGGCGCGGTGGTGGCGCCGCCGGATGCCGTGGCGCCGATGGCGATCGCGCGGCGGCTGCACATCCCGGAGCGCATCCTGACCATCCTGGAGGGCGAGGGGCTGGTCAACGACGCCACCGCGCTGATCCTGTTCGCGTTTGCGCTGGCGGCGGTGATGCACGGCGGCGTCTCGGTGCCGGCGGCGGCGGTGAAGTTCGTGGCGATCGTCGTCGGCGAGACGCTGTTCGGCGTCGCGCTGGGCTTCGTGATGATGCGCATCCGCCACTGGGCGCGGCACCCGCAGGCGGAGATCATGCTGGCGCTGCTGACCCCCTTCCTGGCGTTCTGGCCGCCGCATGCGCTGGGCGGCTCGGGCGTGCTGGCGACGGTGGCGGCGGGGCTGTACGTCAGCTGGAACGGGCCGCGCTTCATCGCGCCCGCGACCCGGCTGCAGGGCTATTTCGTCTGGGGGCTGGTCACCCACGGCATCGAGGGGCTGCTGTTCCTGCTGACCGGCCTGCAGGCGCACGCGCTGATGCAGGGCGCGGCGGGCGGCGGCTGGCCGCGGCTGGTGACGGCGGCGGCGCTGGTCTGCGTGGTGATCATCGTCGTGCGCTTCGTCTGGGTGTTCCCGGCGACCTATCTGCCGCGACTATCGGCGCGGCTGCGCGACCGCGAGCCCGCGCCGGGGTGGCAGACGCCGTTCATCATCGGCTACACCGGCCTGCGCGGCGTCGTGTCGCTGGCCGCCGCGCTGTCGATCCCGGCCACCATCAACGGCCGGCCGTTCCCGGAGCACGACCTGATCCTGTTCGTGACCTTCGTCGTCATCGTCGTGACGCTGGTCGGCCAGGGCGTGACGCTGCCCCCGCTGATCCGCGCGCTGGGCCTCAGCGGCGCGGGCGAGCGCGAGGCGGCGGCGGACAAGGCGGCGGAGGTCCAGGCGCGGCTGGGCGGGGTGGAGGCGGCGCTGGCCGAGCTCGACCGGCTGGCCGCCGCGGGCGCGCCCGAAAGCGCGGTCAAGGCGCTGTACCGCCGCCACTGCGACCGCCGCAACGAATATGCCGGCACCGCCGACACCGCGGTCGCGGGCAGCCCGGTCGCCGAGGACGCGCGCATCCAGGCGCAGCTGATCGAGGCGGAGCGCCGCGCCATCGCCGCCTTCTACCGCGACGACCGCATCACCGACGACGCCCGCCGCCGCATCGAACGCGAGCTCGACCTGGAGGATGCGCGCAACCGCCACGCGCTGGAAAGCGCGACCGGCGACCGGCTCGCCGACCCGGAGTCGCTGATCGAGGGCTGAACCTTGCCCGCGCCGGTGCCTTGCTCTAACCGCCGCCCATGTCGCGCACCGCCACGATCGCCCGCAACACCAACGAGACCCGGATCGCGGTGACGCTCGATCTCGATGGCCGCGGCACCTACGACATCGCCACCGGCATCGGCTTTTTCGACCATATGCTCGAACAGCTGTCGCGCCACTCGCTGATCGACCTCAACCTGCGCTGCGCCGGCGACCTGCATATCGACCAGCACCACACCACCGAGGACAGCGCGCTGGCGCTGGGCGAGGCGGTGCGGCAGGCGCTGGGCGACAAGGCCGGCATCGCCCGCTTCGGCGAGGCGCACGCGGCGATGGACGAGACGCTGACCCGCGTCGTGCTCGACATCTCGGGCCGGCCACATTTCGTCTGGAAGACCGCGTTCACGGTCGAGAAGCTCGGCGAATGGGACACCGAGCTGATCGAGCACTGGTTCGGCAGCTTCGCGCAGGCGGCCGGGATCACGCTCCACGTCGAGACGCTGTACGGGCAGAACAACCACCATATCGTCGAGAGCTGCTTCAAGGGCCTCGCCCGCGCCCTGCGCATGGCGGTCGACATCGACCCGCGCAAGGCGGGTGCCATCCCCTCGACCAAGGGCACGCTGGGCGGGCCGGCCGCCCGTGCCTGACGGCCTGACGCTGGTCGTCGACTATGGCGCGGGCAACCTGCGCTCCGCCGCCAAGGCGCTGGCGGCGGCCGGCGCGACGCGGGTGGTGGTCAGCGGCGCCGCCGCCGACGTCGCTGCCGCCGACCGCATCGTGCTGCCGGGCGTCGGCGCGTTCGCGCAGTGCATCGGCGCGCTGCGCGGCGTGCCGGGGCTGGTCGACGCACTGGAGACCGCGGTGCACGGGGCGGCCAAGCCGTTCCTGGGGATCTGCGTCGGCATGCAGCTGCTGGCGACGCGCGGCCACGAGCACGGCATCCACGCCGGCCTCGACTGGATTCCGGGCGAGGTGGTGCGGCTCGAACCCGGCGACGCAGGCCTCAAGGTCCCGCACATCGGCTGGAACGACATCCGCGCCGTGCAGCCAGGGTTCGCCGGGGGCAGCGGCTATTTCGTCCACAGCTACCGGCTGGCCGCGGCCAACGACGCCGACGTCGTGGCGACCAGCGATCATGGCGGCGCGTTCGCCGCCGTCGTCCGGCGCGGCAACGTCACCGGCGTCCAGTTCCACCCCGAAAAAAGCCAGGCCTATGGGCTGGCGTTCCTGAGCGATTGGCTGGCCGCGTGACCTTCACCCTCTACCCCGCGATCGACCTGCACCAGGGCCATGTCGTCCGCCTCGCCGAGGGCGACCTCGACCGCGCCACCGATTATGGCGACGACCCGGCCGCGCAGGCGCGGACGTTCGCGGCCGCCGGGGCGGCGGCGCTGCATGTCGTCGATCTCGACGGCGCGTTCGCGGGCGGCAGCGTCAATGGTGCGGCGGTGGAGCGCATCGTCGCGGCCTTCCCCGGCCGCGTCCAGCTGGGCGGCGGCATCCGCAGCCGCGCCGCGCTCGACGCCTGGCTGGGGCGCGGCGTCGCCCGCATCGTGCTGGGCACCGCGGCGCTGGCCGATCCGCAACTGGTCGTCGAGGCGGCGCGCGACCATCCCGGCCGCATCGTCGTCGCGGTCGACGCGCGCGGCGGCATGGTGACGACGCGCGGCTGGGCCGAGACCTCGACGCTACCGGTCGCCGAACTGGCGAAGCGCTTCGAAGGCGCCGGCGTCGCGGCGCTGCTGTTCACCGATGTCGGCCGCGACGGGATGCTGAAGGGCGTCAACCTGGAGGCGACGCTGGCGCTGGCCCGCGCCGTGCGCATCCCGGTGCTGGCCAGCGGCGGTGTCGCCGGCCCGGAGGATATCGACGCGCTGCGCGCCCACGCCGGCGACGGCATCGAGGGGGTGATCGTCGGCCGTGCGCTGTACGACGGGCGGCTCGACCTCGCGGATGCGCTGCGGCGGGCGGCCTAGTGGCTCGGCTGCGCCTCGCACCCACCCCTAACCCCTCCCTTGCAGGGAGGGGAACCCGCGCGCGCGAACGACTCCCCTCCCTCTTCAGGGAGGGGTCGGGGGTGGGTGCGAGGCGCAGCCGAGCCCGCTGACATGCTCGCCACCCGCATCATCCCCTGCCTCGACGTTGCCGGCGGCCGCGTCGTCAAGGGCGTCAACTTCGTCGCGCTGGCGGACGCCGGCGACCCCGTCGAGATCGCGCGCGCCTATGACGCGGCGGGCGCGGACGAACTGGTGTTCCTCGACATCGCCGCCAGCCACGAGGGGCGCGACACCATCCTCGACGTGGTGCGGCGGACGGCGGACGTGTGCTTCATGCCGCTCACCGTCGGCGGCGGCGTGCGGAGCGTGGCGGACGCGCGCGCGCTGCTGCTGGCCGGCGCCGACAAGGTCGCGGTCAACTCCGCCGCGGTCGCCGACCCGGCCCTGATCGACGCGCTGGCGAAGGCATTCGGCGACCAGTGCGTCGTCGTCGCGGTCGATGCCAAGCGTGTGCATGACGGCTGGGAGGTGTTCACCCACGGCGGGAGGCGGGCCACCGGCATCGATGCCCTCGCCTATGCCCGCGAAGCGGCGGCGCGCGGCGCGGGCGAGATCCTGCTGACCAGCATGGACCGCGACGGCACCCGCGCCGGCTATGACCTCGCCCTGACCCGCGCGGTAGCGGACGCGGTGCCGGTGCCGGTCATCGCCAGCGGCGGCGTCGGCAACCTCGGTCACCTCGTCGAGGGCGTGCTGCAGGGCCATGCCTCGGCGGTGCTGGCCGCCTCGATCTTCCATTTCGGCGAGGCGACTTTGGCCGAGGCCCGCTCGACAATGGCGGCGGCGGGCATCAAGGTCCGCAGCCTATGACCGACACCTTCGACCGCCTGCTCGCCGCCGTCGCCGCGCGCCGCAGCGCCGATCCGGCGACGTCCTACGTGGCGAAACTGACCGCCAAGGGCCGCGCCAAGATCGCGCAGAAATTGGGCGAGGAGGCGGTCGAGACGGTGATCGCGGCGATGGGCGACGACCGCGCCGCGCTGACCGGGGAGGCGGCGGACCTGGTCTTCCACCTCGCCGTGCTGCTCGCCGACGCGGGGCTGAGCTTCGACGACATCCGCGCCGAACTGGAACGCCGCGAGGGCGTGTCGGGGCTGGCGGAGAAGGCCGCCAGGAAGGACTGACCATGCCCGTCGCCGCGCTCGGCCCCTACGACGACGCCAACATCTTCGCCAAGATCCTGCGCGGCGAAATCCCGTGCCGGAAGGTGTTCGAGGACGACTTCGCGCTCGCTTTCCACGACATCGCCCCGCAGGCGCCGGTGCACGTGCTAGTCATCCCCAAGGGGCGCTATGTGTCGTGGGCGGACTTCACCGCCGCCGCGTCGGACGCGGAGATCACCGGCTTCGTGCGGGCCGTCGGCCAGGTGGCGCGCGACCTCGGGCTGGAGACGCCGGGCTACCGGCTGCTCGCCAACGCCGGCGTGCACGGGCATCAGGAAGTGCCCCACCTGCACATTCACATCTTCGGCGGCACGCAGATGGGAATGATGCTGCCCAGATAATTCGCTGCGGCTTCCAGCGCACGAAAAAGCCCCCGGCCTCGCGGCCGGGGGCTGGTTCCGAACGTCGATCGTCAAGCGGTCGCGAAACCGTTGCGACGGCGGCGGGCGGCGACGCCGACCATGCCGAAGCCGCCGATCATCAGCGCCCAGGTGGCGGGCTCCGGCACTGCGCCGAGGGCGAAGCTCGCGCCGCTGAACTGATGGAAGGTGTTGTCCGAGCAATTGTCGCAGGTGAAGCCGACCTCGGTCACGACACCGTAGGTGAAGCTCAGCGAACCGAGCGCGACGATCGACTGGTCGGTGCCATCGAGCAGGTACTGCGAGAACACGGTCTGGGTGATACCATCGACGACCGCGTAGATCGTCCAGGTCTGGTCGCCGTTTTCGGCATGCGAGTGAGCGAACGGGCCAGCATAGCCCTCTTCGTACGACGTGTCGGTACCGAAGAACTGCAGGCTGCCGGCGGCGGTCGGCGTGACGGACGTCGCGAAGCCGTTGTCACCGTCGCTGCCGCCGGTCCAGGCGAACGTCGAAGCGGCGGCGGGCGCGGCCGCGATGGCCGAAATCAAAGCCGCAGCGGCGACCGACTGACGAAAATTCATTGTAGTTCCCCTGGATATAAAGCCCACCCGGGTTTGCCGCCCAGGCTCGTCTATATCCAAAGCAAGATGCGTGCCATCCGATTAAGCAACTGGTAATGCTATCGAAGTGTTTATCGAATGTCTTAAAGTTGTAAACTTTACCGACAGTTTCCGGCGGTTTGGCCGCGCGCGCCGCCCCTGCTAAGCTCGGGCCTTGCCATCAGTGAGAAAGGTCAGTATCGCTGACCTATCTCTTGGGGAGTGTCTATGGTTGCCGGCCTGCCGCCTGTGTCGCTCGACGACAAGTATCGCTTCACGGAAGGCCGCGTGTTCATGTCGGGCGTGCAGGCGCTGGTCCGCCTGCCGCTGGTGCAGCGGGCGCGCGACCGGGCGGCGGGGCTGAACACCGGCGGCTTCATCTCCGGCTATCGCGGCTCGCCGCTGGGCAATTACGACCAGGAATTGTGGCGGACGAAAAAGCTGCTCGCCGAGCAGAACATCGTCTTCCAGCCCGGCGTCAACGAGGAGCTCGGCGCGACCGCGGTGTGGGGCAGCCAGCATGTCGGGATGCACGCCGGCGCGACCGTCGATGGCGTGTTCGGCATCTGGTACGGCAAGGGGCCGGGCCTCGACCGGGCCATGGACGTGCTGAAGCATGCGAACGCGGCAGGCACCTCGCCGAACGGCGGCGTGCTGGCGATCGTCGGCGACGACCACGGGGCGAAGTCCTCGACGCTCCCCCACCAGTCCGACCATAATTTCCAGGCGGCGTTCGTGCCGTTCCTCGCCCCGGCGTCGGTGCACGAGTTCGTCGAGTACGGCCTGCTCGGCTTCGCGATGTCGCGTTTCGCCGGCACCTGGGTCGGCTTCAAGGCGACCGCCGACACGGTCGAGACCTCGGCGACCATCGACCTCGCCAACGAGTGGAAGCCGATCATCCTGCCGCCGTTCGACTTCCCCGAAGGCGGCATCCACATCCGCGGCGGCGACATCTGGCGCGAGGAGGACACCCGCCTGCAGCGCTACAAGGGCTTCGCCGCCCTCGCCTTCGCCAAGGCCAACCGCATCGACCGCATCGTCTGGGACACGCCGAAACCGCGCTTCGGCATCATCACCACCGGCAAGGCCCACGCCGACACGATGGAAGCACTCGACGAGCTCGGCATCGATGCCAGCGTGGCGGCGCAGATCGGCCTGCGCGTCTACAAGGTCGGCATGCCCTGGCCGCTGGAGCCGGACGGCATCCGCAGCTTCGCAGAAGGGTTGGAGGAAGTCCTCGTCATCGAGGAGAAGCGCGAGTTCATCGAGCATCAGCTGCGCTGGCAGCTCTACAACTGGCGCGAGGCGGTCCGCCCGCGCGTCGTCGGCAAGCACGACGAGAACGGCGAGTGGCTGCTGTCGCCCGACAACGAGCTGACCCCGGGCGTCATCGCCAACGTCGTCGCGGGCCGCATCCAGAAATACTATGACACCGACGCGATCCGCGGCCGGCTGGCGTTCTTTGCCGACCAGACCGCGAAGTCGGACGCCTATCAGACGCCGATCAAGCGGACGCCCTATTTCTGCTCGGGCTGCCCGCACAACACCTCGACCAAGCCGCCGGAAGGGTCGCGCGCACTGGCCGGCATCGGCTGCCACATCATGGCGATGTGGATGGACCGCGCCGAGACCTTCACCCAGATGGGCGGCGAGGGCGTGACGTGGGTCGGCGAGGCGCCGTTCACATCCGAGAAGCACGTCTTCGCCAACCTCGGCGACGGCACCTATTTCCACTCGGGCATCCTGGCGGTGCGCCAGGCGATCGCGGCCAAGGTCAACATCACCTACAAGATCCTCTACAACGACGCGGTCGCGATGACCGGCGGGCAGAAGCACGACGGCGAGCTGTCGGTCGACCAGATCGCCGCGCAGATGGTCGCCGAGCACGCGAAGAAGGTCGTCGTGCTGACCGAGGATTTGACGCGCTACAAGGGCGTCACCCTGCCCGCCAGCGTCCGCCTGCTCGACCGCTCGGCGCTGCCCGCGATCCAGGACGAGTTCGCCGCCACCGAGGGCACCACGGTCATCATCTTCGACCAGACCTGCGCCGCCGAGAAGCGCCGCCGCCGCAAGCGCAAGACGATGGCCGACCCGGCGCGGCGCGTGTTCATCAACGCCGCCGTCTGCGAGGGCTGCGGCGACTGCTCGGTCCAGTCGAACTGCGTCTCGATCGAGCCGCTGGAGACCGAGTTCGGCCGCAAGCGCCGGATCAACCAGTCGAGCTGCAACAAGGACTATAGCTGCCTGAAAGGCTTCTGCCCGAGCTTCGTCACGGTGGACGATGCCGAGATCCGCAAGGCCGAGAAGAAGAACCTCGAGAGCATCAGCCTCGACGGCGTGCCCGATCCGGTGATCCCGGCGGCCGGCCACGGCTTCAACATCATGGTCACCGGCATCGGCGGCACCGGCGTGCTGACCGTGTCCGCCCTGCTCGGCACCGCCGGACATCTGGAGGGGATCGCTGCGACCACCGCCGACATGGCCGGCCTCGCGCAGAAGGGCGGCGCGGTCTATTCGCACGTGCGTCTGGCGGCCTCCAATGACGCACTGCTATCGCCGCGCATCATCGCCGGCGGGGCCGATCTGGTGCTGGCCTGCGACAGCGTCGTCGCCGCCGACAAGGCGACGCAGACGCTGATGGTGCCGAGCCGCACCGCGGTCGTCGCCAACGCCGACATCGCGCCGACGTCGGACTTCGTGAGGAACCGCGACCTCGATTTCCAGTCGGCCCGCGTCGAACGTTCGATCCGCAAGGCGGCAAACCCCAACGCCACCAGCTTCGTCGCCGCCGACACGATCGCGGTGGCGCTGCTGGGCGATGCCATTGGCGCGAACATCCTGATGATGGGCTATGCGTGGCAGTCGGGCCTGATCCCGCTCCAGCTCGCCAGCCTGGAGGCGGCGATCGAGCTGAACGGCGTCGCCATCGACTTCAACAAGCGCGCCTTTGCGCTCGGGCGGCTGCTCGCGGCGCGGCCCGACAAGGTCGAGGCGATGGTCGAGGCCGCACGCGGCCCCGCGCCGGAGCCGGTGTCGACGACGCTCGACGGGCTGGTGACCAAGCGCATCGCCGACCTGACCGCCTATCAGGACGCCGCCTATGCGGCGCGCTACCGCACGCTGGTCGACCGGGCGCGGGCGAGCGGCGACGAGACCTTCGCGGAAGCCGTGGCGCGGTCCTATTACAAATTGCTCGCCTACAAGGACGAGTATGAGGTCGGGCGGCTGTATTCGGACGGCCGCTTCCGCGCCGCCTATGACGCGCAGTTTTCGGGCGGCAAGCCCCGCGTGCAACTGAGCCCGCCGATTTTCGCGCGCACCGATCCCGCCACCGGCCGCCCGAAGAAATACAGCTTCGGCCCGTGGGTGTTCGGCGTGTTCGGGATGCTGGCGAAACTGAAGGGCCTGCGCGGCACCGCGTTCGACGTGTTCGGCTATAGCCACGAGCGCCGCGCCGAACGCGCCGCGATCGGCGATTATGAGGCGGAGGTCGAGCGGTTGCTGGCCGGGCTGACGCCCGACAATGCGAGCCTCGCGACCCAAATTGCGGCGCTGCCGCTGGCGGTGCGCGGCTTCGGGCCGGTGCGGGAGGCCGCGGCGATCAAGGTCGCCGCGGACCGTGCGGCCTTATGGGCGAAATGGCCGGGTGAGGCCGTGCGCGTCGCCGCCTGACGCTTTGGAGTGGGGCTGATGCTGGACCGGGACGGGACGCGGCTGGCCAGGGCGGGGCTGATGCTGTTCACCGCCGGGCTGGTGCTGGGCGCGGCGATGCCGGCGTTCGCCAGCCCGCGCCTCGCGCTGGCGGCACACACCTCCGCCCTGCAATGCGGCACGGCGCTGATCGCCTTCGGGCTGTTGTGGCGGCACACGGGGTTGCAGCCGCGGGCGTCGTCGCGGTTGGCCACGGTGCTGGCGCTGTCGAACGCGGCCTTGATCCTGGGGCTGACGCTGGCGGCGGTGTTCGGTGCCTCGCGGCTGGAGCCGATCGCCAGCGGCGGGCGCCAGGGCGAGCCGTGGCAGGAGATTGTCGTCGCGGTGTTCGTGCTGGGCGGCTCGCTCGGGATGCTCGGCGCCTGCCTCGGCTGGCTGGCGCTGTGGCGGCGAACCGCCTGACCGGCGCTTACCCTTGGGTGACGAAGCAGGCCTTCCCGGCAAACGCCAGCTTGGCGCAGGTGTCGCGGGCGGCGTCCTTGCTGGCATAGGGGCCGAGCTGGAATTTCACCACCGGGCCGGAGCTGTCGAAGATCGGCTTGGCCTTGCCGATGGCGCCGGCCTGGCTTGCCTTGATCGCGGTCCATGCCGCGTCCGCCTGTTTCTGCGACGAGAACGCGCCGAGCTGGACGCGCCAGCCGGCGGGCTTGGGCGCGGCGGGCTTGGCATCGGCGAGCACCGGCTTGGGGCTGGGCCTGGGCCGCGCGTCGGGCGCCGGCCGGGCGTCGGGTTTCGGCGCGGTGTCGGCCGGCTTGGGCAAGGTCACCTCCGCCACCACCGGCTTCGGATCGGGCACGGCGTCGTTCGGGTCGGGCGGTCCGGCGGCGGTGATCGCGGCCGGCTTGGGCGCGGGCGTCGCGGCGGCGGTGGCGACCGGCTTTGACGAGGGGGCGGGGGCGGCCGCCACGATCGGCTTCGGCGCGGGCGGCGGGGTCGCATCGGTCTGCACCGGCGCGGCGCGGGGGGCCGGGGTCGCATCGGCGGACTGGACCCGCGCCGCGACCGGCGGCTTGGCGGGCAGGCCGATCGCGTTTCTGAAATTGCTCACCGCATTGGCGACGATGCCGGGCGGCGGCGCGGGCGTCGCGCCGGGGCGCTGCACGCCTGCCGGGCCGGTGCGGGTGACGCTGGCGGCGAGCGCGGCCGGCACGCCGGTGCCCGCGGCCAGGCTGTCGGCCATCGCCTGCCCGGCGGCGCGCGCGTCGGGCGGCAGCGCCGGCTCGATCGAGCCCAGCGCGGTCGTCGCCTGCGCCAGCCCGCTGGCCTGCGCGCGCAGCAGATAGCCATAGGCGAGGCCGAGGTTCTTGGGCGTGCCGTCGCCGTTATAGGCGGCGATGCCGAGCACGTACTGGGCGCGCGGCTCACCCCGGTCGGCGGCGGTCTTCAGCCACTTCACCGCCTCCAGCTTGTCGCCCGCCTGGAACAGCGCGATGCCCAGATTGGCCTGTGCCGGCAGGTGGCCCTTCAACGCCGCACGGCGGTAGTAGTCGCGCGCGATGTTGGCGTCCTTGGGCACCCCGCGGCCGAGCTTATAGGCCTGGCCGAGGTTGAAGCAGGCGTCGGCATCGCCCTGCGCCGCGAACGGCAGCCAGGCGGAAATCGCGGCGGGATAGTCGCCGGCGCGCCAGTGTTCGACGCCCGCCTTGACGGTGGCGGACGGCACGCTGGCAGCGGCGGCGACGGCGAAAGCGATACTCAACATCACCGGGTCATGCACTCCACACGATGTCGCCGCCCTTAACGGTCATGGTCACGCGGCCCTGCACCGCCATGCCGTCGAAGGGGGTATTGCCCGCCGACGCGACCGAGGTGCCGGCGTCGATGCGCCACGGGGCCTCTGCATCGAAGACGATCAGGTCGGCGGGCGCGCCGGCCGCGATGGTGCCGCCGGGCAGCCCAAAGATGCGCGCCGGGGCACTGGTCATCGCGGCGAGCACGGTGTCCAGCGCGACGCCCTCGTTAACGAGCGTGCACGCCAGCGCCAGCAGCGTCTCCGCGCCGGTCATGCCGGGGGCGGCGTCGGCGAACGGCAGGCGCTTGTCCTCCTGCGTGCGCGGATCGTGACCCGACGCGATGACGTCGATGGTGCCGTCCGCCAGCCCGGCGATCACCGCGCGCCGGTCGTCGTCGTGGCGCAGCGGCGGCGACAGGCGCGCGAAGCTGCGGTAGCCGCTGACCGATTGCTCGTTGAGCAGGAAATGCGCCGGGGTCACGCCGCAGGTGACCGGCAGCCCGCGCGCCCTGGCGTCGCGGACGAGCGCGATGCTCTCGGCGGTGGTGACCTGACGGATGTGCAGGCGGCAGCCGGTCGCCTCCGCCAGCCGCAGGTCGCGCGCGACACGCAACGCCTCGGCGAAGGCGGGGGCGGCGGGCAGCCCCATCCGGGTGGCGAACTCGCCTTCGGTCGCGACCGCGTCGCCGGCCAGCCCCTCGTCCTCGGCATGGGTGACGACGACCATGCCGAAGCCGCGGGCATATTGCAGCAGCCGGTGCATGACGCCGGCGTCGGCGATGCCGGCGCGCCCGGTAGCGCAGCCGACCGCGCCGGCCTCGCGGCACAGCCCGATCTCGGCGAGTTCGAGCCCCGCCAGCCCCTGCGTCGCGGCGGCGAGCGGGTGGACCCAGACATCGGGCTTGCCGATGCGCTGCGCCCAGCCGATCAGCGCCGGGTCGTCGAGCGGCGGCGAGCGGTCGGGCATCAGCACGACGCGCGTGATCCCGCCCGCCAGGCAGGCGGCGGCGTCGGCGGCGAACACGCCCGCGTCGATCAGACCGGGGGCGAGGTGCCGGCCCGCGCAGTCGATGACGCGCGCGTCGGCGGGGACCGCGCCGCCGACGCTGTCGATCAGCCGGTCGCGGACGACGACGGTGGCGCTGTTCAGCGCGTTGGTGAAGGCGAGGGTCATCGTCCCCCCTCCCTCTTCAGGGAGGGGTTGGGGATGGGTGCGAGCGGCTTCGCGAGCCTGTTCATCGCGGCGGCGAAGAGCGGCGCAAGCGCGCCGCACCCACCCCCGTCCCCTCCCTGAAGAGGGAGGGGGGCAGTCAGCGTTCTCACCACCCCGCCACCCCGCGCCGCGAGCGGGTCAGCACGTCGAGGCAGGCCATGCGGACGGCGACGCCCATCTCGACCTGTTCGGTAATCGCCGAGCGGGCGATGTCGTCGGCGACTTCGGTGGCGATCTCGACGCCGCGGTTCATCGGGCCCGGATGCATGACCAGCACGTCGGGCTTGGCCTTGGCCAGCCGCGCCGTGGTGAGGCCGTGGAAGTGGAAATACTCGCGCGGGGACGGCACATAGCCGCCGGTCATGCGCTCGCGCTGCAGCCGCAGCATCATCACCACGTCGGCGCCGTCCAGCCCCTCGTCCATCGAGGTGAAGACCGCGGCCCCCATGCGGTCGAGATCGGTGCCGAGCAAGGTCGGCGGCGCGACCGCGCGGACGTGCGCGCCGAGGTTGGACAGCAGCACGAAGTTGGAGCGCGCGACACGGCTGTGCAGGATGTCGCCGCAGATCGCGACGGTCAGCCCCTCGATCCGGCCCTTGCGGCGGCGGATGGTCAGCGCGTCGAGCAGCGCCTGGGTCGGGTGCTCGTGCCGCCCGTCGCCGGCGTTGAGCACCGGGCAGTCGACCTTGGCGGCGATCAGCTCGACCGCGCCCGCCGCCTGGTGGCGGATGACGATCGCGTCGGGATGCATGGCGTTCAAGGTCAGCGCGGTGTCGAGCAGGGTCTCGCCCTTCTTCACCGACGACGCGCCGACGGTCATGTTGACGACGTCGGCCCCCAGCCGCTTGCCCGCGATCTCGAAGCTGAGCAGCGTCCGGGTCGAGTTCTCGAAGAAGGCGTTGATGACGGTCAGGCCCGCCAGCGTGTCGCGCGCGGCGGGCTTGCCGATCCACCGCTCCGCCTCGTCGAGCAGGTACAGCGCCTGCCAGGGGGCGAGGCCAGCGACGCCGAGCAGGTGACGATGGGGGAACGGATGGACGCCGGCGGCGGCAAAGTCGGGGTGGCTGGCGCTGACGCTCATCAATCGGCGTGTGTAGCCCGGCGCGCCGGTTAACGGAAGGTGGCAGGGCTGCGCCCCGTCGCCGCCCGCGCTCCGCCCGCCTTGCAATTGCCCGGACTTTCGGCCATAGCGCCGTTGCCGAAGGTGCCTCACCCGACGAGGCGCTGTTACGGCCCCTAATTCGTTGAAGCGCTGCCGGTGCCTGGCCAGGGATTCTCCCCGGCCGGCTATCGAGACTAAGGACGTATCTATGACTGCTGGAACTGTTAAGTTTTTCAACACCACCAAGGGCTATGGCTTCATCGCTCCGGACGGTGCCTCCAAGGACGTTTTCGTCCACATCAGCGCCGTTGAGCGCGCCGGCCTCGACGGCCTGAACGAGGGCCAGAAGGTCAAGTTC
>JBBQWN010000001.1:0-189879 GCA_038210595.1 Sphingomonadales bacterium | reverse complement strand
GCCGACGCCGTGTCGAGCGTGTGCGCACGTACTACCGCCGCCGCTAATTAGCGTCCGCGTCCGCCGCCTCTAGAGGCTTTTCATCAATACCTGGGGGTTGCTTCGGCGACCCCCTTTTTTTGGCTAACGCTTCCACTTCTTTCGGGTCGGTGCGGGCGAAGCGGGCAAGCGCCTCATCAAATCCCATATCCAATCCGAGGGGCCGTTCACGCTTTGCCTTCATGCGATCAATGCCTTGTAGGTGAGGCGACCATTGGCGCTGGCGAGCAAAGCGTTCACCCGCGCACCCTCGCCAATATCCCGGAGGTTGAAGCGCCACGTGACCTCGCCGACGTAGCGGTTAAGGTGCTTCGGCGACACGAAATGGTGAATGCCGATGATCTGGCGCTTCAGCAGCGACCAGAAACCTTCAATCGAGTTCGTGTGGAACGCGCCGCTGACATACTCGCCGCCGCTGTGACGCACAACGCCGTGCTTGAAGGTGCGGCCAAGGTGGCGGTAGCCCGAATGCTCATCGGTCGAAACCGTCGCGCTGGGGTCGATCACGGCATGGGCGAAAGCGTCGAGCGTCGCGGTGTCGGTGCGGTCGATCACGGTGGCAACGGCCATACCGCCCCGGCTGATAGCGCCGATCACCGCCGTCTTACCGCCGGTGCCGGGGCTGTTCTTGGGGTCGCCCTTGTGGCGGTTCGCAGCCTTGCCGCCGACATACGTCTCGTCAATCTCGACCTCGCCTGCCAGCGGCGCGTTGAACGACTGGGTGCGAGCGGCGTAGCGGAGGCGCTGGAGCATGAACCACGCCGTTTTTTGGGTGACGCCAAGGTCGCGCGCCAGCGTGGTCGAAGCGATTCCCTTCTTGTGCGAGGTAATCATCCAAACGGCGAGCATCCACTTGCGCAGCTCGATTTTGCTGTCCTGAAAAATGGTGCCGACTTTGATCGAAAAGCGCTTCCGGCAGTCGCCGCACTTGTGAGTGCGCTTGTCTGCGAAGTGATAAACTCGCGTCGAGCCGCATAGCGGGCAGAATGCGCCGCCCGCCCAACGGATGGCCGTGAAGTGATCGATAGCAGTCTGTTCGTCGGGCAGCGCCGCCATCATCTGGAACAGCGTGTCGAACGATTGAAGGGCGGGCTTGCTCATGCAGCCTGTATAGACCCCGCCTCAATCTGGGTCAAGCACGTATATAAGCCCCTCCCTTCCCGCCCGCGCGGACCCGATCGCCTTGCCGCCGGGTTAAGACCGGGTGCAAGGGTTTGCCGTGCGCGACATTTATCATACAAAACGCGCGCATGGGTTTCGAGGCATGACGATGGACGACGACAACCGCACGGCCGGACGCACGCTGCGCTCTGCCGCGACCTACGGCAAGACCGACAAGGACGGCTTTATCCACCGCAGCTGGATGAAGGCGGAAGGCCTGCCCGACCATGTCTTCGACGGGCGTCCGGTCATCGGCATCTGCCAGACCTTCAGCGAGTTCAATCCCTGCCACAGCCATCTGCGCGGCATCGCCGAATCGGTGAAGGCGGGCGTCTGGGAGGCGGGCGGACTGCCGCTCGAGTTTCCCGCCATGAGCCTTGGCGAAACCCAGATCCGCCCGACCGCGATGCTGTTCCGCAACCTGATGAGCATGGACGTCGAAGAGAGTATCCGCGGCTATGCCATGGACGGCGTCGTGCTGCTCGGCGGCTGCGACAAGAACAGCCCTGCGATGCTGATGGGCGCGGCCTCGGTGGGGCTGCCCGCCATGCTGGTCAGCAGCGGTCCGATGCTGAACGGCAAATTCCGCGGCACGGACATCGGCAGCGGCACCGACGTCTGGCGGTTCAGCGAGGAAGTCCGGGCCGGCACGATGACCAACGCCGAGTTCATGGCCGCCGAGGCCGGCATGTCGCGGTCGCCCGGTACCTGCATGACGATGGGCACCGCCTCAACGCTGGCGTGCATTTTCGAGGCGATGGGGCTGTCGCTCAGCTACAATGGCACCATCCCCGGCGTCGACGCGCGCCGCAAGGCGATGGCGCACCGCACCGGCAACCGCATCGTCGAGTTGGTCAAGCAGGGCGCGACGCTGAACGACACGCTGACCCGCACGGCGTTCGAGAACGGGGTGAAGATCTGCGCCGCGATCGGTGGATCGACCAACGCGGTGCTCCACCTGCTGGCGCTGGCGGGGCGCGCGGGGGTGGCGTTCGACCTCGCCGACTGGCAGCATCTCGGGGCCGATGTGCCGCTGCTCGTCGATCTGATGCCGGCCGGGCGGTTCCTGATGGAAGACCTCCATTATGCCGGCGGCATCCCGGCGGTGATCCGCGAGATGGGCGACCGGCTCGACCTCGATCATGTCGGCGTCTCGGGTCTGTCGCTGCGGCAGGTCGCGGCGGCTGCGCGCAACGATAATCCGGAGGTGATCCGGTCGTGCGCCAAACCGCTGATGGACGAGGGCGGTCTGGTCATCCTGAAGGGCAACCTCGCGCCGCGCGGTGCGGTGATCAAGCCCGCCGCTGCCTCGCCGGAGCTGCTCAAGCATCGCGGCCGGGCCGTGGTGTTCGAGACCATCGAGGACTTCCACGCCCGCGTCGACGACCCCGGCCTCGACATCGACGCCAGCTGCGTGATGGTGCTGAAGGGCTGCGGGCCGAAGGGCTATCCGGGGATGCCCGAGGTCGGCAACATGGCGTTGCCGCGCAAGTTGCTGGAGCAGGGCGTCCGCGACATGGTGCGGATCAGCGACGCGCGGATGAGCGGCACGGCGTTTGGCACCGTCGTCCTGCACTGTGCTCCCGAGGCGGCGGCCGGCGGGCCGCTGGCGCTGGTCCGGGACGGCGACATGATCGACCTCGACGTGCGCGCCGGGACGCTCCACCTCGACATCGACGCCGCCGAGATGGCGCGGCGGCGCGCAGACTGGATCGCTCCGCCGTCGCCCTATGTGCGGGGCTGGTACAAGCTCTACATCGACAGCGTGCTGCAGGCGGACGAGGGTGCCGATCTCGACTTCCTGCGCGGGTCGTCGGGGGCCGTGGTGACGCGGGAGTCGCACTGATGGTCGCCCCGACTGCCGCGCTGATCGCCGTCGACTGGGGCACGAGCAATCGCCGGGTGTTCACGCTCGACGCCGGCGGCGCGGTGCTCGACCGCCGCGCCGACGATCAGGGCGTGCTGAACTGCACCGACTTCCGCGGCGAGGTCGCCGCGATCCGCGCCGCCGCCGGTGGTGCGCCGGTGCTGATGGCGGGCATGGTCGGGTCCAACCGCGGCTGGGTCGAGGTGCTCTATGTGCCGGCGCCCGCGGGCCTCGCGGAGATCGCCGCAGGCGTGAAATGGATCGAGCCCGGCGTCGGCATCGTGCCGGGCGTGGCGTGGCAGGACGGCGCGTCCGCCGACGTGATGCGCGGCGAGGAGGTGCAGATCATGGGCGCGCTGGCGCTCGGCCTGATCGGCGATGGCCTGGCAGCGCATCCCGGCACCCACGGCAAGTGGATCGAGGTCGAGGACGGGCGCATCGCGCGCTTCCGCACCGTGATGACCGGCGACGTGTTCGCGGCGCTGAAAGCGAAGTCGATCCTCAGCGACCTGCTCGTCCATGAGGCGGGGACCGGCGATGCCTTTGTCGCGGGCGTCGACCACGGGCTGGCGCAGGCCGACCTGACCGCCGAGCTGTTCAGCGTCCGCGCCCGCGTGCTGCTGGGGGCGGCAGCGGCCGCGGACGCCGCGTCCTACGTCTCGGGGCTGCTGATCGGCAGCGAGGTCCGCATCGGGCTGGGCCGGCTGCGCGCCGACATCGTGCCGCTGATCGGCACGCCGGACCTGACCGCGCGCTTCGCCGTCGCGCTCGCCCGCGCCGGGCGCACGGCCCGTATCGTCGACGGCGAAACGGCGTTCATCGCGGGTATCCGCGCCATTGCCGGAGCCGCTGCATGAACCACGTCGAGACCCTCCGCGCGCACCTGGCGGCGTGCCCGCTGATCGCCATCGTCCGCGGCGTCGTACCCGAGGAGGCGGAAAGCATCGGCGGCGCGCTGATAGAAGCGGGCATCCGCATCATCGAGGTGCCGCTCAACTCACCCCGCCCGTTCGACAGCATCGAGCGGCTGGCGCGCGCTTTCGGTGCGCACGCGACCATCGGCGCGGGCACGGTGCTCGATCCTGCCGACGTGCTGACGCTGCGTGCCGCCGGCGGGGTATTGGTCGTGTCGCCGAATACGAACCTGCCGGTGATCGAAGCGAGCGTTGCGGCGGGCCTGGTCGCCGCGCCGGGGTTCTTCACGCCGTCGGAAGCATTCGCGGCGCTCGGCGCGGGCGCGCACGCCCTGAAGCTGTTCCCCGCAGAGGCCGCCAGCCCCGCTGTCGCCAAGGCGCTGCTCGCAGTCCTGCCCAAGGGCACCGACCTGATTATCGTCGGCGGCGTGTCACCCGAGACGATGGCACCGTGGCGGGCGGCGGGCGCCACAGGCTTCGGACTGGGCTCCGGGCTGTTTACGCCGGGGCGCAGCGCGGCGGACGTCGGCGCGCGCGCGCGGGCCTATGTGGCGAGCCTGAACGGCGGCTGACGACGACGTTCAGGCCCGGTAATCCGCGCGGGGCGCAGGGAGCGTTCACGACGCTTGTCACGCAAGGATACCGACCCATGAAACGCATTGCATCGCTTACCGCACTGACCGCCGTAGCCTGCCTCGCCGTCGCGCCCGTCGCCGCGCAGAGCCGCGCCGACGAGGCCCGCTTCCAGCAGGCACAGACCCGCTTCAGCAACGAGCTGAACGTCTTCCGCGCCGAGTTCGACCGCTATCAGCGGTCGCGCGTCCGCGGCCCGCAGGGCGGCGGCTATTACGGTGGCGGCCAGGGTTATTACGACGGCGGCCAGCGCTATGCCGACGACCGCGACGAGGGCGATTACGACCCCACCCGCTATTACCGCGACGGGCCGAACTATCAGGAGCGCGTGCTCGCGGCCGACGACCGCGTCTATCGCGGCCAGGACGGGCGCTATTATTGCAAGCGCAACGACGGCACCACCGGGCTGATCATCGGCGCGGTCGGCGGCGGCATCCTCGGCAACGTCATCGACGGCGGCCACAGCCGCGCGGCGGGGACGCTGATCGGCGGCGCGCTTGGCGCATTGGCCGGCAAGTCGATCGACCAGAGCAACAGCCAGGTCCGCTGCCGCTAGGACCGGATTTCGGCCGGGGTTACGCCCGGCCGAACACCCGCGCCAGCACGCCCGCATAGATCGCCTGCAGCGCACCGATGTCGGCGACCGCGACCGACTCGTCGATCTTGTGCATCGTCGCGCCGACATGGCCGAACTCGATCACCGGGCACAGCTGCCGGATGAAGCGCGCGTCGGACGTGCCGCCGCTGGTCGACAGGTCGGGGCGGCGGCCGGTGACGGCTTCGACCGCGTCGCCGACGATGGTCGACAGGTCGCCCGGCTCGGTCAGGAACGCCTCGCCCGAGATGCGCACGACGATCTCGGCGCGCGGCGCATGCTCGGCGACGGTCTCGCGCAGCCAGCGTTCGAGGTCCGCGCCCTCGTGCAGGTCGTTGAAGCGGATGTTGACCCGCGCCCGCGCCTCGGCGGGAATGACGTTCGACGCCGGGTTGCCGACGGCGAGATCGGTGATCTCCAGGTTCGACGGCTGGAACCAGTCGCTGCCGTCGTCGAGGACACGCGCCTCCAGCGCCGCCAGCGCCGCGACCAGCCGCCGGATCGGATTATCCGCCCGGTCCGGGTAGGCGACATGGCCCTGCGTGCCCGGCACGGTGATCCAGGCGTTCAGCGAGCCGCGTCGCCCGATCTTGACGGTATCGCCCAGCACGCTGCCACTGGTCGGCTCGCCGACGAGGCAGAGGTCGGGGACGAGATTGTTCGCCGCCATCCACGCCAGCATCGGTGCGGTGCCATAGGTGGCGGGCCCTTCCTCGTCGCCGGTGATGATCAGGCTGAGGCGGCCGCTGGCGGGCCGGTGCGCGGCGGCGACGAAGGCCGCGATGGCGGATTTCATGTCGGCAGCGCCGCGCCCGATCAGGCGGCCGTCGACGATGGCCCCGGCGAACGGGTCACTCGACCAGTCGTCGGCGTCGCCGGGCGGCACGACATCGGTATGCCCGGCGAAGGCAAAGTGCGGCGTGCCCTCGCCGATGGTCGCGAATAGATTGTCGATGGGTCCATCGGGGGCTTCGCCGAAGCGCAGGCGGTGGACGGTAAAGCCCTGCGCCGCCAGCACCCGCGCCAGCACGTCCTGCGCGCCGCCGTCGGCCGGCGTGACGCTGTTGCAACGGATCAGCTCGCGGGTCAGCGCCAGCGCATCGACGGTCACGGGCGCGGCGCTCGCGGGGCCCCGGCGGCAAAGGTGTCGCCGAAATAATCGCCGGCGTACCAGCGCGGCCGGGCGGGCGCATCGGCGAGGTCGCGTGCGATCGCATAGTTGACGCCGGCGTATTTCGCCCCCGCCGACCAGACGATCGGCAGGCTCAGGTCGTCGGACGGCTGGTGATAGTCGGTCGCCAGATAATGTTTCCACGCCGCCTCGCCACCATTGGCATAGCCGGTGGCCAGCAGGATGGCCGGCACGCCGCGCTTGACGAAGGTATAATGGTCGGAGCGGACGAAGATCGTCTCCGCCGGCATCGGGTCGGGCGACAGCTTGACGCCGGCCCGCGCCGCGCCGCGCGCCACGCTGCGCCCCAGCGTCGAGTGATCGGCCCCGAAGGCGATGACGTCGGTGAAGTCGTAGAGCAGCATCGGCTGGTCGAGATCGACGACGCTGACGATGTTTTCGATCCGCACCGGCGGGTCGTTGGCGAAGGCTTCGGCCCCCAGCAGGCCCTTTTCCTCGCCGGTATTGGCGACGAACATGACGCTGCGCTTCGGGGCCGGACCGGCGGCGAAGGCGCGCGCCACCTCCAGCATCACCGCCGTGCCGGCGGCGTTGTCGAGCGCGCCGTTGTAGATCTTGTCGCCCTCCCGCTCGGGCCGGATGCCGAGGTGATCGACATGCGCCATCAGCACGACGAACTCGTCGCGCAGCTTCGGGTCGCGGCCGGGGATGATGCCGATGACCTCCGGGCTGGTCAGGGTCCGTGTCACGACGGCGGCGCGCATCCGGATCGTGGCGGGCAGCACGAAACCCTTTGGCCGTTCGCCGGCCGCAACCGCGGCGCGCAGCCCGGCGAGCGTTACGGGCGCGCCGGCGAACAGATATTCCGCCGGCTCGCGGTCGAGCGAGGCTTCGCCGCGCAGTGTCGTGGCAGACGTCAGCGGCCGGCCATCGGGCCCGACGGTGACCATGCGCGGCACCGTCGCGGTCGTCACCAGCCGCGCCCAGGGCCGGCGCACGCTCGATTCGTCGGTGTCGATGCCGATGCTGCCGACCGCGCCGCGCGCCGCCGCCATCTTCGCGCGCGTCGCGGCGAGATGCGCCCAGATCTCGTTCGGCGGCCCTTTGGGCAGGCCGTTCAGGTAGACGACGACCTTGCCGCGCACATCGAGCCCGGCAAAGTCGTCGAAACCCTGTGCCGGCGCGTCGAGGCCGTAGCCGACGAAGACCGCAGGTGCCGTCAGGTCGGTCGCCGGGTCGCTGGTCGCGGGCCGCAGGATAACCGCCGTGCCGTTGGTCCAGCTGCGGCTGCCGCCGGGCCCGGTGATGGTCAGCGACGCGCCCGCCGCGCCAAGCTTGCGCTCCTCGAGCGTGATGCGCTGGAACCAGCTGCCGTCCCGCGCGCCGGGCGTCAGGCCGGCGACGGCGAACTGCGCGGCGACGTATCGGGCGGCGATCTCGTGGCCCCGGCTCCCGGTCTCCCGACCCTCCAGCAGGTCGTCGGCGAGGAAGCTGACGTCCGCCTTGATGCGGTCGGGGGAGAAGGCCGGCGCGGCGGTGGCCGGCGCGGCGAGCAGGGCGGCAATCAGCAGCGCCCTCATGCCGGGACGCCGCCGTCGCGCAGGTAGCGGGCGAAGGGATAGGTCTCGGCCTTCGCGGCCGCGGTCCATTCGACCATCCACGGATGCGCCGCCACCGCCTCGGCATAGGCGCGAGCGGTGTCGCTCATCGGCAGGCGGTAGGTGCGGAAGCGGGTGACGACCGGCGCGTACATCGCGTCCGCCGCGCCGAACGCGCCGAACAGGAACGGACCCTCGTGTGCGACATCGCTGTGCGTGCCGAACACATCGCGCGCCTGGCTCCACAGCGCATCGATGCGGGCGACATCGGCCAGCACCTCCGGCGTCGGGCGGTAATCGGGGAAGTCGAACTTCAGGTTCATCGAACAGTCGGACCGCAGCGCGGCAAAGCCGCTGTGCATCTCCGCCGCCATCGAGCGCGCCAGCGCGCGCGCCGCCCGGTCGTGCGGCCAGAAATGCCCGCGGCTGATCCGGCTCTCGCGGCATTTATCGGCCAGCCAGTCGATGATCGCGAGGCTGTCCCACACCGGAATATCGCCGTCCCAGATCACCGGTACCCGGCCCGACGGCAGGTCGCCCTTGCTGGTGCCCGCATCCCACTCCGGCGTGTCCATCGGCAGCACCGTGGTCTCGAAATCGAGCGCCGACAGCTTGCACGCCAGCCAGCCGCGCAGCGACCAGCTCGAATAGGCCCGGTTGCCGATGATCAAGCGCATGTGATCCCCCCTAAGTGTTTACCGCCCCTAGCACTGCGGCGCGGAGTTCGGGAATGCCCTCGCCTTTTTCGGACGAGGTCGCGAGCAGCTCTGGAAACGCCGCCGGGTGCCTGGCCGCCGTCGCCGCCACCGCGGCCAGCGTCGCGTCGCGCGCCGTCGGCTTGATCTTGTCGGCCTTGGTCAGCACCAGCTGATAACTGACCGCCGCCTTGTCGAGCAGCGCCATGATCTGCGCATCGACCGGCTTGATGCCGTGGCGCGCGTCGATCAGCAGCAGCACGCGCTTCAGCACGGCGCGCCCGCGCAGATAGTCGAACACCAGGTCCTGCCACTTCCGGACGATATCCTTGGGCGCCTCCGCATAGCCATAGCCGGGCATGTCGATCAGCCGGAAGCTGAGCGGCGCGCCAACGTCGAAGACGTTCAGCTCCTGCGTCCGCCCCGGCGTGTTCGAGGTCCGGGCCAGCCCCTGCCGCCCGGTCAGCGCGTTGAGCAGCGACGACTTGCCGACGTTGGAGCGCCCGGCAAAGGCGATCTCCGGCACCTTGGGCTCCGGCAGGAACTGGAGCTCGGGCGCCGACAGCAGGAACTCGACCGGGCCGACGAAGACGCGCCGGGCATCCTCGATGGCACGCTTGCGGTCGCGTTCGTCCTCCGGCGTCACTTCACCACCGCCGGCGGGGTCGCCGGCACCGGGTATTTGCGCAGCATGTACCACTGCTGGGCGATCGAGAGCAGGTTGTTGGTCGTCCAGTAGACCAGCAGCCCGGCCGCGAACGGTGCCATGATGAACATGAACACCCAGGGCATCAGGCTGAACACCTGCTTCTGGACCGGGTCCATGACCTGCGGATTGAGCTTCTGCTGCAGCCACATCGAGATGCCCAGAATGATGGCGAGGAGCCCGATGGCGATCTGGTGCGGCGGCGTCCACGGGATCAGCCCGAACAGGTTGAGCGGGGTCAGCGGGTCGGGCGCGCTCAGGTCCTTGATCCACAGCACGAACGGCTGGTGGCGCATCTCGGTGGAGATCAGCAGCGTCTTGTACAGCGCATAGAACACCGGGATCTGGACCAGGATCGGCAGGCAGCCGGCGACCGGGTTGACCTTCTCCTTGGCGTACAGCGCCATCATCTCCTGCTGGAGCTTGGGCTTGTCGTCCTTGTAGCGCTCCTGCAGTTCCTTCAGCCGCGGCGCGACGATGCGCATCTTGGCCATCGATGCGAACTGCCTGTTGGCGATCGGGAACATCAGCAGGCGGACGACGAAGGTCAGCCCGATGATCGCGACGCCGAAGTTGCCGGTCAGGCCGAACAGCCAGTGCAGCAGCATGTAGATCGGCTGCGCCAGGATGCGGAACCAGCCCCAGTCGACGGCCCGGTCGAACAGCGGGATGCCGAGCGTGTCGCGGTAGGTGCTGAGCGCCTCGACCTCCTTCGCGCCGGCGAACAGCCGCCCGGTGGTGGCCACCATGGCCCCGGGCGCGACGGTAACGGCGGGCAGCAGATAGTCGGTCTGGAACAAATTGCCGGGCGCGCTGGCAAAGCGGAACGCCGCCGCCTGCTTCTGGTCGGGGATCAGCGCCGCCAGCCAGTATTTCTCGCCGATGCCCAGCCAGCCGCCGGTCGTCGTCGCGGCGATCTGCCCGGCCTCGCGCAGCTTCTCATAGGTCACGTCGGTATCGACCAGCCGGTCGTTATACACCCCGATCGGGCCGTTATGGAGCTGGAAGGTCGCCGCCTCCAGGCCCTCGCCGGCATGGCTGACCAGCCCGAACGGACGGACGTTCAGCGGCGTCGTACCGCTGTTGCGGACGGTCTGGGTGACGGTGAACAGCCAGTCGCTGTCGACCGCCAGGCCGATCTCGAACACCGCGCCGGTCGGGCCGGTGGCGGTCAGTGTCACCGGGGTCCTGGGGGTCAGCGTGCCGCTGGCCTGCCACAACGCGTCCGGGCTCGGCGCGCCCGGGCCGGTCCAGCCGAACTGGGCGAAATAGGCGCGCGGCGAGCCGCTCGGGCTGAACAGCCGCACCGCAGGCGAATCGCGGCGGATGGTCTCGCGGTAGGTCTTGAACACCAGATCGTCGAGGCGCGCGCCCTTCAGGTTGATCGTGCCCGACAGGCGCGGCGTGTCGAGGCGCAGCCGCGGCGTGTCGCGGACCACCAGTTCGGCGGGGCGCAGCGGCCCGGTGGTGCTGCCGGGCACCGGCGTCGCCGGGGTGACGCCCGGCACGACCGGCGCGGAGGACGCCGGCGATCCCGGCGCGGCGGCCACGCTCGCGGGCGCAACCTTCGCCGCCGGCAGGAACCGGTCGGAGAAAAAGCTCCAGCCGAGCAGCACCAGCGCCGACAGGGCGATGGCGAGGATCATGTTGCGTTGGTCGGTCACTCAAGGACTTTCGGCGTCGGGACTTTTGCGGATGCGCGCGGCTCTTAGCCGATCAGGGCACCGGGTCATAGCCCGAGCCGCCCCAGGGATGGCAGCGGCACACCCGGCGCGTGCCCAGCCACAGGCCGCGCAGCGCGCCGTGCTTCTGGATCGCGCCGATCGCATAGGCCGAACACGACGGCTGGAACCGGCACGACGGCGGCAGGATCCGGCTCGGCCCGAGCTGCCACGCCCGGATGGGCAGGATCAGGAGCTTGGCGAGCATCAATCCTCCCCCTGCTTCAGGGGGAGGTGGCGCGGAGCGCCGGAGGGGGCGGGCGCGCTCCGAACCCCCTCCGTCGGCTGCGCCGCCACCTCCCCCTGACGAGGGGGAGGAGCGCATCGCACCAGCGCCTTGCGCAAATCATCCGCCATCGCCGCGAAATCTCGCGTCAGGCCGTCGCTGCGGCCGATCAGCACGTGGTCGGCACCGGCGATGCCGCTCGCCGGCAGCACGTCGCGGGCGAGCGCGCGGAGGCGGCGCTTGACGCGGTTGCGGACGACGCTGTTGCCGATCTTCTTGGTGACGGTGAAACCGGCGCGCATCTGCGCATCGCCGTCGTCGCGCGCCCGCACCAGCAACACGAAGGCCGGCGAGGGTGCCCGCCGGCCCGAATTCGCAGCCAGGAAATCGCGCCGGAGCCGGATCGTCGGCAGACCGGCGGCGACGCGGCCCGTGTTACGCGCTCAGCTTGATGCGGCCCTTGGCGCGGCGGTTGGCCAGCACCTTGCGGCCGCCCGGGGTCGCCATGCGCGTGCGGAAGCCGTGGCGGCGGGCGCGCACCAGCTTGCTCGGTTGAAAGGTCCGCTTCATGGGATCGTCCTGGTCTCGAATGAAGGCGGGGCGTTACAGGCCGGTCTGCCAAAAGTCAACGCGCGACGCGCAGCCCGACGGTCAGCGTGCGCGGCGTGCCGCGGTCGACGATGCCGGCGGACGAGATGCCCGATTCGATCAGCGTGTCGGTCAGGTTCTCGGCGCGCAGGTTGACGAACACGCCGCGCGCCACCGGCATTTCGATGACCGCATCCAGCGTCGCCGCGTCGGCCAGCCGGCGGGTGCCGAGATCGTCCTCCGCCTGGCCGCTGACATAGCGGCCGGTCAGCGCGGCGCGCAGCCCCCAGGCCGGAGTCCAGCCCAGCGTCGCGCTGAGCTGATGCGTCGGCGTCTGCGCCGGGCGCAACCCGTCGAGCGCCGCCGCGAGGCCGCTGCCGCGCACCCGGGCATCGGTGTAGGCGTAGCTCGCATCGAGCCGCCAATCCTTCAGCGCCACATGCGCCTCCGCCTCCAGCCCCTTGGCAACGATGGCGTCGAGGTTCTGGCGCTGCCGGTACAGCCCGCCCGCGGCAACGAAGCCGACCTGCGGGAAGACGGCCGGCCCGGCCCCGACGGTGACGTTGCCGATGGCGTTGTCGAGGCGGTTGTAGAACGCCGTGACGCCGAGCCGAAGGTTGGCGAGCGGCCGGAAATCGGCCCCCGCCTCGATGCCCCGCAGCCGCTCGGGCCTGAGCGCCGCGTTGCTGCCGGTCGCATCCGCCCCGACCCGGAACGGCCGGTACAGCTCGTTCAGCGTCGGCAGACGGTAGCTGTAGTAGGCGGCACCGCGCAGCTTCAGCGCCGCGGTCAGGTCATAGGCGACGCCGCCGCGGCCGGTCGGCTGCCAGTCGCTGCGGTCGGCGGGCAGCTCGGTGACCGTCGGCAGCCCGGTCTGGGCATCGACCTCGCGCAGGAAGCCGCCCGCGATCCGCCAGTGGTCGACGCGCGCGCCGGCGGTCAGGGTCAGGCGCGGCAGCGGCGTCGCGCTTGCCTCGACATAGCCGCCGATGACCTGGTTGTGGCCGCCGCCCTGCCGCAAGCGGGTGAAGCGCCCGGCCTGGAAACGCGAACGTTCCTTGGTCCGCCCGGTCTGGTCGGTGATGTCGAGCCCAAGCCGCAGTTCCAGCCCGGCGCCGACCGGCGGGCGCAGCTCCAGCTTGCCGCCCAGCCCGGTCGCGGGCGTGTTGTACTGATCGAGCGACGGCGTCGCGACGGTGCGCGTCGGGTCGAGCGCGACGACCTGGTTCTTGAAGGTCATCGCCTGGACATAGGCGAGCGCCTCCCATTGCCAGCGCCCGGTCCCGAGCAGCCGCGCGCTGGCCGTCGCGCCGCGCACGTCGGTGGCATTGCCGGCAACGCCGCGTACCCGCTCGTCGCGGAACACCAGGCCATTGACCAGCAACTGCGTATCGTTCGTAACAGGCACCGCCGCGTGCACCCCGGTACTGACCTGCCGGTAGCGCGCCGGAATGTCCGCCGGTCCGCGCTGATCTTCAGAAATGATCGTAAAGCCATCACCCCGGTCATAGCGCCCGAACACCGAGACGCTGCCCTCCCCAAGTGCCGCGCTCAGCACCCCGTTCGCCGACACCGCGTTGCGGCTGCCATAGCTCGCCTCGCCCTGGATGCCGGGAAGCGTCGCCGCATCGGCGCTCTGCAGCTCGATGGTCCCGGCCAGCGCCCCGGTGCCGAACGCCCCCGCCCCGGCCCCGCGCGTGACGCGGACGCTTCCCAGCCGCTCGGGCGCCAGCGCGAACCACGGGATATATCCCGCGAAAGGATCGGCCACCGGCGCACCGTCGAGCAGGACCAGCGCCCGGCTCGAGGCGTTACCGCCCAGCGCGCGCAGCGTCGCGCCCTGACTGGTCGGGTTGGCGGTGCGGCTGTCGGTGCGCCGGAACTGCTGGAAGCCCGCAACGTCGCGCAGCACGTCCTCGATACGGCCCGAGGCGGTGCCGGTCAGCCGATCCCGGTCGATCACGACAATATCGTAGGCGGCATCGCCCTTCGCCACCGGCAGCGCGGTGACGACGATGTCGGCATCCTGCGCCAGCCCCGGCGCAGCGGCGAACAGAGCAAGGCTTCCGAACAGCGGGCGCATGGATTTGGGGACGCTGGCTCCGCGGGTAGGATTCGAACCTACGGCCAGACGATTAACAGTCGTCTGCTCTACCACTGAGCTACCGCGGAACAGGGCGAGCGCGGGCCTATAGCAACGCGGGTCCGCATCGCCAAGGCCTAACTCAGGAACTGTTCCATGACGATGCGGTCGTCCAGCGCATAGTCGGGATCGAACAACAGGGTCAGCGTCGTCGAGCGGTCGGTGGTCACCGCGACATGGGCGACGTCGCGCACCTCCAGCTGGTCGGCGACGGCGGACACCGGGCGCTTCTCGGCCTCCAGGATGCGGAACTCGATCTGGCTGGCGTCGGGCAGCAGCGCACCGCGCCAGCGCCGCGGGCGGAACGGGCTTAGCGGCGTCAGCGCCAGCAGGTCGGACTGCAGCGGCAGAATCGGGCCGTTGGCCGACAGGTTGTAGGCGGTCGATCCCGCCGGGGTCGCGACCAGCACGCCATCGCAGGCAAGCTCGGCCATCCGCACCCGCCCGTCGATGCTGATCTCGATCTTGGCCGCCTGCCGTGTTTCGCGCAGCAGCGAGACCTCGTTGATCGCCGGCGACACCGTCACCGCGCCGGTGACGCTGGTCGCCGTCATGGTCAGCGGGTGGAGCTCGAAGGCGCGCGCCGCGCGGACGCGCTCGACCAGCCCCTCGGCGCGATACTCGTTCATCATGAAACCGACGGTGCCGAGGTTCATGCCGAACATGGGCCGCGGCGCGCTCGCCGCCAGCGCCGCGTGCAGCACCTGGAGCAGAAAGCCGTCGCCGCCCAGCGCCACCACCGCTTCCGCCTCGGCGATCGGCACCCAGTCGTAGAGCGCCCGCAGCTCTGCCGCCGCGGCCTCCGCGAGCAGGGTGTCCGATGCGAGGAGCGCGAGTTTCAATTCACCCGCCGGTAACGCTCATGTGGCGCGCCACGGCCGGCACGGCCCCGGCGCGGTCGATGCGGAAGTCGTGGCCGCGCGGCTTGATCGCGATCGCGGCGTCCAGCGCCAGATCAAGCGCTACGTCATCGGCATGGCTACGGATCACCGACCGCAGGTCGGCGGCGGCATCCTGGCCGAGGCACAGGAACAGCTGGCCGGTGGCAGTCAGCCGCACCCGATTGCAGGTCGCGCAGAAGTCGTGGGTCAGGGGCGTGATGAAGCCGATGCGCTGCCCGGTCTCGGCGACGCGGGCATAGCGCGCCGGGCCGCCGGTCGAATCGGGCAGGTCGATGAGCGTCCAGCGGCGTTCCAGATCGCGGCGCACGGCATTCAGCGGCAAATAGCGATCGACCCGATCCTCGGCGACTTCGCCGAGCGGCATCGTCTCGATCATGACGAGGTCATGGCCCAGCGCTGCGGTCCAGCGCAGCATCGCGTCGATCTCGCTGTCGTTGATGCCGTTCAGAGCAACCATGTTGATGCGGATATGCAGACCGGCGGCCCGGGCGGCAGCGATACCGTCGAGCACCTGAGGCAGCCGGCCCCAGCGGGTGACGGCAGCGAACTTGTCGGGGTCAAGCGTATCGAGGCTGACATTGATCCGCCGCACGCCCGCTGCCGCCAGCGCGTCCGCGTGGCGGGCCAGCTGCGAGCCGTTGGTGGTCAGCGTCAGTTCGTCGAGCGCCCCGCTCGCGAGATGGCGCGACAGGCTGCGCACCAGATCGCCGATGCCGCGCCGGACCAGCGGCTCGCCACCGGTAAGGCGCAGCTTCCGTGTTCCCCGCCGCACGAACGCGCTGGCCAGCCGGTCGATCTCCTCAAGGCTCAGCACCTCGGATTTCGGGCCAAAGGTCATGTCCTCGGCCATGCAATAAGTGCAGCGGAAATCGCAGCGGTCGGTGACAGAGACGCGCAGATAGTCGATGCGACGCCCGAACGGGTCGATCAGCCGGCGCGGCGCGGGTGCCGCACGCGACAATGGTTCAGAGAAAATCGCAGCCTGCATCACGGTACAACGTGGCGATCCGGGGACCGAAAGTCCATGCCGCCCCGGTCCAGGGATGGTTTAGCGGCTTCGAAACCACTAAGGTCGTAACGGCGCGTTAACGAATTTGAGATGTGATTGGACCCGGTGTTCGTTCTTGCTCCCCGCTATGCCCGCGACCTCGGCACTGCGCTTGCTGACGGCGGACGCACTGCCCAGATCGTCCGCCAGCCGGCGACGGCCGCGGCGGTGCTGGCCCGGTCCTCGGCGCGGCTGGCGGTCGTCGATGCCCGCGGTGCGGTGGCGGCAGCGATGCTGGCCGCTCACGAGATCGGTGCCATTGTCGAGGCGCGCCACGGCGCCATGCTGGTGCTGGTCGCGCGCAGCGACAGTGGCGGTGTCGCTGCCGCTTATGCTGCCGGGGCTACCCAGGTGCTGGTCAGCCCGTTTACTGCCGCCGAACTGAGCGACGCTATCGCTTTCGCCGGCCGGCTCGCCGAGCGCTTGTCGAAGGCCGCCGAGGGTGCGGCGCCGGCGGGCGACGGCATGGCCCACCGTGATCCGCTGACCGGACTCGCCACCGCACATCACGCGCTCGCTTGGTTACGCGGCTTGCTCGGGGGGGACGATGCCGCCGCGGCGGTCGTCCTCATCGGCGTCGGGCGCTTCGCAGCGATCAACGCGGCACACGGCCAGCCCGCCGCCGACGCGCTCCTCCAGGCGGTCGCCGAGCGCATCGGCCGCGTCGTCGCCGAGGCGACTGGCGGCGGCAGCCTGGCGGCGCGCATGGCGGGTGCCGAGTTCGCCGTCGTCCTGCCGGCCCCCGTTTCCGAGGCGGATGCCCTCGCCTTCGCCCGGCGCGTCGTCACGGCCTTCGAGACGCCGTTCGCCTCGAATGCCCGGATCGTCCACCTCGGTGTCCGCATCGGGGTCGCGGTCGCCGCGAATGAGCCGGGAGACGATCCCGCCGAACGGCTGTTCCGCCAGGCCGGCTCCGCGCTCGCCAAGGCGCGCGCCGGTCTGCCCGGCGGGATTGAAATCTTCAACGCCGAGACGGGCGATCCGCTGTCGCGGCTTGCCGACCTCGAATCCGACCTGCGCGCCGCGATCGCCGATGACGCGTTCGAAATCGTCTACCAGCCACAAGTCGCGGTCGCCGGCGGCAGCATCGCCGGGGTCGAGGCGCTGGTCCGCTGGCGGCACCCGGACTATGGCCCGCTGCCGGCCGAGACGCTGCTGGAGGTTGCCGCCTCGGCCGAATTTGCCACCCAGCTCGGCAGCTATATTCGCGCCAAGGCATTGCGCGAGGCGGCCGCTTGGCCTGCGGCGCTGATGGGCCTGCAGCTCTCGGTCAACGTCACCGCCGGGGACCTGCGCGCCCCTGATTTTACCGAGACTCTGGAAGCCGGCATCGCCGCCAGCGGCTTTGCGCCCGGCCGCCTGATGCTCGAGATTACCGAAAGCGACCTGATTGAGAATCTCGACATCGCCGGATCGACGCTTGGCGCCCTGCGCGACCGCGGCATCGGCATCGCGCTCGACGATTTTGGCACCGGCTATTCCAGCCTCGCCTATCTGAAGGCGCTGCCGCTGGATGCACTCAAGCTCGACAAGCGGCTCACCCGCGACCTCGCCGGTGCGCCCCGCGACCGCGTTGTCGTGCGCGTCGTGGTGGCGCTGGCCCGCGCCCTCGGCATACGCGTCGTCGCCGAGGGCGTTGAGTCAGACGCCGACCTGGCGCTCGTTGCCGCCGCACGCTGCGACTGGTGGCAGGGCTTCCTGTGTGCACCCGCCATGTCGTCGGGCGACCTCGTGGATTTCGTCGCGCGCTGGCCAGGGTCGCGCGCCACGGCCTAGCGGCGGTTGACCGCACCTTTGGAGCGGAACACCGCCGGGCGCGGAGGCAACGGCTTGGCCTTGGGCGCGGGGGCTGTTTCGGCGGGCTTGACGCCCCCGCCCTGCGCCAGCCGGGCGAGCGCCTTCGACAGGCTGAGCGCGCCGTTCAGCCGGGCGCGGGTCGACGCCCAGTCGCCGCCGATGAACAATTTCTGGTCGGGCCTGAGCTTCGCCCGCGTACCGAGCCGCTGGATATAGTCGAGCAGCGCCCCGGCTTCCGCGAACTCGTCGTTCTGGAACGTTACCAGCGCGCCCTTGGTCCCGGCCTCCAGCTTGGCGACGCGGGCCTGCAGGCAGAACTGCTTGATCTCGATGACCTGGACCAGGTTCGACACCTCTTCCGGCAGTGGCCCGAAGCGGTCGATCAGCTCGGCGGCGAAGCCGTCGACCTGGCTGCGGTCGGCGAGCTCGTTCATGCGGCGGTACAGCGCCATGCGCAGGTTGAGGTCGGGGACGTAGTCCTCCGGGATCAGGATCGGCGCGTCGACGGTGATCGACGGCGAGAACGCCTCGGGCGGCGGCTTGACCCCGGCGGCCCCGGCGCGCGCTTCGACGATCGCCTCCTCCAGCATCGACTGGTAAAGTTCGAAGCCGATCTCGCGGATATGCCCCGACTGCTCGTCGCCGAGCAGGTTGCCGGCGCCGCGGATGTCGAGGTCGTGGCTGGCCAGCTGGAAGCCGGCGCCGAGGCTGTCGAGCGATGACAGCACGTGCAGGCGTTTTTCCGCGGTCTCGGTGATCTGCATGTCGGCGGGTGTCGTCAGATAGGCATAGGCGCGGATTTTGGCGCGCCCGACGCGGCCGCGCAGCTGGTACAGCTGGGCGAGGCCGAAGCGGTCGGCGCGGTGGACGATCAGCGTGTTGGCGCTGGGGATGTCGAGGCCGCTCTCGATGATCGTTGTCGACAGCAACACGTCGTACTGCTTGTCGTAGAAGGCGCTCATCCGCTCCTCGACCTCGCTCGGCGCCATCTGGCCGTGCGCGGTGACCGCCTTCACCTCGGGCACCTTGTCGCGCAGGAACTGCTCGATGTCGGCGAGGTCGGCGATCTTGGGCGTGACGAAGAAGCTCTGCCCGCCGCGGTAATGCTCGCGCAGCAGCGCCTCGCGCATGACCACTTCATCCCACGGCATGACATAGGTGCGGACCGCCAGCCGGTCGACCGGCGGCGTCGCGATGATCGACAGCTCGCGCAGGCCGGTCAGCGCCATCTGCAGCGTGCGCGGGATAGGCGTCGCGGTCAGCGTCAGCACGTGGACGTCGGTCTTCAGGTTCTTCAGCCGCTCCTTGTGGGTGACGCCGAAGCGCTGCTCCTCGTCGACGATGACCAGGCCGAGGCGCTTGAAGGCGACCGACTTGGCCAGCAGCGCGTGGGTGCCGATGACGATGTCGACGGTGCCGTCGGTCAGTCCCTCGCGGGTCAGCTTGGCATCCGCGGCGGGGACGAGGCGCGACAGCTGGCGGACCTCGACCGGCAGGCCGGCGAAGCGCTCCCGGAAACCGGCGAAATGCTGACGCGCCAGCAGCGTGGTCGGGCACACCACCGCAACCTGCATGCCCTGCAGCGCGGCGGCATAGGCGGCGCGCAGCGCGACCTCGGTCTTGCCGAAGCCGACGTCGCCGCAGACCAGCCGGTCCATCGGGCTGCCGCTGGCGAGATCGGCGAGCACGTCGTCGATGGCGTGCTGCTGATCCTCGGTCTCGGCATAGGGGAAGCGGTCGGCGAACTCGGCATAGCCGTGCGGGTCGGGGATCGCCGGCTCCGCCTCGCGCAGCGCGCGGGCGGCCGCGGTCGCCATCAGCTCGCCAGCGATCTCGCGGATGCGCTGCTTCATCCGCCCCTTGCGCGCGGCCCAGGCGACGCCGCCCAGCCGGTCCAGCGCGACGCCGTCGCTCTCGCTGCCGTAGCGGCTGAGCACGTCGATATTCTCGACCGGCACGTACAGCTTGGAGCCGCCGTCGTAGCTCAGCATCACGCAGTCGTGGGGGGCCTTGCCGATATCGACCGCGACGAGACCCTCGTAGCGGCCGATGCCGTGCTCGGCGTGAACCAGCAGGTCGCCCGGCGTCAGCATCGCCAGTTCGGCGAGGAACGCGTCCGCCTTTTTCGCCGAACGGCGGCGGCGGACGAGCCGGTCGCCGAGCATGTCCTGCTCGGTCAGCACCGCCAGGTCCGGCGTCGTGAAGCCGTGGTCGAGCGGCACCACAGTCAGCACGACCTGGCCCTTGGCGGCCTCGCCCAGCGCCTCCTGCCAGCTGTCGGCCAGCCCGATCTTTTTGACGCCGTGGTCGGCCAGCAGGCCGCTCAGCCGTTCGCGGGAGCCCTTCGAGTAGGACGCCAGCACAACGCGGGTCTTGGCCTTGCGCAGGCCGTCGATGTGCGCCTGCACGGCCTCGTAGACGTTGGTCCCGGCGGTGCGCTCGGGGGTGAAATCCCGCGGGCCGGTGACGCCGCATTCGATGGCGTCGCGGCTGCCTTCGGGCAGGGCGAAAGGCTGTGTGACATGGGCGTTGGTCGCCTTCAGCGCGTCCACCCACTCGCTCTCACGCAGGTACAGCGCCTCGGGAGCGAGCGGCCGGTAGCTGCCGGGCTTGCCCGACTGGGCCGCGACGCGGTTGTCGTGATAGTCGGCGATCGCCTCGAAGCGCTGGGTCGCTGCCCCTGCGACGCCGGCATCGCGGACGATCAGCACGTCGGGGCCGAGATAATCAAAGACGGTCGCCAGGCCGTCCTCGAACAGCGGCAGCCAGTGCTCCATGCCGGCCAGGCGCCGCTTGTCGCTGATCGCCTCGTACAGCGGGTCGCCGGTCGCAGTCGCGCCAAAAGCCGAAAGGTAGCCGTTCCTGAACCGCCGCACTGATTCGTCCGATAGCAGCACCTCGCTGACCGGGAGCAGGGTAAAGCCCTCCGACGTCGCCACGGTGCGCTGCGTGGCGGGATCGAAGCGCCGCACCGTCTCGATCTCGTCGCCGAAGAAATCGAGGCGCAGCGCGTCGGGGCTGCCGGCCGGGAACAGGTCGAGCAGGCCGCCGCGGATAGCGTACTCGCCTGCGTCGACGACGGTGTCGGTGCGGACATAGCCGTTGGCCGACAGGGCGGCGCTCAGCTTGTCGCGGTCGAAGCGCGCACCCGGCTTGATCACCGCCGTCGTGTCACGGATGCGGTCGGGGCTGAGCGTCCGCTGCAGCATGGCGTTGACCGTGGTGACCAGCAGCTGCGCCTTGGCGCTCGGATGAACGAGCGCGGCGAGCGCCGCCAGCCGGTCGCTGGCGACCCGCAGGCTGGGTGACGCGCGATCATAGGGCAGGCAGTCCCACGCCGGCAGGTACAAAGTCTCGAGCTCGGGCGCGAAGAACGTCGCGGCATCGAGCAGCGCCCGCGCCCCGAGATCGTCCGATGCGACGAACACGGCGCGGCCCGTCGCCGCCCGCGCCAGGTCGGCCATCAGCCACGGCAGGAAACCCGCCGGCGCGCTCGCCAGCGTCAATTGTCGTTTGGCACTGAGGACGTTCCGTGGGTCGATCAACGCCCCGCCTTTTTCATCGCATCGCCTTGGCGATGTAGTCGAGTTGCTTGAGGGCCGTCAGCTGCGACCCCTCGAAACGCGCCGGCGCGGCTTGCGTCCCGATCGCCCAGGCCATGACGTCGACGTCGGTTTCCTCCAGCAGCGCCTCGAACCAGTCGAGGTCGGCGGCAGTCCAGCCGTCCAGATAGCGGTCCGAAAAACCGCCGATCATGAGGTCGGCTTCACGGGTACCGCGGTGCCAGGCACGGAATTTCGCCCGGCGGCGGCGGAAATCGAGAGAATCGGTGTCGGACATGGCGTGCGGCCTCATGGCGGAAAGCGTGGCGGGTGGGAAGCTTGACTCATTCGGAGTTGCAAGAACAGATATAGAACAAATGAATGCGAGTCGCGCCCTTCAGCCATGCCATGCACTGCCCGAACCTTTGCCTGTCCTCGAGGAGATGGTCGCCACGACCCCGCTCAACCGGGCGGCCAGCCTGGCCTTCGCGCTCGACCGTTGCCTGTCCGGCAAGCCTCTGCTGATCGTGCTGCCGCGCGCCGAAACGCGCGAATTCGGGCGGCCGAGCCTGCACGGGGTTGCGGCGTTACGGCCCGGCACGCCGCTGCTGATGGTCGTGCCCGTCCGGACGATCGATGCACTCTGGACGATGGAGCAGGCGCTGAAATCGGGGGCACTGGGCGGGGTTGTCGGGGTTATCGAGGAGGCCACTCTGACGCAGACCCGGCGGCTCGATTTCGCCGCCCGCGACGGCGACACGCCAGCCATGCTGCTCAGGTCCAATGGTGGCGGCCTCAGCGCGGCGCGACGCCGCTGGCGGGTCGCGGCCCTGCCCAGCGCGGCCAATCCGTACGACGCCGCGGCACCAGGGGCAGTTCGGATGCTGGCCGAACTGGTGCGGCAACGTGACGGCCCGCCTGGCGACTGGATTCTCGAGGCCGTGCCCGGCGGTGGTTTCGCTGTGGTTCCCGGATTGGCCGCTGATCGTCTGGACCCGGCGGAACGGCGCGCCGCCTGACGGACCTTTTGCACTGGTCGAGCGCGGCCGCCACGGCGTCGTCCTGACCGCCCTCGATGCCGCCGCCAAGGCCGCGGGCCTGTCCATCGGCCAGCGCCACGCCGACGCCTCCGCCATGGTCCCCGGCCTGGCGTCCCGGCCCGCCGACCGCGCCGCCGACGCCGATGCGCTCGCCGCACTCGCCCGCTGGTGCCTGCGCTGGTCGCCGACCGTGGCGGTCGATCCGCCTGACGGCCTGTTCCTCGATGTGGGCGGCAGCGCGCATCTGTTCGGCGGCGCGGACCGGCTGCTCGCCGACATCGTCGGCCGCCTCGGCCGGGCCGGGATCGCCGTCCGCGCCGCGATCGCCCCGACCCCCGGCGCGGCCTGGGCGGCGGCCCGCTTCGCGCCCGGTCCCGCGACCGTCGTAGGTGACGACATCGCCTCCATGCTCGCCCGCTATCCGGTGGCGGCGCTGCGCCTTGCACCCGAGGTGGCCGCCGCTGCCAGGGCGATGAGCCTGCGCCGAATCGGCGACCTGCTGGCGCTGCCGCGGGCCGGACTCGCCCGCCGCCTGCGCGATGGCGATGGCCTTAGCGTCGTCGTCCGGCTCGACCAGCTGCTCGGCCACGCCCCCGAGGCACTGGCAGCAATCGAGCCGCCGCTGGCGCATGTCGCCGGCCGGCGCTTTGCCGAGCCGTTGACGGACACCCCGCAGCTCGCGGCCGCGCTGCCCGGCCTGCTCGACACGCTGGCCGGGCAACTGGCGTGGCACGGTCTCGGCGCGGTGCGACTGCGCCTCGCCGGCTACCGCATCGACGGCGACGTGACCGCCATCGAGCTCAGGCTGGGGGCGTCGCGCGATCCGGCGCTGTGGGCGCGATTGTTCGATTCGCGCGGCCTCGAGCATCTCGATCTCGGCTTCGGCATCGACGCGCTGGCGCTGGCGGCGGTCGAAACCGCGTCGCTCGCGGAGGCGGCCCCGGTGCTGTCCGCCGATCCGCCGCGCGAGGCGTTGCCCGAACTGCTCGACCGGATCGGTGCCCGGCTGGGTCCAGAGGTTGTGCTCACCGCCGCACCGCGCGCCAGCTGGCTGCCCGAGCGGGCGGACGCCTGGCGGCCTGTGCTGGCGGCCGCGCCGCACGCACCGCCGGTGTTCGACCGCGCTCGGCCCCTGTTGCTGCTCGATCCACCCGAACCTGTCGAGGCGGCGTTGTTCGAGGTGCCCGACGGCGCTCCCGCACATTTCCGCTGGCGACGCATCACCCGCCGTATCCGCCGCGCCGAAGGGCCTGAGCGGCTGTCGCCCGAATGGTGGCGCGGCCGCCGCCCGCGCCGCACCCGCGACTATTACCGGGTCGAGGACGAGAGTGGAGCGCGCTTCTGGCTGTTCCGCGAGGGGCTGTACGGCTGGGAGGACGCCGACCGCGCGCCGACCTGGTGGCTGCACGGGCTGTTCGCATGAGCGGTTATGCCGAGCTCGGCGCGCTGAGCAATTTCAGTTTCTTGGAGGGCGCGTCGCACCCGGCGCAAATGGTCGCGCAGGCGCACAGCCTCGGCCTCGCCGCGATCGGCATTGCCGACCGCAACACGCTGGCGGGTGTCGTCCGCGCGCATGTCGCGGCGAAGGAGCATAAATTGCGGCTGCTGATCGGCTGCCGCCTTGGCTTCACCGATGGCACCGAGCTGATCGTCTTCCCGCGCGACCGGGCTGCCTACGGCCGGCTGTGCCGCCTGCTGTCGCAGGGCAAGACCGAGGCGCTTCCCGGCGCGACCGACACGCGGCGCATTGCAAAGGCCGAGACGAGGTTGAGTTTCGAACAGGCGTGCGCGCTGGGTGAGGGGCTGGTGGCAATGGTCCCGGCCCCGGACGAGCCCGGCGCGGCGTTCGCCGAGCGTCTCGCGGCATGGCAGCGTGCCTGGCCTGACCGGCTGTACCTCGCTGCAGCACCCCTGTGGCGCGGCGACGACCGGGCGCGGCTGAACCGGCTGGCGCGGCTCGGCGTGCCGATGGTCGCGACCAATGCAGCCCGCTATCACCACCCCGACCAGCGCCGGCTGCAGGACGTTCTGACCTGCATCCGTCACGGCGTCACGATCGATACCGCCGGCTACCTGGTCGAGGCCAATGCCGAGCGCTACCTGAAGCCCGCCGACGAGATGGCGCGGCTGTTCAAGGGCCATGAGGATGCGCTCGCCCGCACCCTCGACATCGTCGCCGCCTGCACCTTCAGCCTCAACGAGCTCCGCTACGAATATCCCGACGAGCCGGTGCCGGCGGGCTGGACCCCGGGCCGCCACCTCGTCGCACTGACCTACAAGGGAGCGCGCGAGCGCTGGCCGGACGGCATCCCGGCGAAGGTCCTGACGATCCTCAAGACCGAGCTCAGGATGATCCGCAAGCTGCGCTACGCGCCGTACTTCATCACCGTCCACGACATCGTCCGCTGGGCGCGGACGCGGCCCGATCCGATCCTCTGCCAGGGGCGCGGCTCGTCGGCCAATTCGATCGTCTGCTACTGCCTGTTCATCACCGCGCTCGACCCGATGATGCAGGACGTGCTGATCGAGCGCTTCATCTCCGAGGAGCGGCAGGAGCCGCCCGACATCGACGTCGACTTCGAGCACGAGCGGCGCGAGGAGGTGATGCAGTACGTCTTCGGCCGCTATGGCCGCGACCGCGCCGCCATCGTCGCCACCGTCATCCACTACCGGCCGCGCTCGGCGATCCGCGACGTCGGCAAGGCGCTGGGACTGACCGAGGATGTGACGTCGAGGCTGGCGGGCACGGTGTGGGGCTCGTTCGGCACCGAGATCGCGGAGGGCCATGTCGACCAGACCGGCATCGACCGCGCCGATCCGCGGCTGCTGCTGGCGCTCGAGCTGACCCACCAGCTGACCCAGTTCCCGCGGCACCTGTCGCAGCATGTCGGCGGCTTTGTGCTGACCAAGGGTCCGCTGATCGAGACGGTGCCGGTCGGTAACGGGGCGATGGCCGACCGCACCTTCATCGAATGGGACAAGGATGATATCGACGCGCTCGGCATCATGAAGGTCGACGTGCTGGCGCTCGGCATGCTGACCGCCCTCAAGCGCGGCTTCGACATGCTGCGCGACACCTATGGCATCCGCGGCCCCGCCAACGGCCGCATCGAACTGGCTCAGGTGCCGGCCGAGCGCCGCCGCGTCTACACCATGCTGCAGCGCGCCGATTCGCTGGGCGTCTTCCAGGTCGAGAGCCGCGCCCAGATGGCCATGCTGCCGCGCCTGCGGCCGCGCGAGTTCTACGATCTCGTCGTCCAGGTGGCGATCGTGCGGCCCGGGCCGATCCAGGGCAACATGGTCCATCCCTATCTGCGCAACCGCCTGCTGCGGCGGCAGGCGGAGGCGCGCGGGCAGCCATTCCGCATCGAATTTCCGGCGCCCGATCCGGTGCACGGCTCACCGGACGAGCTGCGCAACATCCTCGGCAAGACGCTCGGCGTGCCGCTGTTCCAGGAGCAGGCAATGCGCATCGCCATGGATGCGGCGCAGTTCAGCGGGGCGGAGGCCAACCAGCTGCGCCGCGCCATGGCGACCTTCCGCCATGTCGGTACCATCGGCACGCTGGAACGCCGTATGGTCGACCGCATGGTGGCGCGCGGCTACCCGCCCGAATTCGCCGAGAACTGCTTCGGACAGATCAAGGGCTTCGGCGAATACGGCTTCCCCGAAAGCCACGCCGCCTCGTTCGCGCACCTCGTCTATGCCTCGTCGTGGCTGAAGTGCGACTGGCCCGACGTGTTCTGCGCCGCCCTGCTGAATTCGCAGCCGATGGGCTTCTACGCCCCGGCGCAGATCGTCCGGGACACCCGCGAACACGGTATCGAGGTGCGACCCGTCGATGTCGCCGCCAGCGACTGGGACTGTACGCTGGAACGCCGCGGCGGGCGGCGGCGGCGGGCGGTGCGGCTGGGGCTGCGGATGATCAGCGGCTTCCGCCGCGTCTGGGCGGATGCGATCGCCGAGGCGCGCCGGGCCGGCCCGTTCGTGTCGATGGATGATCTGCGGCGACGGGCCCGGCTGCCGGCGGGGGCGCTCGACCGGCTGGCGGGGGCGGATGCGCTCGGCGGGCTCCAGCTCGGGCGGCGGCAGGCGCAGTGGGTGGCCAAGGGTATCCCGAAGCTCGCCGCCATGCCGTTGTTCGACTTTGCCGGGCTGGACGAGGGCGACGGCGCGCCACCCGTCGCGCTCCCCCGGCTCAGCGCGTCCGAGGAAGTGGTCGGCGATTATCAGGCGATCCGCCTGTCGCTGAAGGGTCACCCGCTCGCCTTCCTGCGGGACCGGCTGGCGGCGGCGGACGCGGTGCCGTGCGGCGATCTTGCAGGCGTCCGCGACGGCCGCAAGGTGACGCTGGGCGGCGTCGTGCTGGTCCGCCAGCGGCCGGGCACCGCCAAGGGTGTCGTCTTCCTCACCATCGAGGATGAGACAGGCACCGCCAACCTCGTCGTCTGGCGGACGCTGTTCGAGGCGCAGCGTGCCGTCGTCATGGGGGCGCGGCTGGTGCTCGTCCACGGCCGCATCCAGCGCGGCAGCGCCGACGACGGCAGCGTCACGCACATCGTTGCCGACCGGTTCGAGGACTGGACCCCGCTGCTGGGTCAGCTCGACGGCCGCATCGAGGACGAGATGGCCGGCACCCCGTCGCGCGCCCGCCACCCCCGTAACGTGCGGGTCATCCCGGCCTCACGTGACTTCCACTAGCTTCCGCGCCGTCCCCCGTGGACCCGCGCCGGCGTCACGGCAGCGACTTGGCGTAGAGCCCCTCGATGTCGGCGAACGCCTTGAACTCCAGCGCGTTGCCCGCCGGATCGAGCAGGAACATCGTCGCCTGCTCGCCCGCCTCGCCGGCGAAGCGCAGATAGGGCTCGACGACAAAATGGGTTCCCGCCGCCACCAGCCGGTCGCGCAGCGTTTCCCAGCTGGCCATGTCGAGCACCAGTCCGAAATGCGGGATCGGCACGTCATGCCCGTCGACCGGGCTGATCGCGGCGACCGTGCCGGGCGCCAGATGCGCGGTGATCTGGTGGCCGTGGAAATCGAAATCGACCCAGCGCGTGTCCGACCGCCCTTCCATGCAGCCGAGCACGCCGCTGTAGAAGGCGCGCGCCGCGCTCAGGTCGTCGACCGGAAAGGCCAGGTGGAAATAGGTGTTCATCGAACCTCCGCGTCGGCCTGAATAATCCGCCGGTACAGCCGGTCGGTGGTCTCGGCGAGCTCACCGATACTGGCAATGCCCGCCGGGTCGGCGGGGCCGGCGTGCCATGTCGCCGGACCGGGATCGCGACGCTCGCCCGCCGCCACCGCCTGCGCGCTGAGCAGCCACGACATCGCTTCCATCAACTGGGTCGAGACGGTCAGGCCGGCGACGGTCGCGACCGCCCGCGCCGCCGGGTCAGCCGGCCGCCACTCGCCCGCGAACCGCTTGCGGGCCTCGCTGCCCAGCCGCATCGCGGCTTCGTGCAGCGACGCCAGCAGTGTCGGATCGACCTCTTGAAGCCCTGCGGCCACGCCCTAGATTCCCCCTTGTGACGGTCGCCTTTCGGGGCCGCCACATGTCTCCCGGCCCATGCGGGCGGGAGCACCATAGCATCGCTTAGCCAAGGATGAAGACCATGCGTACATTCGATATCTCGCCCCTCCTCCGCTCCTCGATCGGCTTTGAAGGCCTCAACCGCCTCGTCGAATTCGCCGGGCGGCCCGAAAACAGCGACGGCGGCTTCCCGCCCTATAATATCGAGAAAGTTGGCGACGGAGCCTACCGCATCGCCATGGCGGTCGCCGGCTTCGACCGCGACGAGCTCGACTTGACCGTTCAGGAGAATACCCTGGTGGTCACCGGGCGCGCCGAGGAGCCGCAGGGCGAGGAGCGCCAGTATCTGCACCGCGGCATCGCCAAGCGCGCCTTCGAGCGCCGTTTCCAGCTTGCCGACACCATCAAGGTGACCGGCGCGGGCTTCGAGAACGGCCTGCTGACCGTCGAGCTGGTCCGCGAGATCCCGGAGCACAAGAAGCCCCGTAAGGTCGAGATCGGCGCACCGCTGGCGGCGAACCTCAACACCATCGAAGCCGAGCGGCTGGCGGCGGAGTAAGCGTGGGTGCCCCTCCCCCGCATGGGGGAGGGGCATCGTCCTAGACGCCCGCGGTCGCCTTCTTCTTGACCGCGAAGCGCTGCAGCTGCTCGGCCGGGTCGGCCCAGCCGGGTTTCAGCGCGACGGCGCGTGAATAATCCTCATAGGCTTCCTTGGTCGCACCAAGCTGCTCGTTGGCAATGCCGCGGACATAATAGGCGATCTCGGGCCGCGACGGGTTGCGGGCCAGGCCGGCGGTCAGCTGCTCGACCGCGTCGCGGTCATGATTGCCGAGATGGATCAGCGCGATACCCTTGTTGACATAGGCCTCCGCCGTTTCGGGCCGAGTCTTGATCGCGGCGTCGAAGTCGGCGATCGCAGCGTTCAGCGACTTCGACTGCATGTGCAGGATGCCGCGGTTGACGAAGGTCGCGGCGCGGTCGACAGCCGACTGCGCTTCCTCGTTCAGCGCCCGGTTGCAGGCGTCGAGGTCGGCCTTGCCCGGCGCCGAGGCCTCCGCCGCAAGGTAACAGTCGTGGCCAAGACCGCCGCCCAGGATCGATACCGCCGCCGTCGCAGGCGCCGATAGCGAAAGCGCGGCGATCGCCGCAGTCATCATCGCTTTCATCATGCCGTTGCCTCCCAAACAACCGACCGACCATAGCAGCTTTTGGCGCGGTTGTCGCCAAACTGTCGCGCGGTACCGCGGATCAGGCGATGATGTCGGGGATCAGCTGGTCATTGATCCAGGCAATGTCGTCGCGCAGCTTCAGCTTGCGCTTTTTCAGGCGCGCCAGCTGGATCTGGTCATGCCCGGCAAGCCCGCGCAACGCCTCGATCGCCGAGTCGAGATCGCGATGCTCGTGGGTCATCGCTTCGAGTCGCATGCGCAGTTCGGCTTCGTCCACTCACCCCTCCCCTCGGCTCGCCGCGCTAAACCCTTACACCGTCGTGGCCTCAAAAAAAGCACGGGACAAGGCGGCCGAACCGTGATTTCCTCGTTCATCCCGGAGCCACTGAAGCAAGGGATTTCGACCATGCCGAACGCGCATCTGAACACGCTCGCCGCCCGCCATGCGCAGCTCGAGGCGTCGTTGATGCGTGAGGGCCAGCGGCCAGCTCCGGACTCGGTCCGCCTTGCCGAATTGAAGCGCGAGAAGCTCCGCCTCAAGGAGGCGATGGCCCAGCTGCACTAGGCGTATATTGTCGGGTCGGGGACACCCGCCTCGACAAAGCCCTTGTGCCGGAGGCGGCACGAATCGCAGCGTCCGCAATGCGCGGAGCCTTGCGGGTCGTAGCAGCTCCAGGTCGCGGCAAAGTCGACGCCGAGGCGCGTGCCCGCGTGCACGATATCCGCCTTGGTCATCGCGCTGAGCGGCGTGTGCACGGTGAAGCGTTCGCCCTCGACGCCCGCCTTGGTGGCGAGGTTGGCGAGCGACTCGAAGCCCGCGATGAATTCCGGCCGGCAGTCGGGATAGCCCGAATAGTCGAGCGCGTTGACGCCGATGAACAGGTCGCGCGCGCCCGAAGCTTCGGCCCAGCCGAGCGCCGCCGACAGGAAGATGGTGTTGCGCGCCGGTACGTAAGTCACCGGTATGCCGGGCATGACGCCGTCCTTGGGCACGTCGATGTCGGCGGTCAGCGCCGAGCCGCCGAAGCCCGAAAGGTCGAGCGGCAGCACGATGTGACGCTCGGCGTAGATCGAAGCGACGCGGGCGGCGGCCTCCAGCTCGATGCGGTGGCGCTGGTTATAGTCGATGGTCAGCGCCAGCAACCGGTAGCCGTCCGCCCGCGCGATCGCCGCGACGGTGGTCGAATCGAGGCCGCCCGACAGCAGCACGACCGCCAGCCGGCTCATCGGTTGAGCGGCCGGCGCATGGTGATGGCATCGTAGCGCAGGTCGCCCGCGCCGCGGTAATAGTCGCGCCGCCGCCCGACCTCGACGAAGCCGCCGCGGCGGTACAGCGCCTGCGCCGCGGCGTTGCCGTCGCGCATCTCCAGGAAGATCTCGACCATGCCACGCGCACGCGCGTCGTCGACCGCGCCGGTCAGCAGGGCAGTGCCGACCCCGGCGGCGCGGGCGGCGGGATCCACGGCGATCAGCAGCAGCTCCGCCTCATCGACCAGCGGGCGGCACAGGGTGAAGCCGAGCGCGGTGCCGCCGTCGCGGGCGAGGCGCAGCCAGCTGCCGGGCTGGGTCAGCGTGCCGCGCAGCTGCACCGGCGACCACGCCTCGCCGAAGTGCGGATCGAACGCCGCCGCACTGATCGCCACAACGGTGTCGAGATCGGCGAGGCCGCCGTTGATAAGCGCGATGGTCATGCCGCGACCGCGTCCGGCGGGCGGACGTAGAGCGGCTCGGGCGGCAGCGCGCGCGCCGGCCCCGGCAGCAGCGCCGCGTCGCGCGCATCGGGCCACGCGTCGGCGCACACGGCAAACGCGCCCGGCAGGCGGCCAGCGCCCGGACCGGCGACGGGCAGGGCGGGATCGAGCACCGCCGCTGCACTCAATGCGTCGAGTGCCTGCGGATCGCCGGCGAGCATCAGGTCGCGCCCCAGCGTCGCGACATAGAGCTGCCCGCGCCCGGCCTCGGCGACGACCTGAAGGCGCGCCAGACCAGGATCGGCAGCGAACAGCGGCGCGGCGATCAGTGACAGGCTGTGAAAGCCGTGCACCGGCACCGCCCAAGCCAGCGCCAGCGCGCGCGCCGCCGCGATGCCGATGCGCAGGCCGGTGAAGCTGCCGGGCCCTATGTCGACGAGGATCGCCTGCGGCACGCGGTCGCCCAGCACCGCGGCGACCGCGGGCATCAGGGCCTCGGCATGGCCGCGCGACAGGATCTCGTGGTGGAAGGCGACGACCGTGCCGCCGTCGATGAGCGCCACCGAATGCGCCTCGGTCGCGGTGTCGATGACGAGCTGGATCACAGGATGGTGGCGGCGTCCTCGAACGCCAGCTTGGGCGCGCGCGGGTTGTCGCCGCTGTGGTCGGCATAGCCGAGGCTGCAGATGAAGTCGGTCTCGACCTTGGTGCCGGCCCAGAACTCGGCGTCGACCGCAGCCTTGTCGAAGCCCGACATCGGGCCGCAATCGAGGCCCAGCGCGCGCGCCGCGACGATCAGATAGGCCCCCTGCAGCGAGGCGTTCCGTAAGGCGGTGTCGCGGGTCAGCTGTTCGTTACCGGCGAACCACGCCCTGGCATCGGCGAACGGGAACAGGAACGGCAGCCGCTCGGCAAAGTCGAGGTCCATGCCGATGACGACGGTGACCGGCGCGGCGAGCACGCGCGGCTGGTTGTTTGCCGAGACATGGGTGGCCAGACGCGCACGGGTCTCGCCGGTGCAGAAGATGAAGCGCGCGGGCGAGCAATTCGCCGACGTCGGCCCCAGCTTCACGAGATCGTAGAGGGCGCGCAGCGTGTCCGGGCTCACCGCCCGGTCGGTCCATTTGTAGGCGGTGTGCGCGCCGCGAAACAGCGTGTCGAGCGCCGCACTGTCAACCGCGGCCATCAGACCGCCCGCACTTCGACAACCTCGGGGACATAATATTTGAGCAGCGACTCGATGCCGTGCTTCAGCGTCGCCGACGACGACGGGCAGCCCGAGCAGGCACCCTGCATCTGCAGATAGACAATGCCCTTCTGGAAACCGCGATAGACGATGTCGCCGCCGTCATTGGCCACCTGTGGCCGGACGCGCTCGTCGAGCAGCTCGTTGATCTGGGCGACGATGTCGGCATCTTCCGGATCGTCGGCGACAGCCATTTCCGCGGCGGCGGCGGCCCCGGTGAACAGCGGCGCGCCCGAACTGAAATGGTCGACCAGCAGCCCGAGCACCTGGACCTTCAGGCTGGTCCAGTCGGCCGACCCTTCCGCCTTGGTGACCGCGACGAAATCGCCGCCGAAGAACACCCGCTCGACATCGCCAAGGCCGAACAGCGCGGCGGCCAGCGGCGAACGCTCGGCATCCTCCGGCGTCGCGAAGTCGGCGGTGCCGTCCATCACCGCGCGGCCGGGCAGGAATTTCAGCGTCGCCGGATTGGGCGTGCGCTCGGTCTCGATGAACATGGGGCTTACTCCGTCGCCGCCCATGTGGCGCGGGGAGCTAAGTTAATCAAGCAAGCGCATCCAGCCGCGCATCGTCGAGCCCGCCGGGCACGATCATCACCAGGCATGGCAGGCTGCCGGCCCGTTCACCGGCGAAGAAGCTGACCAGCGGCCCCGGCGCACCCTTGACCGCAGCCCCCAGCACCAGCGCGCGGATGGTCGGGTCGGCGGCCACGGTCTCCATCACCGCCGCCGTTGCCACGCCCTCGCGGACGATGACGCCCGGGCGCTGACCGGTCCACGCCTCGCACTGGCCGGCGATGCCGCCGAGCAGCGCGTCGGCCTTGGCCAGCGCTTCGGCCTCGAGTGTTTTCTGAACGCCGCCGAACGCCATGAACTCGGTCTTCGGGATGGCGTGAAGCAGGATCAGCTGCGCGCCGACATGGCAGGCGCGCAGCGCCGCATAGCGCAGCGCGATGCGGCATTCCGGGGTTTCGTCGACGACGACGAGGTAGCTGGCGTCCATCGCCGCATGCTACGCGCATGGCGGCGTGGAGCAAGTCAGCGGCCGGGCGCGTAGCCCGCGGGCACCGGCTTCACCGCGGCGCGCTTCGTCGGGTCGGCGGGCAGGCGGACGCGGATGGTCTCGCCCGAATTGCCCGGGAAGCCGGTGAACAGCGCATCGACCAGCGGCGGCACCAGCCGGGTCAGGTCGTTGGTGCGGGTGACGGTCTCGGCGCGGCCTTCGAACACCGCCTGGTTGTCGGCGGCGCGGCTGATCCGCAGCGCGACATAGGAGTTGAAGATGGTCTCGCTATACACCTGCGGGTAGCCAAAGCCGCCGTAGCCGAAGCCGCCATAGCCCCCGTACCCGCCAAAGCCGCCGCCGTAGCCGCCATAGCCGAAGCGACCACGTCCGTAGCCGCCGTAACCGAACCCGCCATAGCCAAAGCCGCCGTAACCGAAGCCACCGAAACCACCGTAGCCGATCGTGCTCTCGACGCGCTCGCGCGGCTGGGTGACGTTATAGTCAAGGTCGACGACCAGGCTGGCGTTGCCCGGGCCGACCGCTTCCTGGAAGCCGCTGGCGACGAGATGCTGGCGGACGAGATTGGCATAGGTCGCGAACTCCAGCCCGCCCGCCTTCTTCGGATCGTGCGGCTGGATGGCAAAGCTCTGCCCCGACGGTGCGGGCAGCTGCTGGAACCGGTTGACGCGCGCCTCGAACGGGGTGGCGCAGGCAGCGAGCCCGAGAAGCAGGGCGAGGGCGGCGACGTTACGCATGATGGGACGTCCTGTTGAAATCAACGGTACTGTATGTAGGCTGATACGAGTGAACTGCAACTGAACCCCTGCAGTTCCACGATTGGTCGCTTAGGCGAGGAAGCCCATGACTTCATGGACTTGCGATAGTATTGGGGCGGCGATGGCGCGGGCCCGCGCCGCCCCTGCCGCCAATGTCGCATCGAGATGGGCCGGATCGCCGCGCAGTTCGACATAACGCGCGTTGATCGGCGCCAGTTTCGCCACCGTCAGCTCGGCCAGCGCCGGCTTGAACGCGCCGAACCCCTGGCCGCCGAACTGGCCCAGCACGGCATCGACTCCGGTGCCCGCGAGCGCCGCATAGATGCCGACGAGATTGCGCGCTTCCGGCCGCTCGGCGAGGCCCGCGGCGTCGGACGGCAGCGCCTCGGCGTCGGACTTGGCGCGCTTGATCTTGGCCGCGATGGCGTCGGTGTCGTCGGTCAGGTTGATGCGGCTCTGGTCGCTGGGATCCGACTTCGACATCTTGGCGGTGCCGTCGCGCAGGCTCATCACGCGCGCCACGCCGGCGGCGGCACCGACGCCGATCACCGGCTCGGGCAGCGGGAACAGCTCGACGCCGTAGTCGGTGTTGAACTTGGCGGCGATGTCGCGGGCGAGCTCGAGATGCTGCTTCTGGTCGTCGCCGACCGGCACGTGTGTCGCCTTATAGGCCAGGATGTCGGCCGCCTGCAGCACCGGATAGGCGTAGAGGCCGACCGATGCGCCCTCGCGGTCCTTGCCGGCCTTGTCCTTGAACTGGGTCATGCGGTTCAGCCAGCCGACCCGGGCGACGCACTCCAGCAGCCACGCCAGCTCGGCATGGGCGCTGACCGCGCTCTGGTTGAACAGGATGGCGCGGCCGGGATCGATGCCGCTGGCGAGCAGCGCCGCGGTCATGTCGCGGGTGCCCTCGCGCAGCGCGCGCGGGTCGTGCCGATCGGTGATCGCGTGCAGGTCGACGACGCAGTAGATGCACTCATAGACGTCCTGCATCGCCACCCAGTTGGCGATGGCACCGAGGTAGTTGCCCAGATGCAGGCTGCCGGTCGGCTGGATGCCGGAAAAGACGCGGTTCTTCATGGCGCGGGGTTGGACAGGCTCAGCGCGCCCTCGTCAACTGGGCGCGGATGTCCGACAGGCGGACGGCGCGGAACAGGGCGCAACCGGCGACGAAGACCAGGAAACCCCCGCCGATCAGCGCGCCGAGCGCCACGGCCCGCACCGCCAGCCCGGCGGTCATCAGCGGCGCGATCAACGGCCCCGCCAGCGCCAGCGCGCCCGCCATCGCCGCGGTCGCCAGCAGCAGGCGCGGCACCGTGCGCCGCAGCCGCGCGTCGACGGTGAAATGGCCGCGCCGCCGCAGCACCCACCACAACGCCCCGGCATTGACCCACGCCGCCACCGCAGTCGACAGCGCGATGCCGTTGGTGCCGAGCGACCAGATCAGCGTCAGATTGCCGGCGAGATTGACCAGCATCGAGGCGACCGCGATCCGCACCGGCGTCCGCGTATCCTGACGCGCGTAAAAGCCCGGCGTGAGCACCTTGATCAGCACATAGGCCGGCAGGCCGAGCGAGAAGCACGCCAGCGCCTGCGCGCATGCGACCGAGTCGCTCGCGGTGAAGCGGCCGTGTTCCAGCAGCGTGCGGATCATCGGCAGCGCGCTGACCACCAGCGCCGCGGCGGCGGGCAGGGTCAGCAGCAGCACCAGCTCGATGGCGCGGTTCTGGGTATGCATGGCGACGGCGTCGTTTTTCGCACCCAGCTGCCGCGCCAGCGTCGGCAGCAGCGCGGTGCCGACGCCGATGCCGACCAGGCCCAGCGGCAGCTGGTTCAGCCGGTCGGCGTAGTAGAGGTAGCTGACCGCGCCCTCGGGCAGGAACCGCGCCGCCAGCGCCGTCGAGATCAGCAGGTTGAATTGCACCGCGCCCGCCCCCAGCGCGGCGGGCCCGATGATGACCAGCAGCCGGCGCACCGCCGGCGTCAGCTTAGGTGCGCGCAGCTTCAGCTTCACGTCGGCGCGCAGGCAGGCCCACAGCAGCCACACGAACTGCGCGATGCCCGCGACGGTGACCGCCACCGCCTGGACCCGCGCCGTGCCGATCTCGGTGGGCGAATGGAACAGCACCAGCCCGCCGATCAGCGACAGGTTGAGCAGGATCGGCGCGGCGGCGTTGACCCAGAATTTCTGCAGCGAATTGAGGATGCCGCCGAGCAGCGACACGAGACTGATCAGCAGCAGATAGGGGAAGGTGACGCGGGTCAGCTCGACCGCCAGCGCGAACTTCTGCGGGCTGGCGCCCGGGAAGCCGCCGGTCATCGCCCACACCACCGGCCCGGCGGCGACCAGCATCGCGGCCGTGAACACCAGCAGCACCGGCAGCAGCACGGACAGCGCCTCCTCCGCAAAGCGCTTGGCCGCGGTGGTGTCGCCGCCATGCTCGCCGACGCTGCGGCTGAACATCGGCACGAACGCCGCCGCGAACGCGCCTTCGGCGAACAGCGCGCGGAACAGGTTGGGCAGGCGGAAGGCGATCAGGAAGGCGTCCGACGCGAGTCCCGCCCCGGCAAAGCGCGCGAACAGCACGTCGCGGACAAAGCCGAGGATGCGGCTGACCAGGGTCAGGCCGCCGATCGTGCCGGTGGCCCGCAACAAGTTCATGCGCAGCGCGGCCGGAAGCAGGGCGAGGAACGCACTTCGGCGTTCGTCGCGCTGCGCCCGGACTCGCGCCAGCACGGCCGGCGGGCGCGCAGCGACCCGTTCGACGGCGCGGCTTTGCCGCGTCGCTGCCCCATCTGCGGAACCGTCGCGGCAAAGCCGCGCCATCGGACGGGCTCGGCGTTTTGCAACGCCGCCCCGCCGCCCGGTCTTGCGCGAGTCCGCGCGCTGCTCTGCAAACGCTTCGCGTTTACCTCCCTGCGCCCGGCCGCGCTGCGGCTCAGGCGTTGCCGATGGCCCCGGCGCCGCCGCCCTGCGCCGCCTGCTGCTGCGCCATGTACAGCGTGCCGAAGTCGATCGGCTCCAGCATCAGCGGCGGGAAGCCGCCGTCGCGGGTGGCATCCGCGATGATCCGCCGGGCGAACGGGAAGAGGATGCGCGGGGCCTCGACGACCAGGAACGGCTCCAGCGACTCCGCCGGGATGTTGCGCAGCCCGAACAGCCCGGCATACAGCAGCTCGACGACGAAGCCGGTGGCTTCGTCCTGCAGCGCGCGCGCCTCGATCTTCAGCTCGACCTCGTAGACATCCTCGCCGATGCGCTTGGCGTTGACGTTGACGTTGATCTCGATGCGCGGCTGGCCCTCGAACTGCAGCGTCGCGGGCGCGCCCGGATTCTCGAACGACAGGTCCTTGGTATACTGGGTCAGGATGCCGACCTGCGGGGCCGCGGCGGCGGCCTCGTCGAAGCCGTTGCCTTCGGGGATGCCGGTGTCGGCGGTGTCGTCGGACATGCGTGTGAACTTTCGCGCGTGGGCTGTTGAAATCGGGCGGACGGCTAGCAGGGGCACTTGGGCGGCGCAAGCACGCGGATGGCCTTGCGGCCGCGTCGGGCCGTCCTCATGTCGTCATCGTCGCGGTGCATGGACCGCGTGCGTGCGAATTGCTATCGTCGTGCGTTCAATGCGTCTGCGGATGCAAGAGTGAGGCCTTTGATGGCGGACGGCGGTTCCTGGATCGAGATCATCCTGCTGGCGATGCTGGCCGGATTCATCGGCCTGCGGCTGGTCAGCGTGCTCGGCCGCCGCACCGGCAGCGAGCGCCCGGTCGGCGAGCAGTTCCGCGGCCCGGCACCCGAAGTGCTGACGCCGTCGCCGCGCGGCTCGGACGCACCGCGCCGCGGGCCGCTTGAGCTGCCTGCCGATACCGATGCCGGCCTTGCCCCGGCGCTGGAGGCGATCGCCGACGCCGACCGCAATTTCGATCCCGTCCGCTTCATCGGCGGGGCCAAGGGCGCCTACGCCCAGATCCTCGAGGCGTTCTGGCGCGGCGAGATGGGCAGCCTAAGCGGGCTGATGTCGGACGAAGCGTTCGACCAGTTCAGCCAGGCGGTTGCCGACCGCAAGGCCGCCGGTCAGACGCTCGACAACCGCCTCGTCCGTATCAACCGCGCCAGCATCACGGCGGCTCAGATGATCGGCGCGATGGCCGAGGTGACGGTGCGCTTCGATGCCGACATCGTCGCCGTCACCCGCGATGCCAGCGGCGCGCTGGTGGCGGGCTCGACCAGCGACGCGGCGGCGACCAGCGATGTCTGGACGTTCAGCCGCCTCGCCACCTCGCTCGACCCGAACTGGCTGCTGATCGCCACCGACGACGTGGCGTTTCCTTGAGATCAGCCGGGGGGGCGATTGCCGCCCTCGTCGTGCTGGCGGCGTGCAGCGCGACGCCGCGGCCCCAGTCTGCGAGTCCCCAGCCTGCCGAGGCTCCCGCCGCCGAAACGGCGCGTGAGGCCGGCGTCAAGCGGGTCGCCGCACCGGCGGGCGCGGCCAGCAACGCTGCCCTCGCCGCCTTCCGCCGCTCCTGCCCGGCGCTGCTCAAGCGCGGCGATGCCAGCGGCCTGACCCAGCCGGGCGACTGGGTGGCCGCCTGCGCCGCCACCGACGCTACGGTGTTCGCCGGCCTCGTCGCCGTCCGCGTCGGCACCGGGCGCGGCCTCAACACCGGCTATTACGAGCCCGAACTGGCGGGTTCGCTGACCAGGGCCCCCGGCTATCCGGTGCCGCTGTACAAGCGCCCGCCCGACCTGATCGAAGCCGACCTCGGCGCGTTCGCGGACAGCCTCAAGGGCCGCAAGGTCCGCGGCCGGGTGGAGGGCACGGCGCTGGTGCCCTATTTCGACCGGGCCGAGATCGACGCCGGGGCGCTCAGCGCGCGGGGCCTCGAACTGGCCTGGGCGGCAGACCCCTATGAGGCGTTCTTCCTCGAAATCCAGGGCTCCGGGCGGCTCCGCCTCGCCGACGGCACGGTCGTCCGCATCGGCTACGACGGCCAGAACGGCCGCGACTATACCGCTATCGGCAAGCTGCTGCGTGACCGCAAGCTGCTGCCGCCGGGCGGCGCGACGATGGACGGCATCATCGGCTGGATGAAGGCACAGCCCGACGGCGGCGCGGCGCTGATGCACGAGAATCGCTCCAAAATCTTCTTCCGGCGGCTGCCTGCGGGCGACCCGGCGCTCGGGCCACCCGGCGCGCTCGGCGTGCCGCTGACACCGGGGGTCAGCGTCGCCGCCGACCCGAAGTTCGTGCCGCTCGGTGCGCCGCTGTGGCTGAACGGCGCGCTCCGGGTGGCGCAGGATACCGGCGGGGCGATCCGCGGGGCCAACCGCTTCGACCTGTTCATCGGCGCCGGCGACGCGGCACGCGCCGCGGCCGGTAGCCTCGCGGCGCAGGGCGAGGCGCTGATCCTGCTGCCGCCCGCGAGCGCCGCGCGACTCGGGCTGTGAAGCGGCGCGGGCCGACGGCGGAGGAGGAGGCCGCCCTGTGGTCGCGCGTCGCCGCCACCGTCCGGCCGATTGCGGGCAAGGTCCGCCCGCCGCCGCCACCACCGGGGCTGCGCCTGCCCGACAAGCCGCCGGAGCCGCCGCCCGCGCCGCGCCGCGCGCCCCAGGCGAATCGCATCGGGGTCGACGTGGCGACGCTCGACGGCGGCTGGGACCGGCGGATGATGAAGGGCCGGCTGCGGCCCGACCTGACCATCGACCTGCACGGCTATACCAGCGCCCGCGCCGAGGCGGAGTTGCAGCGGCGGATCGGCGACGCCGCGCTGTCTGGGGCACGCGTGCTGCTGGTCATCACCGGCAAGGGTGCCCGGGCCAGTCACGACGACCATCACGACGATCGCCCGCGCGGCATCATCCGCGCCTCGCTGCCGCGCTGGCTGGAAAGCCAGTCGCTGCGCCCGTGGATCGCCGCACTGCGCCCCGCCCACCCGCGCCACGGCGGTGCGGGCGCGTGGTATGTCATCCTGCGGCGGCGCTAGACCCCGACACTAGACCAGCGCCAGCGCGACCAGCAGCCGGCAGTCGATGACCCGCCCGGCGGCGCGCTGGCCGTCGAGCCAGCCCGACAGCCCGGCGAGCGGCACGACATGCACGGTGATCGCCTCGCCCGCGACGCCGCCGCCGGGGCCGGTGCGGGTTAGGCCGCGCGCCCGGAACAGCCGGAAGCGCTCCGAACTCATCCCCGGCGAGGTCGCGTACTCGCCGAGATCGTCGAGGGTCGCGGCCGTGAACCCGGTTTCCTCCGCCAATTCGCGCGCCGCGCTTGCGGCCGCGGTCTCGCCCTCGGCATCGTCGCCGACCAGCCCGGCGGGCAGCTCGATGGTCGGCGCGCCCAGCGGCACGCGCCACTGTTCGACCAGCACGATCGCGCGCGCGTCGGTGACGGCAAGGATCACCGCCGCGCCGATAGCGCGGGTGCGGGCGGCATATTCCCACGTCCCCTCGCGGTGGACTTCGAGATATTTGCCGCGCCATTCGAGGGTCATCGCCGTTCCTTATCGCGGTTCGCCGGCGAGGCAACGCTTGACCTGACGCGACGCCGCCGCCACGTCGCCGCGCCATGAGCAGCGCGACGATCATCGGACTCGATACGCCGGCGGGGGCGTATCTGGCGCGGCTGCTGCGGGCGCGCGGCTACCGCGTCGCGGGCAGCGCTACCGATCTCTCGGCCGCGACGGCGATGCTGGCGGCGGTCGGGGCGGACGAGGTGACGCTGCTGCCCGACCCGTTCGCCGGACCGGCGGGCGCGGAAGTCTATCTGCTCGACGGGATGGTGACGCTGGCGGCGGCGCTGGCAGCCGCGCCCGGCGCGCGGGTGCTGACCACGGCGGCCGCGTCCGTGCCGGCGGGGCGCTTCGCGGTGGTGGCGACGCTCGGCGACCACGCCTCGCGGCTCGACCCGCCCGACAGTCCGGTGCTGGCGACCTGCCGGGCCGTGCGCGACCGCCGGCCGCTGCCCGCGGCCGACCCGGCCGCGCACGATCTCGGCTGGACGCCCGAATATGTCGATGCACTGTGGCGGATGCTGCAGGCGGACGCGCCCGCCGACGCGGCGATCCGCAGCGGCGAGGCGCTCGGCCAGCGCGACATCGCGCGCCACGCGGCCGAATATTTCAAGGTGCCGGTCGACCTGCCGCCCGAGGGTTCGGCGGTGGCGACGACGGCCAGCGGCCCGCCGGGCTGGCGCGCCTTCACCACCGGCCGCGAACTGGTCCGCGCTTTGTGCGAAGGCCTTCCCGCGGCCTAGGCCGGTGGACCCCCGCGCGCGTCTCTGGCAAGGCGCGCCCCACATGTCGGCCCCGCGCATCAGTATCGTCACCATCTCGTTCAACCAGGCGCGGTTCCTGCCCGCCGCGATCGAGTCGGTGCAGGCCCAGGGCTATCCGGGCCTCGAACATATCGTCGTCGACCCCGGCTCGACCGACGGCAGCCGCGCCATTATCGCAGGTTATGGCGACCGGCTGACCGCCATCCTGGAGCCCGACGATGGCCCGGCGGACGGACTCAACCGCGGCTTCGCGCGCGCCACGGGGCAGGTGTTCGGCTATATCAACGCCGACGACGTGCTGTTGCCGGGGGCGCTGGCGGCGGTGGCGCGCGCCTTCGCCGACCCGGCGACCGACGTCATCTGCGGCAACGGCACGATGCTGGACGCGGACGGGCGCGCCACCCGGCCGCTGTATTCCAGCCGCTTCTCGCTGCCCGCGTTTGCCCACGGCGCGATGACCTTCGTCCAGCAGGCGAATTTCTTCCGCGCCGCGGCGTTCGCCCGCGCCGGCGGATTCAACGCCGCCAACCGCACCTGCTGGGATGTCGAGCTGCTGGTCGACCTGGCGCTGTCGGGCGCGCGCATCGTCAATGTCCGCGACCGCATCGGTGGCTTCCGCCTGTACGGCGACAGCATCACCGGCAGCGGGCGCTTCGCCGAACAGATCGCGCGCGACCTCGCCCGCATCAACGCCAAGGCGCTGGGACGGGCCGCGACGCCCGCCGATGCGCTGCGCCGCCCGCTGCACCGGCTGTGGCGGCTGGCGACGCATCCGGCCGGCGCGCTCGCCGGGGTCCGCGCCCGGCTGCGGGCATGAGCCGGATCCACGTCGTCCACAGCGTCGCCAGCCTCGCCGAAGCCAGCGGCGGGCCGTCGCGGGTGATCCCGGCGCTGGCCGGCGCGGTGGCGCGCGCCGGGGGAGCGGTGACGCTCGTCACCCGCGACGACGGCCGCCCGGCGGTGGCGAGCGATCCCGATGTCGCCACCAGGCGGACCACCGGCGGCTGGGACCGGTACGGGGATACCGTCGCGGACGCCCTCGCGGTCACCCCGTCGATCCTCCACGACCACGGCATCTGGAGCGCCGCCAACCGCGCCGCCTGCGCTGCCGCCCGGGCCGCGGGCCGGCCCTATGTCATCAATCCCCACGGCATGCTCGAACCCTGGGCCATGGCGCACCACCGCTGGCGCAAGCGCGCCGCCTGGTCGTTTTATCAGCAAAGGCTTCTCGACGGTGCCGCCGCCCTGGTCGCCACCGCCGAACCCGAGCGTGCCTCGATCCGCGCGCGCTTTCCGCGCGCCCCCATCGCGCTCATCGCCAACGGCGTTACCGTCGGCCCGCTGCCGGTCCGCGACCGCCGCGACGACGGCCCGGCGACCGTCCTGTTCCTGTCGCGGCTGCACCCGGTGAAGAATCTGCCGGGCTTGCTCGACGCCTGGGCGCGGATCGCCGCCGACCCGGCGTTCGACCGCTGGACGCTGCGCATCGCCGGCCCTGACGAAGCTGGCCATGGGGCGTTGGTGCGCGCCAGGATCGCAGCACTCGGCCTGCAGCCTCGTGTCGAACTGAGCGGCGCCGTGGCGGAGGGCGACAAGGCGCAGGCCTATGACGCCGCCGACCTGTTCGTGCTGCCGTCGTTCACCGAGAATTTCGGCATCGTCGCCGCGGAGGCGCTGGCCCACGGCGTGCCGGTGATCGCCACGACCGGTACGCCGTGGTCCGAACTGCCGGTCCGGGGCGCGGGCTGGTGGGTCGCGCCCGACCCCGCCGCACTGGCGGACGCGCTCGCCGCGGCGATGCGCCTGCCCGCCGCCGCCCGTGCCGCGATGGGGGCGCGCGGCCATGCCTGGGTCGCGGACGCCTTCGGCTGGCCGGCGATCGGCTCGCGGATGCTCGGCGTCTATGAATGGCTGCTCCACGGCGGCGCGCGCCCGGACGGCGTCGATGGCTGACCTGACCGTCATCATCCTGACCCGCGACGAGGCCCGCCATATCGAGCGCTGCATCGCCAGCGTGATGCCGCTGGCCACACGCATCGTCGTCGTCGACAGCGGCTCGACCGATGCCACCCGCGAGCTCGCCAGCGCCGCCGGAGCGGACGTGTTCGAGCACCCCTGGATCAACTACGCGACGCAGTTCAACTGGGCTATCGACAACGCCGCGATCGACACCGCCTGGACGTTCCGCCTCGACGCCGACGAGGTCGTGCTTCCCGAACTGGCCGCCACGCTGCCGGGCTTCCTGGCGGCAACGCCGGCGGCGGGCGTCACCATCAACCGCCGCATCCACTTCCTCGGCCGCTGGCTGCGCCACGGTGCGATCTATCCGGTCCGGACGCTCAGACTCTGGCGCACCGGGCGGGGCCGCTGCGAGGACCGCTGGATGGACGAGCATATCCTGGTGGGCGGCGCGGTCGCGCATCTCGACGCCGACATCGCGGACATCAACCTGAACAACATCGGCTGGTGGACCGACAAGCACAACCGCTACGCCACCCGCCTCGCCATCGACGAACTGCTCGCCCGGCCTGACAGCGCTGCGGGCGCGGCGATCGGCGCCACGGCGCGGGCGCGCCGTTTCGTCAAGCAACGGGTCTACCCGCTGCTGCCACTGGGCTTTCGCGCCGTGCCGCTGTTCGTCTATCGCTATATTTTGCGGGCCGGGTTTCTCGACGGCTGGCAGGGGCTGGTGTTCCACAGCCTGCAGAGCCTGTGGTATCGCTTCCTGGTCGACGTCAAAATCCAGGAGCTGCGCGACCTGATGGCGGCGCGTGGGCAGAGCTTGAGCGCGGTCGTCGAAGCGGAGTACGGGCACCGGCTGACGCTCCCGGGCGAGAACTGAGGGACCATGCACGAAATTAGCGCACCGACCGGCGAGGCGATCCGCATTCCCGCCGACACGGCCGAGGACCAGGCGTATTTCACGCTCGACCAGGGGGCGGAGGCCGCCGCTTATTATCAAGCGCACGGCTATGTCGTGTTCCGCGGCGTCGTGCCGCCCGCGATGACCGATGCGGCACGCGCGGCGTGGGACGCCGAGATGAAGCCGCATCCCGGCCACGTCTATCGCCAGACCACCGCCAAGCCCGAGGTCAACCGCGTCAACGACCGCGGCTTCGTAATGAACCCGGTGCTGAACCTGCAGGATCTGGAGACGCGGCACTTCGCCGGGCTTAAGCAAGCGACGCTCGACATTTTCGCTTGCGCCCCGCTGCGCCGCGCCGTCGAGGCTCTGCTCGGGTCCGCACCGAAGCTCGTCCAGTCGATGTATTTCGAGGGTAACAGCGCCACCTGGGCCCACCAGGATACCTATTATCTCGACAGCGAGCACATCGGCACGATGGTCGCCGCGTGGATCGCGCTGGAGGATATCGCGCCGGGCGCGGGGCGTTTCTACATCTACCCCGGCAGTCACAAGGTCGACGTCGGCAAGAACGGCGGCGACTTCGACATCGCCTTCAACCACGATCGCTACAAGCAGCTGATCATCGATCTGATCGCCGACTTCAAGCTGGAGTGCCGCGCCCCGGCACTCAGGCAGGGTGACGTGCTGCTCTGGAACGCCCGCACCATTCACGGCAGCCTCGAGACCAACCAGCCCGACCGCTCGCGCTCCTCGCTGACCGCGCATTTCATCCCGGAAGGCGACCGCTTCCTGCAGTTCCAGAGCCGCCTGAAGCCGCTGCGTCTGAAGCCGCACCGCGACCTCGCGATGCACCGGCCTAAGGACCAGGACCGGCTGGCCAACCGCGCCGTGCTGAAGATCGAGACGCTGTTTCCGAACAGCTACCGCTTCGTCCGCGACCATGCCGTCAAGTTGCTTACCCGTTGACCCGCGGTGATGGGGCGGCTCCGCAGACCTTTCGCACCGTCGAGGCGGCGCGCGGCATTGCGGCGCTGGTCGTCGTGCTGTTCCATGCTTCGTCGTCAATCTTCCCGGCACCGCAGTTCTGGCAGGCACGGGTGTTCTGGCGGATTTTCGACTTCGGCTATGCGGGCGTGTTCTTCTTCTTCGTGCTCAGCGGCTTCATCATCGTCCATGTCCATGCCCGCGACGTCGGCCGGCCGGCGCGGCTGGGACGCTACCTGCTGAAGCGCGCGATCCGCATCTATCCACTGTACTGGCTGGTGCTCGCCGGGATCATCGCCGCCGGCGCGGTCGGGATCGCCAAGGCGTCGCCGACCAGTTACTTCCTGCCCTCGGTGTTCCTGATCGGTCCCGAGGACAAGGCGACCGTCGTCGCCGTGGCCTGGACGCTGTACCACGAGATCCTGTTCTACGGTGTCTTCGCAGCCTGGCTGCTCAACGCGCGACTGGGCGCGGTCGTCACGGCGGCATGGGGCCTGGCGATCGCTGCCGGGTTGGCGATGGACCTGCCGGTCCCGCACTACATCTATGCGCCGGTCAACCTGCTGTTCGGCTTCGGGGTGCTGACTTGGCGGCTGTCGCAGGTCCGGCTGCCGCTGCCGGGCCTCATCGCCGTCGCCGGCGCGGCGGGGTTCATCGCGGTCGGCGCGGACGCGGTCTGGTGGCAGACGCTGACCGAGCCAGTCCGTGAGCAACTCTACGGCCTCGCCTCCGCGGTCGGCCTGATGGGCGCGGTCGCGCTCGAACGCCGCCGTGCGGTGGCGGTCCCGCGCGCGCTGCTGCTGTTCGGCGCCGCGTCGTACTCGATCTACCTCGTGCACTTCCCGCTGCTGTCGCTGTTCGGCAAGCTGAGCGCGTATTTCGGGCTGGTCGGCCGGGTGCCCGCCGAAATCGCCTTCGTTATCGTCGTCGCCTTGACCGTCGCGATCGGCATCGCGGTCCACAAGCTGGTCGAGCGGCCACTGCTCGCGGCGATCAACACGCGCGCCTTTGCGCGGCAGGATTGATGGACCTCGGCGTGCGCCTATGCCATGTCGCGCGCCGGGCGGGCGGAGCGGCTGGATGACGGTAAACGTGGTGATTGCTGAAGACGTCGCAGTCGAAGACAACTGGCTGAGCGGCGTCTGGGCGACGCTCAGGGCGCGCTGGTGGCTGGTGCTGGGGGTCACTCTTGGCGCACTGGTCGCCGCGGTCGTCTACCTGCGCACCGCGGACTATCTCTACACCGCTGAGCTGCACGTCTATGCCGCGCCGTCCAGCGCCGGCTCGTCGCCCGGTGCCAGCTCGCTGAACAGCCTCGCCGCGATCGCCGGCCTCGGCGGGGCGCCGGTCGAGAGCGCGACGCCGTTTCGCCTCTATCTCGACGGCGTGCGCGCGCGCGAAGTCGCGGAGCGGCTGGCGCGCGACCGCGAGCTGATGCGCGGCATCTTCGCCGGCGAATGGGATCCGGTCAGCCGCGGCTGGCGCGAACATCATGGCGTGCTCGGCGGCATCAAGCGTTTCACGTGGAACATCCTCGGATTGCGCTACCAGAGCTGGCACGTCCCCGACGCGGCCCGGCTGGCGGATTATATCGCCGAGAACGTCAACGTCATCCAGAACGTCAAGACGCCGATCGTGGCGATCACACTTGATCATCCCGATCCGCGGTTCGCGGTTCGTTTCCTGACCAGCCTCGGCGCGGCCACCGACCAGTTCCTGCGCGAGAAGCAGCAGGAGCGAACCCGCAGCAACATCGAGTATCTGTCCGAAAAGCTCCGCGAGGTGACGCTGGTTGAGCAGCGCGCGGCGCTGTTCGCGGCGCTCAGCGAGCAGGAGCGGCAGGGCATGCTGGCCAACAGCCAGGCGCCCTATGCGGCCAATCCGTTCGGCGCCGCAACCGCCAGCACCTCGCCGACCAAGCCGCGGCAGATCCCGCTGCTGATCGCCGGGCTGGTCGGCGGGCTGATCCTCGGCTCGGCGCTGGCGCTGCTGCTCGGCCGGCCGCGGCGGGTGGTGTCGATCCTCGACGACGGCATCGCGTGAGCGCACTGCCCGGCCACGCGGCGCCGGGCGGGCGGATGCGCGGCGCGGGCCCGGCCCGGCGCTTCGTCGTCCGCCGCGCTGCCGGCGTGCCCGCCGCCTTCAGGCGCTGGCGGTCGCGCCTGGGCGGGTCGTTCTGGTCGATCCTCGAATACATCTGGTTCCCGCTGTTGATGCTGACGACGACGCCGTTCTTCTTTGGGGCGCTCGGGGCAGAGCGCTTCGGACAATGGTCGCTGCTGTCGGCGACGATCTCGTTCGGTGCGATCCTCAGCATCGGAACCGGTGCCGCGACGGTACGGCAGGTGGCGCTGCGCCTGGCCCATGACGACGGTGCCGGTGTCCGGCTGGTGGTCCGCAGTTCGCTCGGCCTGGCGCTGGCCGGGGGCCTGGCCGCAGCGACCGTGGTCACCGCGGTGTTCGCCTTCGGCGGCACGCTGCTGCTCGGCAAGATGGCGGGCGGGACGACACTCGCCACCGGTCTGACCGCGGCTGCAATTGTCGCGATCGAGCAGCTCGAGAATGTGTTCACGTCGGCGCTGCGCGGCGGCGAGCGCTTCAAGGTGATTGCCCGGATCGAACTGATCGTGCGCACCGCGCAGGTGTTCGCCGCGGCCGCCGCGGTCTGGGCGTTCGGCACGCTTGCGGCGCTGTTCACGGCGCTGATCGTCACCGCGCTGATCCGCCTGGCGGTTAAGGCGCTGGTCGTGACGCGCTGGCTGCATCTCGACGTGACGCGCCCCAGCCTGGCGCTGTGGCGCAGCGTCATCGGCGACGCCCGCTGGGGCTGGCTGCAGGGCGTCGGCGGGATGGTCTTCGGGCTCGCCGATCGATTCATTGTCGGCGGTGTGCTCGGCGCGGCGGCGCTGGCGCATTATTCGGTCGCCTCGCAACTCGCGCAGCCGCTGCACGCTTTTGCTGCTGCGGGAACCAGCGTCATCTTCCCCAAGATCAGCGCCGCACTGGCGCGTGGCGACGCGGCGCGGCTGCGCAGCCTGCTGACCGGCGCGCTGGCGCTGCTGTTGGCGGGAACGACCAGTGTCGCGACGATCGTCTATCTCTTCCGCGTCGAGATCCTGACCCTGTGGCTCGGTGCCGATGCGGCGGCGGCGTCTGCACCGGCGCTGGGGGTGCTGATCTGGGCGTTCTGGCTGCTCGCGCTGGGGGTCCTGCCGCATTATGCGCTGTTGGGCGCGGGGCGTATGAAGCTGGTCGCGCTGGCCAATCTGGGTGCCGGCGTCGTCACCGTGATTGCGATGGCCTGGGCGGTGCGGGGGCATGGCATCGTCGGCGTCGCGGCATCGCGGATGCTGTATGGCGCGGTGCTGCTGGCCGTCTTCCTGCCGCTGTACCGCAGCTGGACGACGCCGCCGGCGCGAACCACGGTGCCGCGATGAAGGCGCTGATCAAGCGGGCACTGCGCGGCGCGGGCTGGGACCTGCACCGCTATGTGCCGACGGCGTCGCCCGATGCTCAGCTGGCGCGGGTGCTGGCCAGCTTCGGGATCGACCTGGTGCTCGATGTCGGCGCCAACCAGGGCCAGTATGGCGGCCTGCTGCGCGAGCTTGGCTTCGCCGGGAGCATCGTCTCGTACGAGCCTCTCGCCGACGCGCATGCGGCGCTGACGGCGCGCGCGGCGGGCGACCCTGCGTGGACCGTCGCACCGCGCGCCGCCATCGGTGCCGAGAACGGCGAGATTGCGATCAACGTCGCCGGCAACTCGGCCAGCAGCTCGGTGCTGCCGATGCTGGCGGCCCACACCGATGCCGCCCCGCACACCGCCTATGTCGGCAGCGAGATCGTGCCGCTGCGCCGCCTCGACGATGTCGCGGCCCCCCATCTCGCCGGCGCGCGCGCTCCGCTGGTCAAGATCGATACGCAGGGGTTCGAGGCGGCGGTGCTGGCCGGTGCGCCCGCGACGCTCGCCGCCGCAAGCGCCGTCCAGATCGAATTGTCGCTGACGCCGCTTTACGAAGGCCAGGCGCTGTATGATGCGATCCTTGCCGATCTCACGGGGCGAGGCTTTGAACTGTGGGGCATCTGGCCCGGCTTCGGCCGCGACAGCGACGGGCGGCTGCTCCAGATGGACGGCCTGTTCGCCCGGCCCGAACGGGCGCGCGGCTGATGGGCACGCTGATCATCCTGGCGTTCTTCGTCGCCATGGTCGTGCTGGCGGTTCGCGACCCGCGCATGGCGCTGCTGGCGATGGTGTTCCTGGCGCCGTGGAATGGCCTCGACGCCGATCTCGGGCTGCGCGTCTCGGGCTATCAGCTGACCATTCTCGCGGTCGTTCTGGTGACGCTGGTGCGCTCGCTGCAGCCGGGCTGGCGGCCCGAGCGGCCGGCGGCGCTGCGCATCCTCGTGGTCCTGATCCTGTTCGCCGCCGTGTGGTCGCTGCTCCAGATCGCCTTCCTGCCGGTGGCCGAAATCCAGCAGAGCGGGCTGCGCGGGTCGCTGGTGCGGGCGCCGATCCAGATCCTGGTGTTCGGACTGGCGCTCAGCCCGGCCCTGCTGATCGCCTGGACGATGCGCAGCGCCGAGGACCTGACGTTGCTGTTCAAGGCCTATATCTGGTCGGCGATCGTGCTTGCGGTGATCGGCTGGTTCCAGCTGATGATCTGGTACGCGACCGGGTCCAATCCGATCCCGATCGGTATCGTCAACAGCCTCGTCGGCGGGGCCGCGCTGGAGCGCAGCGGCACCTTCGATTTCGCGGCGCTGGCGATCAACCGGATGAACAGCCTGGCCGGTGAACCTCGGCAGCTGGGCGGCGCGCTGGTGTTCGCGATGCTGCTGCTGCAGGCGGTGATGCTGACCGCCAAGCGCGTCGACTGGCGGCGGATCGGGCCGCTGTGGGCGTTCTTCCTGGCTACCGCGATCGCAACGTATTCAACCAGCGCGGTCGCCCTGTGGATTGTCGGCACCGCCGTCGAGATCGTCGCCACGCCGCTTTTCGGGGTCCGGATCGAACGCTCACTGCGCCAATTGACGGCAGGCCTGCTGCTCGTCGTCGTGCCGCTCGGACTGGCGATCGCCGGGGCGGAGGCGTCGGGTATCCCGGTCATCGACCTGCTCGCATCGCGCACCGTCGAGCGTATCAATACCGATGGCGCGGTCGAGGATTTCGACCTGGCGATCCTCGACTGGTTCCGTGCCAAGCCGACCGACGCGCTGCTGGGCGCCGGGCTCGGCAACGCCCACCTCTATGCCGCGCCCTATGTTGCGGCCGAGTTCCGCTGGTATGCGGAAGGCGTCGTGTTCACCGCCAAGCCGGGGTACCTGCGCACCATGTCGGAGCTTGGGGTGGTCGGGCTGCTGATGCTGCTCATCTGGTACGGGGTGCTGATGATCGACGTGGCGCGGCTGCTGCGGCGGCCGGAGCATGCGGCGCTGACGCCGCTGATCCCGATCGCGGCGATGGCGCTGGTCGAGTTCATGGCGACGACCGCGGTACTCGGCGAGTTCTGGTCGATGGGCGGCGCGCTCGCGGTGGCGGTAACGGCGATGCGCGGCAGCGCGCGTGCCAAGCCCGCGCCGCTACGCATGGCAGGGGTGCCGGCCTAGTCGATCCGGCGCGACGCGGCGGGCAATCAACCCGCCCCGAACACCCGCGCGAAGATCGTGTCGACATGGGCGAAGTGGTAGCCGAGGTCGAACAGCGCCTCGAGCTGCGCGGGCTGCAGGTAGGCCGCGACCTCGGCATCCGCCTTGAGCAGGTCGAGCAGCTGCAGCTGACCGTCCGCCTGCCAGACCCGCATCGCGTTGCGCTGGACCATCACGTACGACGCCTCGCGGCTCGCGCCCGCCTGGGTCAGCGCCAGCAGCACCCGCTGCGAATGGACCAGCCCGCCCATCTTGTTGAGATTGGCCAGCATCCGCTCGGGATAGACGACAAGCTTGTCCATGACGCCGGTCAGGCGGGCGAGCGCGAAGTCGAGCGTCACCGTCGCATCGGGTCCGATCATGCGCTCGACCGAGGAATGGCTGATGTCGCGCTCGTGCCACAGCGCGATGTTCTCCAGCGCCGGGGTGACCATGCCGCGCACCAGCCGTGCCAGGCCGGTCAGGTTCTCGCTCAGCACCGGGTTGCGCTTGTGCGGCATCGCGCTCGAGCCCTTCTGGCCGGGCGAGAAGAACTCCTCCGCCTCCAGCACCTCGGTGCGCTGCAGGTGGCGGACCTCGGTGGCCAGCCGCTCGATGCAGCCCGCGACAACGCCGAGTACAGCGAAATACATGGCATGGCGGTCGCGCGGGATGACTTGGGTGCTGACCGGCTCGACGGTCAGGCCCATCGCCTTGGCGACATGGTCCTCGACCCGTGGATCGATGTTGGCGAAGGTGCCGACCGCGCCGGAGATCGCGCAGGTGGCGATTTCGGCGCGCGCCGCGACCAGCCGCGCGCGGCAGCGGTCGAACTCCGCATAGGCCTGCGCCAGCTTCAGCCCGAACGTGGTGGGCTCGGCATGGATGCCGTGGCTGCGCCCGATCGTCGGGGTCAGTCTGTGCTCGAAGGCGCGGCGCTTCAGCACCGCCAGCAGAGCGTCGATGTCGGCGATCATCAGGTCCGCAGCGCGCGCCAGCTGGACGCCCAGGCAGGTGTCAAGCACGTCGGAACTGGTCATGCCCTGGTGGACGAAGCGCGCCTCCGGCCCGACGTGCTCGGCAAGGTTGGTCAGGAAGGCGATGACGTCGTGCTTCGTCTCGCGCTCGATCTCGTCGATGCGCGCAACCTCGAACGCCCCCTTCTCCCAGACGGCGCGCGCCGCCTCGGCCGGCACGACCCCGAGCGTGACCAGCGCGTCCATGGCGTGGGCCTCGATCTCGAACCAGATGCGGAAACGGGTTTCCGGCTCCCAGATGGCAACCATCTCGGGACGCGAATAGCGGGGGATCATGAACGGCCTCGTGGAAAGCGTGAGGCCGTAGCACAGGGCGAGCCGAGCAGACAACGCGACGGACGGCGGCACTCAAGTCCGATCTTAACGGTTCTGTTTTGCCAAGGATTTAGGAGTCGCATCATGAAGTTAGTTGTTGCGTTGGCCACGGTTGGCCTTGTCATCGCGACCCCGGTGGTCGCTCAGGTTGGCTCTGCGCCGAGTGTCGGCGGATCGGCCGCTGTCGGAACGAACAGCCCGGCGGGGAGCGCCGCCACAAGCGCCACGACCGGCGACCGCGCGCGCACTGGGCGCGCCGCGATCGGGTCGCAGCCCGGGGTCACCAGCACGACAACCGGCACCGTCACCGGTGCGACCCCGCCGATTTCGGGCAGCACCGCGCCGTCCGTCAGTGGCGACGGGTCGGCTGCCACGGCGGGCACGGTTGGTGCCGGCGGCACGGTGCCCGACGGACCGCGCTGAGCTGCAACAATCTGTCCCAACGGTCGGTTTGACCGGCCGGGGCAGGCAGTAACGAGTTGAGGAGAGTATCATGACCCGCACGATTATCGCGGCCCTCGTGGCCGCCACCGCACTCACCGCCACCGCCGCCGATGCGCGGACGAGCGCACGCCAGCGCGGCGTCGCCTCCGGCCAGGAGGCGCGCGAGAGGATGATGACACGCGATCTGAATGCGCAGCAGCTCAACGGTGCGACGCAGACCGCGATGGCCCCGGCAGCGGCCACGTCGCCGGGCACGGCGATGCCGGCATCCGAGGGCCAGCCCGCACCGGAAACCGCGACGCCGATGACCGAGACGACGCCGCCGGCGGATTCAACGGTGCCGCAGTCGGATACGCCCGCCCCCCGCAACTAATCGAAGCAGCCAGGAGAATGACATGACCACCAAGTTGATGATTGCCGCCGCCGCCCTGTTCGCAGCCGGTGGTGCCTTTGCCCAGACGACCGGTACGCCGCCGGCGGATTCAACCGTGCCGTCGGCGTCGCCGTCGCCGTCCGGTGACCCGATGGCCCATGATTCGATGCCGATGGCCGCCGACAGCGCTATGACGCTGACCCAGGGCAGCGACGGCAAGTGGATGATGGGCGACCGGCCGGCGACCAAGGCCGAGATCGCCGCCTACAAGAAGGCATCGAAGACCAAGCCGATGTAAGCTGCTGGGTCGCAGCGGGAGAAAGGGGTCGCGAACGCGGCCCCTTTTTTTGCGCTAGTTGCCGCGGTAGCGCGTGCGCCCCAGCGAGCCGCGAGCATAGACAAAGTCGGCCCCGCCCGTATCGCCGAGCGGGGCATACGCCGTCGACAGGTTGCGCGTGCCCAGCCCCAGCCCGAGGCTGGCATCGGCCGGGCGTTTCGCGATCCGCGCGGCATCTTCACGCGCATATTGCGCGATCGCCCGGGCCTCGCCGTCGGCGCGCGCGGCTGCGGCCGCCTCCGGGGTCAGGCGCACGATCTCGACGGCGGCAAGCAACAGCAGCATGGCCCCACGCTATTCCCCCGCCGGCGGCGCGGCAACCGGGGTTAGCCGGTACAGGCGCAGCGCGTCGCCCGGTGCGGCAATCGGCGTCAACCAGGCAGGCACGCGGCCGCGCCGCAGCGCCGCGAGCAGGCCGCCGGGCGCATCGTTCGATAGGATGACGGCGTCCGAGCCAGGGCACCACGCCAGATAGCCGACATTGTCGGCGAGCAGCATCGCCCGCGCGTCGGCGCTGTTCGCCCGCAGCGCCGTATAGACCAGCCGGTTGCCGTGGACATCGCGGTGGATCGGCGTGCCGACCACATTGTGGTGCGTCAGGACGATAATCGGGCCGCCGAGGTCGAGCGGCGCGGCGACCAGCCCGGCCGGCTGGCGGGCGAGCGTGCGCAGGACGGTGGGCGTGCCGCAGTCGATCCAGGGCGGTCCGGGCGCCGGGGCGGCCGGTGCCGGGGCCGTGAGCGCGACCAGGACGGCGCCCGGCACCGTGCTGAGCAGCAGCAGCCCGCCGAGCAGCGGCGCCACCGACCCGCCGGCGCGGTAGCGTTGCCAAAGGCTGCCGATGACCGCGCCCGCAATCGGCATCACGACCGCGGTGGCGAGCGGAATCGCCCGAACCTGCCAGGCGGCGAGCGCGGTCGCCGTTACCGCCAGCACGGCGAGCAGGGCCGCACCGTCGCGCGCCTCGCCGGTGCGGCGGACGGCCAGCACGACCCCGGCCAGCGCCGCCGGCACCAGCAGCGTCATGCGTGCGATCGCGCGTGCCGGCGAGGCGCGCCAGTCGGTGACGACGCTGGTCATCTCGTTGATGCGGTCCATCCATAGCCGCTGCAGCATCGGGCCAACGGCTGCGTAGGGCGCGGTGAGCAGACCCGGAAAACCGAGCCGCACGAGTAGGGCAATGGCCACCGCGAGTGCCGCCACACCGGCGGCGCGCCACGGGCGGCCGGGCGACCACAGGGCCAGCGCGGCCAGCCCCGCCCCGCCCGCCAGCGCGGCGGCTACATGCCCGCCGGCGATCGCGTCGCCGTGCACCAGGGCCCAGCTGGCGCGCGGCACGGTCAGTGCGAAGACCAGCGGCACCAGCGCGGCGACACCGGCCGCAAAACCCAGCGTTACCGCGCGCGCCGCCTCGCCGCGCGCCACCCAGCGCAGCGCCACGAAAGCGCCCGCCGCACCCAGTAGCGGTGCGGTCTCAAGCCCGATGTTGAGCGACAGCGCCGCCGCCAGCGCGGCTGCCGCACCGTTGCGGGCCCGCGTGCCGGTCGCCAGCGCCGTGGCGATGACCAGCACCAGAACGATCTGCAGCCCGTGGTGATCGACCCGGCCGGGGACAAACTGCACCAGCATATAGGGCGTCACCGCCGCGATCAGCAGCGCGGCGACCGCGGCGGCCCGTCCGCCAAGCGCCACCGCGCAGCGCGCGATAAGCGCCAGCGCGACGATCAGCAGCAGTAGCGGCTGGACGCACAACGCGATCCGCTCGGCAAGCGCCGGTGCGGCGAACAGCTGCGCGACCAGCAGCGTGCCAGCCAGCGGCAGGTCGGCAAGCCGCGACCAGTGCATCGCGACCCCGGCGGGCGGATCGGCGCGGTACTGGTGGACGTCCCACCACGACTGGCCGCCGAGCCAGTCCCGCACCTGCGCCAGCCGCATGAAATTGTCGCTGTCGCCCAGCTCGAGCCGCCACGTCGCCGCGCCGCGGCTGGCGACCGCGATGCCGACGGCCAGCAGCACGACAGCGGCCGCCAGCAGGGCGGGTGCCGCCCGGCCGCCTGTCGTCACCGCGACAGCACGGGGTCGAGCACCGTGTCGCGCGCCTCGGTCAACATCCGGGGGTAGTCGCTGCTGTAATGCAGCCCGCGGCTTTCCTTGCGGGCGCGGGCCGACCGCACGATCAGCTCCGCAACCTGCACCAGGTTGCGGAGCTCGATCAGGTCCGGGGTGACGCGGAAGTTGCCGTAATAATCGGCGATCTCCTTCCGCAGCAGCTTGACCCGGTGCGCGGCGCGCTCGAGCCGCTTGTCGGTCCGCACGATGCCGACATAGTCCCACATGAAGCGCCTGAGCTCGGCCCAGTTGTGGGCGACAACGACCTCCTCGTCGCTGTCGGTGACGCGGCTTTCGTCCCAGGGCCGGATCGACGGCGGCTCGGGCAATGCCGCCCAGGCGCGGGCGATGTCGTCGGCGCAGGCCTGGCCGAACACCAGGCATTCGAGGATCGAGTTGGATGCCAGCCGGTTGGCGCCGTGCAGGCCCGACTGCGTCACCTCGCCTGCCGCATACAGGCCGAGCAGGTCGGTGCGCCCGGCGAGATCGACCAGCACGCCGCCGCAGGTGTAATGCGCCGCCGGCACCACCGGGATCGGCTGCACCGTGCAGTCGATGCCGAGCTCGAGCAGCCGGGCGTGGATCATCGGGAAATGGTGGCGGATGAAGTCCGGCTCCAGATGCGTCATGTCGAGCAGGACGTGGCTGAGGCCAAGCCGCTTCATCTCGGCATCGATGGCGCGGGCGACCACGTCGCGCGGCGCGAGCTCGAGCCGCTCGGCGTCATAGCGTTCCATGAAACGGGTGCCGTCCGGGAGCTTGAGCTGCCCGCCCTCGCCGCGCATCGCCTCGGTGATCAGGAAGTTCTTGACCTGCGGGTGGTAGAGGCAGGTCGGGTGGAACTGGTTGAACTCCATGTTCGACACCCGGCAGCCGGCGCGCCACGCCATCGCGATGCCGTCGCCGGTCGAGCCGTCGGGGTTGGTCGAATATTGATAGACGCGGGATGCCCCGCCGGTGGCCAGCACCACCGCCCGCCCGACGAAGCGCCGCACGCGCCTGGCCGCGAGATCGAAGGCGTAGACGCCGTGGCAGCCGCGCGGCGCGAAACGCTCACCCTCGACATGCCGCTCGGTGATCAGGTCGAGCGCCACCTGTCCGCTCGCCAGCGTGATGTTGGGGTGCGCCGTCGCCGCCTTGGCCAGCGCCTCCTGCACCGCCCAGCCGGTGGCATCATCGACATGCACGATGCGCCGGTGGCTGTGGCCGCCTTCGCGCGTCAGGTGCCAGCGTTCGCTGACCGTCTCGCCGGGGTTGAACGGCACGCCCAGCGCCGCCAGCCGGTCGATCGCCGGGCCGGCGTGCTCGACGACATATTCGACCGCGGCGCGGTCGTTCAGGCCGCCGCCGGCGATCATCGTGTCCTCGATGTGGCTCTCATACGTGTCGCCCGGCTCGAGCACGGCCGCGATGCCGCCCTGCGCCCAGGCGGTCGAGCCGCCCGACACCTCGCCCTTGGCCAGCACGACGACCTTGAACCGCTCGGCCAGATTCAGCGCCGCGGTCAGCCCGGCCGCGCCCGAGCCGATGACGACGACGTCGTAGACCTGCGCGGCGGGCGTACGCGACGCCACTAGGCGGCCCGCCGCGTCAGCTTCAGGAACACGTCCTCGAGGTCCGCTTCCTGTGTCGACACGTCGACCACGCTCAGCCCCGCGTCGCCCAGCCGCGCCAGCAGGTCGCCCGCCTGGGTCGTGCTCTTGTCATAGGTGATCGCGAGGCTGCGGGCCCCGCGCAGTTCGGCACGCTCGCCCAGCCCGGCGGGCACCGCGTCGATGTCGGCATCGAAGGTGACGATCAGCATCTTGTCCTGCGCGGTGGCCAGCAGCACCTTGGTCTCGTCGTTGGCGACGACATTACCCTGGTCGATGATCGCGATGCGGTCGCACAGCGCCTCCGCCTCCTCCAGGTAATGCGTCGTCAGCACCACCGTCGTGCCGCCGCCGTGGAGCTCGCGGACATACTCCCACAGCTGCTGGCGCAGCTCGATGTCGACGCCCGCGGTCGGCTCGTCGAGGATCAGCACCGGCGGGTTGTGTACGAGAGCTTTGGCGATCAGCAGCCGTCGTTTCATGCCGCCCGACAGGGTCCGCGAATAGGTGTGCGCCTTGTCGTCGAGCCGGACGGCGCGGAGGATCTCCATGGTCCGGCGCTGCTTGGGCGGCACTCCGTACAGGCCGGCCTGCAGCTCCAGCGTCTCGAACGGCGTGAAGAAGGCGTCGAACAGGATCTCCTGCGGCACGATGCCGATCGACGCCTTGGCGTTCCGGGGGTGCGCATCGATGTCGAAGCCCCAGATGCTGGCCGTGCCCGCGGTCTTGCGGACCAGCCCCGCCAGGATGTTGATCAGCGTCGACTTGCCCGCGCCGTTGGGGCCGAGCAGCCCGAACATGCTGCCGCGCGGAATGTCGAGGTCGATGCCGCCCAGCGCCTGCTTGCCGTTGGCATAGGTCTTGGCGAGGCCGTGGATCGCGATTGCGGAAGTCATGGGCGCGGGTCTAAGCGCGTGCGGGCGGGGCGACAAGCGAGGGGACGGCGATGCGCGGCACGATTCTGGTGGCGGCGCTGCTGCTCGGTGCTTGCGCGACGCGGCCGCTGACGGTCGCCGGCGACGCCGCGCTGGTCGCCGACGCGCAGGTCCGTGAGACCGATGCCAGCGGCCGACCGCTGCGGAGCGCGGAGGTGCCGCCGACGCTCGACGGCCGCCACGACGTGCTGCTGCTGTCGGGCGGCGGCTCCGACGGCGCGTTCGGCGCGGGTGTGCTGGTCGGCTGGACGGAAAGCGGCAAGCGCCCGAAGTTCGACATCGTCACCGGCGTCTCGACCGGCGCGCTAATGGCGACGCTGGCGTTCCTCGGGCCCCGGCACGACCCCGACCTGCGCCGCCTCTATACCGAAATCACGACCAAGCAGGTGCTGAAGTCGCGCGGCGTCATCGGGCTGCTCGGCGGCGGCGGCTATTTCGCCGCGACGCCGCTCGAGAAGATGATCGAGACGACCGTCGACGACCGTATGCTCGACGAGGTCGCGGCGGAATGGCGCACCGGGCGGCGGCTGTATGTCGCGACCACCGATCTCGACCGCGGCGTCACCGTGACCTGGGACATGGGGCGGATCGCCAACAGCAAGTCGCCGTACCGTGCCACGCTGTACCGCAACGTGCTGGCGGCGTCGGCGGCGATTCCGGGCGTGTTCCGCCCGTCCTACCTGCCGGCGCCGCAGGGCACGGCGATGCACGTCGACGGCGGCGTCAAGACCGCGGTACTGTTCCGCAGCTACATGATCGACCCGGACGGCGAGGCGCAGCATGTCTGGACCATCGTCAACGGCCAGATCCGCTGGGAAACCGACGACGGCCCGGCCAAGGCCAACGTCGACACTGTGCTGCCGCGGACGATCTCCGAGATGCTGCGCACGATCACCTGGCGGTCGGTCTACCGGGTCTATGTGATGGCCAGGAACGGCGATGCCGCCTACCACCTCGCCTATGTCCCCGACGATGTCCCGGAGACCAACCCGATCCAGTTCATCCCCGCCGAGATGGCGCGGCTGTTCGAGGCGGGCCGCAAGATCGGTCTGGCGGGCGCGTGGCAGGCGGAGCCGCCGCGGCTCGAACGCTATGAGCGGCAGCGCTAGAAGGCGGGGCTGGAAGGCGGGCCGCCGCCCGCGCGGCTAGAACGCGGACCCGCTTCGCGCTAACGAAGGCCATGGAGACGATTCCCCCGCCGCAGGAGTTTCGCGTCACCTCGACCCGCGTCGCCTGCGACGGCGAGGACGAGGGCGTCGCCGGCCACCCGCGGGTGTGGCTGCAGATGGGGGCCGAGGGTTTCGCCGACTGCGGCTATTGCGACCGCCGCTTCATCCTTGCCGGCGGACCGGCGGACCGCGCCTGAAACCGCTGCGGGCTTTGTTCGCGGCCCTGGCGCTTGTCGCCGCCGCGCCGCCGCCGGCCGCGGTGACGCTCGACTGGCCGCGCGACGCGCAGCCGCACACCGTCGCGACGATCAAGGGCAAGGCGCTGAACGTCCGCATCGCGCTCGGCTTCGACAGCGCGCTGCTGCTCAACAGCGGCCCCGCCGCGGCGGCGAACCTCAAGGCCTTCCCGTTTTTCGGCAAGCAGGAGGTCAAGAACACCTTCATCCCCGGCGGCGGCGCGGTGGCGCGGTTCAACCTGTACGGCGTCGCGCTGGGCAACACGCCCAAGCACCAGGTGCCGACCGTCTGGATCGACAAGCCGATCGCCGCCGATGCCGACGGGATCGTCTCGCTGCTGGCGTTCGATGTCGACCGGGTCGTGCTTGAACGCGCCGGGCCGGCGGGGCGCGTCACGACGCTGCTCCGCCACGGCCGCAACGATTCGCAGTCCCGCGCGACGATCGCCGGCACCGAAATCCTGGTCGCGCTCGACCTCGCCGCGCCCGACACCGTCATGAGCAGCGGCGCCGGCGATGCGCTGGTCCGCGCCGGCCTGGCGAAGCGCGCCGGTGCCGTCGGGCTGTGGACGCCGATCCCCGGCGTCCGCCTGCCGTTCGAGCGCCTCACCCCGGCACCGGGCCTGCGCCTGCTCGGCCTGCCGCTGACCCGGCCGGTGGTGCGGATCACCGAGGCACGGGCGAAGGAACTCGACGCGCTTGCCAAGGCCGGCACCAGCACCGCGCTCGACGACGCCGACGCGATCACCGTCACCGCGACCAAGAAGCGCAAGGGCACGCCGTGGATTCTGATCGGCCGCGACGTGCTCGACCGCTGCACCCGCATCGAGCTCGACCGTCCGGCCAAGGCCTGGCACCTGACCTGCGACTTCTAGGCGGGCGCGCCCGCCGCCCCTATATCGGCTGACATGAGCATGATCGATCCCGCCGGCATCTTCTACCGCGACACCGGCCTCGACCCGGGCCGCACCGAGCGGCTGGTCGCCGACGCGCTGACCGGCTGCGACGACGGCGAACTCTACATGCAGTACGCGGCGTCGGAGAGCTTCAGCTTCGACGATGGCCGGCTGAAAGCCGCGACCTTCGATACGTCGCAGGGCTTCGGGCTCCGTGGGGTCGCTGGCGAGACCACCGCCTTTGCCCACGCCAACGAATTGAGCGACGCCGCCATCCGCCGTGCCGGGGAGACCATCGCGGTCGTCCGTTCCGGCCACGGCGGCAAGGCCGCGCTCGACGGGCCGCCGCGCACCAACCGGCAGCTCTATACCGACGCCGACCCGCTGAGCGCGGTGCCGTTCGCCGACAAGATCGCGCTGCTGCAGACCATCGACGCCGCCGCTCGCGCCCGCGACCCGCGCGTTGCGCAGGTGTCGGTCAGCCTGCTCGGGTCGTGGTCGGTGGTCGAGATCGTCCGGGCCGACGGCAGCCGGGCCCGCGACGTTCGGCCGCTGGTCCGTCTCAACGTCCAGATCGTCGCCCAGAACGGCGACCGTCGCGAGACCGGCTTCCACGGGCTCGGCGGCCGCTACCTGTACGACGACCTGCTGAAGCCGGAGACGTGGAACGCCGCCATCGACACGGCGCTGGCGCAGGCACTGGTCAACCTCGACGCGGTCGCAGCACCCGCGGGCGAGATGACCGTCGTGCTCGGTCCCGGCTGGCCCGGCATCCTGCTGCACGAGGCGATCGGTCACGGGCTGGAGGGCGACTTCAACCGCAAGGGCACGTCCGCCTTCGCCGGGATGCTGGGGCAGCGCGTCGCCGCGCCCGGCGTCACCGTCGTCGACGACGGTGCGATGGACGCGCGGCGCGGCTCGCTGACCATCGACGACGAGGGCACGCCGACCGAGCGCACCATCCTGATCGAGGACGGCATCCTGAAGGGGTATATGCAGGACCGCCTCAACGCCCGGCTGATGGGCGGCAAGTCGACCGGCAACGGGCGGCGCGAAAGCTTCAACCACGCGCCGATGCCGCGCATGACCAACACCTTCATGCTCGGCGGCACCGACGACCCCGGCGAAATCCTCAGCCGCGCGAAGAACGGCATCTATGCCAAAAGCTTCGGCGGCGGCCAGGTCGACATCACCAGCGGCAAGTTCGTGTTCACCTGCACCGAGGCCTACCGCATCGAGAACGGCCGGCTCGGCGCGCCGATCAAGGGCGCGACGCTGATCGGCAACGGCCCCGACGTGCTGACCCGCGTCAAGGCGATCGGCAACGACCTCGCGCTCGACGAGGGCGTCGGCATCTGCGGCAAGGGCGGACAGTCGGTGCCCGCCGGCGTCGGCCAGCCGACCCTGCTGATCGAGGGGTTGACGGTCGGCGGCACCGCGGCGTGAGTGGCGCACAGGGGAGGCAGCGATGTCGGCATTCTATGATGAGGTGACCGACGAGCACCGCGCGTTCATCGCGCGCCAGCCGCTGTTCTTCGTCGCCACCGCCGCCGCCGACGCGCGGATCAACCTGTCGCCCAAGGGCATGAACAGTTTCGCGGTGCTCGGTCCGCGCCGCGTCGCCTATCTCGACTATGGCGGGTCGGGCAACGAGACCAATGCGCACCTGCTCGCCGACGGGCGCATCACCGTCATGTTCTGCGCCTTCGACCAGCCGGCTGATCTACCGCATCTACGGTCGCGGCGTGCCGGTGCTGCCGCAGGACGACGGCTGGGAGGCGCTTGCCGCGCACTTCACCATCGAGCCCGGCGTCCGCCAGATTTTCGATATCGCCGTGACCTCGACGCAAAGCTCGTGCGGCTATGCGGTGCCGCTGATGACGCTGTCCGCCGAGCGCCAGACGCTGCGGAAATACCACGCCCGCGACGATCCCGCCGCCGGCCTCGCGCGCGCGCTCGAACGCGACCGCAGCATCGACGGCCTGCGGGTGCGGCCGCCGACCCGCCTGCCCCAGCCCCGCGCCTGAGATGGCCGACGCGGTCGTCGCGCTCCACGCCGCCTTTATCCTGTTCGCGGTGCTGGGCGGCGCGCTGCTGGTGCGCTGGCCGCGGCTGGTCTGGCTGCACGTCCCCGCGCTGGCCTGGGCGGCGTGGATCGAGTTCTCCGGCAACATCTGCCCGCTGACGCCGCTGGAGAACCGGCTGCGCGACGGGCCGGGTTATACCGAGGGCTTTCTCGACCACTACCTCACCCCGATCATCTATCCCGAGGGGCTGACCCACGGCACGCAGCTGGTCTTCGGCGCCGTCCTGATTGCGCTCAACCTTGTCTTCTACTGGCGCTTCCGGCACCGGGCCCGCGCATGAGCCTGGTGAACCTCAAGACCGTCTACGACCCGCAGGAGGCGCAGGTGATGCGCACCAGCCTCGCCGCGGCGGGCATCGAGGCGGTGCTGTTCGATGCCGGCATCGCCTCGCTGATCGGCTCCGGCCTGTCGGGCGTCCGCCTGATGGTGCTCGATGAGGACGCCGCCGCGGCGCGGTCGCTGCTCGGCCTGACGGAATGAGGCTGGCGCTGGCGCTCGGCGGCGGCGCGGGGCTCGGCTGGACGCATATCGGCGTGCTGCACGCGCTGAAGCGGCACGGCGTCATCGTCGATGCGGTCAGCGGCACCTCGATCGGCGCGCTGGCGGCGGTGTGCCTCGCCGCCGACCGGCTCAACGTGCTCGAGGAGATGGCCCGGGCCGTCAACATGCGCCACATCGTGCGCTTCCTCGACGTCGATCCGCGCCGTGGCTCGGTGCTCGGCGGGCGCACCGTGCGCAACCGCCTGCGCCGCCAGTTCGGCCACGACCATCTGGAGGACCTGTTCGTGCCCGTCGCGGTGGTCGCCGCCGACCTGGTCAGCGGTGAGGAAGTCGCGATCACCCGCGGCCGCATCGTCGAGGCGGTGCGCGCCTCCATCGCGATTCCGGGCGTCTTCCCGCCGGTCCGCACCGACGGGCGCATCCTTGTCGACGGCGGCGTGCTCGCCCCGGTCCCCGTCCGCGCCGTGCGGGCGCTCAGCAGATCGCCGGTGCTGGCGGTCAACCTGCAGGGCGATTATCTGCGCCGCGCCGAGAAGGGCATGCCGCCGAACAAGCGCATCATGACGCCGCTGCGTGTCGGCCGCGCCGGGCTCAGCCTGATGATGAGCCACCTGGCGGCGCAGAGCCTGGCGCTCGATCCGCCCGATCTGGAACTTGCGCCCGCCATCGGCCACATCGATGTCCGCAACTTCACCCGCGCCGACGAACTGATCGCGATCGGCGATGCCAGCGTCGAGGCGGCGTGGCCGGCGATCGCCGCGCTGGCGACGGGCATCGGGGCTGCCCGCTAAACAGGCACTGCCCCAAATTACGGCACCGTGACAGCGCGTCTGCTGCACCGCAACAGACTGCGGGAAACTGGCACGGTCCGTGCATCGCGTCCCCCGACAGGCACGGGGGAGCCGAGATGAAACTGATTATCGCCGTCATCAAGCCGTTCAAGCTCGACGAGGTCCGCGAGGCGCTCACCGCGGCTGGCGTCGAGGGTATGACGGTTACCGAGGTCAAGGGTTTCGGCCGCCAGAAGGGCCAGACCGAAATCTACCGCGGCGCCGAATACACCACCAACATGGTGCCCAAGATCAAGATCGAGGTCGTCGTCAGCGACGCGATCGCGGCGCAGGTGATCGAGACGATCCAGCAGACCGCGCACACCGGCCAGATCGGCGACGGCAAGATCTTCACCGCCGAGATCACCGGCGCGGTCCGCATCCGCACCGGTGAATCCGACGAAACCGCGCTCTAGGAGGGGTCAGGGCCAATGAAACTCGCAGCGAGACTGGGCGGACTGGCGGGGGCGGCGGCATTGTTCGCGGCCGCGCCGGCGGTTGCCGCCGACCTGATCAAGGCCCCGACCGTCGAGCAGATGGCCGGCATGGTCAACAAGGGCGACACCTCGTGGATGCTGATCTCGTCGGCGCTGGTGCTGATGATGTCGGTACCCGCGCTGGCGCTGTTCTACGGCGGCCTGGTCCGCTCGAAGAACATGCTCAGCGTGCTGATGCAGGTGTTCATGATCGTCTCGGTGGCCAGCCTGATGTGGTGCGTGATCGGCTATTCGGTCGCCTTCACCGGCGGCACGACACCGTTCTTCGGCGGCTTCAGCAAGGCGCTGCTGATGGGCGTCAACGCCGGCACCTATGCGGCGACCTTCTCCAACAACGTCTATATTCCCGAATACACCTACATCATCTTCCAGATGACCTTCGCCTGCATCACGCCCGCCCTCATCGTCGGGGCGTTCGCGGAGCGGGTGAAGTTCAGCAGCCTGATCATCTTCGTCGTGGCGTGGTCGTGCCTGGTCTATTACCCGATGGCGCACATGGTCTGGTATTTCGCCGGTCCGGACTTCCTGCCCGACGCGAAGACCGACTTCGGCTACCTGTTCGGCCTCGGCGCGCTCGATTTCGCCGGCGGCACCGTCGTCCACATCAACGCCGGGATCGCGGGCCTCGTCGGCTGCCTGATGATCGGCCAGCGGGTCGGTCATGGCCATGAGCCGATGCCGCCGCACTCGCTGGTGATGACGATGATCGGCGCCTCGTTGCTGTGGGTCGGCTGGTTCGGCTTCAACGCCGGCTCCAACCTGGAGGCCAACGGCGTCACCGCGGTCGCCTTCATCAACACCTTCGTCGCCACGGCTGCGGCCGCCGTCAGCTGGGCACTGGTCGACCAGATCGTCCACGGCAAGCCATCGCTGCTGGGGGCCGCCTCCGGCGCGGTCGCGGGTCTCGTCGCGATCACCCCGGCCTCGGGCTTCGCGGCACCGATGACCTCGATCGTCCTCGGGCTGGTCGTTTCGCCGATCTGCTTCCTGTTTGTCGGCCGCGTGAAGCACATCTTCAAGTACGACGACTCGCTCGACGTGTTCGGCGTCCACTGCGTCGGCGGCATTGTCGGCGCGCTCGGCACGGCGATCGTCGCCGACCCGGCGCTCGGCGGCCAGGGCTGGTTCGACTACACCGTGTTTCCGGCGGTGGCCGGTACCTACGACATGGGCACGCAGCTGATCACTCAGGCCAAGGCGGTCGGCCTGACCCTGCTGTGGTCCGGCCTCGGCTCGGCGGTGCTGTTCTTCATCATCGACAAGACCATGGGCCTTCGCCCCAGCGAGGATGCCGAGCGCGAAGGCCTCGACATCACCAGCCACGGCGAGCGCGCCTACAACAGTTAACCCAGTTCCTCCCCAAGGAAACAACCTCGGCCCGGTGGCGCAAACCACCGGGCCGTTTTTTGCGCCGCGGCTTTGCCGCGACGCCTTGTTGCAGCCCCGCCGCCATCATGGCATCGTCGGCGAATTGAGCGGCACTCGACCGCAGCCTTTGGGAGATCCGAAATGCGCCTGATCGCCACCGCCCCCCTCCTTGCGCTTGCGTTCGGGCTTGCCGCCCCCGCGCTCGCCGCGCCGCCGGTCCGCCCGGCCGAGGACATCGCCCGCGACGCCGACCGCAAGCCCGCCGACATGGTGGCGTTCGCGAAGATCGGCAAAGGCACGGTGGTCGCCGACATCATTCCGGGCGGCGGCTATTTCACCCGCGTGTTCGCCGCCGCGGTGGGTGATACCGGCAAGGTCGTCGCGGTGATCCCGCCGCCGGCCCGCGCCGCCTATGGCGAGCAGACCAAGGCAATCGACGCCATGGCCGCCGCGCCGGGCAGCAACATCGTCGTCGTCGCGACCCCGGCCGATCCGGCCTGGGCCGGCAAGCTCGATGTGGCCTGGACCGCGCAGAACTACCACGACCTCCACAACGGCCAGACGCCGGAGCAGGTGATGGGCTTCAACCGGGCGGTGTTCGCGGAGCTCAAGCCCGGCGGCTATTTCATCATCGTCGACCACGCCGCGCCGGGCACCGGGCTCAGCATGACCAAGTCGCTGCACCGCATCGACCCCGCGACGGTGAAGGCCGAGGTGGTCGCCGCCGGCTTCGTCTTCGACGGCGAGAGCACGGTCATGGCCAATCCCGCGGACGCGCACACGGCGATCGTCTTCGACCCCAGCGTGCGCGGCCACACTGACCAGTTCGCCTACCGGTTCAAGAAGCCCTGAACCGGGCCGTTCGCATCATCCCGCGCGGGCCGGCGCCCATAACCACAAACACGCGGGCTGATGGGTCCCGCTTGCGCGGGGGTGACGACAGAGGATTTAGCGCCCGGTCAGGCCTTTCAGCCAGCCGGTCACGGCGAAGGTCTTGTCCTTTTCCAGCTCGGCCTTGCGCGCCGCCATGCGGTCGCCGAGCGCCTCGAGGTCGACGTCGGCGGCCTTGGCCTGCTTGAACATCTCGGCCTCCTCCTCCTTGACGTGGTGCTCGATCAGTTCGCTCAAGACGGTCACCTTGGCGCTGAACAGCTCCTCGCTGCCGGTCATGCCGTCGATCTGCGCGATCAGGTCCTTGGCGGATGCGTGCTCGACGACCGCCTCGTTGACCATGTCGTCCTCGATCCGCGCCTTGATCGCGGGGTAGAAGATCTCCTCCTCGATCGCGGTGTGGACCTTCAGCATCGTGCTGGTCTGGCGGGCGATCTCCAGCTTGCGCCTGGGCGCCGCGTCCTTGAACTCCTTGAACAGCGCCGACACCGCGCGGTGGTCTTCCTTCAGCATCGCGACCGCCGACGGGTCGGGGGTCAGCGCGGTCGCGGCGGTCTTCATCTTCGACGGCGGCGCGGCCTTGGGGGTCGTCGCCTTGATCGGCGCGGCGGCGATGGCGACGGCGGCGGACTCGATCGCGGGCTTCGGCGCCGCGGGCTTGCGCGTCGGGGCCTTGGCTGCGGGCTTGGCGGCGGCGGGCTTGGTGGCGGCGGACTTGGCCGCGGGGGCTTTCCGGGCGGCAGGCTTGGTCGGGGCTTTCGTGGCCATGATGCTGTCCTCGCTGACTATTCAGCCAAGACTCCCGCCTGCGATTTCCGTTCCGTCGGTGCCGTATTTGCAACGTCCCAGCGTTCGCGGATGGCCTGCGCGGTGTCGCCGCTGCTCCAGCCCGGCGGCCCGGCCAGCCGCTGCCAGCGCGCCCGCCAGCCGCCCGGCCGCGCCACGTCGCGGGCGATGCCGGCCCATTCGTGGAACGCCGCCCACAGCGGATTGAAGCCGGGCAGGTTGTGGACGAGCCCATAGCGCACCGGCTCGGCCACGTCCTCGGGCTCGAAGGTGCCGAACAGCCGGTCCCAGACGATGAACACGCCGGCGAAATTGCGGTCGAGGTAGCGCGGGTTGCTGCCGTGGTGGACACGGTGGTGCGAAGGCGTGTTCATCACCGCCTCGATGGCGCCGGGCAGCCGCCCGATCAGCTCGGTGTGGATCCAGAACTGGTAGACGAGGTTCAGCCCGCCGACGAACAGCACCAGCGCGGGCGGAAACCCCAGCACGAACAGCGGCAGGTAGAAGACGAAGCTCAGCGCCAGCGCGCCGGTCCAGGTCTGCCTGAGCGCGGTGGTCAAATTATAGTGCTGGCTCGAATGGTGGACGACATGCCCCGCCCAGAACCAGCGCACCCGGTGCGCGGTGCGGTGAAACCAGTAGTAGGCGAGATCGTACAGCACGAAGCACAGCGCCCCCGACCACCAGGCGACGGGAATGTCGAACAGGCGGAACCCGAACGCGGCATTGTACGCCGCCGCGATCAGCCCGCCCGCCAGCAGCCCCGCCACCGTACTGCCCAGCCCGAGCGTCAGCGAGGTCGCGGCGTCGCGCCAGTCGTACGCCCCGCGCCCGGTCCGCCGCACCAGCAGCATCTCCAGCGCGACCAGCGCGACGAAGCCCGGCGTCGCCACCGCGACGACGTTGGGCAGGCTCACAGCCATGCCGGCACGCCGCCGAGATCGAGGCTGAACGCCGCGGCGCCGGGCTCGCGCGGCAGCATGATGCGCCCCGCCTCGGCGCGCACGCCGCCGACCTCGCGCACCAGCCAGCGGTCGCCGACCGGGCGCACCGCGACCAGCCGGCCGTCACGGCCCTTCAGCAGCGCGCCGTGCCCGCCCGCCGCCAGTGCCACCTCGGCGGCGCGGAACCCGGTCAGTGCGGCGTCCGCGATCCGCTCGGCGGCGGCTGCATCGGCGAGCACCGGCGTGCCCCGGAAGCCCAGCACCCAGCACAGCGCAACCAGCAGCGCGATCGCCGCCAGCGAGGCCAGGAACAGCGTCACCGCGCCGCCAGCCGGTGCAGGGTCGGGAGCAGCCCCGACACGTCATAACGCGCCGCCGCCGCTGCCGCGACGATCGCGTCCGGGTCGCCGCCCCGCCACGCCTCGGCCAGCGCCCACAGGTTCGCCGAGCGCGTGCCCGACCGGCAGAACGCCAGCACCTTGCCGGTCGCGCCGTTCAGCACGGCCGCCATCGCCTCGACCTGCGGGGTCGAAAAGCCGGTGTGGTCGATGGGGATCGCGTCGTAGTCGAGGCCCATCTCGGCGCAGGCGGCGGCCACCGCGCTGCCGTCGGGCTGGCCCCAGGCCTCGCCGTCGGGGCGGTTGTTGACGACATGGACGAACCCCGCCGCCGCGGCGGCAGCGATATCGGCGGGGGCGACCTGCCCGGCGACGGACACGGTATCGGTGATCGCGATGAACATCAGCGCCAGCCTAGCGCGCCGCGCGCCGCCGCGCCATGCATCCGTCCGCCGCCGCCAGCCGTTAGGGTCGGCAGAAGGATATTTCGCCGATGCAAGTTCGCAACAAGGGCCCGATGCTGGTCATCCTCGTCATTGCCGCGGTGGTGGTGTTCGTCGTCGCCGTCTCGACCCAGACCTGGCGCGACCGGGTCAACCCCAGCGTCGTCAACCAGGCCCCGTCGGTCCAGCAGCCCGAGGCGGCGAACCGCTGACCCGCGGTTTCGGCGTGCGCTTGGGCGGGGCAGGCGCACCGTTCTTCCAGTAACCGGTGAAGCGTGGCCGCCGCGCGCCGTGCTCCAGGATGCCCAGCAGGCGGACCGCTGCGCCGGGATCGCTCCCGGCGCGCTCGAACAGCGTCGAGTCGATGCCCTCCTGCTTGGCCAGGTAAACCATATAGGCAAACTCCCTGTCCGTCGACCGGCGGCGGTTGACGGCCCGCAGCGAGATGCCGGCAAGCGCTGCGGCGCGGGTCAGATTGCCGGTCACCGCGACCGCATTGATGACCCGTCCCTCCCAGCCCTGCTTCGGCGACGCCCGCGGCAACTTGCGCCATGCCGCGGTCACGCCGATGATCGCATCCCAGTGTGAGCCGAAGCACGGATACCAGTATTTCGCCTCGTACAGCCGCTTCTTCTCCAGCCCCGTTGCCTTGATCGCCCGGTTGATGCTGCGGTATTCGTAAAGCGCGGCGATGAAGGCGCGGCGGCAGCCGGCGTCGTTCATGGCGTGGAGTCCGGGCTGCGGCATCCGTCGCCTATGTGCCAAACAGGTTAGTTTGTCAAGCCGCCCATGCTTCGATACGCTGCCCGGATGACCTTCGCTCCGCTCGCCCGCTGGTACGATTACATGCGGAGCCACGATCTCGCCGCGCTGCGCGCCATGATCGCCGCGGACGCGGTCTTCGAAAGCCCGGTCGTCCACACCCCGCAGCGCGGCCGCGACCTGGTCTGGAAATACCTCGCCAGCGCCGAACAGGTGCTCGGCGGCCCCGGCTTCCGCTACACCGGCGAATGGCTGGCGGCGGACAGCGCCGTGCTGGAGTTCGAGAACGTCATCGACGGCATCGCCCTGAACGGCGTCGACATCATCCGCTGGGACGCCGCCGGCCAGATCATCCACTTCAAGGTCATGGTCCGGCCGCTGAAGGCGATCAACCTCCTCCACCGCCTGATGGGCGAGCAACTCGCGGCGCTGGGTTAGCCGGCGCCCGCGCCACCGGACGCAGCGCGTTGCGGGGGACTAGATCCCCGACGCCGCCGCCCCCTGTTCGACCGCCGCGGTCCCCGCCGCGTCGCCCTTCAGCGCCGCCAGCGCGTCCGCCCTGGCCTGCGTTGCCGCCGCCTTGTCGCCCAGCACCATGCGGGCGCGGATCAGGCGGACCCAGCCCTGCGGGTCTTTGGGGTTGGCTTTCAGCTTGGCCGCCAGGCCGTCGACCATGCCGCGGATCATTGCCTGCTGGTCGCCCGGGGCCATCGCCTGCACCGCCTGCACCTGTTCGGCGCTCGGGGTGGGGGCGGTAGTCAGCGCCGGCGCGGCGGGCAGGCGGGCCGATACATCGATGCCGGCGCCCTTGGAGGTCTCGGCGACGACGCGGCGCAGCTCGGGCGCCCACGGCGCGTCGGCGGGGCCGTCCTTCAGCAGCGCCAGCCACTCGTCGAGCGCACCCTTGTGGTCGCCCGCCTGTTCCTTCGACACGCCGATGAAATAGCGGGCGCGGGGGTCGGCGGGGTCGAGCGCGCGCGCCGCATCGAACTGCGCGCGTGCCGCCGGGCTGACGACACCGCTCGCCGCCTGGACCAGCGCCTCGCCGTACGCACTGGCAAAGCCCGGGCCGGTCGGTGCCAGCTTGACCGCCTTGGCATAGGCGGTCGCCGCCTCGCCGTAACGCTGGGTCTGGAAATACGACCAGCCGAGCATCCGCCAGCCCTCGGCATCGCCCGGATTGTCGGCCATGCGCTTTTCCAGCTGGGCGATCATCGACGCGATCTGCGCGCCGTCCGGCTGTCCGGTCGCGGCCGCGCCGGCCCCGGCGGCGGGGGCCTCGACGGCCAGGTCGGGCCGGCCGAGCGTCGTGTAGAGGCCGGTCGCCGCGACCGCGACGAACGCCGCCAGCCCGATCGCCAGCCGCCCCAGCGCCGCGCTGCCGAGCGGCCGCGCGACCGGGTCCGGCACACGCGCCGCGCCCAGCATCCGGCGCTTCGCCTCGATCCGCAGCGCGTCCGCCTCGGCCGCACCGACCGCGCCCTGGGCCGCCTGCGCGTCGATGTCGGCAAGGCTGTCGGCCAGCGCCGCCGCCGCCGCGCCCCGGTTCCCCGGCCGCGCCTCGTGCCGCCGCACCAGCGGCACCGTCAGCGCCGCCGCCACCACGCCGACGATCACCGTCAGCACCGCCCACAACCAGATCAATTGGCAACCCTGTTCAATGCGAATCCTGCTCGATCAGCGCGTCGAGCCGCGCCGCCTCGTCGTCGGTCAGCGGCACCGGCGCACCGCCCTTGCGGCTGCGCAGATAGGCGAAGACACCGACCCCGCCCAGCCCCAGCGCCGCGAACGGCCCCAGCCACAGCAGCCAGGTGTCGGGCCTCAGCGGCGGCCGCAGCAGGACATAGGTGCCGTAGCGGCTGACCAGATACTGCTTCGCCTGTTCGTCGGACTTGCCGAGCCGCAGCTGCTCGCGGACGATGACCCGCAGGTCGTGGGCCAGCGGCGCGTCGCTGTCGTCGATCGACTGGTTCTGGCAGACGACGCAGCGCAGTTCCCGGCTGATGTCGCGGGCGCGGGCCTCCAGCACCGGGTCGGACAGCTGTTCGGAGGGCAGCACGGCGAGCGCCGGGGCGGCGAGGAGGAGCAGCAGGCTCGCTGCGCTCGCACCCACCAACCCCTCCCTGAAGAGGGAGGGGAGTCGTTCGGGCGCGCGGGTTCCCCTCCCTGCAAGGGAGGGGTTAGGGGTGGGTGCGAGGCGCCAGCCGAGCCGGGCGCGCATCACGCCTCCGCCGCCAGCTTCGCCAGCATCGGTTTCAGCACGGTTTCCCACGCTTCCGCGTCGATCGGGCCGATCTGCTTGTAGCGGACGCGGCCGCGCTTATCGACGACGAAGGTTTCGGGCACGCCGGTGACGCCCAGGTCGATGCCGGTGCGCGCGCCGGGATCGCTGCCGACCCGGGCATAGGGATTGCCCAGCCGTGCCAGCCAGGCCGAGCCGTCGGCGGGCTGGTCCTTCCAGTCGATGCCGTTGACGGTGATGCCTTCGGCGGCGATGCGGGTCAGCATCGGATGCTCCTGCGGGCAGGCGGCGCACCACGAGGCGAAGACGTTGAGCAGCTGCGGCCGCCCGGTCAGCTGATGGCTGGCAAGGCCGGGCGCATCGGCGGTCAGGCCGGGCAGGGCGAACGTCGGCAGCGGCCGGTCGATCAGCTGCGACGGAATCGCGCTCGGATCTTTGGTCAGCCCGATGCCGAACGCCGCGATCAGCCCGGCGAACAGCACGATCGGCAGGACGAACAGCCAGCGGCTCATTCGGCCGGGACCAGTCCGGGCCGCGCCGAGGGCCCCCGCGCCGGGCTCGCCGCCCCCAGCCGGAAACGCCGGTCCGACAGGCTGGCGATGCCGCCCAGCGCCATGATCATGACGCCGCCCCAGATCCAGCCGACCAGCGGGTGGTTATACAGGCGCACGGTGACGCCGCCTTGCGGGCTGACCTCGCCGATCGCGACATAGACGTTGCCGAGGAGGCCGCCGCCGATGCCGGCCTCGGTGGTCTGGTTGCGGCTGTTCGGGAAGAAGCGCCGCTCCGACACCAGGTCGCGGATGGTGTTGCCGTTGCGCGCGCTGAAGGTCGCGCGGGTGGCGGTGAAGTTGACGCCCTGGACATCGCCGACGCCGGTCAGGGTGACGCGGTTCGGGCCGATCGTCGCGGTCTCGCCGACGCGCATGACCAGCACCTTCGACTCGGCGAAACTGCCCATCGCGGTCACCCCGGCGCAGGCGATGCCCAGCCCGGCGTGCGCCAGCACCATGCCGAAGACGCTCATCGGCGTCGTCCGGATGACGTGCCAGCGCCGCGCCAGCACGACGCCCGCGCCCGCGACCAGCCACGCCGCCAGCGCGAAGCCGAGGCCCGCCAGCACCAGCTGCGGGCCCAGCACCAGCAGCGCCGCGATGACCGTGCCCAGCGCCGCGACCGTCGGCCATTTCACCTTGGCGAGCAGGGCCTTGAGGGTGTCGCGCTTCCACTGCAGCAGCGGCCCGAAGGTGACCAGCACCAGCAGCACGCCCATCACCGGCGCGAAGGTGATGTTGTAATAAGGCGGCCCGACCGAGATCTTGTCGCCGTTCACCGCCTCCATGATGATCGGGTAGAAGGTGCCCAGGAACACCACCGCGGTCGCCGCCATCAGGAACAGGTTGTTGAGCGTCAGTCCGGCCTCCCGGCTGACCGCGCCGAACAGCGCGCCGGACTTCATCGCCGGTGCCCGCCACGCGAACAGCGCCAGCGCCGCGCCGGTCGACACGCACAGCAGCGCCAGGATGAACACCCCCCGCGCCGGATCCACCGCAAACGCATGCACCGAGGTCAGCACGCCCGACCGCACCACGAACGTCCCCACCATGCTGAGCGAGAATGTAAGTACGGATAAAAGCACCGTCCAGCTGATCAACGCCCCGCGCCGCTCCAGCACAAGTGCGGAGTGCAACAACGCAGTTCCCATCAACCACGGCATTAAGCTAGCATTTTCAACAGGGTCCCAAAACCACCAACCGCCCCAGCCAAGCTCGTAATAGGCCCAGAACGAGCCAAGGCAGATGCCGGCGGTCAGACATACCCAGGCGGCAAGGATCCACGGTCGCACCCAGCGCGCCCACGCCGCGTCGACCCGCCCTTCGATCAGCGCCGCCGCGGCAAACGAGAATGCGACCGAGAAACCGACATAGCCGAGGTAGAGCAGCGGCGGATGCAGCACCAACCCCGGATCCTGAAGCAGCGGGTTGAGTTCCTGCCCGTCGAACGGAGCGGGGCTCAGCCGCGCGAAGGGGTTCGAGGTGAACACCAGGAACGCCATGAACGCCGCGCCGATCATACCCTGCACCGCAAGCGCGCGCGCCAGCAGCGCATCGCGGATGCCGTCGCCGAAGGTCGCCAGGCCAGCGCCGAACAGTGCCAGGATCAGCACCCACAGCAGCATCGAGCCCTCGTGGTTCCCCCAGCTCGCGGCGAACCGGTAAATCACCGGCTGGGTCAGGTTCGAATGCTCGGCGACCAGCGCCACCGAGAAATCTTGCATCACGAACGATCGCGCCAGCGCTCCGAAGGCGAGTAAACACAGCAGCCCCTGCAGCTGTGCCGCCGTACGCCCGAACGCCATCAGCGCCGGGTCGCCGCGCGCTGCACCGACCATCGGCAGCACCGATTGCAGACACGCCAGCGCCAGCGCCAGCAGGCAGGCGAACTGGCCGATTTCGGCGGTCAAGGCAGCAGTCCCTCCATGTGCCGGGCCAGTCTAGCCCAAGCCGGAGCATTTAACAGTGTGACAGCACGACGCTCGACGGCAGGATCGCGTGATCGCGGCGGACCTGGCCTTGCGTTCAACCTAGCGTGGGCAGAATTTACCACCCGTATCGCCGCCCGGGCCGGGGTCGCACACCACGCCGAGATTGTCCGACGCCACCACCGGGAATTCGGTGAACACCGGATCGTAGACGACATGGGCGCTGAATTCCGCCTGCTGCAAAATCTCACCGCTGGCGACGGCCGCGCTTTGCACGTCGACCGGGCCTTCATCACCGCCCTTGCCCGAGGGCGGCGGGCGCAGCAGTTCTCCGAGCTTGGAGAACGCGGCCGACGACACCAGGAAAGGCCCGATCGGGGCTTGCCCGGGGCCGCCGATGAACACCGCGTAGCCGGGCTTGTCGACGATGACCTTGCCGCCGCCCGAGATGACCTCGATTGAGCCGGGCTTGTCGAGGCCGTCGGTGCGCGGACCGGGGCCGCGCAGCACGATCAGCGTCGCGGTCAGCGGATCACTGCCGGTGGCGGGAATACCCTGCTCGCCCTCGGCGGTGCGGATCGCGTCGTCGCCGACGACGCCTTCGAGGATCGTGCCGCGGACACCGATGGAGGCGACGGGTGTGGTCACCGCTGCGGTGCCGCCCGTGCGGCTCAGCGTCCGACCCGACATGAAGCGGAAAGCGCCCTTGGCGACCGAAGCGGCAACGTCGCCAGTGCCGCGAGCGGGATCGTAGACGAACTTGTCGATCGTCATTCGCGCATTCGCGCCGAGCGTGAAGATGGAGCGGTCGCGCAGCAGCACTTGCAGCTGGCTCGCCGGGCCACTGCTGATGGCGTCGCCAAGATGGACAGATTCGCGCAGCACGGCGGGCCGCGGCGCGGCATCGGCGGCGGTCTTCATCGACACCTGGTTGCGGATCGCGGCATTGACCCCGATCGCGCCGTTCGACTGGGCCAGCGCCGGCCCAGCGAAGGCGAGCAGGGCAACGACGAATGACTTGCGCATGGCTAGCTCCCGAACCGGTAGATCAGGCGCGTTTCGGCACCGACGCTGTCATAATCCAGATACGGCAGCTTTGCATCACGGCGCGTGTAACTGAGTGCGCCTTCGAGAATCAGGTGCTCGCGGAAATCCGCGGTGGACCCGCTGGCGGTGAAGGCCGACAGCGGGCCACCCAGGGCGACGCGCGCGAAGCTGCGGGTGTCGTGGCGCTTGACGGTGGTGAGCAGCAGGTCCGGGGCGCGGTAGCGATAGTCGCGCACCGAAGCCGCGACGCTCAAATACGAGCCACGGCCGAGCAACGCCGAATAGGCAAAGCCGGCGTGCGCGCCATGATAGGCATAGGGCGCGTAGTCGGCATCCTTGTCCTCGTAGCCGACGTCGAAACCGATCGTCTGACGCGCCGTCAGGCGAGTGGTGAAGCCGATCGTGCCGTCGATACGGACACCGTTGCGACCGTCGGTGAACGTCGGGTCAAACGCGAACGACGGTTCGTCATACTCCTGCTGGACGACCTCGATCGTCGCGCTGACCGCGTTGCGCGTGCCGATCCGGTGCGTAAGTTCCAGCCGCCCGCCGTAGTCGAGTTCATAGTGATTGCCGAAGATCGACACGTCGCGAACCAGGCCCGCGGCCCGCACGCCGATACCGCCAAGCGCGAAGCCAATGCCGAGCGCGGCGTCGGCGCGCAGATAGCGCTGATCCGGCCCGGAGATATCGTTTTTGGCGAGGGCCGAAAGCGAGCCATAGAGTTCGGCGCTGCCGCCCAGCTGCGTTGCCGCCGACAGGCTGCCCGCAGTCACCACGGACAGACCGTCGTCACTGACCGGCACACCCGCTCCGAGATTGACGGCGTTGGCCAGCGCCGCCACCGCGTCGCTGTCATAAGCAAAACCGACCGAGACTTGGCCCGAAATCCGGCTCCTGGCAGTCTGGCGACTGGCCAGCCGGTCGTACTTGGCAACCTCGGCGCGCTGGTCCGGCGTCAGCTCGACGTCCCTTAGCAGCGCCAATTCGCGCTTCGCCGCCTGCAGATCGTCGAGGCGCACCAGCACGGCCGCATAGAACAGGCGCGCTGCATGCCAGTTCGGCTTTGCAAGCAGCAATCGCTCAAGGGCTGCGGCCGCTCCGATCAGGTCGCCGGCGCTGGCACGTTTCTGCGCGTAAGCGAGGGTGAATTCGACATCGTCGGGGGCCTGCAGGACGAGGCCATAGTCGGGGTCGCTAGCGACCGGCGGGCTGTCCCTAAAGTCGGGATTGACGCTAGCGCGTCCGTCCGCCGACACATAAATCGCGGGGTCGGCAGCCGCGGGCATGCCGATAAGGAGCGCCGCGCCGACAGCGGCTCCGTTCGCAAACGCGAAACGACTGATCATGAACCCCGAAAACCCCGTTACCCAAACGCGCGACCGAAGGGTATTACCGCTAGTTTAAGCGGTTAACTGTCGGCAGGTCAACCGCAGGTGCAACGAAGCCGCTGGCGCGGCGGCGCAGGTAAGCTATGCTGGCGCGGGGGACATGGCGGCCATCGCATCATCGACGCTGCGCGGCAGGTTGCGCGCGCTGGCCAGCGGCCGGGCGCTGCTGGCGCTGCCCGGCGTCGTCGCGACGCTGATCCTGCTGGCGCTGCATGTCGCCGAGGTGCCGGCGCTGCGTTCGCTCGGCAACCTGTTGTTCGACACCTACCAGCGCGCCTATCCACGCGAATACCAGCCGGCCCCGGTGCGCGTCGTCGATATCGACGACGAGACCTTGCGGCGGCTCGGGCAATGGCCGTGGCCGCGCACCGACGTGGCGCGACTGGCGCAGCGGTTGACCGATGCCGGAGCGTCGGCGATCGCCTTCGATATCGTGTTCTCGGAACCCGACCGGACCTCGCCGTCGCGGATCGCCAAGATGCTGGCGTCCTCGCCCGACGCGACCAGCGACTTTGCCGGCGTCGCCCGGATGGCCGACCACGATGTCCTGTTGGGCCAGACGCTGGCTCGCACGCCGACCATCCCCGGCTTTTTCCTGACCCGCGACGTCAATGCCGTGCGCCCCGAACAGAAGGGCGGCATCGCGGTGCTCGGCTCGCCGGTCGACGAGGCGCTGCCCGGCTTCAACGGGGCGATCGTGCCGCTGACCGTGCTGTCGGCCCCGGCGGCGGGCGCGGGCTTCGTCTCCATCGTCGGCGACAGCGACGGCATCATCCGCCGCGCGCCCCTGCTGGCGCGGATCGGCGACCGCATCGTGCCGTCGCTCAGCCTGGAAGCGCTGCGGGTGGCGCAGCAGGCGGGCGCGATCATCGTGCGCGGCACCGACGGCAGCGGCGAGATGGGCGGCGGCGCGCCCGGCGTCGTCAAGTTGAAGGTCGGCAGCTTCGAGGTGCCGACGACGCCGGCGGGCGAGCTGTGGATGAACTACACGCTGCCCCGCCCCGACCGTATCGTGCCGGCTTGGAAGATCCTGCAGGACGCGCTGCCGAAGGCGGAGATGGAGCGGCTGTTCGCCGGGCACATCGTCTTCATCGGCACGGGCGCGGCGGGTCTGCGCGATCTCGTCGCGACGCCAATCGCCGACCGGGAGCTGGGCGTCATCGTCCACGCCCAGGCGGTCGAGCAGATGATCCTCGGCGCCTTCGTCGTCCGCCCGGACTGGGCACCGGGCGTCGAGCGGCTCGGCATCGTGCTGTTTGGGCTGCTGCTGTCGCTGGCGCTGCCGCGGCTCGGGGCGACCTGGGGCGGGGTGGTGGCGCTCATCGCGCTCGCCGGGTGCTTCGTCGCGTCGTGGCTCGCCTACCGCGACCATCAGTTGCTGGTCGACCCGACGGTGCCGGCGCTGGCCATCGTCACCGCCTATATGGTCGTCACCTCGTTCACTTATTACCGCGAGGAGCGTGCGCGGGCCTATATCCGCAACGCCTTCGACCGCTATCTGTCGCCGGAGATGGTGGAGCGCATCGCCCGCGACCCCGGCTCCCTGGAGCTTGGCGGCGAGGAGCGCGACATGACGGTGATGTTCTGCGACATCCGCAGCTTCAGCCGCATCTCCGAAAAGCTCGGGCCGCAGGAGATCATCAAGTTCCTGATCGAATTTCTGACGCCGATGACCGACATCCTGATCGGCCGGAAGGCGACCATCGACAAATATATCGGCGACGCCATCCTCGCCTTCTGGAACGCGCCGCTCGATGATCCCGATCATCCCGAGAACGCGGCACGGGGCGCGCTGGCGATGGTCGAGGCGCTGCACCGGCTGAACGCGCTCGACCCGCGACCGCCGGGCAGCCACTGGCCGGGCGAGGTCAAGATCGGCATCGGCCTCAACTGCGGCACCTGCTGCGTCGGCAACATGGGTTCGGCCCAGCGCCTGTCCTATTCGCTGCTCGGCGACACCGTGAATCTGGCCAGCCGGATCGAGGGGCTGACCAAATTCTACGGCGTGCCGATCGCGGTCGGCAGCGAGCTGGCGGTGCGGCTGGACGGCTTTCCGATGCTGGAGCTGGACGCGGTCCGGGTGGTCGGCCGCGACGCACCCGAACGGCTGTTCGCGCTGCTCGCTGCACCAGAGGCGGCAACACCCGAGCACGGCGCGCTGGCGGCGGCGCATGCCGATTTCCTCGCCGCCTATCGCACCCAGCAATGGGACAGCGCGGCATTGAAACTGGCCGATCTCGCCCCCAGATTCGAAGCCTTGGGCATGATGAAACTCGCCCATGTCTACGCCGAACGCATTGCCGCCTATCGTATCACACCTCCGGCTGCCGACTGGGACGGGGTTTATCAAGCCATGGAAAAATGACGGCAGCCATGTTGATTCGTTATGCTTGCCGGGGTGCATCCTGGCGTACCATAGATGCGTAACTTGCGATCGTAGCGGAAAGGGGGCCGCTTCCGATGGGTCAGCGATGTTAATCGCGCAGATTACGGATGCGCATCTGGGCTTTCAGCCCGGGGATCCGAACGAGCTGAATCGCAAACGCCTCGACAGCGTCATCGAAGCCCTGTGTGCGGACGGGCGCTTGCCCGACGTGCTGCTCGCCACCGGCGACCTCGCCGAGCACGGCGCGGTCGAATCCTATCGAACGATCAAGCACCTGTTCGACAACCTGCCGTTCCCGGTATGGCCGATCCTCGGCAACCACGACCTGCGCGCCAGTTTCTGCGAAGTCTTCACCGACCTGCCGATGACGCCCGACGGAGATGTGCGCTACGTCGTCGACGATCACGCGCTACGCTTCGTCATGCTCGACACCCTGGAGGAAGGCCGCCACGGCGGCAGTTTCTCGGCCGAGCGTGCCGCCTGGCTCGATGACGCCCTGTCGGCCGCGCCGGACCGCCCGACGCTGATCGCGCTTCACCATCCGCCGATCGACAGCGGCAATGCCTGGATGAGCGAGGACAGCGATGCCGGCTGGATCGAGCGGCTTCGCGTCGTCGTCGCCCGCCACCCGCAGGTCGTCCGCATCCTGTCCGGCCATCTCCACCGCGGCATGATGACCGGCTTCGGCGGCACGACCCTGAGCGTCTGTCCGGCCACCGCACCGCAGGTCGCGCTCGATTTCCGTGGCCTCGACACCGGCGAACCCGACGGTCGCGACATGATCGTCGCAGAAAGCCCGGGGTTCGCGCTGCACTACTGGAACGGCCGCGATCTCATCACGCAGTTCGGTTCGGGCGGCGACCATCCGGTGCTGGCCCGCTTTAACGCCCGCATGGTGCCCGAAGTCCGTAAGATCGTGGCGGAGCGCGCCGCCGGGGACTAGTCCGGCGACGCGGGTGTTTCAGGCGGCGACGGCCCGCAGCGCCCGGCGGCGGCGTACGCTCGCGCCGACCATGACGAAGCCGCCGATCATCAGCGCCCAGCTGGCCGGCTCGGGGACGCCGGCGACGACGAAACCCTGAGTCTGGCCGTCATCGGCATAGAACGCACGCGCACCACCGCGTAGCGACGGGGCGGCGGCGACGAAGGCGTCGGCATAGGCTTGCTGGCCTGCGAAACTGCCGCTGCCGTCGAAACTCAGCGTCGGATATTCAATCGTCCAGATTGCCTGCTGGATCGCGGCGAGCTTGACGAACTTGTCGCTGTCGGACGACCCGGCGATGGTAAAACCGAGAGTGGCGAGGCCGCCGATCTGGCTCGCCTGGGCGCTGCTGAGGCCAATGCCGTTGCCGTCGGACGTCAATTGCGCGCGGTGATAGTCGAGGCTGATCGGCAGCTGCGAGCCGACGCTGACGAAGATATTGTGGTACAGGTCAACACAGAAACCGATGATATCGAAGCTGCTGCCGCCAGCCTTGCTGGCGGTGAAGTTGATCAGCGCCGAATATTCCGACTTCGCGCCATCAGGGAAGGACACAACGACGCTGCCCGGCGTGTAGATGCCGGCGCTGTTGATGTGCAGGTTCGTGGCGGCGGCGACCGGCGTGACGCTGATGGCAGCGGCGAAGGCCGCGGTCGTGGCGTGTCTGAACATGGAACCCCCTACGCAATCCGTGCCCGAAACTACGGCACGACTCGGTGCATAGGCTAACCGAATCTAAATAACCATTAAAAAAGGATTAAGACGCGCCTCGCACGGTGTCGGCACTGACCAGCACGGCATAGGCCGCCTGGATTGCCTGGAAACGCAGCGCCGCGCTCTTGTCGCCTGGGCAAACATCGGGGTGATTCGCCTTCGCCAGCCGCCGATAGGCAGACTTCACCGCCGCCATATCGGCATCGTCGTCGAGTTCGAGCGCGGCCAGCGCGTCACGCTCGCCGCGGCTGCGGCGGCCATCGCCGGGACCGGCCCAGGCCCAGTGGGAGGCGCGCTTGAATTGTGTCTCGCCGCCGGCGTCGGCTTCGCGGGCCTTTGCCTCCTCCTCGCTCAGGCCTTCGAAATAATTCCAGCCGGCGTTGTATTCGGCCGCATGACGTTCGCAGAAATACCAGCGTTCCGGCCGGTTCGGGGCCTTGGGTGCGGGCCGGTCGCCGGGCGCCTCGCAGCCGTCGCGGTCGCAGATCCGCACGGTCGCCGCAGCGCTGCCCGACCCATAGTCGCGCCAGCGGGGAAAGCCCCAGTCGAGATTGCGTTTGGCCCGAGTCACCGGGTCAACATAGGGGCACTAGGCGCGCCCGAACAGCTTGCCGGCAAAGCCCATGATGTCGTCCAGCGGATTGCCGTCCTTGTTGACATCCAGCATCCCCATCAGCGTCCCCGCCGCACCTTGCGGACCGCTCGCCTTGCTGGCCAGCGTACCCGCCGCCAGCGTTGTAACCATTGGCAACAGCTGCGCCAGGATGGCGGGCGACAGGCCGGTCGCCTGCGCAGCGTGGTCGGTGACGGCTTGTGCGCCGCCGGCACCGCCGAAGATCTGACCGACCAGGTCGGTGCCGTGCGCCACCGCGGCAGCCGACGCGACGCTGGCTGGGTTGTCGGCGACCATCGCGGCGGGCGCGGCGGCGGCGTCGAGCGCGTCCACGCCCGCCGCCTGCGCGGTCTTGGTCATGCCGCCCGCGACCGCAGGCATCAGTGCGGCCATCGCCGACTGAGTCTGCTCGGGCGTCAGCCCGACCTTGGCGGCCATCGCGGCGACCGCTTGAGTACCGCCGAAGCGGCCGATCAGATCGAGCAATTGTTGCGACATCGCGGTTCTCCCCGGCGGCCCGGATACGGCGGCTTCGTTACGATCCGGTGTTGAAGGTGACACGGGGTCGCCGGTCGGTCTAGTCTGGCGCGGTGACGCTGCTCGCCACCCGCCGCTTCGGACCGTATTTCGCGACCCAGTTCCTGAACGCGTTCAACGACAATCTCTACAAGACCGCGATGCTGTTCCTGGTCACCTACCGGCTGCTTGCCCATGACGAGGCGGGCGCGGCGGGGCTGGTCAGCATCGCGGCGGGTATGCTGATGCTGCCGTTCCTGTTGTTCTCGGGCATCGCCGGTACGCTGGCGGATGCGGTCGACAAGGCGCGCATCGCGCGTATCGTGAAGACGGCTGAGATCGGCATCATGGCGCTCGGCGCGCTGGCCTTGTCGGGCACCTCGATCCCCCTGCTGATGACCGTGGTTTTTCTGCTCGGGGTGCACTCGACCTTCTTCAGCCCGATCAAATATTCGATCCTCCCGCAGCACCTGCGCGCCGACGAGGTGCTGCTTGGCACGGGGCTGACCGAGGGCGGCACATTTGTCGCAATCCTGCTTGGTCAGGTACTCGGCGGGTTGCTGCCCGTCGCCTGGGCGGCGGTCGGCATCATGGTGTTCGCAGTCTTGGGCTGGGCGACGGCCCGGGAAATCCCGCCGGCACCGCCGGCCGCGGATGCGCAGCCGGTCGACTGGAACCCCATTACCTCCACGCGCACGATCCTGCGCGATACCTATCACAACCCCGTGGTCCGCGATGCGACGCTGGCGATCTCATGGTTCTGGGGGCTCGGCGCCGTCTACACCACGCAGTTCATCCCGCTGGTGAAAGGTGTCCTGCACGCCAGCGAAGGTGTCGCGACGCTGTTCCTCGCAGTTTTCTCGGTTGGCATCGCCGCTGGCAGTATCGGTGTCGCGCGCCTGCTCAAGGGCCGCATCAGTTCGCGCGCGGCACCCTTCGCCGTCGTGGTGCTGGCGCTGGTCGGGATCGAGCTGTTGTTCTCGATTCGCGCAATGCCGGTGTCGCCGGCCCCGCTCGGGCCGCTGGCTTTTTTCGCGCAGTGGCAGGCGTGGCGCATCGTTGCCGACCTGTTCGTGCTGGCAGCGGCGGGCGGCGTCTTCTCCGTGCCGCTCTACGCCATCATGCAGACCGCGAGCGGTGCCGAGACGCGGGCCGGGGCGATTGCCGCGAACGCCTTCATCAGCGCCTTCTTCATCGTCGGCGCGGCATTGGCGGCGGGAGCGGCCGCCGCGGCCGGCGTGCCGATTCCGGTCATCCTGATGGTGACGGGGCTGTCTGGTCTGCTGTTGTTACCGCGTTTGTAGCGGCTTGCATCGCGGTCCCGGCTCGTTGATAAACGAGGCAAGGGTCTGTGGGGGCAGCCAAATGCGCGCATCGATCGTCTGTGTCGCGGGCACACGCCCGGAGGCGATCAAGCTGGCTCCGGTGGTGTTGGAACTGCAACGTCATGCGGCTCTGGCTCCCGTCCTCGTCGCGACCGGCCAGCATCGCGAACTGCTGGCCCAGACACTCGCGGCCTTCGCGATCACGCCCGATATCGATCTCGACCTGATGCGCGACGGCCAGGCTCCCGTCGACCTCCTCGCCGCAGCGCTGCCGCCGCTCGCTGCGATCTTCGCCAATCTGCAGCCCGCGGCAGTGGTGGTTCAGGGCGACACGATGACGGCGCTGGCCGCGGCGCAGGCGGCGGCGCTGACCCGCACACCGCTGGTCCATGTCGAGGCGGGCCTGCGCACCGGCGTCCGCGCCGCGCCGTTCCCGGAGGAGCTGAACCGCCGGCTGATCGCGCAACTCGCCGACCTGCATTTTGCCCCGACTGCAGGCGCGCGCGATGCGCTGCTGCTCGAAGGCATTGCCGCCGACACCATCGCGGTCACAGGGAATACCGGCATCGACGCACTCCTCATCGTCGAGGCGCGACTCGCCGCCGACCCAGGCCTGCGCGCGGCGGCGATGGAGGGGGTGCCGCGCCTCGATTCCGGGCGCCCGCTCGTGCTGGTAACCGCGCACCGGCGCGAGAACCACGGCACGCCGCTCGCCAATATCGCCGAGGCGGTGGCGCGGCTGGCGGCGGACGGGGTCGAGCTAGTGTTGCCGCTGCATCCGCATCCCGCCGTCGTCGGGCCGTTGCGGACGCGCCTTGGGGCAGTCGCGGGCGTGCATCTCGTGCCGCCGCTCGGCTATGCGGCGTTCGTCGCCTTGCTGTCAGGCGCGGCGGCGGTGCTGACCGATTCGGGCGGGGTGCAGGAGGAAGCCCCGGCGCTCGGCGTGCCGGTGTTGGTGATGCGCGACGTCACCGAGCGCGGCGAGGGGCTGGTCAGCGGCAACGCCCGGCTGGTCGGCACAACGACCGACCGAATCGTCGCGAGCGTCCGCGCCGTGCTGGCCGCTGCCCCCGGCTATGCCCGGATGGCCGAACCCGCGCTGCCCTACGGCGACGGCGAAGCCGCACCGCGCATCGTCGCGGCCCTCGCCCGCGCTTACGCGTCAGCCCCGGCGCGCGCCGAGCTGGTGCATTAGGCCTTCGAAACCGGGAAAACTGGTGGCGATCGGCGCGGCGTCGTCGACCACCACCGGCGCCGCGGCATGGAGGCCGAGCACCGCAAAGCTCATCGCGATGCGGTGATCGAGCCGCGCCGCGACCGTCGCGCCGCCGGGCACGCGCTCGCCGCCGCGGCCGTGGACGATCAGTCCGTCGGGCAACTCCTCGACGCGCACGCCGCAGGCGCTCAGGCCAGTCGCCATGACAGCGATCCGGTCCGACTCCTTGACCCGCAACTCCTCCAGGCCGCGCATCACCGTGCGCCCCTGTGCGAAGGCGGCGGCAACGAACAGGATCGGGAATTCGTCGATCATCGACGGCACGACCTCGGGCGGCACCTCGATGCCGGTCAGTACGCTGGCACTGACGACCAGGTCGGCGACCGGCTCCCCGCCGACCTCGCGGCGGTCGGTGAGGGCAATATCGGCCCCCATTGCGTGCAACACGCCGATCAGCCCGGCGCGGGTCGGGTTGATGCCGACGCCGGCGATCGTCACCCGGCTGCCCGGCACGATCAGCGCCGCGACCAGCGGGAACGCCGCCGACGACGGGTCGCCGGGCACGGTGATCGACTGCGGCTTCAGCTCGGCCTCGCCGTGGACCGCGATGACCGAGCCTTCCGACGACGCCTCGACCGTCACCGACGCGCCGAAACCGCGCAGCATCCGCTCGCTGTGGTCTCGGGTCGCGACAGTCTCGACGACGCTGGTGATGCCGGGCGTGTTGAGGCCGGCCAGCAGCACCGCCGACTTCACCTGCGCCGACGCCACCGGCAGCACATAGCGGATCGGCACCGCCGGGCACACGCCGGTCATGGTCAGCGGCAGCCGGTCGCCGCTGAACTGCGCGCCCATGCGCGACAGCGGCTCGGTCACCCGCCGCATCGGGCGCCGGCTGAGCGACGCGTCGCCGATCAGCGTCGCGCTGACCGGGTGGCTGGCCAGCAGCCCTATCAGCAGGCGCGTGGACGTGCCCGAGTTGCCCATGTCGAGCGCCACGCGCGGCTGCAACAGCCCGCCGACCCCGACGCCGTGGATGCGCCACAACCCGGCGGCGTCACGCGCGATGTCGGCACCCATCGCCCGCAGCGCCGCTGCAGTCGCATGGACGTCCTCGCCCTCCAGCAACCCCTCGACCACCGTCTCGCCGACCGCCAGGGCCCCGAACATCAGCGCGCGATGCGAGATCGACTTGTCGCCCGGCACCCGGATTGAACCGTGGAGCGGGCCGTCCGATATCAGGCTGAGCGGCGTCGGCATTCCGGCCGGCGCTTTGACAGTCGCAACCCCGTGTGGCAAGGCGCGCCGCTTCAAGTCCGGCGTGCCTGCCGAGGAGTCAGATACATCGTGGTCAAAGCCGAATGGGGCACCAAGCGTGCCTGCCCGAAATGCAATACCCGCTTCTATGATCTGGGGAACGAAGATCCGGTGACCTGCATCGCCTGCGGCAATGCCTGGGCACCTGAGCCGATCCTGAAATCGAAGCAGACGCAGCTGTTCGAAGTCGCCAAGCCCGCCGCCAAGGTGGACGACGCGGCCGCGAGCGACGATGATCTCGACATTGACGCCGATGCCGACGAGGAGGGCGATGCCCCCGACGTCGACCTGGGTGACGACGACGAGGACCTTAACGCTGTCGTTGCCGGCGGCGAGGAAGAAGAGCGCTAAAGCCGGGTTGCACCGGGCGGCGAATTGACTTAGGTCACCGCCTCCCGGGCCACCGGGTCCTTCGAGAGATGGGGCGTTAGCTCAGCTGGGAGAGCGCTACGATGGCATTGTAGAGGTCAACGGTTCGATCCCGTTACGCTCCACCATCTCTCGAATACCCCTCAGATATCCAGGTTCGCCACCGACAGCGCGTTCTCCTGGATGAACTCCCGCCGCGGCTCGACGATGTCGCCCATCAGCTTGGTGAAGATCTCGTCGGCGACATCGGCCTCGTCGACCGTGACGCGCAGCAGGCTGCGTGCCGTCGGATCCAGCGTGGTCTCCCACAATTGCTCGGCGTTCATCTCGCCCAGCCCCTTGTAGCGCGCCACTGCCAGCCCCTTGCGGCCGGCATCGAGCACCGCACCGAGCAGCTCCGACGGCCGGCGTATGGTGATCTCGCCCAGTTTCGACGGCTTGGCGTAGGCCTCCGCATCCTCGGCGGCGAGCGCGTGCAGCTTGCGCGCCTCGGCACTCGCCAGCAGCGCCTTGTCGACGATGAAATGATCGGTGACGCCGCGGTCGGCGCGGCTCAGGTGATAGCCGCCGTCCGCTGCCGGCTCGACCACCCAGCCCTTGATGTCGTCGCCGTGCTCCAGCCATGCCGCCGTGCGCGCCGCCGCGGCGGCCAGCTTCGCCCGGTCGTCGCCGATGGCAGGGTCGAGCGCCCCGGTCAGCGCCAGCGCCTCGACCAGGCGCGCGTCGTAGCGGCGCGGCACGTGCGCGGTCAGCGTCTTCATCCGCCGCGCGTGATCGATCAGCGCGCGCAGGTCATTGCCGGTGCGCAGGCCGCCGTCGGTCTCCAGCGCCAGCCCGTTCAGCCCGGTGTCGACCAGATACTCGTCGAGCTCCGGATCGCCCTTCAGATACACCTCGGACCGGCCGCGCGTGACTTTGTAGAGCGGCGGCTGCGCGATGTAGAGAAAGCCGCCTTTGATCAGCTCCGGCATCTGCCGGTAGAAGAAGGTCAGCAGCAGCGTCCGGATGTGCGCGCCGTCGACGTCGGCGTCGGTCATGATGACGATCTTGTGATAACGGAGCTTCTCCAACTTGAATTCGTCGCGACCGATGCCGGTGCCGAGTGCCTGGATCATCGTGCCGATTTCCTTCGACCCGAGCATCCGGTCGAAGCGGGCACGCTCGACGTTGAGGATCTTGCCGCGCAGCGGCAGGATCGCCTGGAAGGCGCGGTTGCGGCCCTGCTTGGCCGAGCCGCCGGCTGAGTCGCCCTCGACCAGGAACAGCTCGCTGAGCGCCGGGTCACGCTCCTGGCAGTCGGCGAGCTTGCCGGGCAGGCCGCCGCTCGACATCGCGCCCTTGCGGGTCAGGTCGCGGGCCTTGCGCGCCGCCTCGCGTGCGGCGGCGGCGTCGATGATTTTCGACATGATCGTCTTGGCGGCCTGCGGGTTCTCCTCCAGCCACTCCGCCAGCTTGTCGGCGATCAGCGATTCGAGCGGCTGCCGGACTTCCGAGCTGACCAACTTGTCCTTGGTTTGCGACGAGAACTTCGGGTCGGGCAGCTTGACCGAGATGATCGCGGTCAGCCCCTCGCGCATGTCGTCGCCGGTCAGCGTCACCTTCTCCTTCTTCAGCACGCCCGACTTGTCGGCGTAGCTGTTGAGGGTCCGGGTCAGCGCGGCGCGGAAGGCGGCGAGGTGGGTGCCGCCGTCACGCTGCGGGATGTTGTTGGTGAAGCACAGGACCTGCTCGTAGTAGGAATCGTTCCACTCGAGCGCGACTTCGATGCCGATGTCGTCGCGCTGGCCGGTTATCGCCACCGGCGCGGCGATCAGCGCGGTCTTCGACTGGTCGAGGTATTTGACGAATGCCGCGATGCCGCCTTCGTAATACAGCTCGACGACCTTTTGCTCGGCATGGCGCGCGTCGGTCAGGAACAACCGGACGCCGGAATTGAGGAACGCCAGTTCGCGGAAGCGATGCTCCAGCTTGCCGAACTCGAAATCGACGATCTTGAACGTGGCGGGCGACGGCAGGAAGGTAACCTCGGTGCCGCGCCGGTCGCCCTGCGGTCCGACGATGGCCAGCGGTGCCTCGGGCACGCCGGTGCGAAACTTCATGTAATGCTCGGAGCCCTCACGCCAGATGCGCAGCTCCAGCCAGTCCGACAGTGCGTTGACCACCGACACGCCGACGCCGTGCAGGCCGCCCGACACCTTGTAGGCGTTATCGTCGGAGTTGTTGAACTTGCCGCCGGCATGGAGCTGGGTCATCACCAGTTCGGCGGCGCTGACGCCCTCCTCGCTGTGGATGCCGGTCGGGATGCCGCGACCGTTGTCGGCGACCGTCACGCTGCCGTCGGCGTTCAGGCGGATGTCGATGCGATCGCAATAGCCTGCCAGCGCCTCGTCGATGGCATTGTCGCTGACCTCGAAGACCATGTGGTGCAGGCCGGAGCCGTCGTCGGTGTCGCCGATGTACATGCCCGGGCGCTTGCGCACCGCGTCGAGGCCGCGCAGCACCTGGATCGCATCGGCGCCATAGTCGGCGCGCTCGCTGTCACCCGTATCGTCGGTCAATTCGAAAAATCCTTCCCGCGCGGCCGCGCGTTCACGGGTCCCATATAGAGCTACGCGCGCGCGTACGCGAGCTTTGTTCAACGACGCCGGCACCTGCCGGCAATAATCGTTGTCAAACTGTAACGCTCTCTTGCTATGGAATACGCGGGGTAACAGGAGGCAGTGATATGCGTGGGGTGCTTGCGGCCTTGGCGCTGTCGACAATCGCGGCAGGCGCGCCGGTGTCGGCGACCGAATTCGTCGTCAACGGCGATTTCGAGACCGGCGATTTCACCGGCTGGACGCGCTTTGGTTCCTTGGGCTTTACGTCGGTCAATACCGACAGCGAGCGGACCGGCGACTATGGTGCGTCGTTCTCGCCGAACCAGCCGGGCGGTATTCAGCAGACGTTCGCGACGCTGCCGGGGCGAGCGTATACGATCACCCTGTGGCTCAGTCATACGCTGGGGACGGCGTCGGTGATCAACAGCTTCTTCCTCGACTTTGGCGGCACCAACATTGCCGGATTCTCGGGCTATGGGGCCGTGCCATTCACGAAACTGACGTATGTCCGGACGGCGACGGCTCCGACCACGACGCTGAAGCTCACCTTCCGTGATGCCCGCCCGACGGTGTTCCGCCTCGACGACGTGTCGGTCACGGCGGTGCCGGAACCGGCGACCTGGGCGCTGATGATCCTGGGCTTCGGCATGGTCGGCGTGGCGCGGCGGCGGCAGGCTCTGGCGAGGGTCGCGGGCTGAGGCGTGTTGCCGCAGTCGTGCCGAAGGCGTAACGTCCAAGGTCACCGGCAGCAGACCGGCTTGCTTGGGAGAGGGACGATGCACAGCCTTCGTTTGACTATTGCCGCGGCCGCCGCACTTGCGGGCACTGCGGCGCTCGCCGCGCAAGCCGACAAGTCCAGTGCTGCCCGTGACAGCTCGACGGGGATGAGCACCGGCAAGGTGTCGATGCAGGACTTCCACTTCACCTCCCGCGCACAGGCGGCGGCGGTGTGCGACAAGGCCCCGATCACCGAGGCAGACGGCAAGTTCACCTGCAGCCTGACGCCGGAGCAGGCCCGCATGGCCAACAACAAGCATCCCGACCTGATGAAATAGGCCTCAGGGCAGCTCGATCCGGGTCGCGTCGCCTATACTGTCGAACAGCGCGGCTTCGGTACCCGTCATCCACACCTGCGCGCCCGTCGCCGCCAGCCGCTCGAACAGCGCGGCGCGGCGGCCGGGGTCGAGATGCGCCGCGACCTCATCGAGCAATAGCAGAGGCGGCCGCCCGGTGCGCGCCGCGACCAGGCCCGCATGGGCCAGCACGATGCCGATCAGCAGCGCCTTCTGCTCGCCGGTGGAGCCCCGGGAGGCGGGCTGCTCCTTGGCCGCGTGCGTGACCGCAAGATCGGCGCGATGGGGCCCGACGGTGGCGCGGCCTGCCGCCGAATCGGCCCCCCGGCTGGCCAGCAACGCCGCCACGAGATCGGCCGGCGCGGTATCGGCGAGCGCGATGCGCGCCGCCGGGAACGGCCCCGGCGCTTCGTTCGCCAGCGCCGCGTCGAGCGCCGCCACGGTTTCGGCCCGCGCGCGCGATATCGCCTCGCCATGTTCCGCCATCTGGCGCTCCAGCGCGTCGAGCCAGGCCGGGTCGGCCGCGTCGCCCGTCAGCAGCCGCGTCCGCGCCCGCATCGCTGCGTCATAGCGCGCCGCCTCGCGGGCATGGCCGGGGACCAGCGCCAGCACCAGCCGGTCGAGGAAACGCCGCCGGCCGCTGGCGGGCTCGCTGAACAGCCGGTCCATCGACGGGGTCAGCCATAGCACCGACAGCCATTCCGCCAGCGCCCCCGCCGCCGCCGCCGCGCCGTTGATCCGCAGCAGCCGCCGGTCGGGCGCCGCCGCCGCCGCGCCGGTGCCGATCGCCACCGCGCCCCCCGCCGCCTGAAGTTCCACCGCGACGCCGAAGCCGCCCGCCCCGCCGCTGCGCGCCATCTCCGATAGCGCGACGCCGCGCAGGCCGCGGCCCGGCGACAGCAGCGAGATCGCCTCCAGCAAATTGGTCTTGCCGACGCCGTTATCGCCGGTGACCGCGACCAGCCCCGGCGCGGCCGCCACCTCGGCGTGAGGGTAGGAGCGGAAGTCGGTCAGCGTCAGGCGGGAGAGGTGGACCACGGCGGCCTGTCTAGGGCGTGCGGCCTCACCCCGTCCACTCGGACGCCCGGCCCGGCAGCTGGTCCAGGAACGCCGCCGCACTCGCCCGCGTCGCCGCCTGCCGCTCAGGGCCGAGCCGGTCCCAGCCGTCGTACATCCGCCACAGCCGCTGGTTGCCCTTGAGCCGCTCGCGATGGCGCGCCAGGAAGTCCCAGTACAGCGCGTTGAACGGGCAGGCGTCAGGCCCGGTCTTCTGCTTCACGTCATAGCGGCAGCGCCCGCAATGGTCCGACATCCGGTCGATATAGGCGCCGCCGCCGGCATAGGGCTTCGACCCCAGCAGGCCACCATCGGCAAACTGGCTCATGCCGTGGACGTTGGGCAGCTCGACCCACTCGTACGCATCGGCATAGACGATCAGATACCATTGCTCGATCTGCGCCGGTTCGACCCCGATCAGCATGGCGAAATTGCCCAGCACCATCAGCCGCTGGATATGGTGGTTGTAGGCGTGGGTGCGGACCTGCGCGACCGACTGGTCGAGGCAGCGCAGCCCGCTGTCGCCAGTCCAATAGAAGCCCGGCAGGTCGCGGGTGGCATTCAGCGCATTGCTTTCCGCATAGGCCGGGCCGGCGTGCCAGTAGATGCCGCGGACATATTCGCGCCAGCCGATGATCTGGCGGATGAAGCCTTCCGCGGCGTTGAGCGGCACCGCGCCCTCGGCATAGGCGGCAGCGGCCGCATCGACGACTTCGCGCGGGCCGAGCAGCCCACAGTTGATGTAGGGGCTGAGCACCGCATGCCACAAATGCGGCTGCCCCTCGACCATCGCGTCCTGATAGTCGCCGAAGCGCGGCAGGGCGTTCGCGATGAAATGGTCGAGCGCCGTCAGCGCGTCGGCGCGGGTGACGGCGTATCTGAAGTGATCGAGATCGCCGAAATGCCCTGCGAACTGTGCCGCGACCAGCGCCAGCACCTCGCGGGTGATCGCATCGGGCTCGAACACCGCGATGCCGGGGAAGTTGAGGCCGCGCGGCGGCGTCTTGCGGTTGTCGGCGTCGAGGTTCCAGCGGCTGCCCTCGGGCTTGCCGAACGCCATCAGCAGCCCGGTGCGCTTGCGCATCTCGCGATAGAAGTCCTCCATCACCTGCCGCTTGCGGGCGCTCGCCCACTCCGCGAACTCGGCCTTGGAGCACAGGAAGCGGTCGTCGGGCAGGATCTCGACCGGCACGCCGAGCGCCGCCGCCCACCCGTCGAGCATCGCCTGCACCCGCAACTCGCCCGCCTCGACGACCCGGATGCGGTCGGCGCCGTGGCGCGCCAGCGCGCGGCTCACTTCGCCGGTGAAGCTGCCGGTGTTGCCGGGGGCGTCGAGCGTTACATAGTCGACCGTCCACCCGGCCGCGCGCAGCTCGCCGGCGAAGTGCCGCATGGCGCTGAACAGCAGCGCGATCTTCTGCTTGTGGTGATGGACGTAGGTCGCCTCGTCCCACAGCTCGGCGATCAGGATGACCGCGTCTGCCGGGGCGATGCCGCGCAGGCTGGCGAGGCCGTGGCTGAGCTGGTCGCCCAGCACCGGGATCAGGACGGGCATGGCCAAACCTGTGCCGGGCGGCGGGGTGTCACGTCAAACCGCGCAATCGTCGCGCCCGACGAGGATCGGGCGCGACGCGAGGCCTAGCGGTACACCCAGACGTTATGATGCCGATAGCGCGACTGGTAATAGCGGCCGTGGTGGAAATAACGCCCGCGATGGTGGTTGCCGCGCCATTCGCCGCGGTGCCGGTCGCGGCCATAGCCGTGGCCGCGGTCATGCCCATAGGCATAGTGATGGCCGCGGTCGTGGTGCTTGGCCTCGGCGGGCGCGACCGCGAGCAGCGTCAGCGCGGCGGCGGCACCCAATAGGGTCTTGAACATGTCTTCACTCCTTCACGCCCGCGCGCAGCGGACGGCAAAGGGTGAACCGGTGGCAGCGGCGATGGTTGCAACCCGCTGCGGGTCAGACCCGCATTGGCATCAGCACGTAGAGCGCCTCGCTATCGTCCTTCTCGCGGATCAGCGTCGGGGCGGCCGCATCCGACAAATGGATGTCGACCTGGTCGCTGCCGACCTGTCCCAGGATGTCGAGCAGGTAGCGGTAGTTGAAGCCGACCTCGAATTCCGGGGAGGCATAATCGGCGGGCACTTCCTCGGCCGCGGTGCCGTTCTCGGGACTCGTCACCGACAGCGTGACCTTGTCGCGGCCCAGCGCGACCTTGACCGCGCGGGTCTTCTCCGTGGTGGCGATGGCGGCGACCCGGTCGACACCCTCGGCCAGCGACTTCACGTCGATCTTGAGCAACTTGTCGTTGCCGGTCGGGATGACCCGCGAATAATCCGGGAAGGTGCCGTCGATCAGCTTGGAGGTCAGCGTCGCGCCGGCCAGCTTGAAGCGGATCTTCGACGCCGACAGCGACACCTCGACCGCGCCGTCGGCCTCGTCGAGCAGTTTCCGGATCTCGCCGACGCATTTGCGCGGCACGATCACGTCGGGCATGCCGCCCGCGCCCTCCGGTCGGTCGATCTCGATGCGCGCCAGCCGGTGGCCGTCGGTGGCGACGGCGCGCAGCTTCGGGCTCGCCCCGTCGATAACGTGCAGGAAGATGCCGTTAAGATAATAGCGCGTCTCCTCGGTGGAGATCGCGAAGCGCGTGCTGTCGATCAGGGTGCGCAGCGTCTCGGCGGGCAGCGTGAACACCGTCGGCAGGTCGGTCTCCGCGATCACCGGGAAATCGTCGCGCTTCAGGGTCGACAGGCTGAACCGCGCGCGGCCCGCGACGATGGTCATCTTCTCGCCCGCCACCGCCAGCTCGACCTGCGCGCCCTCGGGCAGCTTGCGGCAGATGTCGAACAAGGTGTGCGCGCCGACGGTCGTCGCGCCCGGCGTGGTGACGGTCGCGGCGATGGTCTCGACGACCTGGAGGTCGAGGTCGGTCGCCATCAGGCGCAGCCCGTCCGCCCCGGCTTCGATCAGCACGTTCGATAGGATCGGGATGGTGTTCCGCCGCTCGACCACCGACTGGACGTGCGCCAGGCATTTCAGCAGCGTCGCGCGTTCGACAGTCGCCTTCATTCTGGTCCTCAGCTCCCCCGGGTATGGCCGGCAACTATAGCGACGCGCGCGGCTTCCGGTAGCGGTTAATCGCGCGCCTCAGCCGCCAAGATAGTCCATCTTGCCGATCGCGACGCCCTGGTGGCGGAGCAGGGCGTAGGCGGTGGTGACGTGGAATAGGAAGTTCGGCAGCACGAAGTGCAGCAGGAAGTCCTGGCCGGTGAACTCGAACGTCCGTGGGCCGGCCTTCAGCTCGATGTGCCGCGCCTCGCTGCCGTCGATCTGGTCGGCAGGGACGCCCTTGATGAACGCTACGGTCTTGGCGATCCGCGCCTGCAGTTCGGCGAAGTTCGTCTCGTCGTCAGGATAGCTCGGCGGCTCGATACCCGCCAGCCGCGCAACGCCGCCCTTGGCGCCGTCCGATGCGATCTGCACCTGGCGGGTCAACGGCAGCATGTCGGGCGCGAGCTGCGCCGCCAGCATCGCAGCGGGCGCGATCCCGGTCGCGGCTGCATGCGCCTCGCCCTTGGCCAGGAGGTTCGACAAGGCCCCGAGCTGGCGCAGCAGAACCGGCACCGAGGCCTGGTACATGGAAATCGTCATGGCGCGGGGTTCCTTAGCCGGTATCGCGCGCCTGTTAGGCCGTTCCGGAAGCGCCGCCTAGACAAACAAAAAGGGCCGCCCCGCAGGACGGCCCTTTTCAACGCGGCGACAGGGTCAGGCGGCGGTCGCGGCAGGACGGCGGCGGCGCGCGGCAAAGCCGACCATGCCGAACCCGGCGATCATCAGGGCCCAGCTCGCCGGCTCCGGCACCGCGGTGACCGAGACGTTGTCGACCAGAGCGTCCTGGTTATCGCCCTGGAAGGTGACGACGCTGAACAGGATTTCGGTCGGGCTGCCGCTGCCGGTGAAGACATAGCTGTGCGGCGTGAACAGCGCATCGAGGTTCGAGGTGCCCGACGGCGTGTAGGTCCCCACCGAGTTGCCGCCGACGAACAGTTCGACGGCCTGGTTGCCATTGAACGAGCCGGAGTCGAAGCTGAGCGTATAGCTCCTGCCCGCGACCGTCGCGATCGTCTGCGCCAGCGTCTCGGTGCCCGCGGTATTGCCGGCGCCGAACGAGGCGAAGGTGTTGGCCTGCGCCGCGGCCGAGCCGCTGCCGCCGGCGAACAGGACATAAGACGAGCCATGGATCGCCGCGGTGTTCGCGGTCGCGGTCCAGCCGGTCAGCGAACCGCCGCCGGTTTCGAAGTCGCCATTGACGATAAATTCGGCGGCACTGGCGGCCATCGGGGCGGCCGCGAGCAGCGCTGCAATCGCAAATTTGGCAAACATCGAGACACTCCAGACTGTTACGCAGCGAATGCGTTGCATGAACCATGCCAGTCGCGGGCGCACTGATTTGTAAAGGTTTTGCGAACCGAGCGTTACCGATCTGTAAAGCCAGCCGACAGTTACGCGGCTGGCCGCCCCAGTCTTTCGATCAGGGCCATAGCGGCCGCCGGGGCGCGGACCTTCGCGCCGGAGATGAAGAAGACGTAGACGTCGGCGGCCTGCCTCGCCCAGTTGTTCGCGGCGTCCGCCCAAGCATCGAGCGCGGCGGCGTCATAGCCGGTGGGCACGTCCTCGGCGCACTGCTGCAGCCGGGTATAAGCGAAGTCGGCGGTCGGCGGGTCGCCTGCATCGAGCGGGGTCGGGTATTTCGCGGCATGGGCGAACACCGCGGCGCAGTTATGCTCGCGGGCCAGCGCCAGAAAGGCGGGATCGCGGAAGCTTTCGTGGCGGACCTCCAGCGCGTGCTGCAGCGGGCGCTCGCCGAGTTTTGCAGGCAGCAGCTTGATGAACGCCGCCATATCCTCGCGGTCGAACTGCTTGGTGCCGGCGAACTGCCACAGCAGCGGCCCCAATTTGTCGCCGAGCCGGTCGATGCCGGTGCCGAGGAACCGCTGGATCGACTCGCCTGCCTCGCCGAGCACCCGGCGGTTGACCGCAAAGCGCGGCCCCTTGAGGCTGAACTTGAACCCGTCGGGCGTCTCGTCATGCCATTTCTGGAAGCTTTCGGGCTTCTGGCTGCCATAGAACGTGCCGTTGATCTCGATCGCGGTCAGCTGGCTGCCGGCATATTTCAGCTCGTCCGCCTGCCGCAGCCCCTTGGGGTAGAACACCCCGCGCCACGGCTCATAGGTCCAGCCGCCGACGCCGACGCGGATCACTGGTAGGCGGCCTCGGTCTTCGCCCGCACCTCGTCCACCGTCACGCCGGGCGCGGTCTCGATCAGCTTGAACGGCGACCGGCGGTCGGCGCGCTCGAACACCGCCAGGTCGGTGATGATCTTGTCGACCACCCCCGCACCGGTCAGCGGCAGGGTGCAGGCCTTCCTGAACTTTGCGCCGCCGGTCTTGTCGTTATGGTCCATCAGCACGACGATACGGCGCGCGCCCGCCACCAGGTCCATCGCGCCGCCCATGCCCTTGACCAGTTTGCCCGGCACCATCCAGTTGGCGATGTCGCCGTTCTCCGCGACCTCCATCGCGCCCAATATGCTCAGGTCCATGTGGCCGCCGCGGATCATCGCGAAGCTGTCGGCGGAGCTGAAATAGCTGGTGCGGCGCAGCTCGGTGATGGTCTGCTTGCCAGCGTTGATCAGGTCGGCGTCGACCTCGTCCTCGGTCGGGTACGGGCCCATGCCGAGCATGCCGTTCTCCGACTGCAGCGTGATGTCGATGCCGTCGGCGACATGGTTCGCTACCAAAGTCGGCATGCCGATGCCGAGGTTGACGTAGAAGCCGTCCTTCAGCTCCTTCGCGGCGCGCGCCGCCATCTCGTCGCGCGTCCAAGGCATTATGCGGCCTCCCGAACCGTGCGCTGCTCGATGCGCTTCTCGAAGCCGTGGCCTTCGAACAGGCGCTGCACATAGACGCCCGGCGTGTGGATCTTGTCGGGGTCGAGGCTGCCGGGCTCGACCATGTGCTCGACCTCGGCGACGGTCACCTTGCCGGCGGTGGCGGCGTTCGGGTTGAAGTTCCGCGCGGTCTTTCGGTAAATCAGGTTGCCGTAGGGGTCGCCCTGCCAGGCATGGACGATGGCGAGGTCGGCGACGATGCCACGCTCCAATATGTACGTCTCGCCGTCGAAATCCTTGTGCTCCTTGCCCTCGGCGACCAGCGTGCCGACGCCGGTGCGGGTGTAGAAGCCCGGGATGCCCGCCCCGCCGGCGCGCAGCCGTTCGGCCAGCGTGCCCTGCGGCGCGAACTCCAGCTCGAGCTCGCCGCTCAGATACTGGCGCTCGAACTCCTTGTTCTCGCCAACGTAGGAGCTGATCATCTTCTTCACCTGCCGGCTGTGCAGCAGCACGCCGAGCCCGAAGCCGTCGACCCCGGCATTGTTGGAGACGACGGTGAGTTCCTTCACCCCCGACGCGGCGATGGCGGCGATCAACAGTTCCGGGATGCCGCACAGGCCGAAGCCGCCGCTGGCGATGGTCATGCCGTCGAACAGCAGCCCGTCGAGGGCGGCGGCGGCGTCGGGATAGGTCTTGGGCATCATGCTCCCCGCGTCAGGCCCGTCGCAGCTAAGCCCGCCGCGAGACCTTGTCCATGTCCCCCTCGACTTCGCGGGCGGGGGCCGGTTAGTGACAGGCGATGCGCATGATTCTCGCCCGCCACGCCGAGACGATCTACAACGCCAACGCGCGGATGCAGGGGCAGATGGCGCACACCCCGCTGACCCGTACCGGCATCGCCCAGGCCGAGGCGATGGGGGCGGCGCTGACGGCGCAGCTCGGCCGCCGGCCGGACATCGACATCTGGGCCTCGCCCGCCGGCCGCACCCTGCAGACCGTGTCGATCGTCGCGGAGCATCTCGGCCACGACTTCTTCGACATCCGCACCGATCCGCGCCTGCTCGAGATCCATGTCGGCGCGTGGGAGGGGCGGCGCTATGCCGACATCGTCGCCGAGCATGGCGACATCTTCTGCGCCGAGCGCCGCGTCTTCACCAGGATGGCCGACGACGGCGAATGGTATCCGGCGATCGCCGAACGGCTGCGCGGCTGGCTGGCGGACCTTGCGCCCGACCGCGACGTGCTGGTGATCAGCCACGGCATCACGCTCCGGGTCCTGCGCGGCCTGCTGGCCGGGGGCGAGGCGTTCGAGGGCGTCGACCTCGCCGCGGACGCGCCGCAGGGCACGGTGTTCGTCATCGAGAACGGCGCGCAGCGCGTGCTCCACGCCGGCGCCGGGGCGACGGGTGTGCGCGCCGCCTAGCGCCACGAAGGACACCGGCGCGGTCGTCTGAACCTCAGCCTACAACTGGCTTCAGCAGCCATTCAAGCCCGTCGTGCGTTAGTGGCGCTATCGGATGGAGATTTTCGCATGATGATCAAGACATTGACCCGCGTCGCGCTGATCGGCGCTGCCGCAATCGGCCTTGCGGCGTGCACCGATGGCTATGGCTACGGCGTCGGCTATGCCGGTGGCGATGGCTATTACGGCGGCGGTGCCGGCTATGCCGGCTACGGGCAGTACGACAATTATTACGGCGACCCCTATGGCTACCGCAGCGTCCCGTTCGGCTATGCCGGGGTCGGCTTCGGCTGGTCGGGCGACTATTATTATCCGGGCACCGGCTATTACGTCTATGATCGGGGCGGCCGCCGCCACAACTGGAACGACAGCCAGCGCTCGTACTGGCAGGAGCATGGGCGCGACCGCCGCAACTTCACCGCCGAACGCCGCGACGACCGCCGGGGCTTCCGCAGCGAGCGCCGCGACGACCGCCAGGCGCTGGCCACCGGCCAAGTGACGCCGCAGCAGTTCCGCACCGACCGCCAGGGCGACCGCCAGGCTTTCCGCCAGGACCGTCAGGGCGATCGGCAGGCCTATCGTCAGGACCGCCAAGGCGACCGCCAGGCCTATCGTCAGGACCGGCGCGAAGACCGGTCCAGTGCCGATCGGCCGAGCCGCGGCGACCGCGGCACCGGCGGACGCGGCGACCGGCAGAATCCGCGCGGCGGCGGCGCCTGATCCGCGGCGCTGACGCTCAGGCCGGCACGGTGCGGCGGCGACGCAGCATCGTGCCGGTCAGGCCGAAGCCGCCGATCATCATTGCCCAGCTGGCGGGCTCCGGCACGGTTGCGCCAAGGCTGAAATTATCGATGCCCCAGCTCTCGTCGTCGCCGCCCTGGAAGCCGGCGCCGCCCGCCGCGATCTGGAAAGCGAAGTCGGCGGCGCTGTGCGGGATGACCAGGTCGTAGTGGACGACCACGTCGTTAAAGGACGGGTTGCGCAGCAGTGAGCCGGAGGCGATGACGCTCCCCGGCCCGTATTGCGCGGCCGATCCGGACGTGTTGTTCGAGGACAGCGTCAGATAGGGCGCACCGTCGACCGTCAGGAACAGCAGGTCGGGCGAGGGAGTGCCGTCGAGCCCGTCCCAGCTGTCGACGAAGATCAGGTCGAACGACAGGCTGAGCGACGTATGCGCGCCGAGGCCCTCGACGACGAAGCTGGTTGTTGCGGTGGTGTCGCTGCTTAGATAGTCCGCACCGAGTCCGGGCGCGGTACCGGTCGGGCGCGTGACCAGCGTATCCGGGTTCGAGACATAGAGGTTCCACCACTCGAACGGCCCGAGTTGGGTGAAGAAATCGCCGTTCTCGAAATCGGTCGACCAGATGTTTGTCGCGGCCGTAGCGGGCGTCGCGGCTCCCGCCAGCGCGGCAGCGATCAGCGCGCTGCGAACGGCTCGGACGATCATCGGGCTCTCCTGATTCGAATTCTCGCGAACCGGTTAACCCGCTGACATGACTCCGTCGTTGCAGCGCCGCGACAACATCGTTGCCGTGCCGACAAGGCCGAACCCGCCGAGCATCAACGCCCACGCCGCCGGTTCCGGAACGGACCCCGCCGATAGCGGCCCGACCGATTCATGTTCGGCGCGGTCGGACGAGGGTGACCAGACATTGACACAGGCGGCCGAAGCCGGCGTGGCGACGCTGGCCATTGCCAGTGCAGCGGCGGCTCGTCGACACTCGGTGCCGTCTGGCCGCGCCGTTGACCGGCTGGCCCGACATGATCCGTAGCCCCCCGCCTTTCTTTCGCCCCGCTGCCTGCCTAAATGGCGCGGATGCAGATTCCCGGCCTTGTCGACCCGGTGCCCGTGCCCCGGGCGGCGGTGGCGCGTGCCGACGGCAAGACCGCGATCGTCGGGCTCAGCCGGCCGCAGCTGCGCGCCGGCCTCGAAGCCGCCGGCCTCGACGCCAAGGCGGCGAAGCTGCGCACCAGCCAGATCTGGAACTGGGTCTATAACCGCGGCGTCACCGACATCGACGCGATGGCCAACATCTCCAAGGAGGCGCGGGCGATCATCGCGGCGCATTTCGTCGTCGGCCGCCCCGAGGTGACGCAGGCGCAGGTGTCGAGCGACGGTACCCGCAAATGGCTGCTGCGCTTCGACGACGGCAACGAAGCCGAATGCGTCTTCATCCCCGACGCCGACCGGGGCACCTTGTGCGTGTCGAGCCAGGTTGGCTGCACGCTCAACTGCCGCTTCTGCTTCACCGGCACGATGAAGCTGGTGCGCAACCTGACCACCAGCGAGATTGTCGGCCAGGTCATGCTGGCGCGGGATGCGCTCGGCGAGTGGCCCACCAACGGTGAAGGAAGATTGCTGACCAACATCGTCATGATGGGCATGGGCGAGCCGCTGTATAACTTCGACAACGTCCGCGACGCGCTCGCCATCGTCATGGACAACGAAGGGCTCGGCCTGTCGAAGCGCCGGATCACGCTGTCGACGTCGGGTGTCGTGCCGATGATGGCGCGGGCGGGCACGGAGATCGGGGTCAACCTCGCCGTCTCGCTGCACGCCGTCACCAAGGAAATCCGCGACGAGATCGTGCCGATCAACAAGCGCTATGGAATCGAGGAGCTGCTTGCCGCCTGCGCCGCCTATCCCGGTGCCAACAACGCGCGGCGGATCACCTTCGAATATGTCATGCTGAAGGACAAGAACGACAGCGACGCGGACGCCCGCGAGCTGGTCCGGCTGATCCGCAAGTACGACCTGCCGGCCAAGGTCAACCTCATCCCGTTCAATCCCTGGCCGGGCAGCGACTATGAGACGTCGACGCCGGAGCGCGTGCAGGCGTTCAGCGACATCGTCTTCCGCGGCGGCATCTCCGCCCCCGTCCGCCGCCCGCGCGGCCGCGACATCATGGCGGCGTGCGGGCAGCTCAAGTCGGCATCCGAAAAGGTCAGCCGCGCGGAACTCGACCGCCGCGCCGCCGAGAAGGAAGCTGGCTGGACGGAGCTTGCGGCGTAACCAAGCGGCCGCTAACCCGAACTTAAGTCATGTATCTTCTGGACCGCCTGTTCCGGCGCATCATCCGCGAGGGCGACCTCCGCATCATCGACAAGCGCGGGCGCGAATATCGCTACGGCGCGCCGTCGGAGCGCGTGCCGCCGTCGACCTTCCGGCTCAGCGACGACGTCAGCTCGCGCCGCATCGCGCGCAATCTCGCGCTCGGCGCGGCGGAGGCCTATATGGCCGGCCGCCTGACGCTGGAGCGCGGCGACATCAACGATCTGGTCAACCTGGTGACCTTCAACGTGCGCTGGGACCGCGGCAACCCGGTGCGGTTCGCGCTGTGGCGGCAGGCGGCGCTGGCGGGCTGGCTCGGCCAGTTCAACCAAGAGGCGAAATCGAAGCGCAACGTCGCGCACCATTATGACCTCAGCGACCGGCTGTACGACCTGTTCCTCGACGCCGACCGGCAATACAGCTGTGCCTATTACACCGACCCGGGGAACAGCCTGGAGCAGGCGCAGACCGACAAGCTGGCGCATATCGCGGCGAAACTCGACCTGAAACCGGGGCAGAAAGTGCTCGATATCGGCTGCGGCTGGGGCGGATTGGCGCTGTACCTGCACAAAGTCTCGGGCGCCGACGTGCTCGGCGTCACCCTGTCGGAGGAGCAGCTCAAGGTCGCCCGCGCCCGCGCCGCCGCCGCCGGTGTGTCCGATCACGTGACCTATCAGCTGATCGACTACCGGGCGCTGACCGGCCGGTTCGATCGCATCGTCTCGGTCGGCATGTTCGAGCATGTCGGCCTGCCGCACTACCGCGAGTTCTTCGACAAGGTGCACGGCCTGCTGGCCGACGACGGTGTCGCCCTCCTCCACACCATCGCCCGCGCCGATGGCCCCGGCGCCACCGATCCTTTTACTGCCAAATACATATTCCCCGGCGGCTATTCCCCGGCCCTGTCGCAGATCGTGCCCCGGATCGAGCGGGCCTGGCTGTGGATCACCGACATCGAGGTGCTGCGCCTCCACTATGCGCTGACGCTGGAGGAGTGGTACCGCCGCTGCGTCGCCCACCATGCCGACATCGTCGCGCTCTACGACGAACGCTTCTACCGGATGTGGCTGTTCTACCTGGCGGCGGCGACCGCGGCGTTCCGCAACGACGGCCACATGAACGTCCAGATCCAGATGACCCGCCAGCGCGATGCCCTGCCGCTGACCCGCGACTATATCGCCGCGACCGAAGCAGCCTATCGCGCGCTCGGCTAGTTGCCCTGCGGCCGGTTCGCGTCCACTCTCCGCGACCGGGGAGACGATCGATGAGCCTGGCCTATCTGATCTATGCGTCGCACCCGTTCGGGTTCGACGAAGCCATGCTGTCGGGCATACTGCGGCAGGCGCACCGCAATAATGCGCGGGACGGCATTACCGGCGCGCTGATCGTCCGCGCCGATCTGTATCTGCAATGGCTGGAGGGGCCGCCGGACGCGCTGGCGAAGCTTTATGACGGCATCCTCGCGGACGATCGTCACCTCGACGTGCAAAAGCTCGATGGCGGGCCGATGAGCGAGCGCCGCTTCGGTGCCTGGCTGATGCGCGACGACCCGGCACGGACGTGGCTGTGGAGCCGGGCCGAGATCGCGCAGGGTGCGCTGACCAGGGCCGGCCCGGCGGGCATCCGTGGCGTCTTCGACCGCATGGCGGCCGAGCCCGCGCTGGCGTGATGCGGGTCGACGACGCGACGCTGGACACGGTCCGCACCCGTGGCTTCGCGACCGTCGAGGGCTTCATCCCGGCCGACACGCTCGCCGCTGCGCAGGCGGCGCTGTGGGCGCTCTTCCCCCGCCCGGAGGCGTATTTCGCCGACCCCGCGGCACATGCCAAGTTCGGCAAAAGCCAGTTCGCCGGGATCCGCTATTTTCCCTACGATAACTCGGCGCTCGACGGTCTGCCGGTGCTGCCCGCGCTGGTCGATGCGGCGGAGCGCTTTCTCGGCGGGCCCGACATCGATCTGTACAAGGTCGAGCTGTGGGCGAAATATGCCGGCGCGGTCGACTATGATCAGCCGCATCACCGCGATTATGGCAACCACACACTGGTCGTGCCGCGCCTCGACCGGCCGCAGCTGACGACGATCATGCTGCTCAGCGACGTGACCGAAGCCGATGCCCCGACGATGGCGGTGCCGCTCGAACACGGCGCCGACCGGCCATACACCCCGATGATCCTGCAACCCGGCGAGTTGACCGCGCACGAACGGCCGATCACTGGCCCGGCGGGGACGCTGATCCTGTATCAGACCCATGTCTTCCATCGCGGTTCCAACTTCACGGCGCCCGACGCGAGCCGTTTCATCATCATGGCCGATTTCAAGCGGCGCGGCTGGCCCTGGACCGGCAAAATGGCGTGGCCCGACCACGCCATCCGCCCCGGCTGGAGCGCGGCGCTGGCGGCAATGAGTGTGCGGCAGCGGGACCTGTTCGGTTTCCCGCCCCCCGGCAGCGACTATTGGACCCTCGACACGCTGGACGGCGTACAGGCGCGCTATCCGGCGATGGACATGGCACCCTACCGCGCCGGCGTCACCGTTTCCTGACGAACTCGGCGCGCAGCACGAGGCCCTTGATGCCCTCGTAACGGCAGTCGATCTCCTGCGCGTCGCCGGTCAGGCGAATCGACTTGATGACCGTGCCGCGACGCAGCGTCTGGCCCGCGCCCTTGACCGTCAGGTCCTTGATCAGCGTCACTGAATCGCCGTCCGCCAGCACGTTGCCGACCGCATCGCGGACCTCGACGTTGGCGTCGTCGGCCGCGATGGCCTTTGCCGGACCCCACTCGCCGCTGGCTTCGTCATAGACATAGTCATCGTCGCTCATCCCCGGCCTATGCGCCTTTGCGCGGGCGTTCTGCACGCCCTATCTGACGCCGGGTGAAGCCCCGGGTCCGCGTTCTCGTTCTGCAGCACGGCCTCGGCGTGCTCGACTATGCGGTGCCGGACGGGCTGGTCCTTTCGGCGGGTGATGTCGTCGAGGTACCGCTCGGGCCGCGCCACATCGTCGGCGTGGTGTGGGAGGCGGAGCGGCTGGCAGCGAAGGACGTGCCGGACGCCAAGCTGCGCGCCGTCGCGGCGAAGCTGCCGGTGTGGCCGCTGACGCCGCCGATGCGCCGGCTGGTCGAATGGGTCGCCGATTACTACGTCGCACCGCCCGCCGCGGTGCTGCGCATGGCGCTGTCGGTGTCGTCGGCGCTGACCGGCAGCAAGACGTTCGTCGAATACCGCCCGACCGGTGCGGCACCCGCGCGCCTGACCCCGCAACGCAGCGCCGCACTCGACGCCATCGCCGGGCGGCAGGGCACGGTGCGCGACCTGGCGCGCTGGGGGCAGGTGTCGGACGGTGTCATCCGCGGCCTCGTCGCCTGTGGTGCCGTCGAGCGGGTCGAGCTGAGCGCCGATGCGCCGCTGCCCGTGCCCGACCCGGGTCACCACGCGCCCCGGCTGGAGGCGGCGCAGGCGGACGCCGCGGCCGCCTTGATCGCCGATGTCGAGGCGCGCGCCTTCGCCCCGACGCTGCTCGACGGGGTGACGGGCTCGGGCAAGACCGAGGTCTATTTCGAAGCCGTCGCCGCCGCGCTCCGGCTCGGCCGCCAGGTGCTGGTGCTGGTGCCCGAAATCGCGCTGACCGCGCCGTGGCTCGACCGCTTCGCCGCGCGCTTCGGCTGCCCGCCGGTGGCGTGGCATTCGGACCTCAAATCCAACCAGCGCCGCCGCGTCTGGCGGGCGGTGGCGAGCGGCGAGGCGCAGGTGCTGGTCGGCGCGCGCTCGGCGCTGTTCCTGCCGTTCGCCGACCTCGGGCTGATCGTCGTCGACGAAGCGCACGAGACCAGTTTCAAGCAGGAGGAGGGCGTCCACTACCACGCCCGCGACGTCGCGGTGGTGCGCGCGCAGTTCGAGGACATCCCCGTCATCCTCGCCACCGCGACACCGGCCATCGAGACTCGGGTGCAGGTCGAGCGCGGGCGTTACAAGGCGCTGGTGCTGCCGGCGCGGTTCGGCGGCGCGGAACTGCCGCCGATCACGGCCATCGACCTGCGCCGCACGCCGCCCGCGCCCGGCCACTGGCTCAGTCCGCCGCTGGTCGCCGAACTCCAGGCCAACCTCGCGGCCGGCGAGCAGTCGCTACTGTTCCTCAACCGCCGCGGCTATGCCCCGCTGACCCTGTGCCGGGCGTGCGGCGAGCGCATCGAATGCCCGCAGTGCACCGCCTGGATGGTCGAGCACCGGTTGACCCGGCGGCTGCTGTGCCACCATTGCGGCTTCACGACGCCGCCGCCGCCCGCCTGCCCGAAATGCCACGCGCCAGGCCAGCTGGTGCCGTGCGGGCCGGGTGTGGAGCGGGTGGCGGAGGAGGTCGCGCGCATCCTGCCCGCCGCCCGCGTCGCGCTGGTCACCTCGGATACCATCACCTCACCCGCCCGCGCCGCGGCGCTGGTCGCGGCGATGGAGGCGCGCGAACTCGACATCCTGATCGGCACCCAGATGGTCACCAAGGGCTATCATTTCCCCGGGCTGACGCTGGTCGGCGTGGTCGATGCAGACCTCGGCCTGGCGGGCGGCGACCTGCGCGCCGGGGAGCGGACATTCCAGCAGATCGCGCAGGTGTCGGGCCGGGCCGGGCGCGGCGACAAGCCGGGCCGCGTGCTGCTCCAGACCCACCAGCCGGAGGCGCGGATTATGCAGGCGCTGGTCAACTACGACACGGAGGGCTTCTTCGCCGCCGAGACCGCGCAGCGCCGCGCCGTCGCCGCGCCGCCGTTCGGGCGCTGGGCAGCACTGGTGGTATCGAGCGAGGACGAGGCGGCAGCGGTGGCCGCCGCCCGCGCGCTGGGCCGCGCCGCGCCGCAGCTTGCCGGGCTCAGCATCCTGGGCCCGGCCCCCGCGCCGCTGGCGATGCTGCGCGGCCGCCACCGCCAGCGCCTCCTGGTTCAGGCGCGGCGCAGCCTCGAGCTGCAGGACGTGCTTCGGGACTGGCTGGACCGTGTCGAGGTACCGAACAGCGTGCGCGTCACGGTGGATGTCGACCCCTACAGCTTCATGTAGTGCCCTCAGCTGGCGATGCAGGTCGTCCCGGCATAGAGGCTGATCACCTTCGACTGGGGGCGGGTGCCGTCGAGCCAGCCATTGGGTCCGCTCTCGCTGGAGAACGACGGGCCGAGCCCGCCATTGGCTTCGTCGCCCGCGTCGGTGCCGACATCGCGAAACGCCTTGCGCACCTGGGCCAGTGTCGCACCGACGCCGATCCCCTCCCGCGTCGCGGGGCCACGCGCGTCCGCCGTCCAGCCCGACAGGCGGCCGTGGACAAAGGAGAGTTCAAAGCCACCGCGGGACTTGGCATAGCCGATGGTGTGGCCGCTGCCGCAGTCGCCGTGGCTGCCCTGCCCGACCGGCTTGCCGAGCGCCGCCGTCGCCACCGCAATCGCCTCGGCCTTCGGCGTCCGCTCGAACCGCGCGGTCTTGCCGCCGACCGCGAAGCCGGTGCCGGCGAGCACCAGCGGTGCCGCCGCCACCGCCGGTGCCGTGACCACCGCCGCGACAAGCGCCACCAATCGCATCTGCATCGACGAACTCCTGTCCTGCCAGACGCCTCCGGAAGTTGTGCCCCGTCTGGCGTCATCGACACTTTAGAGTCGGCGACGGCCTCGTGCTATGCTCAACCGGTCGATGCGGAGAGCCTGAAATGTACGTTGCCGTGCTGCTTGCGCTCGCGACGGTCACCGTTCCCCCGCCGCTGGTTCCTGGGGGATGCACCGCACCTGCCGCTGAACACGAAGGTGCCGCCGGTTGCTATCTCGCCGGCGAAATGACGCTCGAGCGTGCGCCGCCGTCGCTCTATTGGCACATCGTCGAGTTCGCGACCGCCGCCGCAGCCAATGACGAGGCAGCCCGGCATCTCTGGAGCCGGGTCGTCACCACACACGGCCGCGTCTGGCTCTTCGTCATGGGCGGCAAGCGGATTGCGATCGACGGCAGCCGGATGCGTGCGGTGGTGGGGCCGATGGCCGTTCCGCCCGGCGACACGGCGACAGTGCGCTTCCTGACGTCGAACTTCCCGCCGGGCATGCGGACCCGCGTTCATTCCCATCCCGGCTCGGAAGCGTTTTATGTCGTCGACGGCGAACAATGCGTCGAGACGCCGACAGCGCGCCACCGGATCAGGGCCGGCGGGAGCTTTATCGTTCCGGGCGGCTTGCACATGCAGGCATCGGCCAAGGGCCGCCGCAGCGTCGTGGCCTTGATCCTGCGCCCCGATGCGCTGTGGTCGGTGCCGGAGGCAGGCTGGACGCCGGGCGAGTTCTGCGACCGCTAGGGCTGGTCGTCCGTCACGGATGACGGACCGCGCGCGCCGCGAAACAGCCCGGCTTGGCGTTATGCAGGTCGACGTGCACCACCGCCGGGTTGGCGAACCAGTCCTCCAGCAACGCGCCGACGTCGCCGCCCCGCAGCACGTCGGCGTCGCGCATCATACCGGACGCATCGAAGGCGCGGGCCGAGATCAGGCGGCGCGCGATCACCGCGGGCACTTCGCCCGGCGCCGGCCGTGCCTGCACCGCGCCTTCGCGCACGAAGATCGCGTGGCTCGACCGGTAGGGCGAGGCGACGGGCAGATGCTCGTAGGGGAGCAGCAGCAGCGTCTCGCCCGGCTCGGCATCGGCGAGGCTGACGCGGCACGGCGAGCCGGGCGTCTCGGTGCAGACGCGGCGGACGATGTCGCGCGCTGCGAGATCCGCGTCGCTCAGCGCGAACAGCGGCGCGAACGGCGCGGGGTCGAGGGCGACGATCTGGAAGGTCATGGGCCGGTCTCCGGTGCGGAAGGCCGGTCTAGGCGCGCCGCCCCGCGCGGTCTGGCGGTTTCCGGACTTGTCAGCCCAGCCGCACCCGGACCGAGGCGGCGTGCGCCGGCAGGCCTTCCGCGTCGGCCAGCACCGCCGCCGCCGGGCCGATCGTCGCCAGCCCCGCCGCGCCGCACTCGAGGAAGGTCGTGCGCTTCATGAAGTCGGTCACCGACAGGCCCGAGGCGAACCGCGCCCTCCGCCCGGTCGGCAGCACGTGGTTCGGCCCGCCGACATAATCACCCGCCGCCTCCGGCGTGTGGCGGCCGAGGAAGACGCTGCCGGCGTGGCGCATGCGGGCGAACAGCGCGTTCGGATCATCGACCATCAGCTCGACATGCTCGCCCGCCAGCGCGTCGAGCAGCGGCGGCGCGTCGTCGAGACTCGCGACCAGGATCATCGCGCCGTAATTCCCCCACGATGCGCGCGCCGTCTTGGCGGTCGCCAGCTCCTTCAGCTGCCGGCCGATCGCCGCCTCGACCGCATCCGCGAACGCCTCGTCGTCGGTTATCAGGATCGACTGGGCGACGGGGTCGTGCTCGGCCTGGCTCAGCAGGTCGGCGGCGACCCATTCGGGGTTCGACTTCGCATCGCTGACGACGACGATCTCCGACGGGCCCGCCACCATGTCGATGCCGACGACGCCGTACAGCTGGCGCTTGGCCTCAGCCACCCAGGCGTTGCCGGGGCCGACGATGGTGTCGACGCACTGGATGGTAGCGGTGCCGTAAGCCAGTGCCGCCACCGCCTGCGCGCCGCCGATGCGGTGGACCTCGGTAACGCCCGCCAGTTCCGCCGCCGCCAGTACCAGCGGGTTGAGGCGCCCGCCGGGGGTCGGCGTCACCATCACCAGCCGCTCGACCCCGGCGACGTGCGCGGGAATCGCGTTCATCAGCACCGACGACGGATAGGAGGCGCGGCCGCCCGGCACGTACAGGCCCGCCGCCGCGACCGGCGACCAGCGGTAGCCGGCGCGCACCCCGGCCGCGTCGGTGGAGTCGAGGTCGACGGGCCGCTGGCGCTCGTGGAAGGCGCGGATGCGGGCGGCGGCGAATTCCAGCGCGGCATAGGTTTCGGCCGGTACCTCGGCCCGCGCGGCGGCGATCTCGTCCGCGGCGATGCGCGTGCCGCCCGACACGTCGACGCGATCGAACTGCTCGGTCAGCCGGACCAGCGCCGTGTCGCCGTGGACGCGGACATCGGCGATGATCGCGGCGACATCGCTGGCGACATGCGCGTCGCCGTCGCGCCGCGCCTCGACCAGCATGCGGAACTGGGTGGCGAACCCCGGCGACGCCGCATCAAGCCTGAGCGGCATCACGGAACCTCTCGACCCAGGGCACGACGCGCGGATCGGTCTTCAGCGCGGCGCGGTTGACGATCAGGCGGGACGACACCTCGGCGATGACCTCGACCTCGACCAGCCCGTTCTCGGCCAGCGTCCGCCCGGTCGAAACCAGGTCGACGATGCGTGGGGACAGGCCGAGCAGCGGCGCCAGCTCCATCGCGCCGTTCAGCTTGACGCACTCGGCCTGCACGCCGCGCGCGCCGAAGTGCGACTTGGCGACATTGGGGTATTTGGTGGCGACGCGGACATGACTCCAGGCGCGCGGGTCGTCGCTCGCCGCCAGTTCTGCGGGCTCGGCGACCGACAGGCGGCAGCGCCCGATGCCCAGGTCGACCGGCGCGTAGATCTCGGTAAAGCCGAACTCCATCAGCACGTCGTTGCCCGCCACGCCAAGCTGCGCCGCACCGAACGCCACGAACGTCGCCACGTCGAACGAGCGGACACGGATCAAGCTTACGTCGGGCAGGTTGGTGGCGAACTTCAGCGCGCGGCTGTCCTCGTCGCTGAACGCCGCCTCCGGCACGATGCCGGCGCGCGCCAGCACCGGCAGCGCCTCCTTCAGGATGCGGCCCTTGGGCAGCGCGATGATCAACTCATTGGTCACGACGCGCGGGGTAGCGGCGCGCACGTTGCGCGTCTAGGCGCGCGCTGCCACAGGGACAGGCATGAGCCACGCAACGATCCGCAAGGCATTCGTCGACGAGGGCCTGTGGTGCGAGCGCATCGGCGCGCCGTTCACCGGCCGGCTGCGCGGGCGGCTCAGCCTGATCCTCGACGACAGCACGGCGACGGGCGCGCGGGTGCTGAACTGGGCGGGCGACCCCTACGCCGACGCCCTGATGGTGCGGCTTGCCGCCGGTCTCAACGCGCTCGCCCGCTCCGGCACCGTGCCCGCGCTGGCGGCGCAGTTTCTGCCCAATGTCGCGGGCGACGATGCCGCCTTCGACGCGGCGCTCGCCGACGCGCTGGCCGACGACCGTCTGATGCCGTGGCTCGACAGCGCGCCGCAGACCAACGAGGTCGGGCGTTCGGGCGTGCTGATGCCCGGGCTGCTGACCATTGCGGCTGCAACCGGCCTGCCGCTCGCCCTGTTCGAGCTGGGGGCGAGCGCCGGGCTCAACCTGCGCCTCGACGACTATCGCTACACGCTGGGCGGCGATGAACATGGGCGGCCGGATGCGCCGGTCCATCTCGTGCCGCTCTGGGAGGGGCCGCCGCCGCCCGCTGCAGAGGTGCGCGTCGTCGCCCGGGGCGGCATCGACCTCAACCCCATCGACGTCGCCGACCCGGCGATGCAGGCGCGCCTGCTTGCCTATGTCTGGCCCGAACAGGCCGAGCGCATCGCCCGCCTCGAAGCCGCGCTCACCGCCGCTGCCGCCGATCCGCCGGCGGTCGACCGCGGTGATGCGGCGTCATGGGTCGAGGCCAATGTCGCGCCGGTGGAGGGGCGCTGCGGCGTCGTCTTCCACTCGATCGCCTTCCAGTATTTCCCGGCCGCGACGCAGGCGCGGATCGCGGCCCACATGGCAGCGGCCGGCGCGCGCGCGACCGCCACCGCACCGCTGGCGTGGCTGCGCTACGAGATGGATGTCGCCGACCCTGCCGCGCCGCCGACGCTCCGCCTGCGGCTATGGCCGGGCGGCGAGGACCGGCTGCTCGCCCACGCCCACCCGCACGGCACGACCATCCGATGGCTCGGCTAATCCTCGCCTCTGCCAGTCCGCGGCGGGTCGAGCTGCTGGCGCGGCTGGGCATCGTTGCCGACGCCATCGAGGCGGCGGACGTCGACGAGGCGTGGCCGCCGGGGGAGCGGCCGCCGGTCCACGCCGCGCGGCTGGCGGCACTGAAGGCCGCGACCGTCGCGGCGCGGCATCCGGACGCGGTGGTGCTGGCAGCGGATACCGTGGTCGCGGTCGGGCGGCGGGTGCTGCCCAAGGCCGCGGACGCGGACGAGGTGCGGGCCTGCCTGCAGCTGCTGTCCGGGCGGCGGCACCGGGTCTTCACCGGCGTGACGGTGATCGCGGCCGGCGTCGCGCGGCACCGGCTGTCGACCAGCATTGTCGTCTTCAAGCGCTTCGACCCGGCCGAGATCGACGCCTATGCGGCGACCGGCGAGGGGATCGGCAAGGCCGGAGGCTACGCCATCCAGGGCCGGGCCGAGGCGTTCGTGCGCACGCTGTCGGGCTCGTGGTCGGGGATCGTCGGGCTGCCATTGTTCGAGACGCGAGCGCTGCTGCGCGCGACGGGCCTCGATGTCTGAAGCGCTGATCGATCACGGCATCGGCGAAACCCGCGCGATCGTCGTCGAGGATGGCGCCATCGCCGAGGCGCATGTCGAGCGCGACGACGGGGCGCTCAGGGCCGGCGACATCTGGGCGGCGCGGCTGGTCCGCATTCTCGTTCCCGGGCAGCGCGGCATCGTCGAGGCGGCGGGCATCGAGGCGCTGCTGGAGCCGCTGCCCGCCGGCCTGACCGATGGCGGTCTGGTCCGCGTCGAGGTCGTGCGCGAGGCCATGCCCGAGGCCGGGCGGCCGCGGCTGGCCAAGGTCCGGAGCGCGCCGGGCACCGTGCGCGGACCGGGCCGTGTATCCCACGGCCCGACGCTGGCGGAGCGGCTGGCGGCGGCGGGCCACATTGTGCGCGACGTGACGCACGATCCGCGCGACCCACTCGAGGCGCTCGGCTGGAGCGAGGTCATCGACAGCGCCGCGACCGGGCATGTCGCGTTCCCGGGCGGCCTGCTGACGATCAGCCCGACGCCGGCCATGACGGTCATCGATGTCGACGGGGCGGGCGACCTGCGGGCGCTGGCCGAGGCCGCCGCCGTGGCGAGCGCGGCGGCCATCCGCCGGCTCGGGGTCGCCGGGTCGATCGGCATCGACTTCCCGACGCTGGGCGACAAGGGCGCGCGGACCCGGCTGGGGGAGTTGCTCGACGCGGCCTTGCCGCCGCCGTTCGAGCGCACGGCCGTCAACGGCTTCGGCTTCGTCCAGATCGTGCGGCCCCGGCTGCGCGCCTCGCTGGTCGAACTCTACCGCCATGCGCCGGTCGAGGCGGCGGCGCTGGCGCTGCTCCGCGCCGGCTGCCGCGCCGCCGGGCCGGGGGTGCGCGAGCTCGCCGCCGCGCCCGCGGTCATCGACTGGATCGCCGCCCGTCCCGCCCTCGTCGCCGAGCTCGAACGCCGCGCCGGGGCAGGTGTGCGGTTGCGGGCCGACCCCGGCCTTGCCATATCCGCGGGCCATGCCGCCGCCCTCCAAGCCTGACCCCCTCTGCCCGCTCTGCGCCAAGCCCGTGGCGCTGGAGCACAGCCCGTTCTGCAGCCGCGGCTGCCGCGACCGCGACCTGCTCAACTGGCTGGGCGACGCCTATGCCGTGCCCGGCGAAGCGGCGGAAACCGACCCCCAGGAATAAGTGAGGCTTGAAACCGAGAACCATTTCGATATATCTGGTAAATCGATATATCGGAAATGGAGAGAGGCGTGTTTCATCATCATAGTCATCACCGCGGCCCCTTCGCCCACGCCATGCGCCGTGGCCGCCCCGGCCGCATGTTCCAGCACGGCGATCTCCGCCTGCTGATCCTCGCGCTGATCGCCGAAGCCCCCCGCCACGGCTACGAGATCATCCGCGAGATCGAGGCCCGGCTCGGCGGTGCCTATGCCCCGTCGCCCGGCGTCGTCTATCCGACGCTGACCATGCTGGAGGAGCTCGGCCTCGTCACCGCCCAGGCGACCGAGGGCAACAAACGCCAGTTCACCATCAGCGAGGCCGGTACCGCACACCTGGCCGAGAACCGGGCCACCGTCGACGCGATCTTCGCGCGCATCGCCGATGCTGGCGGGCCGCGCGATTTCCAGCCGCGCATCCTGCGCGGCATGGCCAACCTGCGCTTTGCCCTCAAGCTGCGCATAGGCCGCGGCGGCCTCGACGAAACCGGCGCGCAGAAAATCGCCGCCGCCCTCGACGCCGCTGCGCTGGAGATCGAGCGAAGCTAGGGCAGCGGGTAGGGTCGGGCGCAAGATCGGGACTCGCCCCCGTCACACGCCCCCGCTAAAGCCCCAGCTATGGACATCGCCCGCATCCCGATCGGCCGCAACCCGCCGTACGACGTCAACGTCATCGTCGAGGTGCCGGCCGGCGGCGAGCCGGTGAAATACGAGATGGACAAGGAGTCCGGCGCGCTGTTCGTCGATCGCTTCCTGCACACCGCCATGTCCTATCCCGGCAACTACGGCTTCATCCCGCACACGCTGTCGGCCGACGGCGATCCGATCGACGTGCTGATCGTCGGCGAGACGCGTCTGGTGCCCGGCGCGGTGGTGCGCGTCCGCCCGATCGGCGCGCTGGTCATGGAGGACGAAGGCGGCGGCGACGAGAAGATCCTCGCGGTGCCGGTCAACGACCTCCACCCGATTTATGAGGACGTCCGCGACCACACCGACCTTCCGCCGCTGATCACGCGCCAGATCGCGCACTTCTTCTCGCACTACAAGGATCTGGAGGCGGGCAAGTGGGTCCGCGTCGGTCACTGGGAGGACGCCGCGGGCGCTGCCCGGATGATCGTCGAGGCGATCGCGCGGGCCAAATAGCCGGCATCCCCGCGCCACGGTTAACCGGCTTTCACAACTGTTTCAGGACTGCCATGAAGCTGTCGCGGCTTCATCACGCACCCGCCACCGCAGTGTCGCGCGGCATGGTTAACCGGCGTCCCGAACCAGGGAGCCGCCACATGCGAATCGTCACCAGCCTTATCGCCATCGCCGCCGCGCTGTCGGCCACCGCCGCCAGCGCGGCGACTCCGCAGCTGCGCTATATCGGTCAGCAGATACTGCCGACCGCCACCTTCTTCGGCGGCACCCAGGTCGGCGGCCTGTCGGGCATCGATTTCACCGGCGGCAATTCCTATGTCGCGATCAGCGACGACCGCAGCCAAGTCAACCCGGCGCGCTTCTACAGCCTTGACCTCAACCTGACCTCGACCGCGTTCACCGGGGTCAATTTCACGGCCGTGCGTAGTTTCAAGACACCAGGCGGCAGCAACTACCCGATCCTGCAGATCGACCCGGAATCGATCCGCCGCCTGTCGAACGGGCACTATCTTTACACGTCGGAGGGCGACACCAATAACAACATCAACGCTTTTGTCCGGGAGGCTGCGGCTGACGGCAGTTATGTGCGGGACCTTAGCGTTCCCAATGACTTCCAGCAGACCGGGCCGGCCGGCACCACGGGTATCCGCAACAACCTGGCGTTCGAGAGCCTGACGCTGTCCGCGGACGGCGGCACCGTCTACACCGCGACCGAGAATGCGTTGCGGCAGGATGGCCCGGCGGCGTCGTTCGGGGTCGGCAGCCCCAGCCGCATCCTCAGCTTCGACACCGCGACCGGCACCCCAGGCGCGCAGTTCGTCTACAACGTCAGCGCGGTCGCCAACGCCACCACCCCGCCCGGCCAGTTCTCCACCAACGGCCTGGTCGAGCTGCTCAGCCTCGGCGCCGGACAGTTCATCGCGGTCGAGCGCAGCTTCGTCACCGGCTTCACGACGCCGACCTCGACGACCGGCAACAGCATCCAGCTGTACCTGGTCGACACCACCGGCGCGACCGACGTGTCGGGCTTCGCCAGCCTGACCGGCCAGACCTATACCGCGGTGACCAAGTCGCTGCTGCTCGACCTCGACACGCTGAACATCCCGCTCGACAATATCGAGGGCATCACCTTCGGCCAGACGCTGGAGAACGGCCGCCGCAGCCTGATCCTGGTGTCGGACAATAATTTCTCGCCCACCCAGTTCACCCAGTTCCTCGCCTTCGAGGTGGCGGGCGTGCCCGAGCCCGCGACCTGGGCGCTGCTGATCGGCGGCTTCGGCCTGACCGGCGCGGCGCTGCGCCGGCGGCGGGCCCTCACCGCCTGAGCCCCCGCCGCCGCCTGAGCCTGGCTCAGGCGGCCAGCCGCTGCGGCCGCCAGGTGTCGAAGGCGCTCATCTGGTGGACGCAGGGCAGCGTGCAATAGGGCGCGCAGGCCTTGCGCGTCGCGTTGGCGCGGCGGACATCGGCAACCGTATAGTCGGTCACCGGGATGCCCGGCGTGCCGCGCTGCTGCGAACAATAATGCACCAGCCCGGCCTCGCAGACATAGAGGTAGCGGCCACCGGCGCGGCATTTCCAGCTGTTGGCGCGGCCTTCGATCAGGTTGCGCTGGAACAGCCGGTAGTTCAGCCACTGGCTGTGCGAGCGGTCGCCCGCCATGATCGTGTCGAACACCGTGCGCTGCCGCGCCGACATCGGCCGCAGATGGCCGTCGCCGTCATGGACCAGCGCGGCCGAGCTGGAAAAGCCATGCTCGCGCGCGGTTTCGGTCACCACGATGGCGTCGCCGGCGCGCGCGTCGCCCAGGCCCAGCACCGAGTTGACGTTGACCCGGAAGCGAGCGTGCTCGCGGAGCATCGCGAGCTTGCCGCGCAGCGACTTCAGGCTCTTCTTCGACACGGCGTCGGGCGCGACATTGTCGATGCTGATCTGCAGGCCCTGCAGCCCCGCCGCGTTCAGTGCCGCGATCCACGCCGGGGTCAGCAGGAAGCCGTTGGAGATCAGCGTGCACAACATGCCCAGGCTGCGCGCCCGTGCGATGAAGGCGGGCAGGTCGGGGTGGGTCAGCGGCTCGCCACCGGTGAAGGTGATCGCCGCGGTGCCCAGCGCCGCGACCGCGTCGATGCGCGCCAGCATGGCGGCGGCCGGCACCGGCTTCGACACCTTGTCGAACTCGTTGCAATAGCCGCATTCGAGATTGCAGAAGCGCGTCACCACCAGCTGCGCGAGCAGCGGCCGGGCGGGCGCGAAGACGACGTTACGCGCGAAACGCAACTGGCCCGCGAAACGCCGCGGCACGGGTACTGACATGGGGACACATCCAGGAACGCAGGGCTTGTGACCATGACGTAGCCGAACCCATTGTCCCGCACCGTACAATTCGACAGCGCGCGCCTATGCCGCGCCCGCCCGACCGGCACGCCGGTCATGGCGGACGCGGGCGGCGGCGACGAGACGAGCTTCGCGGTCCCCGTCGACGCGCTCCACCCGATCTACGAGGGCGTCATCAACCACACCGACCTGCCCCCCCTGATCACCCGCCAGATCGAGCACTTCTTCCAGCACTACAAGGACCTGGAAAAGGGCAAGTGGGACCGCGTCGGCCACTGGCTCGACGCCGAGGGCGCGGCGCGGATGATCGTGGAGGCGATTGAGCGGGCGGGGAAGTAGTTCATATTGAACTAAGTTTGAAACTGCGCCACAACTCGCGGTCACGGGCGAAAGTTTGCCGCAATCGGCTGCATTTTCCTGTTCGGAAGCCAACGCGATGACTATGCCGCCCATAATTGCGAGAGATTTCGTTCGTGGATCGACGCAAGAGGCCTGCGAGCTTCACATGACCGGGGGTCTACGCGCCTATCAAAGCGGCCGAAATCTTTGGAGTTGGTACCCTGTTTTGTCGAATGCCGGCCTTGAGCAACTAACACCACAACCCATAAACATGATCGCGGAACGCGCTATGGGTTTGGGTCAAACTCTGTTTGGCGGTGACGTTCATAGCGGTCTTGAGAAGAGTTTGCCCTCAAGGATTTGGACCCCGATCGACGATCCTAACTCTGGAGAAATGCAGGCCGCGGACTTGTGGAGGGGCATATCACATAATGCGATTGCTGCCGAGGACTCACGCTATTCTGAGTTGTCGAGCTACATCGCTTTCAGCCTCACTGCCGCAAGCGTAAGACTTCGAGATGCTTCGGATCACTATCACAGCCAGCTACTGCTTGCAGTTGAGGATAACAGGCAGCCTGGCGACCGTTTTTCAAACGTCCCGATGTTAGACATTCAGATAGCGTTTCATTCGGTGCTGTCGGAACTTGCGAGCGCGCGCGACTACCTCGCCGCGTTGATCGCATACACTCTGGGAGCGCCGGGGAAGATAGACGCAATGAATCGTCTAGTTGACTGGCTTTCTCAATCTGCTCAATCTGAGCATGGGTCGCATCCCATCGTTCAAGCTATAGCCAATGCTCGTGATCGTGACGGCAGCGATCCTTGGCTTTATCATCTGACAGAATACCGCAATCAAGCATTGCACAAGAGGCCATTTGGTCAATCTAGCGCAGCACGCTGGCTCGTTTACAATGTGATGGCGACCGAAGGGTTCGCTGTGCCGTTCATCAGTCTACCTGTCGATCAGAGTCCCCTTGAGACCACAGTGGGCGAAGCGCTTCACCAGTTTGTTTATCTCTTTCGGAAGATGAATCACTTCCTACGTTTGTGCGCCTCCAAGAGTAAGTACCCGAGCACGCCTCCGACCTTTGTTGTACAGTAATCGTCATCCATTGCGGAGGGGGATATTAGATATCCAAACTTTGTTCTCTGATGCTGGAACTCCGACATCGCCGAGACATGTAACTAGGGCATCCCTGACCGGTATGGGATGCTCGCATGGTCCGATAATAACACGATTGACGAGTCCGGCAGCTGCGAGTCCTACAACGCCAATCTCCGGATCATCGACTAAGCTTACGGTATATAGCTCCTGTGGGAATCCGTTAACTACCGCCAGAAGTTTTGTTAGCCATTTCGATGGGCTATCGATACCAGGCGAGTGAAATACCCGCCACTCTCGCTCTTCAACAAAACCAGGATGTTTTAGCGCCAACGCAAATATTCTAAATACCAAAAACAATGTATCCACTGTTTCGTCTGCTGACATCGCTGATATCTTGTCAGTGTGTGCAATAAGATTATCTACCCATTTGTCGAACCATAGTAGAAAGTTTTCTTGATCCATATAAATAACGGGAGTTGAAAACACGCCAAGCTCCTGCGTCTCGCTCAGGAATGCTGTATTGTTTAGTACCAATGCGACACCCGCGCTGCGGCCATAGGCCCGCCACATCGAAAGCCGACCAATAAAGTCTTCGTCATCGCCATGCTCGGAGAGAGACAGGATATAGCTTTGAAAACGGATCGTGTTCCAATGACTGTCAAATATCTGTGTGAATTTCTCTCTTAGGCCGGGCCGAGTCTCGTCGAACCATTTCTGTAGTTTGATGCCACCGGCTCCGCTCCATGCCGCACGAATGCATGACAGGCCGTGCTCAATCTCGGAATAGTCGTTCATCACGAGCGCGTTTCGTAACCGAATGGTCTGGCTGGTTATGATATGATAGGCGGCCTCTGCTGACGTATAATGCACCAGTCGGCCACCGGACTTTACGCTCTGCATGCGCTCAATCGTTAGCGGCATGAAAAGCGCTGCAAGTTCTTCTTGTGTCATAACTTCTCGGTCCACGGGCGTGTGGATGGCAGGCCCCTCACCCCCCATACAACCGGTCCAGCCGCTCCCCGTACACCCCCTTCAGCACGTGCCGCCGGATCTTGAGGCTGGGGGTCATCTGCTCGTTCTCGACGGTGAAGGGGCCGTCGGCGACGACGATGCGGCGGACCTTCTCGGTGACCGACACGCGCGCGTTGACGCGGTCGACGGCGGTCTGCACCGCCTTGACGAAATCGGGCTCGTGGCGAAGCTTGACCGCGTCGGTGGTCATGCCGTTGTCGCGGGCCCAGCTCATCGCCCATTCGGGGTCGGGCACGATGAGGCCGACCAGATAGGGCCGGCGGTCGCCGTGGACCATCGCCTGGACGATCTCGGGCTGCAGGGTCAGCATGCCCTCGACCCGCTGCGGCGCGACGTTGTCGCCCTTGTCGAGGACGATGATGTCCTTCTTGCGGTCGGTGATGACGATATGGCCGTCGGGGTCGATGTGCCCGACGTCGCCGGTGTACAGCCAGCCGTCCTGCACCGCGCGCGCGGTCTCGGCCGGGTTCTGCCAATAGCCGTGCATGACGAACTCGCCGCGCACCAGGATCTCGCCGTCGGCGGCGATCCGCACCTCGACGCCGGTCAGCGGCGGGCCGACGGTGTGCATCTTGATCCGCCGCGACGGGCGGTTGCAGCTGATCAGCGGGCCCGCCTCGGTCTGCCCATAGCCCTGCAGCAGCGTCAGGCCGAGCGCCTCGAAGAAGATGCCGACTTCGGGGTTGAGCGGCGCGCCGCCCGACACCAGCGCCTTCAGCCGCCCGCCGAACTTTGCCTGCACCTTCTTGCGGACTGTGGCGTAGAGCGCGGCGTCGATGGGCCGCTCCCACACCGGCAGGCCGCCCTGTTCATAGCGCTTGCGCCCCAGCCGCAGCGCGCGGTTGAACAGCACCACCGCCATGCCGCCCTGCTTGTCGATCTGCTTGGCGATGCGGCCGCGCAGCACTTCGAACAGGCGGGGGACGACGACCATGATCGTCGGCCGCACCTCCTCGATATTGGCGGCGAGCTTCTCCAGGCCTTCGGAGAAATAGATCTGGCCGCCCATGCCGATCGGCATGTGCTGACCGACCGTGTGCTCGTAGGCGTGGGAGAGCGGCAGGAAGCTGAGGAACACCTCGCCGCCCGGGGTGGGGGGGAAATCCTCCTCGACGATCGCGGTCGAGCCGGCGATGTTCCTGAGGATGGCGCCGTGGTGCTGGCGGACGCCGCGCGGGGCGCCGCCGGTGCCGCTGGTGTAGATCAGGCAGGCCAGGTCGTCGCGCGTCGCGGTCTGGCGGCGGACGACCCGCTCCAGGTTGGGCGGATAGGCCGACAGCAGCGCCGCCCAATTGTGGATCGCGACATCGGATTCCTGCGCCATGCGCAGCGGTTCCATGCCGATCACTGTCGTGCAGGCGTGCGCCGAATAAACCGCGGGCAGCAGCGTCGCCGCCAGCTTGGGCGTCGAGACGATGGCCAGCCGTGCGCCTGAATTCTCGAGGATATGAAGGTGGTCGGCCTCGGTATTGGTCACGTAGGTCGGCACGGTGACGCCGCCCGCCGCCATCACCGCCAGGTCGGCGAGGCAGAATTCGGGCCGGTTCTCGCTGACCAGCATGACCCGGTCGCCGGGCGCGACGCCCAGCCCCGCCAGCGCATCCGCCAGGCTGGCGACGATATCGGCCGCCTCGCGCCAGCTGGTCGCCTGCCAGCCGCCGGCCGTCTTGCGCCACAGGAAAGGCTTGTCGCCCAGTTCGGCGGCGCGGTCGAAGAACATCCGCGTCAGGTTCGGCCAGCGGTCGATCCGCGCGACGATGGGGGCGGGGCGCGTCATCGGATGCCGGCGACGCGGCCGTCGGTGCGCGGGTCCGCGCCGCCGCGCCAGCCGCCGCGCGGCAGCTGTTCCGCTCCGTTCAGCTTAAGGAACGGGTTGTCGGGCACGACGACGGCGTGGCCCAGCGCCTCGAACGCGCTGCGCATCGCTTCCAGCCTGGTACCCTTCTCGATCCGGAAGCGGTCGCCGATGGCGATCAGCTGCGGCGCGGCGATCGCGTCCTGGACGCTGAGCTTCCAGTCGACGACGGCGATGATCGTCTTGGCGACCTGGGCGATGATGGTGATGCCGCCCGCCCCCCCGATGGCCAGCACGACCCGGCCGCGGCTGTCCATAACCAGAGTCGGCGCCATCGCCGAGCGCGGCCGCTTGCCGGGCTGCACGCGGTTGGCGGTCAGCCCGTCCTTGTCGCCGGGCGCGAAATTGAAATCGGTCAGTTCGTTGTTGAGCACGAAGCCGCCCGCCACCAGCCCGGAGCCGAACGGCCGCTCCACGGTCGAGGTCCAGGCCGCGACCCCGCCGCGCGCGTCGGCGGCGACGAAGTTGGTGGTGCCGGGCACGTCGTTGTCGTTGGCGGGAAGGCGCGGCGGCGCGCCGGCCGGCTGCCCGGCCTGGACGTTGGCGATGCGCGCCGTCGGGCTGATCAGCGCCGAGCGTGCGGCGGTGTATTTAGGTTCGGTCAGGCCGGCGACCGGCACCTTCACGAAATCGGCGTCGCCCTGCCACTTGTAGACGTCGGCATAGGCGAGCCGCTGGCTTTCGGCGAACAGGTGCCAGGCGACCGGGTTGTCTTGGCCGAGGCCGCCGATGTCGAACCGCTCCAGCTGTTTCAAAATCTGCAGCACCGCGACGCCCCCCGACGAGGGCGGACCCATGCCGCAAATCCGGTAGGTGCGATAGCTGCCGCAAACGGCAGGCCGCTCGCGGGCGCGGTAGGCGGCGAGGTCGGCGGCGGTCAGCGCGGTCGGGTTGGCAGGCGCATGGCTCACGGCATCGACGATTTCGGCCGCGACCGGCCCGGTGTAGAACGCCGCCTCCCCGCCCGCCGCGATCTGGCGCAGCGTCGCCGCCAGTGCCGGGTTGGCGATACGTGCTCCGGCCGGTTTCGGGGTGCCATCGGGCGACAGGTAGAGCGCCGCGGCGGCGGGCTGGCGGCTCAGGCCCGACGCGCCATAGCCGATGAAGCGGTTCATCCGCGGCGTCACCTCATAGCCGTCCGCCAGCGCGATCGCCGGCGCGAACAGCGCCGCCCACGGCAGGCGGCCCCAGCGCCGGTGCGCGGCGGCAGCGAGCGCGACATTGCCGGGCACGCCGACGCTGCGTCCGCCGGTGGCGGCAACGTCCTGGGGCAGTGGCTTGCCGTCCGGGCCCAGGAACTGCCGGGCGCTGGCCACCGCGGGTGCCGTCTCGCGCCCGTCCAGCGTGACGATGCGCCCCCCTGGCTCGTGATAGATCAGGAAGCCGCCGCCGCCGATGCCGGACGACTGCGGCTCGATCACGGTCAGCGCCAGCATCGTCGCGATCGCTGCGTCGGCGGCGCTGCCGCCCTGCTCCAGCATCGCCGTGCCGGCGTCGGCGGCGCGGCCCTCGGCGGCCGAGACGAGCGCGGAATAGACGCCCGGCGCGCGCGCGGCGGCAGCGGGCGGGGCGGGCGCCACGGCGGGGGTGGCGCAACCGGCCAGGGCGAGCAGCGCGGCGGCGAACGACAGGGCACGGATCATCTCATCGACCCTAGCGGCGCACCTGGCGCCCGTCACCCCAGGTCGCGCTGCAGCACGACAACGTCGGAGCGGCGATAACCCAACCGGGCGTAGAAGCCGAGCACGGCCACATTGTCGGCCCGAACCATCAGGTTCAGCCGCGGCGCCCCCTCCATCCGGCACCAGTCCTCGGCCGCCGCCATCAGCCGGCGGCCGAGCCCGGTGCCGCGGTCGCTGTCGGCCACCGCCAGATAATAGACCCACGCCCGGTGGCCATCGACGCCCGCCATCACGGTGCCGACGACGACGCCGTCACGGCGCGCGGCAAGCACGGTCGCGCCGGGCGCGGCCAGGGCGCGACGGAGATCGGCGGCCGGATCGTTCCACGGTCGCGTCAGGCCAGCCGCGGTCCACAGCGCCACCGCTGCCGGAATGTCCGAGGCATCAAGCGGCGCGATCACGGCGCATGCCCGACCGCGGCGGCGACACTGGCGAAGCCATCGCGGCGCAGCAGGGTGGCAAGCTCGGCCTTGATCCGCGTCACGAGCTGCGGCCCTTCGAACACCAGCCCGGTGTACAGCTGCACCGCGCTCGCGCCCGCCGCCAGCTTGGCATAGGCCTGCGCGCCGCTGGCCACGCCGCCGACGCCGATCAGCGGCAGCGCGCCGCCGGTCGCGGCGCGCATCGTTCGCAACACCGTGGTCGAACGGTCGAACAGCGGCTGCCCCGACAGGCCGCCCGCCTCCGCGCTGTCGACGCCGTCGCGCGCAAGCGTGGTGTTCGAGACGATCAGCCCGTCGACGCGGCCGTCGATGGCGACCCGCGCGATGTCGTCGATTTCGGCGGCGCCGAGGTCGGGCGCGACCTTGACGAACAGCGGCGTCGCGATGAGGCCCCGCGCCTCGATCACCGCGGCGACCAGCTCGGCGAGCGCGGCGCGGTCCTGCAGGTTGCGCAGGCCCGGCGTGTTCGGCGACGAGATGTTGACGGTCAGGTAGCTCGCCAGCGGGGCGGCGGCGCGCACGCCAGCGACATAGTCTGCGATCCGGTCGTCGGTGTCCTTGTTGGCCCCGACATTGACCCCGACGACGCCGGGCCGCGCGGCGCGGGCGCGCAGCCGCACCAGCGCCGCCTCCAGCCCGTCGTTGTTGAAGCCGAGCCGGTTGATGACGGCGCTCGCCTCAGGGTAGCGGAACACCCGCGGTTTCGGGTTGCCGGCCTGGGCGCGCGGCGTCACCGTGCCGACCTCGGTAAAGCCGAAGCCGAGCCGCAGCATCGCGTCCGGCACCTGCGCATTCTTGTCGAAGCCCGCCGCCAGGCCGAGCGGATTGGGCAGGTCGAGACCGGCCAGCGTCGTGCGCAGGACGGGGTCGTCAGCCTCGCCGCGCGGCCCCAGCCCGGCGCGCAGGCCCGCCAGTGTCAGCGCGTGCGCAGCCTCTGGATCGAGCGCGAACAGCAGCGGGCGGAGGGCGGCGAACATTGCTGGCGCTTGTGGTTGGCCTGCGGCGATTTGTCGATTCCGTCCAATGTTATCCAACGGTCCGCGACTATCCACCGCCTGCGACCCGAAGGGAGCGCCACGACGGCAATGGCCGGCGACAGCGCATCCCCACTCATACGGCCCGGGCGGGAAACCGCCCGGGCCGCTTTTCCTGGGCGGTCAGAGGCGGACCAGCATCTTGCCGGTGTTGGCGCCCGAGAACAGGCCGAGGAAGGCGTGCGGAGCGCGGTCGATGCCGTCCTCGACCGTCTCCTCCCACTTGATCTGGCCGGCGGCGATCCAGCCGCCCATGTCGGCGACGAACTGCGGCTGCAGGTGGGCATAGTTGCTGACGATGAACCCCTGGATCTTCAGGCTCTTGCCGACCACCATTATGATGTTGCGCGGTCCCGGCACGGGCTCGGTGGCGTTGTAGCCCGAGATCATGCCGCACTCCGCAAAGCGTGCGCCCTGCCGTGCCACCTCGATCGCGACCTCCAGATGCTCGCCACCGACATTGTCGAAATAGATGTCGATCCCGCCCGGCACCGCCGCCTGCACCGCCGCCAGCAGGTTGCCCGACTTGTAGTTGATCGCATGGTCGACGCCGACCGAGCGCAGCCAGTCGCATTTCGCATCACTGCCGGCGGTGGCGACGACGGTGCAGCCCTTGACCTTGGCGATCTGCGCCACCACCGAGCCGACCGCGCCCGCGCCGCCGCTGACGAACACCGTGTCGCCGGGCTTGGGCTGGCCGATCTCGAGCAGGCCCGCGTAGGCGGTCAGGCCGGGCATGCCGAGCACGCCGAGATAGGCCTGGTCGGGCACGCCGGGGATCCGCGGCAGCTTCTGCAGCGCCTTGCCCGACATGGTGAACGCCTCGCGCCAGCCGAACATCGAGCTGACCAGGTCGCCGGGCGCGAAGTCCGGATCGTTCGACGCGACGACTTCGCCGACGGCATGGCCCTGCAGCGGCTCACCGACCTGGAACGGCGGGATATAGCTGGCGCGCTCGGTGTACATCCGGCCGCGCATATAGGGGTCGACCGACATCCAGCGGTTGCGGACCTGAACCTCGCCGGCGCCCGGCGCTGCGACCGTCGCCGTCCCGGCCTCGAAATTGGCGGCCGTCGGCAGGCCGGTGGCCCCGCTCTTCAACCGGATTTCCCGCGACTCCATGTCCGTCTCCCAAGGTTTGTGGCGACTCGCCGGTCGCGTAACGTTCTGGCATACTCGCCGCCCGGCCTCGAAGGGACAAGCCCATGCGTTCGTACCGCCTGCTCGCCGCTGCTATCCTGATCGCCGCGCCGGTCGCGGCGGGCGCGTCCGGCGGCGGCGGCAGCGGCGGCGGCGGCGTGCCCAGCTCCACCGGCCCGGCCTATGATCCGGCCGAGGATTACCGCAAGGGCGTCGCCGCGCTGGGCGCCAAGGATTATGCGACGGCCGACCGTTACCTCGGCCGGGTGGCCGAGGCCGCGCCGACCGACCCGAATATCCGCTACCTGTCGGGTACCGCGAAGCTGGGCAAAGGCGACCTGAAGGGCGCGCGCAAGGCGTTCGAACGCGTCGTCAAGGCCGCGCCCGCCAACCTGTCGGCGCAGCGCGATCTCGCGGTTACGCTGGCCAGGCTGGGCGAGACCGAGGCGGCGAAGGCGCGGCTGGCCGAACTGTCCGCCCGCGCCGCGGCGTGCGGCACGACCTGCCCCGAGGCATCGGCGCTGACCGAGGCGGTCGCGGCCGTCCAGGCCGCGCTCGGCACCCCGGCGGCGGCGCTCGACCTGCCGGCTCCGGCGCTCGCCGATGCCGCCGCCGGCGACCGGGCCTATCTGGCCGCGGTCGCGCTGATCAACGAGCATCGCTATGACGAGGCGATCGCGACGCTGCAGGTGGCGCGCGCCGCGTTCGGGCCGCACCCCGACGTGCTGACCTATCTCGGCTATGCCAACCGCAAGCGCGGCGACTATGCCGCCGCCGAAGCCTATTACCGGGCCGCGCTGCGCGCCGCGCCCGGCCACCGCGGCGCCACCGAATATTACGGCGAGCTCAAGGTCGAGCGCGGTGACCTGCGCGGAGCCAAGGCGATGCTGGCCAGCCTCGACGCGCAGTGTACCTATGGCTGCGCCGAGGCGGAGGAGCTGCGGCGGTGGGTCGTGCTCGGGCATTCGCCGTCCTGATCCTGGCGGCGGCGCTGCTCGCCGCGGCACCGCTGACGCCGCTGCGCTGGCTCGCGTCCGGGCGTGATCCGGCCGCGGCGCTGGGGCGGCGGCCCGCCGAATGCTTGCCGCCAGCGGCCCGCAGCTGGCCGGTCGAAGCGGGCCGGGCGGCGTTCCGCGCGCCGCTGCTGCTCGGCGGCCAGGCGGCACGGGCGGGCCTCAGCTGCAGCGCCTGCCACCGCAGCGGCCGCGGCAACCCCGATTTCCACTTCGCCGGCATTTCGGGCGCGCCGGGCACCGCCGACGTCACCGCGTCGCTGTTCAGCACACATCGCGGCGACGGCATCGCCAACCCGAAACCGATTCCCGATCTCGCCACTGGCCCGCGCCGCGTCGCGCGCGATGGTCCCGCGCTCGAACGTTTCATCGCGGGGCTGATCACGCAGGAGTTCGACGGGCCGCCGCCGCCGCCAGCCGTCCTGACCGGCCTCGTCGCCTATGTCCGGGCCCTTGACGCCGCCGCCTGCCCGGCGGGCGATGTCGCGGTCACGATCGCCGACGACCTCGATGCCGCCGCGCGCGCCGCTGCCGCCGCCGCCGGGGCATTCGACCGCCGCGACCCGGCCAGCGCCGCGTTCCTGATTGCCGCCACGCGCAGCGAGCTCGGCCGCATCGACGAGCGTTTCGCCGGCAACGCCGCCCGCCAGCGCGAGCTGGCCCGCGCCGCCGCCGATCTTACCGCGATCCGTAACAGCCTCGACCCGCGCGACCTCGCGGCGTGGCGGGCGGCATGGCCGGCGCGCGCGGCGCGGCTCACGCGCGATGCACCGGCGTCGCTCTACGCCCCGGCGAGGCTCGCTTCCCTGCGCTCATCGTCCGCTCTGCCGCCGGCGAACGGGATTTCGCCGATGGCGTCGGGCACGAAGGCGACACCGGGGCGGAACAGCCGCTCCGAACCGGACAGCTGATCGCCGCTGGCCAGTTGCAGTTCCAGCCGCTCGGCATCGCGTCGGCGGAACTCCTCCTCGATCGCAGCGATGGTCTGTGGGTCGGTGCCCAATTCCGCCAGGGCGGCGCGCCCCAGCGCGACCGAACCGTCGAACATCTCACGCAGCGCCACGTCGACGTCGGCCTTGCGCAGTTCGATCAGGTGCGTGCGGTCATAGGCGCGGGCGACGATCTTGAGGTCGGGGAAAGCGGCGCGGATCGGCTCGATGACATCGGCCGGGCTCCACTTGCCGTCGATCGCCAGAACCACGGCATCGGCGGTTTCGGCCCCGGCCGCGCGCAGGATGTCGATGCGGCGGCCGTCGCCGAAATAGACGCGGTTGCCGAACAGGCGGCTGACGTCGATCAGTTCGGGATCGTTGTCGATGCCGATCACCTCGACGCCCCGCGCCAGCAGCATCTGCGCCACGCCCTGGCCGACGCGGCCGCAGCCGACCAGCACGACACGTGCCGCGGCATCGCGCCGGACGGCCGCCTCCGGCCCGTCGAGATCGGTGCGCGGCGCTTCCTTCGGGTTGAACCGGCTGGCGAAGCGGATCGCGAACGGCGTCACCAGCATCGATACGGTGACCACCGCGCCGAACAGCTGCGCCGCTGCCGCGTCGATCAACAGGCCGCGCTGCGCGGTGGCGAACAGCACGAAGCCGAACTCGCCGCCCTGCGCCAGCAGCAGGCCCATCTGGAAGGCGCGCACCCAGCCGGTGCCGAAGGCCCGCGCCAGCAGCCCGATGATCAGCGTCTTGGTCGCCATCACCAGCACGACGAGCAGCAGCACCATGCCGAGCTGATCGCGGATCACGCCCAGGTTGAGGATCATGCCGACCGACACGAAGAACAGCCCGAGCAGGAGGCCGCGAAACGGTTCGATGTCCGCCTCGAGCGCGTGGCGATAGGGCGATTCGGCCAGCATAACCCCGGCGACGAACGCACCCAGCGCCATCGACAGGCCGAGGCTCTGCATCAACAGCGCGCTGCCCAGCACGGTCAGCAGCGCGGCGGCGGCGAACGCCTCGCGGACCTTCAACTGGCCGAGCACTCGGAACAGCGGCGGCAGCCCCCAGCGCCCGATCGCGACCAGCAGCCCAAGCGCCAGCACGGTCAGCCCCGCCTGCTGCCAGCCCGGCAGCGCGTTCGGATCGGGGACGCGCGACAGCGCCGCGACGACGGTCAGCAGCGGCACGATGGCGAGATCCTGGAACAGCAGCATGGCAAAGCTGCGCGTCCCGAACGGCGTGTTGGTGATGTCCTTTTCGGCGAGCAGCTGCATGACGAGCGCGGTCGAGCTGAGGCCGAGCGGCAGGCCGACGACCAGCGCCGCCTGCCACGTGAGGCCGGTGACGAGCAGCAGCACGCCGGTCAGCGCCGCGCCGCACGCCAGCACCTGCGCCGCGCCGAGCCCGAAGATGTCGCGCCTGAGCTGCCACAGTCGCGACGGCTTCAGCTCAAGCCCGATGACGAACAGCAGCAGCACGATGCCGAATTCGGCCAGCTGGCTCGCCGCCTCGGGATCGCTGACCAGGCCGAGCACCGACGGCCCGATGATGATGCCCGCCGCCAGGTAGCCGAGCACGGCGCCCAGCCCGAGCCGTGTGAACAGCGGCACCAGCAGCACCACTGCAGACAGGTAGGCGACCGCCTGGATGAGCGGTTCGTGCCCGGTCATGCCGCCGCCTCGCGTGCCGCTGCCGCCGCCGCATCGAAGCCGAGCAGGATCGAGGCATGGCGCGCCCGGTGCGGCCGCGCGGGCGCGAAAATGTCGAGCCCCGGCCAGTCGCCGGGCGTCTCGGCATCGCCCTTCAGATAGGCCGCCAGCCCTTCGCGCGCGGCGGTCAGTTCGTCCGCCGAGCGTCCGACGACATGGCCCGCGAGCAGCGCCGCCGCCGCCTGGCCCAGCGCGCACGCCCGCACCTCCGACCCGAAGCGCGCCACGCGGCCATCGCCGCCGAGATCGAGATCGACCGTCACCCGGCTGCCGCACACCGGTGACACCCGCACGACGCTGGCCTGCGGATCGACCAGCCGCGGCACCGGCGGCGCGGCGGCAAGGCGCAGGATCGCGGTATTGTAGAGAACTTCGGACATCGTTTCCGGGATATAGCGCGACTGCACCCGGCGCGGTGCAGAAAATTCCTTGGCGCGCGCGCAGCGATGGTTTGCCGGCGCGCGGGCTGACAAAGCGCCGCCGAGCGCCTACCCCGCCGCCAATGTCCGCCACGCCGCGTCTTGCCTTCCCCGCGATGCTGCTTGGCAGCATCTGCCTCGCCTTCGGGCCGTGGCTGGTGCGGCTCGCCGATGTCGCGCCGGTGGTGTCGGCGTTCTGGCGGATGGCGCTGGCGGTGGTGCCGCTGGCGCTGCTGGCGGGGCTAAGCCGGCCCGACTGGCGCAGCGTGCGGGGCGTCGCGGGCGTGTGCGCGCTGGCCGCCGCCTGCTTTGCCGCCGATCTCGCGGTTTGGCACCTCGGCATCGCGCGGACGACGCTGGCCAATGCGGCGCTGCTGTCGAATGCCGCCAGCTTCCTGCTGCCCCTGATCGGCTATGCGACGGCGCGGACGTTGCCCGGGCGTAACGCCGGCATCGCGCTGGCGTGCGCGGCGGCGGGGACGGCGCTGCTGCTCGGGCGCTCGGCAGACGTGTCGGCGCGGCACCTTGCGGGCGACCTGTTCTGCCTGGCCGCCGCGGTCGCCTACACTGCCTATCTGGTCGTCGTCGACCGGGCGCGGCGGAAGATCGCGCCGCTGCCGCTGCTTGCCGTGGTGACCGCCTTCGGGGCGCTGTTCCTGCTGCCGGTCGCCGCGGCCGCGCCGGGCCCGTTCCTGCCCGCCGACTGGACCCCGCTGGTGCTGCTGGCGCTCGGCAGCCAGGTCATCGGCCAGGGGCTGGTGGTCTATGCGGTCGGCCACCTCCGCCCGATCGTCGTCGGGCTGACCCTGCTGGTCCAGCCCGCCATTGCCGCGACCATCGGCGCGCTGCGCTTCGGCGAAGTGCCCGGCGCGGCCGAGATCGGCGGCGCGGCGCTGGTCGTCGCGGCGCTGGTGCTGGTCCGCCTGCCCGAGCGCGCCCGGGTCGCGCCGGCGGGGTAAATCGGCTATGCGGATGGCATGACCATCGACGACTATATCGCCGCCGCGCCGCCGCTGCGGGCGGAGCGTCTCGCCGCGATCCGCGCCATCGTCCACCGCGTCGCGCCCGACGTCGTCGAGTCGATTGAGTGGAAGATGCCGGTGTACCGGGTCGGCGAGCGGTTTTTCGCCACCGCCAGCCAGAAATCGTACCTGTCGCTCTACATCGGCAAGGCGCAGGTCGACGCCCTGACCGCCGCGGTGCCGGGGCTAAAGTCGGGCAAGGGCTGCCTCAACATCATCGACCGGGTGGCGCTGCCGCCCGCCGAACTGCTCGAGGGCGCGATCCGGGAGCGGCTGATCATCGGGCCGGTCGAGGAGTGCTGAGCCGGTCGAGGTCCGCCTTTGCTGGATTTGCGTCCGGCCAGCGCAACAGCGGACTACAAGCACAAAGCCCCACCAACGCCAGCCAGATATAATAACCACCAAAATACTGGATGATCTCCGCGCGACCGCTCTCGCCCGGCAAACCAGTCCAAGCCATCGCGTCTGCCATCAGCGCGAAGAGCGTCAGGCCGATTAGCCAGTGCACGCGCCTCCGATGCAGGACGCGCACAACGACAACCATCATCGCCGGATTGGCGAACCAGGCAAACTTCAGGTTCAGCGGCCCGAGCCAACCGAGTGCGAGAAGCTCCGAACCCCATACAACGCCGTCGGTCGTCCGGATCGCAGGGAGTGAGAGTATCAGAAGAGAGATCAGCCCGAAAACCATGCATAACGTGATCGAGGTCATGTTTGGGCGAAGCAATACGCGTCTGTCGATGCCGGGATCAGCTGCGATCACCTCAAGCCTCAGATCAGCCGCGTCGGCCGGCCGAAGACCCGCATGACCTCGGGCTCGAAGCTCTCCAGGCTATCGACCTTGAAGTCGGGGTCGAAGGCCGGGGCATCCCATTTGTCGACGAGCTTCTCGGCGAACGCGAACCACGTCTCGTCCTTGAACTGCTGGCGCATGTCGGTCGGCTTGCCGAGGTAGCCGTAGTAATAGGCCCCCTGGAAATGCTGGTGCCACATGATCGCGTAATAGATCTCGTCGCTGACATAGGGCTTCAGCACCTCTGCCTGGATCGCGCCGTGGTTGGGGATCGACAGCAGTTTGCCGAGGTCGTGGGTGAGCGCGGCAACCACCTCTTGGTCGTTGGCACCGTCGGCGCGCGCGAGCGTCGCGGTCATCAGGCAGTGCGTCAGCTGGTCGGCCGCGAAACCGACCTGGATCGCGCCCAGCCGCCGCATCGAGTCCATGATCTGCAGCGGCGCCGCCGTCTGCTGGTGGACCATGTGTTCCTTGGCAATGTGCGCCCAATCCTCGGCGGTGCCCTGCTGCATGGCGGTGAACATCGGCTACTCCCGTCCCTCGAACTTCACCCGGTATAGCTTGCGCAAGGTAACCTTGTCGATTTTGGCGCTGCCGAGCTTGGGCAGCGGCTCGTCGACCAGCCAGACCTGCGCCGGCACCTTGAAGCTGGCGAGGTCGCGCGCGACGAACTGGACCAGCGCCTCCACCTCCAGCGCCGCGCCGGGCTTGGGATAGACTACCGCGCCGACGATCTCGCCGAGCCGTTCGTCGGGCAGGCCGAACACGCTCGCCTCGGCAACCGCGGGGTGGTTGTAGATGGCGCTCTCGACCTCCTGGCAGCTGATGTTCTCGCCGCCGCGGATGATGATGTCCTTCTTGCGGTCGACGATGAACAGATAGGCGTCGTCGTCGAGGTAACCGAGGTCGCCGGTCTTGAACCAGCCGTCGGGCGAGAACGCGGCCGCCGTCGCCTCCGGCTTGTTCCAGTAGCCGCGGCAGTTGGCGGCGGAGCGGATGCACACCTCGCCGACCGCGTTCGCCGGCAGCCAGTTGCCGTCGTCGTCGGCGATGCCGAGTTCGACCAGCGGCCGCGAAGCGCGACCCGTCGAGGCCGGCTTGTTGCGGTAGTTGTCGCGAATGTTGCCCGCGCCGACGCCGTTGGTTTCGGTCAGGCCATAGCCCTGGACCGGATGCTTGCCGGGGAAGGTCTCGGCGAGCCGGTCGACATGCTCGGGCGGGCGCGGCGCGCCGCCGCTGGCGATATCGACCAGGCTCGACAGGTCGTATTTGGCCCGGTCGGGATGCTGCATCAGTTCGAGGCTCATCGTCGGCACGCCGACGAAATAAGTCGCCTTCTCCGCCTCGATCAGGCGCAGCGCCTCGCCCGCGTCCCATTTGTGCATGATCACCATCTTGCGGCCGATGGCGATCGAGACGAGCAGCACCGGCACCGAACCGGTGATGTGGAACAGCGGTACGTTGAGCAGCATGATCTGCTGCTCGGCCGGCGTCACGCCGGCGGCCGCCGACAGCTGCAGCAGCGCCAGCCCCATGACGAGATAGTTCATCGATCCCGATACGCTGGCGCGGTGGGTGCTGACCGCGCCCTTGGGAGCGCCGGTCGAGCCCGACGTGTACATGATCGTCGCGTCGTCCTCCGGCCCGATCTCGGGCAGGAACCACGGTGTCGAGGGGCACGCGGCGCAGCTGTCCTCGAGCCGCTCGAAGCCGAGTTCGGCGGTGACCTCGCGGCTGGTGCGGACGGTCAGCAACTTGAGGTTGGTGCCCGCCAGCGCCGCCATCCGCCGCGCCCGCTCCTCGTCGGCGATGACCAGGCGGGCGCCCGAATCGTGCAGGCCGTAGGCAAACTCGTCCGCCTGCCACCAGGCGTTCATCGGCACCGCGACCGCGCCGATGTGGAGGATGGCGATGAAGCTGGTTACCCATTCCGGATAGTTGCGCATCGCGATGGCGACCCGGTCGCCCTTGGCGATGCCGTGGCTGTGCTGGAGACAGGCAGCGACCTTGATCGCCTGCGCGTAAACCTCGGCGAAGGTCAGCCGTTCATCGCGGTAGACCAGGAATTCCTTGGCGGCATTGGCAGCGAAGAAGAACGCCAGATAGTCGCGCATGTTGGCGGGTGCGTTGGCGAACACCGGCAGCGACGCGGCGCGCACCGGCGCCTCGCCGACCGCGAGCTGGCCGCCCGGCGCGATCAACTGGTCGATGACCGCGTCGAGCGCGGTGTCGAGCTCAGATTTCATGACGTCTCCCTCCGCGCGGTCTGGTGCCGCGTCGCCTCAATCCATGCCATGCGTGGCGGGCAATGCAATGGCGCGCACGAAGTTGACCGTGCGCCCGACTTCCTCGAAGCCCAGTGCCGCGTGCCAGCCGAGGCCGTCGGGATTGTCGATATCGGCGTCGGACCCGAGGGTGTTGCAGCCCGCCGTGCGCGCCCACGCCTCAACCGCGGTGAGCAGCGCCCGTGCGACGCCGCGGCGGCGGTCGCGGGTGCGCACCCACAGCGCTTCCAGAAAGGCGACCGGTGCCCCGACGTCGGCACCGTCGACATACTCGCGCAACGTCGCTTCGGCGAAGCCGATGGCACGGTCGCCGTCGCGGGCGATGAAGGCGGCGAAGCTCGGGCGATCGATGAGCGCGGCAACCTCCGCCGCATGCTCGGCCCGCGTGCCGTCCCACAGGCGGCAGCGCAGCCGCGCCAGCAGCGCAACGTCGGCCGCCGTCGCCCGGGTAACGCTCAATAGCCCATTAGCCGGGCCAGCCGGTCGCCGTGGAAGCCGGCGTCGCCGAACGTCTCGCCGGCCGCGCGCGCCCGCTTCATGTAGAAGCCGATGTCATAGTCGTCGGTCATGCCGATGCCGCCGTGCATCTGGACGCCTTCGTTGGTCGCCAGCTTGGCCACCGCGCCCGACTTGGCCTTGGCCAGGCTGACGAACAGCGCGGCGCGGTCGTCGCCCGCATCGAGTGCCTGGGCTGCCCGCAGCGTCGCCGAGCGCGCCAGCTCGATCTCGCAGAACAGGTGCGCGGCGCGGTGCTGGAGCGCCTGGAAACTGCCGATCTTCTGCCCGAACTGCTCGCGCTGCTTCAGATAGTCGACGGTGGTGGCGAACGACTGCGCCGAAACGCCGAGCATCTCGGCCGCGAGCGCGGCGCGGCCTGCGTCGAGGATGCGGTCGAGCAGCGCGCTGCCCTCGCCGAGCGCCCCGAGCATGTCCGCGCCGTCGACCTGGACATCGGTCAGCGTCACCTGCGCCGCGTTGCGGCTGTCGACCATCGACGTGCGCTGCGTGGCGACCCCCGCGGCGTTCGCATCGACCAGGAACAGCGTGATGCCGGCGGCATCGCCGTCATCACCCGCGGTCCGCGCCGCGACGATCAAGGTGTCGGCGACATGGCCGTCGAGCACGAAGGGCTTGCGGCCATTCAGCTTGAAGCCGTTGCCCGATGGCTCGGCTCGGGTGGAGATATGATGCGGCGCGTGGCGAGCCTTCTCGTCGCCGGCGAGCGCGAACAGGCGTTCGCCGCTGGCAATCTGCGGCAGGTATTTCGCCCGCTGCTCCTCGCTGCCCGCCGCGACCAGCGCCGTCGCGGCCAAGATGGCGGTCGACAGCAGCGGGCTGAGCGACAGGTTGCGCCCGGCCGCCTCCATGATCAGCCCGGCAGCGACATGGCCGAACCCGGCACCGCCATGCGCCTCGGGCACCAGCACGCCGGCAAACCCCATCTCGGCCATCTTCGCCCAGGTCGCGCGGTCAAAGCCGGTGGCATCGCGGCTGTCGCGCAGTTTCCGCAGCTGCGCCGGCGGCGCCGCGTCGCGGAAGAAACCTTCCGCTGAGTCACGGATCATCGTCTGGTCGTCGGTCAGTACCAGTGCCAACTTAAAACTCCCCTCGGACCGGCGGCTCTCGGGCCGCTCGGCGATTATCGCCGGGTCACGCGCCCGGCAGCTGCAGCACGCGCTTGGCGATGATGTTGAGGTTGATCTCGCTGGTGCCGCCCTCGATCGAGTTGGCGCGGCTGCGCAGCCACGACCGCGCCGCGTCGCCGTCGCCGTCGTGCGGGCCCTCCCACAGCAGCGCGTCCGAACCGCCGATCGACATCAGCAGTTCCTGGCGGCTCTTGTTGAGCTCGGTCCCGTAATATTTCAGCATCGACGACAGCGCGCCAACACCTTGCCCGGCCTTGGCCTCGTCCTTGACCCGCTCCATGGTCAGGCCGAACGCCCACGCGTCGATCTCGTGCGCCGCGATCTGCGCGCGCAAGCCGCCGTCGCCCAGCCGGTCGTTGTCCAGGCCTAGCGTCTTCGCGGCGATCTGACTGACCGAATCGCGGCCGCCGCCGTCCATGTCGCCGATCATCTCGCGCTCGTGGGTGAGCAGGTACTTGGCGATGTCCCAGCCCTTGCCGGGCTCGCCGACCAGATTCGCCGCCGGCACCCGGACATCGTCGAAGAACGTCTGGCAGAACGGCGACGCCCCCGAGATCAGCTTGATCGGCGAGGTGGTGACGCCCGGCGACGCCATGTCGAACAGCAGGAACGAGATGCCGAGGTGCTTGGCGGCATCCGGATCGGTACGGACCAGGCAGAAGATCCAGTCCGCTTTGTCGGCATAGCTGGTCCACACCTTCTGGCCGTTGACCACATAATGATCGCCGTCGAGCCGCGCCGAGGTCCGCAGCGAGGCGAGGTCGGAGCCCGCGCCGGGCTCCGAATAGCCCTGGCACCAGCGGATCTCGCCGCGCGCGATGCGGGGCAGATGCTCCAGTTTCTGCGCCTCGCTGCCGTATTTCAGCAGCGCCGGCCCGAGCATCCAGATGCCGAACGACGACAGTGGCGAGCGTGCGCCGATGCGGCGCAGTTCTGACGCCAGTACCTTGGCTTCGTCCTTGGACAGACCGCCGCCACCATAGGCTGCGGGCCACTCGGGCACCGTCCAGCCCTTCGTGCCCATCGCGTCCAGCCACTGCCGCTGCGCCGCTGTCAGCCGGGCATCGCGGCCGCCCCAGCAAACATCGGCATCCCGCGCGATCGGAGTGCGCATCTCCGCCGGGCAATTCGCCTCCAGCCAGGCGCGGGTGGCCGCGCGAAAGGCGTCCAGATCGGACATGCATCCCTCTCCCGTTGTCTTATCGTTGCCGCCGACTATGGTGCGCCGCGCTTGGCGGTCAAAGGAAAATGATCAGACGATGACCGGCGCTTTCCAGATTGCCCTCGACTTCCAGAGCCTGGGCTTGCGGCCCGAACTGTTCACGCTGCCGGCGTTCAGCATTGGCGACCTGCGGCTCGGCCCGTTCGCGCTGCGCTGGTACAGTCTCGCCTACATCTCCGGCATCCTGCTCGGCTGGGTCTATCTCCGGCGGCTGCTGCGCGAGCCGCAACCGCCGATGAGCGTCGAGCAGGCCGACGACTTCGTCACTTGGGCAACGCTTGGCATCATCGCCGGCGGCAGGCTGGGCTATGTGCTGTTCTACAATTTCCAGAATTATGCCGCGCACCCGTTCGAGATCTTCAAGCTGTGGGATGGCGGCATGTCGTTCCACGGCGGGGCTATCGGCATGGCGCTGGCGATCCTGTGGTTCGCGGCGCGCAATCGGATCAACGCCCTGAGGGTCGGCGATTATGTCGCCTGCGTGGTACCGATCGGGCAATGTTTCGGGAGGCTCGCGAACTTCGTCAACGGCGAGCTCTACGGACGGGTCACAGGATCGGACTGGGGCATCATATTCCCCGGCACCAACGGCCTGCCGCGCCATCCGAGCCAGTTGTACGAGGCCTTCGGCGAGGGTGTCGTCCTGCTCATGATCCTCGCGTTCCTGTTTTGGCGCACCGATGCGCGGCTGCGGCCCGGGCTGCTGAGCGGCGTGTTCATCGGCGGCTTTGGCATCGTCCGCTTCGTCATCGAGTTCTTCCGCGAGCCCGATACGCAGATCGGCTATCTGGCGTTCCACCTGACAATGGGCCAGCTGCTGTGCCTGCCGATGATCGTGATCGGTGCGGTGATGATCCTGACCAGCGGCGGGCGGCGCGTCGCGGCTTCGGCGTGAACCTGGGCGAGACGCTGGCGCGGGAGATCGCCGCGCGGTCGAGTATCCCGGTCGCCGAGTGGATGGCGCGGTGCAACGCGCATTATTACGGAATGCGGGATCCGCTGGGGGCGGCGGGGGATTTCATCACCGCGCCCGAGATCAGCCAGATGTTCGGTGAGTTGATTGGCATCGCGCTGGCCGACGCCTGGGCGCGGGCCGGCAGGCCCGCGGCGCGGCTGGTCGAGCTGGGACCGGGCCGGGGGACGCTGATGGCCGACCTGCGGCGCGCGGCGCGGTTCGACCTGCCGGTGCATTTCGTCGAGATCAGCCCGGTGCTGCGCGCCGCCCAGGCCGAGCGGGTGCCGGAGGCGCAGTGGCACGCTGAGCTTGGCGGCGTGCCGGGCGACCTGCCGCTGCTGATCGTCGCGAACGAGTTCTTCGACGCGCTGCCGGTGCGCCAGTTCGAGCGTGCCGGCGACTGGCGCGAGCGCCATGTCGGGCCGGGGTTCGCGCCCGTGCTGGCCGGGCTGCCGGTCGACGCACTGGTGCCGCCGCACGCCCGCGCCGCGCCGGCGGGCACCGTGGTCGAGACCTCGCCCGCGTCGACCGCCATCGCGGCCGAGATCGGGACGCGGCTGCGGGAGCGCGGCGGCGTCGCGCTGATCATCGACTATGGCTATGCCGGCCCTGCCACCGGCGACACGCTGCAGGCGGTGCGCGGCCATGCCTATGCCGACCCATTCGCGGCGCCCGGCGACGCCGACCTGACGGCCCACGTCGATTTCGCGGCGCTGAAGGTCGCTGCGCGGGTGACGGCGCATGGACCGGTCGGGCAGGGCGCTTGGCTGGAGCGGCTTGGCATCGGCGCGCGCGCCGCGGCGCTGAAAGCCCGCGCGACAGCGGTGCAGGCCGCTGATATCGACGCTGCAGTGGCGCGGCTGACGGGGGAGATGGGGGACTTGTTCAAGGTGATGGCGCTGACCGGCCCGGACTGGCCGGTTCCCGCGGGGTTCGCAGCGTGACGGACTATCGCGACGGCAGTGCCGGCGACGCGGCGGCGATCCGCGCCGTCTATGTCGCCAGCTTCGATCCGATGTTCCGGCACCTCTACACAGCCGCCGACTACGACGCCTTCATGGCGGGCCACGACGAGGCGGCCTTTCGCGCGCAGTTGGCGGACGAGGCCTATGCCTTCCGGATCGCCGCGGTGGACGGCCGGCTCGTCGGCTATTGCAAGCTCGGGCCGCCGTCTCTGCCCTACGATCCCGAAGGCCGCCGCTGCATCGAACTGCGCCAACTGTACCTGCTCGACGAGGCCAAGGGCAGCGGCGTGGCGGTCGCGCTGATGGACTGGGCGATCGTCGAGGCGCGCCGGCGCGGCGCGGTCGAGATGTGGCTGTCGGTGTTCAGCGAAAATCCCCGCGCCCGGCGCTTCTACGCCCGCTACGGGTTCGAGGAAGTGTCGGAGTTCGCGTTCATGGTCGGCAGCCATGCCGACCGGGAATTCCTGTGCCGGTTGCGGCTGCATGATTGAGGCGGTGACCGCGGGCGTGCTGGCGGGGGTCCGCCACGGCTTCCTCGGGCGGCAGGGCGGGGTATCGACCGGGCTGTATGCCAGCCTCAACTGCGGCCTCGGTTCCGACGACGACCGCGATGCGGTGCGCGAGAACCGGGTGCGGGCGGTGGCGGCGGCGGCGCCGGGGGCGAGGCTGGTGACGCTGCACCAGATCCACAGCCCGACGGTGGTGACGGTGAGTGATGACTTTGTTGATGATTCGCGTCCACGGGCCGATGGCATGGTGACCCGGACCCCGGGGCTGGCGCTGGCCATCCTGGCGGCGGACTGTGCGCCGGTGCTGTTCGCCGATGTCGAGGCCGGGGTGATCGGGGCGGCGCATGCGGGGTGGCGGCCGGCGCTGACCGGGGTGCTGGCCAATACCGTCGCGGCGATGGTGGCGCTGGGCGCGGCGCCGGGCCGCATCGCGGCGGCGGTCGGGCCGGCGATCGGCCGCAAAAGCTATGAAATCGATGAACTTTTCCGGGACCGCGTCCTCGCCGACGACCCCGCGCACGACGATTTCTTCACCCCCGGACGACCCGGCCACCACCAGTTCGACCTGGAGGGTTTCATCGTCCGCCGGCTGGCGGCGGCCGGCGTCGGCCGGGTCGAGGCGCTGGGCCTCGACACCTATGCCGACCCGCGGCGCTGGTTCAGTTACCGCCGCACCACCCATGCCGGCGAGCCGGATTACGGCCGCCAGATCTCGATGATCGCGCTTTAGTCGGGCTTCTGCCCGCTGCGGCGGACCCCGGCCATCACCGCCAGCATGACGATGACCGTGCCGAGCAGGCCGATGGCGACCTGATGATCGGCGACCAGCTGCAAGATGCGTTGCATCGCACGCCTCCCTGATCCCCCCGGACCATGACGAGGGGCCGGCCTTTCCGGACCGGTCCCCGTTCAGTGCGAAGCGTCAGCAGCGGCCGCCGCGGTCGATGGCGCGACCCGCCAGCGCACCGCTGCCAGCCCCGAGCACCGTGCCAAGCGTGCGGTCACCGCGCCCGGCGATGCCGTTGCCGATCAGGCCGCCGGCGATGGCGCCGACGATGGTGCCGGTCGAGCCGCTGTTGCAGCGATAACCGTCGCGACGGCCGTAATAGCGGCGGTCGTCGCGGCCATAGCCATAGGCCTGCTGGCCGTAATAGCCCCGGTTATAGCCGCCGCCATAGCCGTAGCGCGGCTGCGTATAATAGTTGCGGCGGTACTGGCCATAGTGATGGCCACGATCGTGGCGCTCGTAGCGGTCGCCGTCGCGACGGTCATAACGGTCGCCGTCACGGTCATAGCGGCCGTCGTCATAGCCATAGCGGTCGTGGTCGCGCGCGCTGGCGGCGGCCGGCACCACGGCCGCGGCCACCGATACCGCGACGGCGGTGTTGATGAAGAACTTGCCGATCATGTCCGATCCTCTCGTCTGCGGCCGATCGATTCGGCCCGTTGCAGACCTTTTACGTCGGCTCAGGTGCGCCGGGGCTGAACGCGATCGTCAGTCGCCGTTCAGCTTCGCAGCCCCTGCGACATCGGCGAGACTGGGGCCTATCCCTTGCGATATCTGGAGAGGGCTCAATATCGGCGCCGCAACGACTCCACATCCGGCGTCGGCTGGGGCAGTGTGCGCGGAATGGCAGACGGGCACTTTGATCGCTGGTTTGGGCGTGCGGCAAACGCCTACGCATTCTCGGCACTTATTCCATCGAGCTTGGTGGCTATTGTGAGCGCCTACCTTTCGACGGGAGTGCATTGGATTAGCCAATTCGGCGCTTGGGGCTGGTTCACCTCCGGCCTTTCGGCGTTTGTTTTGTCGTCCGCCGCTTTTGCGCTGAACGCGCGCACGCGGCTCTGGCGCATTGAGGCGAAAAGCCGCGAGAGGATGGTTGGCGACAGTTCGTTGTTCGACCCGATGGCAAGAGTTTACGAAAACAAGCGGCTCTATCTGCGTGATCTCGCACCGCTTGGCCGGAAAAAAGTCATCGGCAAAAAATTTGTCAACTGCGAGATAATTGGGCCAGGAACTGCGGTTCTAGGGCTGAGGTCAGGCGACCAGCTCCCTTTCCCCCAAATGAAAAACTGCGCGACGTTCGACGTGGATTGCATCGAAATCGATCGCGACGTCATATCACAGCTTGCAGTTGCGTTTGTAGACTGCGATTTCGATGAGTGCCACTTTTACTCACTGACGCTACTCTTCTTGAGCCGCGAAAATGAGAGTTTGCATTGGATCACACCGAAGGCAGCTATATTGACTTTAGAGGATAAGACCGTCGGAGAGCCTTAACTACCGCTTCGACCGTCGCTGCTTGTGTGGATCTAAATCGCGTTGTTGATGTGTTTTAAAGCAATTCAGAAATGATCGCCATTTCTCGACGCGGCTTTCTGGATCGCGCACGCGCCAGGGCTCGAGATAGTCGATGACTTCGGTGGGCGGATCACGGCGTCCAGCGCACCGCCGCCGGGGCGGGCCATTGCGGCGGGCGGGCGATCAGCTGTGCCGCCTTGAGCAGGTATTTCGACCAGATCAGCGGGCCTGCGGTCGCCACCCCGGCGCGGCGCAGCGAGGCCCGCGCCTCGGCGTTGATCCGGCGGCGGCTGCCGAAGCCGTCGTTCGATAGCCCGCCGTCGCGCATCGTCACCAGCGTCGCGGCCAGCGGCACGGCGGTCAGCCGCTCGCGCCGGAAGAAGCGCAGCATCCAGTCGAAATCGGCGCCGCTGCGGATCGCGGGGTCGAACGGGCCGACGCGGTCGAAGGCGGCGGCGCGGGTGTAGAAGCCGGGGTGCGGCGGCATGTGCGCGAAACGCAGCATCCACGGCGCGAACGGGCTGGCGGGATAGGCGCGGCGCAGCCTTGCCGGGTCGGCGGCCGCGACGATGGCGACGCCGCCCGACACTGCCGACGCGCCCGGGTTGGCCCCAGCCGCGGTGGCGATCAGCTGCGCGGCGTCGGTGCGGCAAAAGAAATCGTCGGCGTTGAGGAAGCCGATGATCCCACCGGTGGCGCGCGCGCGGCCCTTGTTCATCGCATCATAGAGCCCGCCGTCGGGCTCGCTGACGAACACCGTGCCCGGCCGGGCGTGGGCGGTGACGAGATCGGCGGTGCCGTCGGTGGAGCCGCCGTCGATGACGATATGCTCGACATCGCCGGCCTGCGCCGCGACCGAGCGCAGCGTGTCGGCGATGGTGGCGGCGGCGTTATAGGCGACGGTGACGACGCTGATTTTCACCCGCGCGCCGCCTCGAACGCCGTCAGCGCATCCGCCAGCCCCGCGCGCAGGCCGATGCGGGGCCGCCAGCCGAGCGCGGTCAGGCGCGACGAGTCCATCAGCTTGCGGGGCGTGCCGTCGGGTCGCGCGGTGTCGAACACCAGTTCGCCGGTGAAGCCGACGACGTCGCAGACCGTCTGCGCCAGTTCGGCGATGGTCACGTCGTCACCGACGCCGATGTTGATATGCTCGGCTTCCGAATAGCCCTTGAGCAGGAAGACCAGCGCGTCCGCCAGGTCGTCGACGTGCATGAACTCGCGGCGCGGCGTGCCCGAACCCCACACCGTCATCGTGTCCGCGCCCGCGTCTCGCGCCTCGACCGCCTTCCTCAGCAGCGCCGGGATGACGTGGCTCGACTCGAGGTCGTAATTGTCGCCGGGCCCGTAGAGGTTGGTCGGCATCGCGCTGATATAGTCGCGGCCCTTCTGGGCGCGGTAGGCCTGGGCCAGCTTGATGCCGGCGATCTTGGCGACCGCATACCATTCGTTGGTCGGCTCCAGCGGGCCGGTCAGCAGCGCGTCCTCGCGGATCGGCTGGGGCGCGAGCTTGGGGTAGATGCAGCTGCTGCCGAGGAACAGCAGCCGGTCGACCCCGGCCTTGTCGGCGGCGCTCAGCACGTTGGTCTCGATGACGAGGTTGTCGAGCAGGAAGTCGAGCGGCCGCGCGGCATTGGCGGCAATGCCCCCGACGCGGGCGGCGGCGAGCACGACGATGTCGGGGCGGGCGTCCGCCACCCACGCCTCGACCTCGGCCTGGCGGGTGAGGTCGAGGACGCTGCGGTCCGCGGTCAGGATTTCGCAAGGCTCGGACGCCAGCCGCCGGACCAGCGCGCTGCCGACCATGCCGCGGTGGCCCGCGACCCAGATGCGCTTGCCGGCGAGGTCAGCCCCGTTCGTCATGCGTTGTGGCGGGCGGCGGCGGCGCGGTCGCTGGCGACCATTTCCCTGACCAATTGCTCCAGCGAGGTCGTCGCTTCCCAGCCCAGCCGGGTCCGCGCCTTGGTTGGGTCGCCGAGCAGCAGGTCGACCTCGGTCGGGCGGAAGTAGCGCGGGTCGACCTTGACCACGACCGCGCCGGTGGCGGCGCAGGTGCCGGTCTCGTCGACGCCGGTGCCCGACCATTCGATCGTGCGGCCGATCTCGGCGAAGGCCAGCTCCACGAAGCGGCGGACGGGCGTGGTGACGCCGGTGGCGAGCACCCAGTCCTCGGGCGTCTCGTGCTGGACGATCCGCCACATGCCCTCGACATAGTCGCGCGCATGGCCCCAGTCGCGCTGCGCATCGAGGTTGCCGAGGTAGAGCGTCGCCTGCGTGCCGGCCTCGATCGCGGCCACCGCCCGCGTGATCTTGCGGGTCACGAAGGTCTCGCCGCGCAGCGGGCTCTCGTGGTTGAACAATATGCCGTTGGTGGCGTGGATGCCGTAGGCCTCGCGGTAGTTCACCGTGATCCAATAGGCGTACAGCTTCGCCGCGGCGTAGGGGCTGCGCGGGTAGAAGGGCGTCGTCTCCGACTGCGGCACCGCCTGCACCAGCCCGTACAGCTCGGACGTCGAGGCCTGGTAGAAGCGGGTCAGCTTCTCGCGGCCCAGGATGCGGATCGCCTCGAGCAGCCTGAGCGTGCCGATGCCGTCGGCGTTGGCGGTATATTCCGGCGTCTCGAAACTGACCTGGACGTGGCTTTGCGCGGCGAGGTTGTAGATCTCGTCGGGCTGCGTCTCCTGCACCAGCCGGATCAGGTTGGTCGCGTCGGTCATGTCGCCGTGGTGCAGGAAGAACCGCGTCTGCCCCTCGTGCGGGTCGTGGTACAAATGATCGACGCGGGCGGTGTTGAAGCTGCTCGACCGGCGCTTGACGCCGTGGACGACATAGCCCTTGGCGAGCAGCAGTTCGGACAGATACGCGCCGTCCTGGCCGGTGACGCCGGTAATGAGCGCAGTCTTGGTCAAGGGAACGTCCGGGCAGCCTCGGGGGAGCGGCCCTCTAGCAAGCCGCGGGCGCTTCTGTCCATTTTGGGGCGCGGCCCAAGTTTGTTGCCGCGCGGTGACGGCCCCGCTAGGGATGCGGCCGGGTCGCAGGGGCAGACACACGTGAAAATACTCGCCGGCAACAGCAACCTCGAACTGGCGACGGCGATCGCGGCCTATCTCGACCTGCCGCTGACCAAGGCCAGCGTGCGGCGCTTCGCCGACGAGGAAGTGTTCGTCGAAATCCACGAGAACGTGCGCGGCGAGGATGTTTTCGTCGTCCAGTCGACCGGCGCGCCCGCCAACGACAATCTTATGGAACTGCTGATCTGCATCGACGCGCTGCGGCGGGCGTCGGCGCGGCGGATCACGGCGGTGGTGCCGTATTTCGGCTATGCCCGGCAGGACCGGAAATCCGGGTCACGCACGCCGATTTCGGCGAAGCTGGTCGCCAACATGATCACCGTGGCCGGCGCCGACCGGGTGCTGTCGGTCGATCTCCACGCCGGGCAGATCCAGGGCTTCTTCGACATCCCGACCGACAATCTGTTCGCCGCCCCGGTGATGAGCGCGGATATCGAGGCGCGGCTGGGCAAGGATGCGCCGCTGACCGTTGTGTCGCCCGATGTCGGCGGCGTCGTGCGCGCCCGCGCGCTCGCCAAGCGGCTGGGCAATGCGCCCCTGGCGATCGTCGACAAGCGCCGCGAGAAGCCGGGCGAGTCCGAAGTCATGAACATCATCGGCGACGTCGAGGGCCGGATGTGCGTGCTGGTCGACGACATCGTCGATTCTGCCGGCACGCTGTGCAACGCCGCCGCGGCACTGGCCGAGGCCGGGGCGGCGGGCGTCACCGCCTATGTCACCCACGGCGTGCTGTCGGGCGGCGCGGTGGCGCGGGTCGACGGCAGCGCGCTGACCGAACTGGTGATCACCGACTCGATCGCGCCGCTGGCCGCGGTCAAGGCGGCGGGCAAGATCCGCATCATCACCGTCGCGCCACTGTTCGCCGAGGCGATGCGGCGGACGAGCGAAGAGAGCTCGGTGTCGAGCCTGTTCGACTAGGACATGGCGCTCGTACCGAATGTTCGGGATGGGTGGAAAGCGGACTGACCGCTTTCAGGGCGCACGTTGCAATATTGGAGGCTCAAGCTGTTGCATTGTTGCTGCTGCATTATTGCTGCGTTTAAGCGCCGCGCGTTCATGCGGAGAGTTGAAAGCTACGTGCGTCATATTTGATATTCTGAGGCCCGCGCCGCGTATCGATGACGGCCCTCGTTTACCCAGCTTAGTAACCTCCTCTAGCCTATGGGGCGTCGAACTGTGCCGCGAGCGAACATCGACTTGCATAGGAAAGTCTATCGGCTCACGCTATCAATTTATCGACCCTCGATGAGGAGCGTCGATGCAGAAATTCTTCTCATCAGTCCTCGCGGAGACAGTCCTACGCGGAGCCAAACGCCCGCGAGATTTTTTTATTAAATCAGTCGATTCTTTTTCTATCTCTCGCCAGTAGGGGAGGCACCGGGCGGAGAAGTGTAGGTTCACGCGAAGATCCTCGAAGCGGGAATCATAATCGCATGAGCCGTGAAACGAAGTTGTGGCCTTGGAACACTGTATCAGTGCGCGCCGCCCATCTGCTGGGAATAGAAGTCTCGAACCCTCCGGAACGGTCGGGAGCAATTCGTTCAAGCCATATTTTGACGCTACTAAATGCGAGGGCTTCGACCAGGAACTAAACAACTTCTTATAGTCGTCCGGGCCGAGGATCGGGGGTCCAGTGTCTGGTAGGAATGAGATGTGGATAACATCGTCACCAGTTGCGTGAGGTAGATCATGAAATTGCGTAAGTCCAGGTAATCTCAGGCCGAGCCGAATAACAGCGTTTCTCCCATCATCTGTCCCGTAGACGTTTTCCACTGACCGAGGGTCGAACACGTAAACATATTTGCCAACCCGCTGAGCGATGAGACTCGGGCGGTCGGGTGCATCCTCATTACAGGCAGAGAGAGTTATCAACATGACAAGTGCGATAAAACGTTGAGACATTTGCTGTCTTCCATCGTGTAGTCGACACCGGCGCTTATCAGGCACCAGCGAAATAGGCCACTCGACGCACTTCGGGGGCGTCCAACCCATTTCCGGTAGAGGCGTCCATTGCCCACAGTGGCGAAGGCAGCGTCACGAACTGAAAGCGTGAAGTGGGCGCTACCGTCTCAGCTGAACGGGTGGCCGCTTCCGGGATGCGGGCGAGGTGCGCGAAACGTCCGTGAATGGGCGGGTGCCGCCCGCTAACGCGCCTGCCGGGCGGCTCAGCCCGCCGGCGTCGCGTCCGCTGCAACCAACGTCGGGCCCGCCGCCTTCTGGCAGCGCACGGCGATGACCGGATAGGCGAGGTTGGTGTAGCGGTTCAGCGTCGCTTCGGCGGCGGCGTTGCAGGCGGCGACGGTCTCGAAGCGGGTCGGCGCGAGCTGAACGGTCTGGCACTGGTCGCCGCCGTCGGCGCAACCCAGAATGGCCATCACGATCAGTGCCGGGTTCATCGCTTCGCTCCTTCAAACCGATAAACAAATCAGGGTCGTTGCGGTTCCGCGTCGGCGCGACGGCGTGCCGGGTTGTGGCGGCGGGCCATGCGGGCCATTTAGGACGGGCATGAGAGACCAGACCGCCACGACGCCCGGCAATCCCGACATCAAGACGCTGCGCCGCTTCCTGCCCTACCTGTGGCCGGCGGACGCGCCGAAGCTGCGGCTGCGCGTCGTCGCGGCGATGCTGCTGGTGCTGCTCGCCAAGGCGACGACGCTGCTGATGCCGTTCGCCTACAAGGCCGCGATCGACCGCATGTCGGGCCCGGTCACCGGCCCGGCGACAATCGCCATCGCGCTGGTCGTCGCCTATGCAGGCGCGCGCTTTGGCGGCGTGCTGTTCGACAACCTGCGCAACGCGGTCTTCGAGACCGTCGGCCAGACCGCGGCGCGGCACCTCAGCCAGGACGTGTTCGCGCACATCCACCGTCTGTCGCTGCGCTATCATCTCGAGCGGCGGACGGGCGCGCTGACCCGCATCGTCGAGCGCGGCACCAAGTCGATCGACACGATGCTCTACTTCATCCTGTTCAACATCGTGCCGACGGTGTTCGAGCTGACCGCGGTGTGCGTGATCTTCTGGGTCAAGCTTGGCCCCGGGCTGGTCGCCGCGACCCTGGTCATGGTGACGCTGTACATCCTCTACACCAGCCGGGTCACCGAGTGGCGCAACCGCATGCGGCGCGAGATGGTCGACAGCGACAACAAGGCGGTGGGGCGCGCCGTCGACTCGCTGCTAAACTATGAAACCGTCAAGTATTTCAACGCCGAAGTGCATGAGCACCATAATTACGGCGTCGCCATCAAGCGCTACACCGACGCCGCGACCAAGAACGCCGTGTCGCTGGCCAGCCTCAACGTAGGCCAGGCGATCATCACCAACCTGATGATGGCGGGCGCGATGGCGTACACGGTGTGGGGCTGGAGCCAGGGCAAGTTCACCGTCGGCGACGTGGTGCTGGTCAATACCCTGCTGGCGCAGCTGTTCCGGCCGCTCGACATGCTCGGCATGGTCTACCGCGAGATCAAGCAGGGGCTGATCGACATGGAGCAGATGTTCGGCCTGCTCGATACGTCGCAGGAAATCGCCGACGCGCCGGACGCGAAGCCGCTGGTGCTGGCGGGCGCGCGGGTCAAGTTCGACCATGTCGACTTCAGCTATGAGCCGCGCCGCCAGATCCTCCACGACGTGTCGTTCGAGATCGCGCCGGGGCACAAGCTGGCGGTGGTCGGCCATTCGGGCGCGGGCAAGTCGACGCTGAGCCGCATCCTCTACCGCTTCTACGACATCACGGACGGCCAGGTGACCATCGACGGGCAGGACATCCGCACGGTGACGCAGGACAGCCTGCGGCGGAGCATCGGCATCGTCCCCCAGGACACCGTGCTGTTCAACGACACCATCGGCTACAACATCGCCTATGGACGGATCGGCGCATCGCAGGCCGAGATCGAGGCGGCGGCGAAAGGTGCGGCGATTCACGACTTCATCCTGTCGCTGCCCGACGGCTACGCGACCACCGTCGGCGAGCGCGGCCTGAAACTGTCGGGCGGCGAGAAGCAGCGCGTCGCCATCGCCCGCACCATCCTTAAGGACCCGGCGCTGCTGATCCTCGACGAGGCGACCAGCGCGCTCGACAGCGCCACCGAGGCCGACATCCAGGACGCTCTGCACGACGTCGCGGCGCGGCGGACGACGCTTGTCATCGCGCACCGCCTGTCGACCGTCACCGACGCCGACGAGATTATCGTGATGGATGCCGGCCGCATCGTCGAACGCGGCAGCCACGCCGCCCTGCTGGCCCGCGCCGGGCGTTACGCCGAGATGTGGACGCTGCAGCAGGCGGAGGCGGAGGCCGAGCAGCTGCAGGCGGCGGAGTAGATTTGCGGCGGCCAGCCGGTTGCTGCTACAAGTGACCAGCTAACTGGTTCGGAGCCGATCATGGAGCGTGTCAACCTCGTCGATGCCAAGGCCCAGCTGAGCGCGCTGGTCGACCGCGCCGAGGCAGGCGAATCGATCACGATCATGCGCCGCGGCAAGCCGGTGGCGCGACTGGTCCCGGAAACGCCGGAGCGCAAGCCGATCGACCGCGAATGGCTGCGCTCGGTGACGGCGGGGATGACGCCGCAGAAGGAAAGCGCGGGCGACTTCATGCGCCGGATGCGCGACGACGCGCGCTATTGACGGTCTATCTCGACACCTCGCTGCTCGTCGCCGCCTTCACGTTCGAGGCGAAAACCGAGGTGGCGCAGGACCTGCTCACCGACAGCTTCGGCATCGTTCCGGTGATCAGCGAATGGGTGGTGACGGAATTCTCCGCCGCGTTGTCGCTGAAGGCGCGGACCCGCGACATCGATCCCGTCGGACGGCTGAAGGCGCTGGCGAGTTTCCGGCGCCTGCAGTCGGAATCCCTGCGGACGCTGACATTCCGGTCCCGCTATTTCGCCGATGCGGCAACCTATGCGGACCGCCTCGAGCTCGGGCTGCGCGGCGGCGACGCGCTGCACCTGGCGATCGCGGCCGATGCCGAGGCGGAAATCTGGACGCTCGACCAGGGCCTGGCCAGGGCCGCACGGCACCTTAACTTCGTCGTTCGTCACATCTGAACGAAAACGGGCGGCCCCTCGCAGGGCCGCCCGGTGTCGCGTGAGGATGCGGCGGCTTACTGCGGCATCAGCACGGTATCGACGACGTGGATGACGCCGTTCGACTGGTAGACGTCCTTGATCGTGACGGTCGAGGCGCCGCCCTTGGCGTCGATCAGCTTCAGCTTGCCGCCCGACATCGACGCGGTCAGGTCACCGCCCTGCACGGTCTTCAGCACGGCCTTGCCGCCACCGGCCTTGATCGCCGCGGCGATGGCCTTGCTGTCCATCGTGCCGCTGACGACGTGATAGGTCAGGATGGTGGTCAGCGTGCCCTTGTTCTCGGGCTTGACCAGGCTCTCGACGGTGCCGGCGGGCAGCTTGCCGAACGCGGCGTTGGTCGGGGCGAACACGGTGAACGGACCCGGGCCCGACAGCGTGTCGACCAGGCCGGCGGCCTTGACCGCGGCGACCAGCGTCGTGTGGTCCTTCGAATTGACGGCATTCTCGATGATGTTCTTGGTCGGGTACATCGCGGCGCCGCCAACCATCACGGTCTTGGAGCTCATCATCTTGGCGTCGGCCGTGGTGGCGAGACCGGTCGCGGCCATCGCGAACAGCGCCGCGCCGAGCGCATGCTTGGAAATCGACATCGAAAAACTCTCCCTGGGGATCGCCCGCCTGATTGCTGGCGGACCCGGCAAATACGGTTGAGGTGACGTAACGGTTGCAGCCTTTCGGCCTGCGACGCGACGCCTCAGATGCCGGTCAGTTTGCCGGTTGCCACCACCGGACCGGTCGGCGCGCCGGTCTTCGACCCGCCCGCGGGCTCCAGGCTGATCGCCAACGTCGAGCCGGGCTTGAGGCCCTTCAGCCGCTCGGCGGGAATCGTGTGCGATTCCGGCGCATCGATGTCGATGGTGCCGAGCGAGCGCGGCGGGTTATCGCCCTCGATCACCCACAGCTCCGGGGTTCGCCCGTCGGCCTGCGCCTTGCCGGCAGGGGTCAGGATGACGGCCCCACGGCTCGCATCATAAGTGGCGGTCAGCAGCGCCGCGCCCTTGTCCGACGCCAGCGTCGCGACCAGCAACTGGGCCTGCGGCTCCGGCGCGGGGCGGACCGCGAGCAGGACCGCGACCGCCGCGACCGATGCCATTGCCAGCCCGCGCCACAACCCGAGGCTCGACCACAGGGACGGGCGTGCGGGTGCGGCTGCGACGAAACGGGGCGCGCCCGACGGCATCGTCTCCGCGGCAATCCGGTCCCACAGCGACGCAGGCGGCGCGACCCCGGTGATCTCGTCGTCGAGCGGTGCCAGCGTCGCCTGCCAGCCCTCGACCTCGGCGCGGAACGCCGGGTCGCGCGCCAGGCGCAGCTGCGCCGCCAGCCGGGCCTCGCGGTCGAGCGCGCCGAGCGCATAGTCGAGCGCCAAGGCCTCGTCGTCGGGCAGTTCAGGCGGCCGGGGGGTAAGGTCGTCGGTCATGCCGAGAGCTCCCCCTTCATGCGGATCAGGCCGCGGCGCACCCAGCTCTTCAGGGTGCCGACGGGCACGCCCTCGCGCTCGGCCAGCGCCTCATAGGTCAGGCCCTCGAAATAGGTGCTGCGGATGGCGGCGGCATGACGCGTGTCGAGTTGCGCCAGCGCGGCCGTAACGCGGCGGGCCTCGTCCCCGGCGACCATCAGATCCTCGGCCGTGGCACGCTCGTCGCGGACATCCGCTGCGGCCTCGAGCGGCGACGACGGGCGGCTGGCGCGCGAGCGCAGGCGGTCGATGGCGCGGTTGCGCGCGATCGTCGCCATCCAGGTGACCGGGCTGGCGCGGCTGGCGTCGAACTCCGCCGCCTTGCGCCAGACCGTGGTATAAACTTCCTGCAACACGTCTTCTGCCTCACCCCGCTCATGCAAGATACGCAGGATGATGCCGAATAGTTTTGCGCTGGTGGCATCATACAGGCTGCGGAACGCCGGCGCGTCGCCTGCGGCGGCCAGATTCAGCCACGCGACCAGGTTCGCCGCGCCACTCAATGCCCGCCAACCACCATCTTGATCGGCCCCTCAGCCAGTCCGTTGACGAACTGATAGACATAGGAATTGTCCGTTTCGTCAATAGCCTGCCGCGTCCCCTGCCAGACGATCCGGCCCTCGTTCAGCATCGCCACCCGGTCGGCGATCTTGCGGACGCTGCCCATGTCATGGGTGATCGTCAGGGCGGTGATCTTCAGATCCTTGACCAGCTCGACGATCAGATGATCGATGACCCCGGCCATGATCGGGTCGAGCCCGGTGGTCGGTTCGTCGAAGAAGATGATCTCCGGCCGCGGCGCGATCGCGCGGGCCAGCGCGACGCGCTTCTGCATGCCGCCCGACAGTTCCGAGGGCTTGAGGTCGGCGACGTCCGCACCGAGGCCGACGCGGGCGAGATTGTCGATCGCCGCAGCCTTCAACCGCGCCCCGCCCTGCCGCTGATCGAGGGCGAACGAGACGTTCTTCCAGACACTGAGCGAATCGAACAGCGCGCCGCCCTGGAACAGCATGCCGAAGCGCCCCTGGTGCGCCGCCAGCGCCCGGCCCTTGAGGTCGGTGACGTCGACGCCGTCGACCTCGATCCGCCCGGCGTCGGGCCGGATCAGGCCGAGGATGCACTTGATCGTCACCGACTTGCCGGTCCCCGAACCGCCGATGATGACCATCGATTCGCCCGCGCACACGTCGAGGTCGACCCCGTTCAGGACGTGCTTGTCGCCAAAGCGTTTGCGCAGGCCCTTCAGCGCGATCTTGGGAACCGCGCTCACGAGCCGAACACGATCACGGTGATGATCAAATTGGACAACAGGATCAGGATGAAGGCGCTGACCACCGCGCTGGTCGTCGCCTTGCCGACGCCGGCGGCACCGCCGCTCGAATTAAAGCCGTGGTAGCATCCCATCAGCGCGATGATGAAGCCGAACACGGTGGCCTTGACCATCGACGAAGCGACATCGTCGACCTTCAGATAATGCATCGTCGTGGCGAGGTAGTTGCCGGCGTTGAAGCCCAGCTTGTTGGTCGCCAGCAGGAAACCGCCGAGCACGCCGACTGCGTTGGCGACAAGCACCAGGATCGGCATGGTCAGCACGGCGGCAACCAGGCGCGGCGCGATCAGGTAGCGGAACGGATCGGTACGCAGCGTCGCCAGCGCGTCGATCTGTTCGGTAACCCGCATCGTGCCCAATTCCGCCGCCATCGCCGAGGAGACGCGGCCCGCCACCATCAGCCCGCCCAGCACGGGGCCGAGTTCGCGGACGATGCCGATCACGGTCACCGCCGGCACCGTCGAGGCGGCGTTGAAACGGCTGCCGCCGATGAAGATCTGCTGCGCCAGCGCCGAACCGATGAACAGCGCGGTCATGCCGACGACCGGCAGCGAGAAATAGCCGATCACGACGATCTGTTCGAGCAGCCGGGCCGGGTAGTAGGGCGGCAGCACGGCATGGCCGATAGCGCGACCGGCGAAGCGCGTGACCCGGCCGATCGACGCCAGCCCTTCGATGACCAGGTGGCCGAGGGCGGCGAGCAGCCGGACGGCCTGGGCGGCGAGGGCATTCATATCAGCCGGCGCAGATAGCGGTGGCCGAGGCCGGTCAGCAACTCATATTGCGCCACGCCGGTGGCGGCGGCGGCAGCGGGCAGATCGAAGTCCAGCGCGATCCAGTCGCCTTCGCGGACGTCGTGGCCGGTGACGTCGACGCCGGTCAGGTCCATCGACACGCGCCCGATGACCGGGCAGCATTCGCCGCCGACGATGGCGTGACCGGCATCCGAGAAGGCGCGCCGATAGCCGTCCGCATAGCCGATGTTGAGGATCGCGACCCGGCTGCCCTGCGCCGCAGTCCAGGTCGCGCCGTACCCGAAGCTCGCCCCCGCTGCGACATCGCGCACCTGGACGACGCGCGCCGCCAGCCCCGCGACCGCCCGCAGCTGCCCGGCGGCGGCGGGGTGGGTGACGCCGCCATACAGCCCGATCCCGGGGCGCGTCAGGTCGAAGGCGAAGTCGGTGCCCAGGCAAGCGCCGGCAGAGTTGGCGAGGGCGGCGCGGCGATGGGGCAGGGTGGCGAGCACGGCGGTGAAACGCGCGAGCTGCCGATTGTTCATCGCATCGCCGGGCATGTCGGCGCAGGCGAGATGGCTGTGTGCGACATCGATGGCGAGATCGGCGGGCAGGGCGGCCGCCTCGGCGGCGCTCAGCCCGAGCCGGTTCATGCCGGTATCGATCATGACGTCGCAAACGCCGCCGCCGCCGGCACGCCACCGTGCCACCTGCGCCATCGTCGACAGCACCGGTACCACCCCGGGTAGCGGCACGTCGCCGTCCTGCACCCCGTGCAGCACCGCCAGCCGCGTGCCCGAGGGCATCGTCCCCAGCGCCGCGGCCTCGTCCCAGCTTGCCACGAAGAAGTCGCGCGCGCCCGCCGCTGCCAGCGCGGCGACACAGTCCACCGCGCCCAGCCCATAGGCGTCAGCCTTGACCGCCGCCCCGGCGGGGACGCCGCCCCGCGCGCTGAACCAACGCCAGTTCGCGGCGAGCGCTGCGGTATCGATCGTTAGGCGGAGGGCGGCGGGCATCGTCGCCCGGCTTAGCGGCGCGCCCGCGTTCAGGCAAAACCCTGCGTCAACCGCGCCGCCTTCGCGTCGTCGAGCAGCCGCCGGGCGCGCAGGTACATCTCCAGCCGTTGCATCGACAGGATACCGACCGCAAACGCGACAAAGGCATCGATCACACCCGCTCCGGCATGGGTCAGGTCGATCCCGACCTGCGAGCGGACATAATAGCGCCCGGCGACGAGCGTCGCGATCAGCAGCAGTGCCGCCGGCGACTGGCGCTGGTTCAGGCTGTGGGTGACGGGATCGACGCTGATCCGCATCGTGCGCCCGCGCAGCCAGCCGAAGCCACCGCCCAGCAACGCCGCGCCCAGCGCCCACAGCCACTGCACGCCGTGCGGCGGCTGCCGCCAGAACAGGCCGATGGCGAACAAAGTGTAGAGCGCCGGGATAACCCACAGCCTCTCCAGCTTCAGCCGCCGCGGCTTGCGGATGCTGCGCAGCCCGAACACCAGGAACAGCACAAGCCCGATCGCGACGATGCCGTAGGCCGTATAGAGGACGTTCTGCGGCGTCAGGATTTCGGCAGCGGCGGCGCCCGGGTCCGCCATCAGTGGCGTTCGGGCAGGAAGGCGTCGTCGGCGCGGTCGGTGAACTTGGTCGTCGCGCCGTTGAAGTTGAGCCGCACGACGCCGGTCGACCCGTGGCGCTGCTTCGAGACGATGACTTCAGCCAGCCCGTGCAGCTCGGCCGCGCGCTCCGCCCATTTGGCGTGCTTCTCGCGGTCCTCGATATCAGGCTGTTTCATCGCGTGATAATATTCCTCGCGGTAGATGAACAACACGATATCGGCGTCCTGCTCGATGGTGCCGCTCTCGCGCAGGTCGGCGAGCTGGGGCCGCTTGTCTTCGCGGTTCTCGACGGCGCGGCTCAGCTGCGACAGCGCCAGGACGGGCACCTGCAGCTCCTTGGCCAGCGTCTTGAGGCCACGCGTGATCTCCGAAATCTCCTGCACCCGGTTTTCGTTCGACGATCGTGCCGAGCCCTGCAGAAGCTGCAGATAGTCGACGATGATCAGCCCGACGCCGCGCTGACGCTTCAGCCGGCGGGCGCGGGTGCGGAGCGCGGCGATCGACAGCGCCGGCGTGTCGTCGATGTAAAAGGGCAGCTCGCTCAGAGCACCCGCGGCGCGGGCGAGGCGGTTAAACTCGTCCTGGCTGATCTTGCCCATCCTGAGCGATTCGGAATTGACCGCCGACTGCTCGGCCAGGACGCGCGTCGCGAGCTGGTCCGACGACATTTCGAGGCTGAAGAAGGCGACGCCGGTGCCGCTGCGCTTGTTTTCATCCAGGCCGTCGGCGGCGTCGCGCTGCGCCCGCTGCGCGCAGGCAAAGGCGATGTTGGTGGCCAGCGCCGATTTGCCCATCGCCGGTCGCGACGCGAGGATGACAAGGTCCGACTTGTGCAGCCCGCCGATCTTGGTGTTGAGCGCGTCGAGGCCGGTGGTGTAGCCCGACAGGTGGCCGCCCGACTTCATCGCGCGGTCGGCCATGTCGACCGCCTCACGCGTGGCCTGGGCGAAGGTTTTGACGGCGCCCGCGACCTCGCCCTGCTCCGCGACCTTGTACAGGGCCAGCTCGGCCGCTTCGATCTGCGCCAGCGGCGGTACGTCGGCGGCGGTGTCGAGCGCGCCCGCCGCCATGTCGCGGCCGACCCGGATCATCTCGCGCAATAACGCCAGATCATAGATCTGCTGGGCGAAATCGCGCGCCGCGATCAGCGCGCCCGACTGTTCGGTCAGCCGCGCCAGATAGGCGGTGCCGCCGACCTCGGCCATCGCTGTATCCGTGTCGAACAGCGGTTTGAGCGTTACCGGCGTCGCCACCATGCCGCGATCCGACAGGCGCAGGATCGCGTCGTAGATGCGGCCGTGCAGCGCCTCGTGGAAATGCTCGGGCCGCAGCTTGAGCATGACATCCTCGACCAGCCGGTTGTCGATCATCAGCGCGCCGAGCAGTGCGGCCTCCGCCTCCAGGTTCTGGGGCAGCGTCGCGGTTTCGGCGGCGGCAGGGACGACTCTGAGGGGTATGGGGGTGATCATCCTGTCTTGTCTCGCCGATGGCCGCCGTGCCTGCAAATGCCGCTGTGGGTGGTTCAGGGGATAAGCGGTTGGCCGCTTGTGTGGCGCTGCCTTATAGCAGGCGCGTGCCCCACCGCCTCGCCCATATCGATACCTGGATCTTCGATCTCGACAACACGCTTTACCCGGCGTCGTGCAACCTGTTCGCGCAGATCGACGCGCACATGGGGAGCTTCATCCAGGACCTGCTACAGGTCGATGCAGCGGAGGCGCGGCGGGTCCAGAAGGGTTTCTTCCATGCGCACGGCATGACGTTGCGCGGTCTGATGACCGAATACGGTGTCGACCCGCATGAGTTTCTCGCCCGCGTCCACGATATCGACGTCTCCGTGGTCGAGCACGACGCCGCGCTGGTCGATGCGCTGCAGCGCCTGCCCGGCCGCAGGCTGATCTTCACCAACGCCGACACGCCTTATGCCCGGCGGGTGCTGGAGCGGCTCGGGCTGGAGGACATGTTCGAGGCGATCCACGACGTCCACGCCATGGAGTACCGGCCCAAACCCGATGCCCGTGCCTATGACCGACTGTGCGCCACCTACGGCATCGACCCGACGCGGGCCTTGTTCGTCGAGGACATGGCGCGCAATCTGCCGCCGGCCAAGGCAATCGGCATGACGACGGTGTGGATCGACAACGGCAGCGAACAGGGGCCGGACGTGGCGGGAGACTATATCGACTACCGCATCGCCGACCTCGGGGTCTGGCTGACGGGCGTGGTGGCGGAATTGGAGGCGGTATGATGCAGGCGGTGATCGAGGCCGGGTGGGCGCAGCGCGACACGCTCCGTCCCGGCAGCCAGGGCGAGTTGCCGTGCGCGGTTGAGGCGGCGCTGAAGGGGCTCGACAAGGGCACGCTGCGTGTCGCCGAGCCTGATGGCGAGGGGGGCTGGCGCGTCAACCAGTGGCTGAAGCAGGCGGTGCTGCTGTCCTTCCGGCTGCACCCGATGTCGCTCATCGGCGGCGGGCCTGGCGGCGCGACATGGTTCGACCGGATACCGTCGAAGTTTCAGGGCTGGCTCGCCGATCAGCACCGCGCCGCCGGGTTCCGCTCGGTACCCGGGGCGATCGTCCGCCACGGTGCCTATATCGCGCCGGGCGCGGTGCTGATGCCGAGCTTTGTCAACATCGGCGCGCGGGTCGGTGCGGGCACCATGATCGACACCTGGGCGTCGGTCGGCAGTTGCGCCCAGATCGGTGAAAACGTGCATCTGTCGGGCGGTGTCGGCATCGGCGGCGTGCTCGAGCCGCTGCAGGCCGGGCCGACGATCATCGAGGACGATTGCTTCATCGGCGCACGCTCCGAGGTCGTCGAGGGCGTCGTCGTGGAGCGCGGCTGTGTGCTGGCCATGGGCGTGTTCCTGTCCGCGACCAGCAAGATCGTCGACCGTGACACCGGCGAGATTTTCGTCGGCCGCGTGCCCGCCTATTCGGTGGTGGTGCCCGGCAGCCTGCCCGGCAAGCCGCTGCCCGACGGCTCACCGGGACCGCACCTCGCCTGCGCCGTTATCGTCAAGCGCGTCGACGCGCAGACCCGGTCCAAGACCGCGATCAACGAGCTGCTGCGCGACTGACCTTGGCGGGCAGCAGCGCGCGCGACGCCGCCAGGCCCCAGTCGACAGACCCGTTGATCCGCCACAGCTCGCGTCCTTGGGCATCGTAGAGAACGGTCATCGGCAGGCCGCCGGCCTTCAGCGCGTTCGGGAAATTGCCCGCCTTGTCGAGCCGCGGCTGCAGCGTCTCGAATTTGCCGACCGTCCAGAACTTGTCGACCGCGCGCCAGCCGCCGAGGTCGGCGCTGATCGGCAGCACGACGAGGTCGGGGCGCCCCGCTGCCAGCTCGTCAAGCCCCGGCAGTTCGATAATGCAGGGCAGGCACCAGGTCGCCCACAAATTGACCAGCACCGGCCGGCCCTTGAAGTTGGCAACGGTCGCGGTGGCGCCGTCGCGCATCTCGAAGCGGACATTTGGCGCAGCCGCCCCGGCATGGCTGCGGTCGACCTTCGGGCCCGGCGCTTGCGAGGCCCCGGCCTTTCCCTTATCCGCGGCGGCCGAGCCCTCGGTTCCGCACGACGCCAGCGCCATCCCAAGGACGATTGCGATCACGACGCGCATGGACAGTTCCAATTCACTATGGGGCGGCCGCTTCAGCGGTGGTCCGACCGCAGTGATGCGCGACATAAACGCGTCGATTTCCTTCGACAAGCGGCTGTGGGCCCAGGACATCGCCGGCAGCCGCGCGCATGTCGCGATGCTGGGCCGCGAGGGCATTGTCGCGGCCGCCGATGCCGCGGCGATCGACGCCGGACTGGCGACCATCCTCGACGAATATGCGCGCGGCGGCGTGCCCGAGGACGCCGACCTCGAGGACATTCACATGCACGTCGAGACCCGGCTGGCCGAACTCATCGGCCCGGTCGCCGGGCGGCTGCACACTGCGCGCTCGCGCAACGACCAGGTCGCGACCAGCTTTCGCCTGTGGGTGCGGGCGGCCATCGACACCATCGACGGCGCGCTCGCGGCGCTGCGGACGGCGCTCATCGACCGCGCGCGCGAGCATGCCGCGACGGTCATGCCCGGCTTCACCCACCTGCAGATCGCGCAGCCGGTTACGCTCGGCCATCACCTGATGGCCTATGTCGAAATGGTCGGCCGCGACCGCTCGCGCTTTGCCGACGCCCGGGCGCGGCTGAACGAATGTCCGCTGGGCAGCGCGGCGCTGGCGGGCACCGGCTTTCCGATCGACCGTGCGATGACGGCGCAGGCGCTCGGTTTTGACCGGCCGACCGCCAACTCGCTCGACAGCGTTTCCGACCGCGATTTCGCGCTGGAGTTCCTGGCGGCGGCGTCGCTGACCGGCCTGCACCTGTCGCGCTTGGCCGAGGAGATCGTCATCTGGGCGAGCCAGCCCTATGGTTTCATAACGCTCCCCGATGCATTCTCGACCGGCAGTTCGATCATGCCGCAGAAGCGCAATCCCGATGCGGCCGAGCTGGTGCGCGGCCATGCCGGGCGGCTGATCGGCTGCCTGACCGCGTTGCAAGTGACGATGAAGGGTCTGCCGCTGGCGTACTCAAAGGACATGCAGGACGACAAGCCGCCGGTGTTCGAGGCGTTCGATCTGCTGGTGCTCAGCCTCGCCGCGATGACCGGGATGATCGAGACGCTGACCTTCGTGCCGGCCCGGATGCGGGAGGTGGCCGCCGCCGGTTTCTCGACCGCCACCGACCTTGCCGACTGGCTGGTGCGGGAGGGCGGCGTGCCGTTCCGGGAGGCGCACCATATCACGGGGCGAGCGGTCGCCGCGGCCGAGGCGGCGGGCACCGGGCTGGCGGAGCTGCCGCTGGCGACGTTGCAGGGAATCGACGCGCGGATCGATGAGCGCGTGTTCGCGGTGCTGTCGGTCGACGCCTCGGTCGCCAGCCGCGCCAGCCAGGGCGGCACCGCGCCGGTCAGGGTACGCGAAGCGATCGCGGCGGCGGAGCGGACGTCATGAAACTGTTGATCGTTCTGACGTTGCTGTTGTTGGGAGCCTGCGGCAAGCTGGGGCCGCTGCAGCCGGCGTCGGCGGACCGGGTGCCGCCGCGGCCGGCGGATGCGCTGGTGCCGCCGACACCCGAACAGCAGCTAAAACTCGCACCGCAGGCGGCTCCCAACCGCATCGACGATCCGCTGAGGCGCTCATTGGAGCGCAAGGGCGACCGTTTCGACCTGCCGCCACCCGGCTGATGGACCATTTCGAGGCGAAAAACGGCGTTTTATACGCCGAGGACGTCGACCTGAGCGTGCTTGCGGACGCGGTCGGCACGCCGTTCTACGTCTATTCGAGCGCCACGCTGGAGCGCCACTTCCGGGTCTTCGCCGCCGCCGTCGCGGGGCTGGGCGACGGCGATCCGCTGGTCGCCTTCGCCTGCAAGGCCAACCCCAACCTGTCGGTGCTGGCGACGCTGGCACGCTGCGGCGCGGGCGCGGACGTGGTGTCGGCGGGCGAGCTGGCGCGCGCGCTGGCGGCCGGCGTGCCGGCCAACCGCATCGTGTTCTCCGGCGTCGGCAAGCAGGGCCACGAGCTCGCCGCCGGGGTCGAGGCCGGCATCCTGCAGTTCAACGTCGAGAGCGAGGCCGAGATCGGCATGCTGGCCGAGGTCGCCGCCGACAAGGGCCGCGTCGTCGACATCGCGGTCCGGGTCAATCCCGGCGTCGACGCCAAGACCCACGCCAAGATCTCGACCGGCGGCGACGACAACAAGTTCGGCATCCCGCTGGCGCGCGTCGAGGCGGCGTTCGCGCAGGCCGCCGCCCACCCCTCGCTCCGCCCGGTCGGGGTGGCGGCGCATATCGGCAGCCAGTTGTACGATCTCGCCCCGCTGGAGGAGACGTTCGGGCGCCTCGGCGCGCTCGCCGGGCGCCTGCGCGCCGCGGGCCATGTCATCGAGCGCATCGACCTCGGCGGCGGGCTGGGCGTGCCCTACCGCTCCGACCAGCCGCCGCCGCCCGAACCCGCCGACTATGGCGCGATGGTCGCCCGCGCGACGAAGGGCTGGGACGTCCGCCTGATCTTCGAGCCCGGCCGCATGATCGCGGGCAACGCGGGCGTGCTGGTGACCCGCGTCGTGCTGCTGAAGCAGGGCGTGGCGCGCACCTTCGTGGTCGTCGACGCGGCGATGAACGACCTGCTGCGGCCGTCGCTGTACAACGCCTGGCACGGCATCGTGCCCGTCCGTGCCACCGATGCGCGGATGACCGCCACCGTCGTCGGGCCGATCTGCGAGACCGGCGACACCTTTGCCGAGGACCGCGACATTCCCGCGGTGCAGGCGGGCGACCTGGTCGCCTTTACCACCGCCGGAGCCTATGGCGCGACCATGGCCTCGACCTACAACTCGCGCTCGCTGGTGCCCGAGGTGATGGTCGCGGGCGAGCAATGGGCGCTGGTCAGCGAGCGGCGTAGTGCGGCTGAAATGATGGCGCTGGATACAAGGGCACCGTGGCTGGTTTGACCACCGTTCGATAGAGGAGCCTCGATGTCCCCCCGTCCCGTCCGCACCGCCGTCTTTCCCGTTGGCGGGCAGGGCACCCGCTTCCTGCCCGCCACCAAGGCTGTGCCCAAGGAATTGCTGCCCGTCGTCGACAAGCCGCTGCTGCAATATGCGGTCGACGAGGCGCTGTCGGCGGGCATCGAGCGGCTGGTGTTCGTGACCGCGCGCGGCAAATCGGCGCTGGAGGATTATTTCGACGTCGCCGGCGAACTCGTCGCCAGCCTGAAGGCCAAGGGCAAGACCGCCGAACTGGCAACGCTCGACGCGACCCAGCTTGAGCCCGGCCGGATCGCCTATGTGCGGCAGCAGGAGCCGGCGGGGCTGGGCCACGCCGTGTGGTGCGCGCGCTTCATCACCGCGGGCGAGCCGTTCGCGGTGCTGCTGCCCGACGAGCTGTTGTGGTCGCCCGAGCAGCCGTGCCTGAAGGCGATGAACGAGGCGTATCAGCGGCTGGGCGGCAACGTCATCGCGGTGCTGGAGGTGCCGGAGGCGCACACCAACCGGTTCGGCATCGTGTCGCCCGGTGCAGTCGACGGCCTGGTCACCGAGGTGAAGGGACTGGTCGAAAAACCGGCGCAAGGGACCGCGCCTTCGCGCCTTGCCGCGATCGGCCGCTACATCCTGCAGCCCGAGTGCATGGAGCATCTGGCGCAGCACAAGCGCGGCGCCGGCGGCGAGATCCAGCTGACCGATGCTATGGCGGAGCTGATCGGCGTGCAGCCGTTCCACGCGCTGACCTTCACCGGCGAACGCTTCGACTGCGGCGACAAGGCCGGGCACATTACCGCGAACATCGCGCTGGCGCTGGCCCGCGATGACGTCGGGCCGCAGGTGCGGGAGTGGCTGGCGGCGCGGGGTCAGCCTGCCGGATAGGCTTTGCCCTTCAGCAACGTCGCCAGATGCGCGGCGTTGCGCGCCATCGTTTTCGTCGCGGCGGCGACCTTCTCGGGCGTCTTCTCCAGGTCGATGTAGTTGATCTTCTGCATCGCCTCGCCGACCCAATAGACATGGCCGCCGGCGGGAATGGTGAAGCCGACATCGTTCAGCCCCTGGAACACCTCGGCCGAGACATGGTGCGCGCCGTCCTCGTTGCCGACGGTGGCGACCACCGCGACCTTGCCGAACGGCGGCAGCACACCGCTGTCCGTCGCGTCGGAAAAGAACGCATCCATCCGCTCGAGCACGCGCTGCGCCACCGAATTGATGTGGCCGAGCCAGATCGGCGAGGCGAATACCAGGATGTCGGCGGCGAGGATCTTGGCGCGCAGGTCGGGCCAGCCGTCGCCCTCGCCCATGTCGGTGTCGACGCCGGGCAGCAGGTTCGCGTCGACGACCCGCACCGTCTCGGCGGTGACATCGTGCTTAGCCAGCGCCGCGAGCACCTCGCCGATCATCCTGTCGGTCGACGACGGGTCGCCGCCGCCGGACTTCAAGGTGCAGTTCAGGGCGATGGCGGTGAGTGACATGGGGCGGCTCCTTCGGCGGCACAGCGAGCGGAACCGAGACGGGTTCCCGGTGCGTCGATTGCGCCGCCGCGTCCGGCTCACTAGATGAGGCGCGTCGCATGGCCCGAAGGATCGCCCCGAAATGAACAACACGCTGGCGGTGCTCGCCGGGTTCGTCGTGCTGCTGCTCAACATCCTGAAATGGACGGTGATCGTCCAGGCGATCCTCAGCTGGCTGGTGGCGTTCAACGTCGTCAACCTGCACAACCGCTTCGTGCGCCAGGTGTACGAGACGCTGGAGCGCGTGCTGGAGCCGCTGTACCGGCCGATCCGCCGCATCCTGCCCGATTTCGGCGGCATCGACCTGTCGCCGATGGTCGTGCTGCTGGTCATCATCCTGATCCAGAACCTGATCATCGCCAACGTGCCGGTGTTCTACTAGAGACGGCCGCATGAGCGGGGCGATCATCGACGGAAAAGCATTTGCGGCCGGGCTGCGCGCGAAGGTGGCGGCGGCGGTGCCGGGGTTCGCGGCCGCGACGGGCCGCGCGCCGGGGCTGGCGGTGGTGCTGGTCGGCGACGATCCGGCCTCCCACGTCTATGTCCGTAACAAGGGCGTGGCGACGCGCGAGGCCGGGATGGCGAGTTTCGAGCACCGGCTGCCGGCCGACGTGGCGGAGTCCGAACTGCTGGCGCTGGTCGCGACGCTCAACGCCGACGACGCGGTCGACGGCATCCTGGTGCAGATGCCGTGTCCCAAGCATATCAGCGAGGCGCGGGTGATCGGCGCGATCGATCCGGCGAAGGACGTCGACGGCTTCTCGCCGGTCAACGCCGGGCGGCTGGCCTCGGGGTTGCCCGGGCTGGTGCCCTGCACGCCGTCGGGCTGCCTGATGCTGCTGCAGGACCGGCTCGGCGATCTGTCGGGCCTGGAGGCGCTGGTCATCGGGCGGTCGAACATCGTCGGCAAGCCGATGGCGGCGCTGCTGGTGGCGGCGAACTGCACGGTCACCGTCGCGCACTCACGGACCCGCGACCTGGCGGGGCATGTCCGCCGCGCCGATATCGTCGTGGCGGCGGTCGGCGTGCCGGAACTGGTGCGCGGCGACTGGCTGAAGCCGGGCGCGACGGTCATCGACGTCGGCATGAACCGCATCCCGGCCAAGGACGGCAAGACGCGCCTGGTCGGCGATGTGAACTTCGCCGAGGCGCTGCCGGTCGCCGCCGCGATCACCCCGGTGCCCGGCGGCGTCGGGCCGATGACCATTGCCTGCCTGCTCAGGAACACGTTGCTCGCCGCGCACGCGCGTGCCGGGCTGGCGGCACCGGCATTGTGAGCGCCGCCCTCGTCTCGCTGTTCGTGTCGGCGTTCGTGACGCTGTTCGTGGTGCTCGACCCTCCCGGGTGCGTGCCGATCTTCTCGTCGCTGACCAATGGCACGTCGGGTGCGCACCGGCAGGCGATGGCGCTGCGCTCGACGGCCATCGCGGCGGTGGTGCTGCTGCTGTTCGCGCTGTTCGGCAAGGCGTTCCTGACCGCGCTCGGCATCACGCTGCCGGCGTTCAAGCTGGCCGGCGGCATCATGGTATTCCTGATCGCGGTCGACATGGTGTTCGAAACCCGCACCAAGCGCCGCGAGGAACGCGCCGGCGAGGTCGCGCGCGACTGCGACGCCGACGGCAAGCCGCTGGAGGCGGAGGACATCAGCGTCTTCCCGATGGCGATCCCGATGCTGGCGGGGCCGGGCTCCATCGCCGCAGTGATGCTGTTGATGGCCCGCGCGCAGGGCCTGGAGCAGCGGCTGACGGTGCTGGCGGCGCTGGCGGCGGTGATGGTCATCACGCTGGCAGCGCTGCTCGCGGCGGGGCCGCTGATGCGGCTGATGGGCCACAAGATCGAGGCGATGATCACCCGGCTGCTCGGCGTCGTGCTGGCGGCGCTGGCGGCGCAGTTCGTCATCGACGGCATCCGCGAGAGCTTCAACCTCGCCGCCGCGGCTTGACGCGGGGCTGAGTTCCACGCATCGAATCGTTTCGGGGGGCACCCGGAATGAGTGTTGCAGTCGCAGGACCGGTCGTCGCGCTCGAGACGGACGCGGTCGAGCTGTCGATCGTCATGCCGTGCCTGAACGAGGCGGAGACGCTCGCCGTCTGTATCGGCAAGGCGCAGGCGTTCTTCGTGGCGCACGGCATCGCCGGCGAGGTGGTGATCGCCGACAACGGCTCGACCGACGGCAGCGATGCGATCGCCGCGGCGCTCGGCGCGCGGGTCGTGCCGGTGCCGGTGCGGGGTTACGGCGCGGCGCTCGCGGCGGGGATCGCGGCGGCGCGCGGGCGCTTCGTGGCGATGGGCGACGCCGACGACAGCTATGACTTCCTGGGTCTGATGCCGTTCCTGGAGCGGCTGCGCGGCGGTGACCAGCTGGTCATGGGCAACCGCTTCAAGGGCGGGATCGCGCCCGGCGCGATGCCGCCGCTGCACCGCTATCTCGGCAATCCGGTGCTGAGTTTCGCGGGCCGCTTCCTCTACCGTGCCCCGATCGGCGATTTCCACTGCGGCCTGCGCGCCTTCGACCGCGCCGCGATCCTGAACCTCGGGCTCAAGACCCGCGGCATGGAGTTCGCGTCGGAGATGGTGGTCAAGGCGCAGCTGGCGGGACTGCGGCTGGCGGAGGTGCCGACGACATTGTCGCCCGACGGCCGCTCGCGCAGCCCGCACCTGCGCAGCTGGGCGGACGGCTGGCGGCACCTGAAATTCCTGCTGACCTTCGCACCGAAGTGGCTGTTCTTCTATCCCGGGCTGGCGCTGGCCGGCATCGGCCTGGCGCTGCTGCTGGCGCTGCTGCCGGGCAGCCTGCAGCTCGGCACCGTGCGGCTCGGCGTCACGACGCTGCTGTTCGCGGCCGCCGGGGTGATCATCGGCGCACAGCTGATGGGACTGGCAGTGCTGGCGCGGCTGTTCGGGGTGCGCGAAGGCTATTGGCCGACCAGCCGCAATACCGAGCTGGCGCGGCACTGGGCGTCGATCGACCGCAGCTGCGTCGCCGGTGCGGCGATGCTGGCGGGCGGTGTCGCCCTGGCGCTCGCCGCGGTCGGCACCTGGGCGGGCGCGCACTTCGGCGACCTCAGCGTCGAGGCGACGATGCGCCTTGCGATCCCCTCGGTGCTGCTCTGCGCGCTTGGCCTGCAAGCCCTTGTCACCGGCTTTTTCGCCAGCCTGCTGACCGAATAGGCCTCAGATTGCCCGCATCCGGTTGCCGCGCGGATTATGCTCTACCTCGGCAAGCCCAAGCCGTTCGAGTAGCGGCGGCAGATACATGCCGAAGCGGCCGCGCAGGCCTTTCTTGAGGCCGTACCAGCCGCCGACCGGATTGTCCGGGGACCGGCCCCACGCCTCGACCGTGCCGGCACGGGCATCCTTCTGCTCGTCTGCCGAGCCGAGCTCCATCCAGTCGCCGTGCGCTTTGAGCATCGCGTGCAGGTCCGCGATGCAGCGCGCGTCGTAATGCAGCACCGTCTTGCCGACGGTGCACACCAGAATAGCGCGCCCGTCCCGCCCGTCGCGGTGCATGGTGTAGTTGGACGTCAGCGGCGGCGTCTGCAGCGCCCACGGATGCGCCGGAGTGCCATCGCCAGATGCCTCGAAAGCCGTTTCGGTCATCCAGACCTCCGTCAGTTGTCGCGCCGTCCGAGCAGGCGCAGCCGCAGTGCGTTCAGCTTGATGAACCCTTCGGCGTCGCGCTGGTCATAGGCGCCGGCGTCGTCCTCGAACGTCACGATGCCGGGCGAGTAGAGCGTGAACGGCGATTTGCGCCCGACCACCTGGGCCAGGCCCTTGTAGAGCTTGAGGCGGACGGTGCCCGTCACCTTCTTCTGGCTGTGGTCGATGGCGGCCTGCAGCATCTCACGCTCCGGCGAGAACCAGAAGCCGTTGTAGATCAGGCCCGCGTACTTCGGCCCGAGTTCGTCCTTCAGGTGCATGGCGCCGCGGTCGAGCGTGATCTGCTCGATGCCGCGGTGGGCGATGTGCAGGATGGTGCCGCCGGGCGTCTCGTACATGCCGCGCGACTTCATGCCGACGAAGCGGTTCTCGACGAGGTCGAGGCGGCCGATGCCGTGGGTCTTGCCGAGGTCGTTGAGCTTCGCGAGCAGGCTGGCAGGGCTCAGGCCCTCGCCGTTGACCGCGACCGGATCGCCGCCCTCGAAATCGATGGTGATGTATTCGGGCGTGTTCGGCGCATCCTCCGGGTTGTTGGTGCGGCTGTAGACATAGTCCGGCACCTCCGCCCACGGATCCTCCAGCACCTTGCCCTCGCTGGAGGTGTGCAGGATGTTGGCGTCGGTGGAGAACGGCGACTCGCCGCGCTTGTCGCGCGGGATCGGGATCTGGTGCGCCTCGGCGAAGGCGATCAGCGCCTCGCGGCTGGTCAGGTCCCATTCGCGCCACGGCGCGATGATGCGGATGTCGGGGTTGAGCGCGTAATAGCCGAGCTCGAAACGAACCTGGTCGTTGCCCTTGCCGGTGGCGCCGTGGCTGACCGCGTCGGCGCCGACGGCCCGCGCGATCTCGATCTGCTTCTTGGCGATCAGCGGCCGCGCGATCGAGGTGCCGAGCAGATACTGGCCCTCGTACAGCGCGTTGCCGCGCATCATCGGGAAGATATAGTCGCGCACGAACTCCTCGCGGAGGTCCTCGATGAAGATCTGCTTGACGCCCATCAGCTCGGCCTTGCGCCGTGCCGGCTCCAGCTCCTCGCCCTGGCCCAGGTCGGCGGTGAAGGTCACGACCTCGCAGTTATAGGTCTGCTGCAGCCATTTCAGGATCACCGACGTGTCGAGGCCGCCGGAGAAGGCGAGCACGACCTTGCGGACGCGCTTGGGGTCCTCATTATCCTCGGCCGGGAATTTCTTGACGTCCTGCGACACGGGCGGGCCTTTGCGGAGGGGTATAAAGCGCGCGCAGCTATAGCGGCGGGCGGTCGCGATGCAACGACACAGCCGCACGCTGGACAGCGCGGTGGGCCGCGCTAGGCTGCGCCCATCCCGATGCCGGAGCCATCATGACCCTGAATCGCCGCCAGTTGCTCGCCACCAGTGGCGGCACGCTTGCCGTTGCCCTGATCCCGGCCGCCGCTTGGTCTATTACCGTCAAGGTGCCGCCCGCGCCCAGGGCCCGTGTCGCTGTCGTCCACGACACTTATTTCGGCGAGACGCTGAGCGATCCTTACCGCTGGATGGAAAACGACAAGGACCCGGACTGGCTGCTGTACCTGAAGGCCGAGAACGACCGCACCCGCGTCGTCCTCGATCAGCTGTCGACCCGGGCCGGCCTGCTGAAGCGCATCCAGCAATTGTCGGGCGATACCGTCGCGACCGGCAAGGTGCAGCGGGCCGGCGGCCGGATGTTCTACCAGCAGCGGCCGCTGGGGGCCGATAATTTCAAGCTGTTCGTCCGCGAGGGCGGCAGCGACCGGGTGCTCGTCGACCCGGTGGCGATGTCGTCGGCGACCAGCCACGTGTCGCTCGACTGGTGGGAGGCGTCGCCCGACGGCAAGCTGCTCGTCTATGGCCTGTCGAAAGACGGCAGCGAGGATTCGCTGCTGCACATCATGGTCGTGGGGACCGGCAAGGACACGCCCGAGACCATCCCCGACACCCAGGCCGCCAACCCGCAATGGCTGGATGACGGCAGCGGCTTCTTCTACAACCAGCTGACCGGCAAGGTCGACACGCCGGAGCGCTTCCTCGACAGCCGCGCGCGCTTCCACCGGATCGGCAGCGACCCGGCGAGCGACCCGATCCTGATGCACCGCGGCCTGCACGCCGACGTCGCCTACGAGAAGATCCAGGCCCCCTATATCTTCGTACCCGAAGGCTCGGCGTTCGCGCTGCTGGCGCTCGCCGACGTGCGGCCCGAATCGCGCATCCTGATCGCGCCGCTCGCCGACGTGCTGGCGAACAAGGCGGCGTGGCACCAAGTTGCCCGTTTCGACGACGAGGTGACCGGCGCCAATATCGACGGCGACGATCTCTACCTGCTCGCCAACAAGGGCACGCCGCGCGGCCGGCTGGTCAAGACCCCCGCCGCCCGGCCCGATCTCGCGACCGCCGTCGAGGTGGTGCCGCAGGGTCCGCTGGTGCTCGAGGATTTCGAGCGTGCCCGCGACGGCTTTTACCTCAGGATCATGGACGGCGGCATCAGCCGCCTGCGCAAGCTGGGCCGCGACGGCAAGGTGACCGAGGTGGCGCTGCCCTTCGACGGCACCATCGGCGCGGTCTATGCCGAGCCCAAGCTCGACGGCATCCTGATGAGCCTGTCGGGCTGGTTGACGCCGACCGGGGTGTGGTCGGTCGATGCCGCCGGCACCGTCGCCGATACCGGGCTGACGCCCAAGCCCGCCATCGACGTCTCTGCCTATGAGAGCAAGCGCGCCTTCGCCGCCGCGAAGGATGGCGTGAAGATCCCGTACACGCTGATATACAAGAAGGGGCTGCCGCGCGACGGCCGCAACCCGCTGTTCATCCAGGCCTATGGCTCCTACGGCGCGGCCGCCTATACCCCGGCCTATCAGGCCCGGCAGCTGGCGTTCATCGATGCCGGCGGCGTGATCGGCTATGCCAACGTCCGCGGCGGCGGCGAATATGGCCGCGAATGGCACAAGGCCGGGCAGCTGGCGAACAAGCCCAACACCTGGCGCGACCTGATCGCGGTCTGCGAGACGCTGATCGCCGACAAGTGGACGAGTTCCCCGCACCTCGCCATCGGCGGGCGCTCGGCGGGCGGCATCGCCGTCGGGCGCGCGCTGACCGAGCGGCCGGAGCTGTTCGCCGCGGTCGTCAGCGGCGTCGGCTGGTCGAACCCGCTGCGCTATGTCGTCGAGCAGAACGGCTATGGCGAGGAGCCCGAATGGGGCGCCATCGCCACCGAGAGCGGCTACCGCGCACTGAAGTCGATCGACAGCTACCAGGCGGTGAAGGACGGCACCAAATACCCCGCCGTGCTGCTGACCACCGGCGTCACCGATCCGCGCGTCGCGCCGTTCCATGTCGCCAAGATGACCGCCCGGCTGCAGGCGGCGAGCGCGTCGGCGAGGCCGATCCTGCTGCGCGTCGATTATGACGCCGGCCACGGCATCGGCTCGACCCGCACGCAGCAGGACCGTGAGACGGCAGACACCTATGCGTTCCTGCTGTGGCAGCTTAAGGGACGGGCATGAAGTTCTTCGTCGATACCGCCGACACGTCCGAAATCGCCAGCCTCGCCGAGACGGGGCTGCTGGACGGCGTCACCACCAACCCCAGCCTGATCCACAAGTCGGGGCGGCAGTTCCGCGAGGTGATCCGCGAGATCGCCGCGCTGACCAGCGGCCCGGTGTCGGCCGAATGCGTCGCCGCCGACACCGACGGCATGCTGCGCGAGGCGGATGTGCTGCTCAAGCTCGGCACCAACATCTGCATCAAGCTGCCGCTGACCATGGCCGGCCTGACCGCCTGCCGGAAGCTCGCCGACCAGAAGGTGATGGTCAACGTGACCCTGTGCTTCTCGCCCGCGCAGGCGCTGCTGGCCGCCAAGGCGGGGGCGGCGTTCATCTCGCCGTTCGTCGGGCGGCTGGATGATATTGGCCAGGACGGCATGCAGCTGATCGAGGATATCCGGATCATCTACGACAATTACGACTTCAAGACCGAAATCCTGGTCGCCAGCGTCCGCCACCCGGTGCACGTGCTGCAGGCCGCAAAGATCGGCGCCGATGTCGCGACGATGCCGCCCGCCGTCATCCGCGCGCTCGCCAACCACCCGCTGACCGCGTCGGGCCTCGCGGCGTTCGATGCCGACTGGGCCAAGACCGGGCAGAGCATCGTGTGATCCCGGACGGTGGCCACCCCGCCACCGCGCTGGTCATCGCCTATATCGCGCACCTGCGGGACGAGCGGCGGCGGTCGCCGCACACGCTGCGCGCCTATGCGTCGACGCTCCATGATTTCATCGGTTTCGCCGCGTTGCAGTCCGGCGGACCGGTCGGCGCGGCCACGCTGAGCGCGCTGTCGGTCGCCGATTTCCGCGCCTATCTCGCGCGGCGCCGCGGCGACGGGCTGGGCAACGCCTCGCTGGCCCGCGAGGTCGCGGCACTGCGCAGCTTCTTCGCCTGGGGCGCGCGGGCGCATGGCCTCAGCCGGGAGGGCGTGGCGCGGCTGAAATCGCCGCAGGTGCCGCGCCGGGTGCCGCGGCCCGTAGATCCGGCGTCGGCGCTGGCGCTCGCCAACGATGCCGGCGACGCGGCCTGCGAACCGTGGATCGCGGCGCGCGATACGGCGGTGCTGCTGCTCTGCTACGGCGCGGGCCTGCGGATTTCGGAGGCGCTGGCGCTGACCGCCGCCGACCTGCCGCTGGGCGAGACGCTGAGCGTTACCGGCAAGCGCGCCAAGACCCGGATCGTGCCGCTGCTGCCCGCGGTGCGCGAGGCGGTCGAATTATACCTGAAACTATGCCCGTGGCCGCGCGGCGGGGTGCTGTTCCGGGGCGCGCGCGGCGGGCCGTTGCAGCCCGAACTGGTGCGCCGGTCGATGGCGGCGGCGCGCGTCGCGCTGGGCCTGCCCGACACCGCGACCCCGCACGCGCTGCGCCACAGTTTCGCGACTCACCTGCTGGCGCGCGGCGCCGATCTGCGTTCGATCCAGGCCCTGCTCGGCCACGCCAGCCTGTCGTCGACGCAGATCTATACCGCGGTCGATGCGGCGCAGCTGCTCGACGTCTATCGGAGCGCGCACCCGCGCGCGTAGTCGCGGCACGAAAATCAGGGCTTGGCGGGCGGTTCTTCGCCGTGGCGCATCAGGATCGGCGCCTGGGCGAGCATGAAGACAAAGGTCAGGATCAGCACGCCGGGGAATTTGAACAGCGCCCATTGATCGTTGCTGAGCACCTGCCGCAGCGCCTCGTTGAGGCAGGCGAGGCCGATGAAGAAAATTGCCCAGTTGCGGGTCAGCTTGCGCCAGCCCTCCGCATCCAGCGCCGGAAAGGCGTCGCCGAGCAGCAGCTTGAGCAGCGGGCGCTTGGTTGCCATGCCGAAGATCAGGATCAGCGCGAACACCGCGTACAGCACGGTCAGCTTGATCTTCACGAAAGTCTCGTCGTTCATATAGACCGCGACCGCGCCGAAGATCAGGACGACGCCCGCGTTGAACATCAGGATCGGCGACACCCGTCCAAGCTTCCACAGCGACACCGCCACCGCGATCACCGTCGCGGCCATCACCGCGGCGGTGGCGACGACGAGGTTTTTCACGTCGGCGGCCATGCCGAGCCGCAGCAGGAGCGGCCGCAGATAGGGCGCGCCGAAGTTGGCGGCGAGGAAAACAACCAGCGGCCCGAAATCGAGCGCGGCGCGCAGCGCGGGGGAGGCGTGACGGCGTTCGGACATCGGCGAGCCTCTAGCGGCGCGGCGCGGGCTGGGCAAACGGGCGGTGGCGGCTAGAAGGGGCCGGTGACCGGGGCACCGCAACTGATCGTCGAGGGGCTGGCCTGCGTGCGCGGCGGCCGCGCGGTGTTCGACGGCGTGTCCTTCGCGCTTGCCCCCGGTGGCGCGCTGCAGGTCGAGGGGCGCAACGGCGCGGGCAAGTCGAGCCTGCTGCGCATCCTCGCCGGGCTGCTGCGCGCGGCGGACGGCCGGCTCGATAATCCGTTCGCCATCGGCTGGCTGGGGGCGGACGCGACGCTGAAGCCGGGCAACACACTGGCGGGCGAGCTGGGCTATTGGGCGCGGCTCGACGGGCGGGCGGGCGCGGTGCCGGCGGCCCTGACGGCGTTCGATCTGACGGGCCTCGCCGAGCTGCCGGTCGAGGTGCTGTCGAGCGGGCAGCGGCGGCGCGCGGCGCTGGCGCGGGTCCATGCCTCGGGGGCGCCATTGTGGCTGCTCGACGAGCCCGCCGTGGGCCTGGATACGGCTTCGGTCGGGCAGCTGGCGCGCGCCGTCGCGGCGCACCGGGCGGGCGGCGGGCTGGTGGTGGTCGCCACCCACGGCGATATCGGGCTCGACGCGCCGCAGCGGCTGGCACTGTGATCGGCGCGCTGATCCGCCGCGACCTGGCGCTCGCCTTGAAGCGCCCGTCGGCACTGGCGGTGCCGGTGATGTTCTTCGTAATCGTCGGCGCGTTGTTCCCGTTCGCGGTCGGGCCGGACGCGCGGCTGCTGGCGCGCATCGCGCCGGGCATCGTCTGGGTCGCTGCGTTGCTGGCGGCGCTGCTGCCGGTTGAGACTTTGGTCGCCGCCGACCGTGCCGACGGCACCTTCGATCAACTGGTCGCGCGCGGCATCGCGCTGGAGACCGTCGCGGCGGCGCGTCTGGCGGCGCACTGGCTGGGCTTTGCGCTGCCGTTGCTGCTGGCCCTGCCGGTCGCGGGCGTGCTGCTCGGGCTGGACGGGGCGGGGCTGGGGCGGACGGCGCTCGGCCTGCTGCTCGGCACGCCGGGGCTGGCGGCCCTGGCGCTGGTCGCCGCCAGCCTGACCGCGGGCCTGCGCGGCGGCGGTGCGCTCGCCGGGCTGATCGTGCTGCCGCTGGCGCTGCCGGTGCTGATCTTCGGGGTCGGGCTGGAGAGCGGCGGCGCGCTCAAACTGCTGGCGGCGTCGAGCCTGGTGCTGGTCGCGGTGGCGCCGTTCGCCAGTGCGGCGGCGCTCCGATCGGGCATGGACTGATCGGCCGGGCTGCGGCAGTGTCGCCTTCTTTGGGGGGAATGGTATGAAGCCGCTGATCGCTCTGACGTTGCTCGCCGCCGCTGCGGTGGCGTCGGCACAGACGCCGGCCGGATCGGCGTCCCCCGCCGTGGTGCCCGCCGCCAAGGCGGCCAAGCCGCCGCGCGCCCCCAAGCCCGCCGCCGCGCCCAATCCGGCGCTGGTCGAGGCGAAGCTGGCGAACGGCAAGACCGTCCATTACGACTGTGCCAAGAAGGGCAACGCGACCAAGACCGCGTGCAAGAAATAGTCCGCGGCGTTTTCGCGGCTGTGCGCCGCGCCCGCGGCTGCTAGAAGCCCGTCCCCGATGCACCGTTTCGCCAACCCCGCCCGCTTCCTGAAAATCGCCCGCGTCGCGACGCCTTTGCTTGTCGTGCCCGGGCTGCTGCTGACCATCGCCGGGCTGTACATCGGCCTGTTCGCGTCGCCGCCGGATTACCAGCAGGGCGACAGCGTGCGGATCATGTACGTGCACGTGCCCGCCGCCTGGCTGGGGTCGGGCGGCTATCTCGGGCTGGCGCTGGCGAGCGCGGCGGCGCTGATCTGGCGGCATCCGCTGGCCAGCGTGGCGGCGCGCGCCATTGCGCTGCCGGGTGCGCTGTTCACCGCCATCTGCCTGGTCTCGGGCTCGCTGTGGGGCAAGCCGACCTGGGGCACCTACTGGGTGTGGGATGCGCGGCTGACCTCGATGCTGGTGCTGCTGTTCCTCTACCTCGGCTATCTCGCGCTGAGCAGCGCCGAGAGCGAGCGCGAGGATGCCCGGGGTGCGGCGATCCTCAGCCTGGTCGGCGTCATCAACCTGCCGATCATAAAATATTCGGTGGAGTGGTGGCATACGCTCCACCAGGGCGCGTCGATCACGCTGACCAAGTCGGCGATCGACCCCGCCATGCTGCTGCCGCTGTTCCTGTCGCTGGGCGGTTTCACATTGCTGTTCGGCGGCATCGTGCTGATGCGGATGCGGACCGAGCTGGCGACGACCCGCGTCCGGGTCCGCAACCGGCGCATGGCGGAGGCGCACGCATGATCCACGCCGAGTTCATCGCGCCCGCCTATGGCCTGACCATCGCGGGCCTGGCCGGCCTGCTGCTGGTCAGCTGGCTCCGGATGCGCGCCGCCGAGGCCGCGGCCGAAAAGCTGCGCCGGTGAAGGCCAAGCATCAGCGGCTGACTCTGGTCGTCGGCGCGCTCGTCGCGCTCGGCGGCGCGCTGGCGCTCGGCGTCTCGGCGCTCGGCGACAGCGCCACCTATTTCTACGCGCCGTCGGACCTTGCCGCGAAACCCCCGGGCGCGACGCAGGCGATCCGGCTGGGCGGCATGGTCGAAAAGGGCTCGCTGACCCGGCCCGCGCCGGCGACGGTGGAATTCCGGGTCACCGACAATGCCAAGGACGTGGCGGTGCGCTACACCGGCATCGTGCCGGACCTGTTCCGCGAGGGGCAGGGTGTGATCGCCGAGGGTAAGTTCGCCGACGGGGTGTTCGTCGCCGACACCATCCTTGCCAAGCACGACGAGAAATACATGCCGCCGCAGGTCGCAGGCGCGATGCACAAGGTCTCGAGCAAGGTCGAGTGATCGCCGAAGCCGGCGAAGGTGTCGCGTGATCGCGGAAGCCGGGCACGCGCTGCTGTGGCTGGCACTGGCGATGGCGGGGCTGCAGGCGGCGGGCGGGTTCGTCGCGGCGCTGCGCACGCTCGTGGTGCCGGCGGCGGTACTCCAGGGCTGGCTGTGGCTGTGGATCGCGGGCTGCCTGATCTGGGTGTTCGCGGTCACCGACCTGTCGGTTGCCGGGGTCGCCGCGACGACCGACGCTGCCCTGCCGCCGCCGTTCAAGTTGATCGCCATCGCGCTGCAGGACGGCGGGCTGATCGTGCTCACCGCGCTGGCGGCATGGGTCGGGGCGCTGCTGGCGTTCCGTTGCGGGCAGCGCACCCGCGCCATCGGCGGCGCCGGCTTGGCAACGCTGGCGCTGACCGCGGCACTGCTCGGCGCCGCGCCGTTCGCGCGGCTGGTGCCGGCCCCGACGGCAGGCGCGGGATTTCCGGTGGCGGTGCGCGCGCGCCTGGCCAACCTGATGCCGAGTGGCGCGGTGCTCCGCGACGGGGTCGCGCCGGTCGCCGTCACGCCGGTGGCGGGGCCCGATTCAACTGGCGTGCTGGCGGTCGTGCAGGTGGATGGGACGCAGCTCGCGCCGGAATGGCGCGAAATCGGGGGGACGGGGTTCCCGGTTGCCGACGGCTCGCTGACGTGGCGTGGCTGGGTGGCGGCGACGGTGGTGCCGGCCCCCGGCGGGCGCTGGCAGGTGCGGGTGACACGGTGGCCGTGGTGATTGTGTGGGCCGTCGTGCTGGCCTTCGCGGCCACGCTCGCGCTGCTGCTGTTGCGCGGCACGCGGGAGCCTGCGGCGCGGGTCGCGACGGCGGCGGCGCTGGCGCTCGGTCTTGGCGGCTATGCGCTGATCGGGCAACCGGGCCTGCCCGCCGCGCCCACGCCCGAAGTCCGCAACGACCTTCGCGCCACCTCCGCGTTCGAGACCGAGCGGCATCGGCGGCTATCGCAGTTCGGGGAGGCGGCGGCGTGGCTGACCTTCGCCGATGCGCTGATCCGCGCCGACGCCAGCTTTACCGCGATCCGCGGGCTGCGCCAGGCGCTCGACCGCAACCCGCGCAGCACCGAATTATGGATCGGGCTGGGGAATGCACTGGCGGTGCATGGCGGCCGGGTCGGCAGCGCCAGCCGCCTCGCCTTCGACCGCGCCGCTAGCCTGTCACCGCGAAGCGCCGAGCCGCCGTTCTTCCGGGGGCTGGCGGAGCTTGAAACCGGCGATGCGCGCGGCGCGGCGCGGACGTGGCGCGCGCTGGCGGCGCGGTCGCTGCCCGATGCCGATCTCGATCGCTGGATCGCGATCGCCGAACAGCGCGCGGTGGGTCAGGAATAGAGTGCGAGCCGCGGCATGCCCGGCAACAGCCGCCGCCGCTCGATGGTCAGCCGGCTGACCGGCGCGCCGCCGGCGAGGAACGCGGTCGGCGTAACGCCGATGAACTGCTTGAACTCGCGGATGAAGTGCGACTGGTCATAAAAGGCATCGCCCGCCGCCTCGGCCCACGTGTCGGCTTCGCCGCAGCCGAGCCGCACCGCCGCCTGCAGCGCGCGGTACTTGCGCGATAGCAACTTCGGCGACGCGCCATAGTGCCGCTTGGTCCAGCGCTCGACCTGGCGGTTCGACATGCCCGAGGCACTGACCAGCGCATCGACGCTGGGGTTGGGGCTGGCGATCAGCCAGTCGTCGGCGAGCCGCGTGAACCAGGTGGGCACCGAGTGCGAGGCGGTCAACAGTGCCGTGAAGAAGCGGTCCGCCGCCGCCACCCGCTCGGCATCACATGCCGCCTCGCCGATCGCCTGATGCGTGGCCTCCGCCCGCCCGCCGAACACGCTGCCCAGTTCGACGATAGTATCGGCGAGTTCGTCGGCGTCCGCGCCGATCAGCGCCGACCAGCCGGCGGGCATCAGGCCGGCGCCGAACATCCTCAGCGGGCCATAGGCGCAGGTGGTCACCGGCCCGGCGGTCGGCCCGGACACCAGGCTGGCGGGGCAGACGGCGACATGGCCGTTGTCATAGGCGCAGGTAAGCGCACCATCGAGAATGAAACGGACCTGGCCGAGCTCGGCGCGGAGCCGGTCGGTCAGTACCGGCATCTCCGACTCGCACCAGTAATAAGATGAGATCAGGCCGTGCAGCTGCGCGGCGGGCGCAAAGTAGCGGATGGTGACCACGCGACGCGACCCCTGTTGCCGCCCCTGCTGCCGCATACCTCCCGGACGTTGCCGGTCGCGGGCAGGCGCGGTGGCGAGCCGCGCGCTGGTCCCTAACCACCGCCCGTCCGCCGCCAAGTCGAGAACACGGTCCCTGCTCCCGTATCGAAAGATAGCCGATTCGAGGCTTGATGAACAGACATCACTTTGCCGCCGCCGCATCGCCGTGCCAGAGGGGGTCCGAACGATCCCCGGAGGTTGGATGCGCCGCCTGCTTGTCCTCGCTGCCCTGCCGCTGCTCGCGGCCGCCGCCGCCGATCCGAATGCCTGGCTCGAGGATGTCGAGGGGCCGCGCGCCATCGCGCAGGTCAAGGCGTGGAACGCCGCGACGCTGGCCCAGCTGACCGCCGCGCCGGACTTTGCCGCCAATCGTGACCGGGCGCGGACCCTGCTCGAGGATCCGGGCCGCATCGCGACGCCCGACGCGATCGAGGCTGGCCAGGTGCTGAATCTGTGGCGCGACGCTGCCAACCCGCGCGGCCTGTGGCGCACCGCCAGCCTCGCCAGCTTCAGCACCGGCAAGCCGCAATGGCGGACGCTGATCGACGTCGACGCGCTGGGCAAGGCGGAAGGGAAGAGCTGGGTGTGGAAGGGCGCGACGTGCCTGGCGCCCGCCTATGTCCGCTGCATGGTGGCGCTGGCCGACGGCGGCACAGACGCGGTGGTGCTGCGCGAGTTCGACAAGGGTGCGGGCGCGTTCGTCGGCGGCGGCTTCGCGCTGCCCAACGCCAAGAGCGATGTCGCCTGGGCCGGGCCGGACGCGCTGTACGTCGCCACGGACTATGGCGCGGGCACGTTGACCGCGTCGGGCTATCCCCGGATCGTCAAGCGTTGGGCGCGCGGCACGCCGCTGACCGCCGCGACCGTGGTTGCCGAGGGCAAGGCTGAAGATGTGCGGATCGGCGTCACCGTCATCGGCGACGGCCCGCGGGACTGGCCGCTGCTGATCCGCGGCCTTGATTTCTACCATGAGGAGCTGAGCCATATTGCGCCGGACGGGCGTCTTGTCCGCTCGCCTCTGCCCGCCGATGCCGAGGTCGAGGACGTGCTTGGCGGCCGTCTGATCGCCAAGCTCCAGACGCCGTGGCAGGGGCGGCCCGCAGGCGCGCTCGTCGCCTATGACATCAGCGCGGTGCTGGCCGGGCGGACGCCGGTGGTGGAAACGGTGTTCCTGCCCGACCCCACGCAATCGGTGGAGCAGGTCAAGGCCGGCAAGGACCGGCTGTGGGTCAAGCTGCTCCACAATGTCTCGGGCATGCTGGTCGTGCTGGCCCGCAGTCCCGACGGCGTGTGGAGCGGGAACGTCGCGGCGTTGCCCGCCAACGCCACTGTCCACCTCGACGCGGCAGCGGGGACGGTCGAGGCCGCGTTCGCGACGGTCGAGGGGATGCTGACCCCGCCCGCGCTCTATGCCGTGACGCCCGGCGCCACCCCAAGCGTCGTGCAGTCGCTGCCCGCCCGCTTCGACGCCAGCGCGATGACCGTCGAGCAGCGTTTCGCGACGTCGAAGGACGGCACCCGCATTCCCTATTTCCTGGTCCGCAAGGCGGGTACCAGCGGCCCGGTGCCGGCGCTGATCCATGCCTATGGCGGTTTCCGTGCCGCGCAGACGCCGACCTATCTGGTCGATCAGCCGTATCGCGCCGGGCCGGTGGCGCTGTTCTGGGTCGAGCGCGGCAACGCCTTCGTGCTGGCCAACATCCGCGGCGGCGGCGAATACGGCCCAGCCTGGCACGACGCGGGGCTGCGAGAGAAACGGCAGAACGTCTTCGACGACCTCCACGCGGTCGCCGAGGATCTGGTCCGTACCCGCGTCAGCGCGCCGCGCAAGATCGCGGTGTCGGGCCGCTCCAACGGCGGCTTGCTGGTCGGCGTCGCGATGGAGCAGCGGCCCGACCTCTACGGCGCGGTCGTCATGGGCTCGCCGCTGATCGACATGCAGCGCTATTCGCACCTGCTCGCGGGCGCATCGTGGGTCAGTGAATACGGCGATCCCGACGTCCCCGCCGACTGGGCGTTCATGTCGAAATACTCGCCCTATCAGAACCTGAAGGCCGGGGTGAACTACCCGGCGCCGTTCATCTACACCTCGACCAAGGACGACCGGGTCCACCCCGGCCACGCCCGCAAGTTTGCCGCCGGGCTCGCGGCGCTGGGCGACCGCTTCTACTACGCCGAGGCGATCGAGGGTGGCCACGCCGCCGGAGCCGATCGCCGCGAGGATGCGCAGCGCGCCGCGCTGATCATGGCATACCTGGAGCGCGAGCTGGGCGGCGGTGGGCGCTAGCCGCACGCCCGGCGGCCTCGCCTACCGCCACCGATCGGGCGACGGGCCGCTGGTGGTGTTCCTGCCCGGCTATATGTCCGACATGACGGGCAGCAAGGCGGAGGCGCTCGATGCCTGGGCGCTGGCGACGGGACGGACCTATCTGCGCCTCGACTATTCCGGCTGTGGCGCGAGCGGTGGCGATTTCGACCAGGGGAGTATCGGGCGCTGGACCGCCGACGTGCTGACGGTGATCGACGCGGTCACCGCGGGCCCGGCGGTGCTGGTCGGCTCGTCGATGGGCGGCTGGATCGCGCTCCGGGTTGCGCTGGCGCGGACGGCGCAGGTCGTCGGGCTGGTCGGCATCGCGGCAGCGCCCGACTTCACTGAATGGGGACTGCCGCTCGACGACGGGGACCGGGCCTCGCTGGCGGCGCGCGGCTTTGTCGAGCGGCCGAGCGCCTATGGCGACACGCCCTATCGCTACACCGCCGCCTTCATCGCTGACGCGCCGGCGCAGCGCGTACTTGCGACCGAGATTGCGCTCGATTGCCCGGTGCGGCTGCTGCATGGCCAGGCGGACGCGGACGTGCCGTGGCAAGTGTCGCTCGATCTCGCCGCGCGGCTGCGTTCGGAGGACGTTCAGGTGACGCTGGTCAAGGACGGCGACCACCGGCTGTCGCGCCCCGCCGATCTGGCGCTGCTGACGCGCACGCTGGACGATTTGCTGGAGGAATTGCCGTGAAGCCTGCCGTTGCGATCCTGCTGGTGCTCGCCGCTGCTCCCGCGCTCGCCGCCGATCCCGGCGACGGCGCCCGCTACCGCGCCTGCCTCGAGACCGCGAGCCGCGAGCCGGACGTGGCGATTCCGGAGGCGACCAAGTGGCTGGGCGCGGGCGGCGGCGTCCCGGCGCGTCACTGCCTGGCGCTGGCCTATCTCGCCAAGCGTGACTACGGCCCCGCCGTCCTGACGCTGGAGGCCGCTGCCCGCGCCGCGGAGGCCGCCCACGATGTCCATGCGCCCGAGCTTTGGGCGCAGGCCGGCAATGCCGCGCTGGCCGGCAACGACGCGGCCCGCGCGCTCGGTTATCTGACCACCGCGTTGGAGGGTGCGGCGCGGCCCGAGGACAAGGCCGAGGTGCTGATCGACCGCGCCCGCGCCCAGCTCGAGCTGAAGCACGATCCGGCCGCCCGTGCCGACTTGTCGGAAGCGATCCGGATCGCCCCGGCCAACCCTTATGCATGGCTGCTGCGCGGCACGCTGGCGCGACGCGACGGCGACCTGAAGGTGGCCGAGACGGATATCCTAGAGGCCGCGCGGCTGGCGCCGAGCGATCCCGACGTGGCGCTCGAATCGGGCAATGTCGCCGCCGCGCAGGGACGCCTCGACCTTGCGCGCCGGGCCTGGACTGCCGCCGCCGCCGCCGCGCCCGGTTCGCCGGCTGCCACGGCCGCCAACGCCGCGCTGGCGGCCAATCCAGCGACGCCCTGACGCCTTGGCAGCGGGCGGCGGCCAGCCTAATTGTGCCGGCATGAAGTACCTCCACACCATGATCCGTGTCAGCGAACTCGACGCGACGCTGCGTTTCTTCGAGCTGCTCGGGCTGAAGGAACTGAAGCGCATCGATAACGAAGCCGGACGTTTCACTTTGGTCTTCCTCGCGGCACCGGGCGACGAGAGCGCACAGGTCGAACTTACCCATAATTGGGATCCGGAAACCTATACCGGCGGCCGCAACTTCGGCCATCTCGCCTACGCCGTCGACGATATCGACGCGACCTGCCACCGGCTGATGGCGGGCGGCGTCACCATCAACCGCCCGCCGCGCGAGGGCCGCATGGCGTTCGTGCGGACGCCCGACGGCATCTCGGTCGAGCTGCTCAATGCCGGCGGCGCGCAGACACCCAAGGAGCCGTGGCTGTCGATGCCGAACACGGGCAGCTGGTAGGATGCTTGAAGTCGTCCAGATCCCCGTGCTGAACGACAATTACGTCTATCTCGCCCACGACGGCGCGACGGGCGCGACGGCGGTCATCGACCCGGCGGTCGCCGATCCGGTGCTGGCCGCAGCAGAGGCCCGCGGCTGGCCGATCACCGATATCTGGAACACGCACTGGCACCCCGATCACACCGGCGGCAACCTGGCGATCAAGGCGGCGACCGGCTGCCGGATCACCGGCCCGGCCGGCGAGGCGGCGCGCATCGCCGGCATCGACCGTGCGGTGACGCAGGGCGATACGGTGCAGCTTGGCGACGCGACCGCGCAGGTCATCGACGTGCCGGGCCACACGGCGGGGCACAACGCCTATTGGTTCGAAGCCGACGGCGTCTTGTTCTGCGGCGATACGCTGTTCGCGCTCGGCTGCGGCCGGCTGTTCGAGGGTTCGCCCGAGCAAATGCACGCTTCGCTGGCCCAATTGATGGCGCTGCCCGATGCGACGCGCGTCTATTGCGCGCATGAATATACCCAGGCCAACGCTCGGTTTGCCGCCACCATCGAGCCGCGCAACACAGCGTTGGCCGCGCGCATCGTCGCCATCGACGCGGCGCGGGCGCGGGGTGAGCCGACCGTGCCCTCGACGATCGGGCTGGAGCGCAGCACCAACCCGTTCGTGCGCGCCGCCACCGTCGCCGAGTTCGCCGCCCGCCGCGCCGCCAAGGATGCGTTTCGCGGCTGACGCCGTTCGGCTGCCATTCAGGCGGTTTGGGCGTTACTCGAGCAGGAGGAGCCGTCCTATGCGCATTGTTCTTGCATTCGCTGCCGCGCTTGCCGCCGCACCCGTGGTCGCGGCCCCGTCGCCCGCTCTGTGCGTCCGCCTCAATCACGTGACCGAGACTCGCGTCACCGACGATCGGACCGTCTATTACAAGGAGGGATCGCGCTGGTATCGCAATGATCTGGGCACTTCGTGTCCAGGTCTGCAGCCGGGCGTCTCGCTGCAGACCAAGACGCCGTCGCCGTCGCTATGCGCGGGCGATATGGTGACCGTGTTCCGCCCGGTGACCCACGTCGAATACGGCACATGCGGGCTTGGCGAGTTCACGCGCGTCGATGGCCCGCCGCCGCGCTAAGCCGCTGGACAAGCCGCAACGGTCCGCCTAAATCGCCCGCTCGCTTGGCGACAGGCCCGGGTAGCTCAGGGGTAGAGCAGGGGATTGAAAATCCCCGTGTCGGTGGTTCGATTCCGCCCCCGGGCACCATGCATTTTCAAGGACTTAGCCCGCATGGGTGTGGCCATACGGTAGTGGCTGGTGTAAAACCTGTGTAATGGGCGTTTCACGCCCCTAGGATAGCCACCGCATCGTCGATGTCTGGGTTGGCAGCGTGATAGTAGTGCAACAGCATCGCGAGCGTTTTGTGGCCGCTGATTGTCTGCGCCAGGGGGAGAGGCACTCTCGAGGTGATAAGCGCAGTGATCGAGGTGTGCCGCATGACGTGAGGCGTGATCAGCTTCGGATCAAGGCCGGCGCGGATCACTGCCCTTTTGAAAGCCGATCCGAAGCTGGCGCGGTGAGGCTTCTTGCTCCCTGGCCCCGGGAGAAATACATAGTCGTCATCTGAACCGAGGCCTTGTTGGCGCTGCTTGGCGCGTTCGGCGTTCAACGCAGTGGTCAGTTCGACCGTGAGAGGCTGTCCCCTAGGACCGGCTTTGGCGTCAGGAATATACATTCGGTTGCGATCCGGAAAAAAGTTTCGCCATTGGTGGGCGACCATTTCGCCGTGCCGGCCAGTGGAATGAAAACCCATGAGAGTGAACAGATACAGCTGGGGATCGGCATCTTCCCATGCTGCCTCAAAGAGCCGAAGCTGCTGCTCCTTCGATAGAATTTCGGTGCGCCCCCGCGATTCCTTAAAGTGGGTAATTTCGGGCACGCTTTCCTTCGAGACCCATCTCTTGTCGTTGGACGAAGCAACTGAGAAAACGTGGCCAAGCGTAGATAGGTAGCGATTTACGGTCGGCTCAGAAAGTTTCCCCGTATGCTTCAGGTGCGAGGCGAACGCAGCCACCTTCGACTTCGTAATCGAATCTGCACGCATTTTGCCGAACCATTAAATCAGGTGAGTCCTCAAGTGCTGCTCTTTTCGAGCAACGTTGGACCCATTTGTCCCTTTCAGGTGAGCGACGTATAGGCCTGCGACTTCGCGGAAGCTAAATGACAGTTTCCTATTTTTCGGCAGTTTAAGCCGACCCTCGCGCGCCTCAGTTCGGAGGCGTTCAATGAGGCGCTCCGCGTCGCCGCGCGTTGCGCCGTCGCTGGAACGCCCAACTGTCCTGTGTATGCGCTCTCCTTCAACCATGACGTTGATCGAGTAACTTAGTATTTTACTCTTAAGCTTGATAACAGTGATACCCGATTCAGAGATCGAGTCTCCGACACCCATCGATGCAATCTGTTTTGCTCCAAGTTTCTTATATGAGTTTGACATTTTCTGATTTCTTACGGTAGGATTCTAACACATCGTGAGCGACCTTTGTATATATTCGTTGCTGTTCTATATGGGGCACTGCAAGCGCGGCAATCTTGCGCTGGATTTTAAGTTAGCGCTAATTACAATTAAACTGCTTCAGATATGATGCCTTCTGACGCTTTCTTGGAGCGCTATCATTTACGTCATCAAAAATCCCAGCCTGGATTTGCTGGTCGAAAGGCTTGATCGGCTGAAAGCTATCCTGGTGCTCTGGCGGATAAGACCCAATCCCCGACATTCAGCAGTCGTTAGCCGCTTCCCGGAAGCGGACGCTGATTGATCTCGCCCGAGCCATCGCATTCATGAGCGAGGAGAACAGCGCCGCGGCGAGTGTAACCGATGGTGATCGACCAAGCGGTGCGAGGTAATTGCGGTCCGACGGCGACTGCGCTTGATAGTGTCGATAACGAAAGCGATCATATACCTTAGTTGGCCAATCAGGTAAAATCACCCCCCCCGGCCGTGAACAGCCAGGGTTTCATCAGGAATCGCGATCTTCGTCTCTTTTGAGGTAGAGTCGATCGCTACTAATGCGCTCACCACGCCAAGCCAAGTTGAGGTAATCATACCAGTTCGGGGTGGAGCACCCAGGGGGCGGTGTTGGCGACGGCGGTGTTGACCTTTGAGCGATCTCGCCGCAGTGCGCGATCGATCTTGAAGGGGCGAATAGCCTCGGGTATTTGCGCGATTCCGGCACTCTACAGTTTTTCAATTCTCGCCTTCGCCCTCTACAACAGCCATCAGTATGCTTCGGCTGGGCCGCAATTAGTGCGGTACATTATCGTGCCAGCCTGCATATTTTCGCTGTTCGCTGGCGTTGCGCTTTTCGGCTCGCGCCACGCCCGCCTCACTGTCGGACTGACCGGTTGCGCCGTCCTCCTAGGCCTGCTTGCGTTCGAGATTAAATTGCAGTCGTCAGCGTTTTCCGCGATTTCGGGACTGGTCGCGGTGCCCGACATGGCGGGTCCGGACGCCGAGGAAATATCACACGGCCTGCCGCCGGCTGGCACCCCGCAAAAGCTTACTCGCATGCTCGGTGTCGTTTCGCTTGCTGATAGCGTCATTGGAGGGATGCCCGGAGCACGCACGCTGCTTTGCGCTGAGCGTGGAAAGCCGGTGCTATATCGCGCGGACAGATACGGCTTTCGCAACGCCGACACGGTCTATTCCCGGCCTGTAGAGACGATGTTCCTGGGTGACTCGTTTGTCGAAGGCATCTGCCTCCCTGACGGTCGGGACCTTGTTGGCCAGTTCCGGGCCCGCCACCCAGAGACAATTGCTATCGGCAGTCGCGGTGCCGGGCCTTTGCTAGAACTGGCGATGCTCGGCCGCTTCGGACCGGTGATCCGGCCAAAACGGGTCGTCATTGTTTTTTATGAAGGTAGTGACTGGGAGAATCTTGACCATGAACTGCGCCGCTCGTGGCTAGTGCCGGCCCTACGCGCAGACGCGGACTTTGGCCCCGCGATCATGCCTGCAGCCACGATAGCGCGGTCGCAGCCGATCCTCCGAAAGTGGTTTGCGACACGGCCGCCCGGCATGATGGCAGTCATCCGAGGCGCACACATTCCGCGCAATCTGCTGGCGCTGCATCAGACCTGGACCCAGCTTGGGCTCGGCTACCCCAAAGCCGCGCCTGAGTTTCCTGAATATGCTCAGATCCTTGCGCGGGCCAAGACGATTGCCTCGACATGGGGTGGAGAGGTCGTTCTCGCCTACGTTCCGCAGACCGGCCGGCTAATCGGACTCATACCGAACCAATTCGTCTTCGATCAGGTCCGCGACAAGGTCCGCGCGGCAGCGGCGACCAACCGGCTGCCGCTAATCGATCTGACGCCGGTCTTCCTCAACGAGCCCCGCCCGATCGCCCTTTACGCCGCCGATGGCCATCTCAGCGCCTTGGGTGCGGGACTGGCGGCGCGGTCGATCGACGCCGCGCTGACTTCGCAGAGCACATTGCGGTGAGCGCGCACGAGACCTTGCTCGAGGCAGACCCGGTCGCGGGCCCGTCGAACCGCAAGTTTGGATTGACGCTCGGCGGGCTGGTACTGATGCTCGCGGTCATCCGCTGGCACGCCGGCTCCAGCGCGATCGTGTACGGTACGCTCGCCTGTCTCGGCGTTGCGCTTGTCAGTCTCGGCCTCTTAGCGCCGCCGCTGCTGACCTGGCCCAATCGGCTGTGGCTCAAGCTCGGCTTCGCCATGGCGGCGGTGGTCACGCCGATGGTCATGCTCGTCATCTTCACAATGATGTTCGTACCAATCGCGCTGGTGATGCGATGGCGTGGCCGCGACCAACTTCGATTGCGAAGGGTTCCTGCGCATACGAGTTACTGGGTCGAGCGCCAGCCGCCGGGACCGGCGCCGGCGACCATGATCAATCAGTTTTGAAAGGACGGGCGATGGACTTCGCGCACGAATTGCTGATGTTCATGAAGGCACGCCGCAAATTGTGGATGCTGCCAGTTTTCACCCTATTGTTCGTGTTCGGCGGCCTGGTCCTCCTGACACAGGGCACTGTCATCGCGCCGTTCATCTACTCGATCTTTTGAACCCGCGTGCGCATTCTCGGCATCTCCGCGTTTTACCACGACAGCGCCGCTGCGCTGGTTGAGGACGGTCGAATCGTCGCTGCTGCCCAGGAAGAGCGCTTCACACGCAAAAAACACGACCCACGGTTTCCCGCAGCAGCGGCGGCATACTGCTTGGAGTCGGCGCGCTGCGATCTAAGTCAGGTCGACCATGTCGCCTTCTACGAGAAGCCGTTCCTAAAGTTCGACCGCCTCCTCGAGACCTATTTTGCCTTGGCACCGAAAGGCTTCGGTTCGTTTCGCCGGGCGATGCCGCTGTGGATCAAGGATAAGTTGTTTCAGAAGGCGATGCTGGGTAAGGCGCTGCGCATGCTTCCAGGCGGTGATCGCTGGAATGGCTCACTACTTTTTACCGAGCACCACCAGTCGCACGCCGCGAGTGCGTTTTTTCCTTCGCCGTTTGCCAGTGCGGCGGTGTTGACCATGGACGGGGTCGGGGAGTGGTGCACGACCTCGCTTGGCCACGGCACCGCGAATCGGCTGGATATCGTCAAGGAGATACATTTTCCGCACTCGCTCGGCCTGCTCTATTCGGCGTTCACCTACTATTGCGGTTTCAAGGTCAATTCCGGCGAGTATAAGCTCATGGGACTGGCACCCTACGGCGAGCCTCGCTTCGCGCAAACCATCCTTGAGCACCTTATTGATCTTCGCGACGACGGCTCGTTCCGTCTCGACCAGCATTACTTTAACTACGCCGCCGGGCTGACGATGACCTCGCCGGCGTTCGATGCGTTGTTCGAAGGAGCGCCCCGGCGGCCGGAGCAACCATTGACGCAGCGCGAGATGGATTTGGCGGCATCCATCCAGCAGGTTACCGAAGAGGTTGTGTTGCGGCTTGCGCGACACGCCCGTCTGCTCACCGGCGAGCGTCAACTCTGCCTCGCCGGCGGCGTGGCGCTCAACTGTGTCGCCAATGGCAGGTTGCACCGCGCCGGTATCTTCGATGACATATGGGTTCAACCGGCGGCCGGCGACGCGGGCGGAGCCCTCGGCGCCGCACTGGCGACGTGGCACCAATTTGCCGACCAGCCACGCGTCGTCATTGCCGGCCGGGACACGATGCAGGGCGCTTATCTGGGCCCCGAATATGGACAAGACGAGATCGAAGCGAGACTGACTGCGGCAGGCGCCAGCTTCGAGCGGCTCGCGCCCGAAGTCCTGACGGCAAGCACCGCTGATGCCCTCGCTGAGGGTAAGGCTGTCGGCTGGATGCAAGGGCGCATGGAGTTCGGACCGCGCGCGCTAGGCAATCGTTCCATCCTCGGCGACCCACGCTCACCGACAATGCAGAAACTGCTCAACCTAAAGGTCAAATATCGCGAGAGCTTCCGTCCGTTCGCCCCGTCGATCCTACGTGAGGACGTCGCCGACTGGTTCGAGTTCGACGGCGACAGCCCCTACATGCTGATGGTTGGCGACGTTGTTCCCCGCCGCCGCCGCAACATGACGGCAGGCGAGCAATGTCTGTTCGGCATCGACAAGCTCAACGTCGCCCGGTCAGAGATTCCCGCCGTCACTCACATTGACTACTCGGCGCGGATTCAGACCGTGCACCGCGATACGAATTTTCCCTACTGGGCCCTGTTGTCGTCGTTCAAGCAGCGCACCGGCTGCCCGCTTCTCGTAAACACCAGCTTCAATGTCCGAGGAGAGCCGATCGTTGCGACCCCAGAAGATGCGTTCGGTTGCTTCATGGGTACCGACATCGAGCGTCTGGTCGTCGGCAACTGCATGCTAAGCAAGGAGGCCCAGCGCCCTGATCTCGCGCGCGATTACAAGGATCGGTTCGAGCTCGATTAGTTTACCTTTTCCACGTGTTTATCTGAATAGCCTCTCAACTACTCCGAAGAGCGCAATCCCAATTCTCGGCGAGCCGCTACCCTCATTCCAATAAATGCCTAGGGGGGGTCGCCGTGAAATCAATGCTCTGTCTAAGTGCTCTAGCACTGTCGATTTGCGCTGGTGCGCCAACTCGTGCCGCCGTGAATTTGGTCACGAACGGCAGCTTTGAGACGGGTTTCGTCCGGCAAAACGAGTTCGGCGCCACTTACAAAGCCGGGATCGGCCCGGTCAGCTGGTCTTCACCCTCGCCCCATGACTACAACGTATACTTTGATCCAGCGATCGCCGCGACCGTCGAGATCATTGGCCACTACACGCACAAGGGCCAGAAGCTGTCTCCGAGCTTCAGCGGTGCCAGCCCCGACGGCGGCTATTTCATCGGTCTCGATGGTGACCCTAAGGCAAGCGGGCCGGTGCAACAGATGATTTCCGGGCTCGTGTCTGGAAAGTCGTACGACGTCTCGTTTTACTGGGCGGCGACACAGCTTCAGGTCGACCCGGGGCCGACCAGCAACACGCTGCAGGTTGGCTTCGGTCAAGCGACACAGTTCACCGCTGTGGCGCTCGTCCCGACACAGGGATTCTCGGGCTGGCTGTCTGAACACTTTCGGTTCACAGCCGGTAGCGACAGGCAATTGCTCTCGTTCATGGCGGTCGGCGGCCCATCGGGACTGCCGCCGTTTGCACTTCTGGACGGCGTCAGCGTAACTGCGGTGCCGGAGCCATCAACCTGGGCGTTAGCGCTGCTCGGATTGGGCATCGCGGGCGTAGCGATGCGCCGGGAGCGGACCAACAAGCTTGCTCTTTAAGCCACATGCAGCCCGCGCCTTGATTTACGGATTGCGCAGCAGGTTAGACAACCTCGGCACATCAAGACCAGCGTTTGAGACCGGCTGCTGTATCGCAACGCACTGCTATCCTGTGCTTTGGCGAAGCTCCCGACCACGTTGAGCTACATGTTTAAGCTGTGAAGCGTCCTTAAATTCTGATCTGCGGTACTCCTCTAAAGTGGCGTTCAGCGTCAGGAACAGTTCCGGTCCGATTGACGAGCGTCGGCAAACCGCGCGTTGCCGACCAATAGCGGCCAGGCCGGTTTCCACCATATTAGGACTGTGTAGGGCGGTGACAAAGCAGGCCACTGGAGCGTCGGCGTTTTGCTGAGCGCGGCGGAGTAAAATCCGGCCAGTGGTAGGTTTGCCCTTTCGGGGGCGGCCGGGGATGTTTGCCGTGGAAGTCTATGCCGCCGTCCGGCGCTTTGTGTTTGTCGAGGGCAAGAGCCGCCGCGAGGCCGCGCGGGTCTTCGGGCTGAGCCGCGAGACGGTGCTGAAGATGTGCCGGTTCTCGCTGCCGCCGGGTTTTACGCAGACGGTGCCAGTGACGAACCCGAAGCTGGGAACGCTGCTGCCGGCGATCGATGCGATCCTCGAAGGCGACCTGACGGCGCCGGTGAAGCAGCGGCACACGGCGAAGCGGATCTTCGAACGGCTGCGCGACGAGCACGGTTTTGCCGGCAGCTACACGGTGGTGAAGGATCATGTCCGTATCTGCCGGCCGCGGGGGAGCGAGACCTTTGCGCCGCTGGCGCACCCGTCGGGGCATAGCCAGGTGGATTTTGGCGAAGCGGTCGCAATCATCGGCGGAAGCGGCAAAAATCCTTTCTTCTGCATGGACGTGGCCGCAGTCGGACGCCTGCTTCGTGAAGGCGTCTCCGCGCGAGACGCCAATATGCTTTGGCTCGGCATTCCTCGACGGGCACGTGTCGTCGTTCGCCTTCTTCGGCGGCGTGACGCTGTTGCTGCTTTACGACAACCTCAAGATTGCGGTGGCGAAGATCTGCAGCGACGACAAGCGCGAGCGGACGCGGGCGTTTACCGAGCTGGCCAGCCATTATCTGTTCGCCGACCGGTTCGGTCGTCCGGGCAAAGGCAACGACAAGCATGTCCTGAGCGAAGTCGAAGGGGGCTAGGTCGAGGGGCTGCTGAAATTCTCGCGCGTCAACTTCGTGGTCCCGGTCCCGGTGGCGGCAAGGAGATCGCCCGGCATGCCCGCTCCTATGCCGAAGGCGCGCTCGTCGCCGACCCGCTGCACTATCTGGCGCTGATCGAGATCAAGCCGAACGCGCTCGACCAAGTGGCGGCGATGCAGGGCTGGGACCTTCCCGAGGTGTTCCAGCATCTGCGCCATCGGCTCGAAGCCCGCATGGGCAACCGCGGCAGGTGCGAGTTTATCCAG